>JBBSQH010000029.1:0-44549 GCA_038258055.1 Actinomycetales bacterium
GCCCCCCCCCCCCCCCCCGCCGGCCCGCGCCCGCCGCGGCGGGGCCCCCCCCCGCCGCCGCGCGCCGCCCGCCCCTCGTGCGTGGCCCCGGACGCGTCAGGGGCGGATGGCCTGCAGGACCGTGAGGCTGCGCGCGGGCACCGTGAGGCGTGACCCGCCGAGCTCGTCCCGCGGCGGTACCCCGAACCCGCCGCCGGGCCCGGCCGGCCAGACGGGGCGGGGCTGCTCGCTGGACCAGACCGGACGGAACCTCTCGGCCCACGGCGGCTCGGGCAGCTGCACCTGGCGCGGGTGCGCCCCGCCGTGCAGCACGACCAGGAACGACGCCGGCCGCAGCGGGGCGCCGTCGGGGGAGCGGGCCCGGTCCGCGTCCGGCACCCCGTCGCCGTTGAGGAGCATCAGCAGCGTCCGTCGCCACGGGTCGGACCAGTCGGCCTCGGACAGCTCGTCGCCGTCGCCGTCGAACCAGCCCACGTCGCGGGTGCCGTCGTCGCGCCGGGCGGGCCTGGAGCCGAAGAACCGTTCCTGCCGGAGGACGGGGTGCTCGGCTCGCAGCCGCAGCAAGAAGGCCGTCGTCTCGAGCAGATCGCGCTGCCACGGTGCGAGCTGCCAGTCGTGCCAGGTCGTCTCGTCGTCGAGGCAGTAGCCGTTGTTGTTGCCGCGCTGGGTGCGACCGAGCTCGTCGCCGGCCAGCAGCATCGGCACCCCGGTCGACACCGCCAGCGTCCCCAGCAGCGCGCGCAGGGTGCGCTGGCGGGACTCGGTGACCGCCACGTCCTCCGTCGGGCCCTCGTGGCCGTGGTTCCAGGACAGGTTGTGGCCGTGACCGTCTCGGTTGTCCTCGCCGTTGGCCTCGTTGTGCTTGTGGTCGTAGGAGACCAGGTCGGCGAGGGTGAACCCGTCGTGCGCGGCGATGAAGTTGACCCCCGCCAGGGCGGTGCGGTCACCGCCTCGACGCGTGCCGCCGAACACGTCCTCCGAGCCCGCGAGCCGGGTGGCCAGGTCGCGCACGCCCGGTCCGGGACGGCCCTCGAGCTCGGCCCGCGAGCCCGCCAGCCAGAAGTCGCGGACCGAGTCGCGGTACTTGTCGTTCCAGTCCACGAACGGCACGGGGAAGTCGCCGGTCCGCCAGCCGTAGGGCCCGATGTCCCACGGCTCGGCCACGAGCTTGACGCCCGCCAGCACCGGGTCGGTACGCGCCGCGACCAGGAACGGGTGGTCGCGGTCCCAGCCACCCACGCCGTTGGCGTCGTCGGCGCGGCGGGCCAGGGCGGGCGCCAGGTCGAAGCGGAACCCGTCAACACCCATCTGCTGCACCCACCAGCGCAGCGAGTCCAGCGTCAGCCGGACCACCTCCGGCTGGGAGGAGTCCAGGGAGTTCCCGGTCCCGGTGACGTCGCGGTACGTCCCGCCGTCCGTGCGGTAGTACGTCGCGTTGTCCAGGCCCCGCCAGGACAGCGTGGGCCCACCCACCCCGCCCTCGCAGGTGTGGTTGTAGACCACGTCCAGCAGCACCTCCAGACCCGCGGCGTGCAGGGTCGTCACCATGTCGCGGAACTCGGCCAGCACGGCGGTCGCGTCCTCGCCGCGACGGACGGCGGCGCTGTAGCGGGGCTCGGGCGCGAAGTACGACAGCGTGTTGTAGCCCCAGTAGTTGACCGCCCCGCGCTGCGCCAGGTGCTCCTCGGCCGCGCCCGCGTGCACCGGGAGCAGCTCGACCGCGGTGACGCCCAGGCGCAGCAGGTGCTGCACCACCACGGGGTGGGCCAGGCCGGCGTAGGTGCCGCGCAGCTCGGGCGGGACCCCGGGCATACGCATGGTCAGGCCCCGGACGTGGGTCTCCAGCACCACCGTGTCGGCCCAGGCGTGTCCCGGGCGGTCGTGGTCGAGCACGTCGACCTCGGCCACGACGACGCCGACCGGGGTGTGGCCGAGCGAGTCCACCCGGCTGCGCTCCTGGCTCGGCCCCCCGTCCACGACGACGTGGTCCTTGACGGCCGGCCCCATGACGACCGCGCCCTCGAGGACCCGGGCGTACGGGTCCAGCAGGACCTTGTCCGGGTTGTGCCGCTGGCCCCGCCCCGGGTCCCAGGGCCCGTGCACGCGCAGCACGTAGCGCTGCCCCACGCCCACCCCGCTGACGTGGCCGTGGTGGACGCCGTGCGTGACGGTGGGCAGGGTGAGGCGCTGCTCGCGCCAGCCGCCGGTCGCGGTCGGGTCGGGCTCCAGCAGGCAGAGCTCGACGCGCTCGGCGTGGGCAGCCAGGACGGCGACGTCCACCCCGTCGCCGGCGGGCCGGCAGCCGAGCGGGTACGGCCGGGCCGGACCCGTCACGCGGACCTGGGGCGCCACGGCGTCGTCGACCACGTGCGCAGTCTGCCCACCCCGGGCCCGGCTGGCAGACTCGGGTCCATGGATCGGGCGGAGCAGACCGGCACGGGCAGGGACTTCTCGGACGGCGCCGGGGGACCGACGGAGGGTCCGGCGACCAGCGTCCGGTGCGGGGAGCACGTCACGTTCACCTCCGACGGTCGGATCGGGACGCTCAGGCTCGGGCGACCGCCGATGAACGCCATCGACGGCGCCGTCCGGGACGGCATCCGCGAGGCCGTCCGCCACGCCCGCACGAGCAAGGTCGGCGCCCTGGTGGTCGTGGGGTCGCCGAAGGTGTTCGCCGCCGGCGCCGACATCAAGGAGATGGCGGGCCTCGGTCCGGCCGACGTCCTGCACCTGGCCGGGGACCTGCAGGGGGCCCTCGACGAGCTGGCCGCGCTGCCGGTGCCGACGGTCGCCGCCATCACCGGCTACGCCCTGGGCGGTGGGTTCGAGCTCGCCCTGGCCTGCGACTTCCGGGTCGTCGACGCCGGGGCGCGGGTGGGCCTGCCCGAGATCACGCTCGGCCTGGTCCCCGGCGGCGGCGGCACCCAGCGCCTGGCCCGCCTGATCGGCAGCGCCCGGACCAAGGACCTCGTCTTCTCCGGCCGGATGGTCGCCGCCGACGAGGCGCTCGCCCTCGGCCTGGTCGACGAGGTGGCCGAGCCGGGCACGGTCGAGCAGACCGCGCGGGCCCGGGCGTCGCGGTACGTCAACGGGGCCGCCGTCGCGATCGGCGCGGCCAAGGACGCCATCGACCACGGCCTGGACGGTGACCTGGCGTCCGGGCTGCAGCTGGAGCGGGCCCTGTTCGCCGCGCTGTTCGGGACGCGCGACGCGCAGCACGGTCTGGCCTCGTTCGTCGAGCGAGGGCCCGGCAAGGCCGAGTTCGAGGGACGCTGACATGAGTGACGAGACCCGTCCCGGCCCCCCGCAGGAGGGCGAGCAGCCCGCGGTCCGACCGGCCACCGAGGCCGAGGTCGAGGCCGCCTGGGACGACACGGACCTGGCCCAGGTGCTCTACCACGACTGGGAGTCCGGCACCTACGACGACAAGTGGTCGATCAGCTTCGACGACCGCTGCATCAGCTTCGCCGCCGACCGGTTCTCCCACGCCCTCGGGGCCGCGGCCGCGGACGCGCCGCGGCCGATGGGCCGCGCGCTGGAGATCGGCGCGGGCACCGGGTTCTTCTCCCTCAACCTGCGTCAGGCCGGCTGGCTGCAGGAGGTCGTGGTCACCGACGTGTCGCAGGGCATGGTCGACGTCGCCCTCGGCAACGCCCGCAACCTCGGCTACGACGACGTCCAGGGGGCCAGGGCCGGCATCACCGAGCTGCCCTACCCGGACGCCTCGTGCGACCTGGTGCTCGGCCACGCCGTGCTGCACCACGTGCCCGACGTGGAGGCGGGGCTGCGGGAGTGCCTACGGGTCCTGCGCCCGGGGGGACGGTTCGTGTTCGCGGGGGAGCCGACCGTCATCGGGGACCGGTACGCCCGCGCGCTGGGCCGGGCGACCTGGGCGGTGACCACGCGCGTCACGCACCTGCCGCCGCTGCGCGAGCGGTGGGCGCGCAGCAAGGAGGAGCTCGACTCGTCCTCGCGGGCCGCGGCGCTGGAGGCCGTGGTCGACCTGCACACCTTCGACCCGGGCCGGCTGGCCCGCACCGCCCTGCGCGCCGGGGCCGTGGACGTCACGACGGCGACCGAGGAGCTGCTCGCGGCGTTCCTGGGCTGGCCCGTCCGCACGTTCGAGGCGGCGGTCAACCCCGACCGGCTGGGCTGGGACTGGGCGATGTTCGCCTACAAGGGCTGGCAGCACCTGGGTGCGGTCGACAAGGTGCTGAACAAGGTCCTGCCCGACGCGCTGTTCTACGACGTGTCGGTCACCGGGGTGAAGGCCTGAGCCCTCGCGTGGGGTGAGTCCCCGTGAGAGGTCTCTCACCCAGATGAGAGCCCTGCCACCCGGCGCTCATCGTGATCCCACCCGAACCGGACATCTTCTGTTCACCGGCGGTTCAGCCGTCCCGTTCCAGCGGGGCGCACGCCGTGAGCCAGAGGAGTCCTCGTGGACGAGACGAGCCGGGCCCGCCCCGCCCAGGTGCGACGCGTCGCCCTGTACTCCCACGACACCCAGGGTCTGGGCCACATCAGGCGCAACATCGCCATCGCCGCCGCCCTGGTCGCCGCGGACCCTGCCACCAACGTCCTGCTGCTGACGGGCGCCCCGGAGAGCACCGCGCTGCCGCTGCCGCCCCGCACCGAGGTCCTCACCCTCCCCGCGGTGGCCAAGGACCTGTACGGCGCGTACACCAGCCGCGTCCTCGACGCCCCGCTGTCGGACGTGCTCGACCTGCGCACCGCGGTGATGACGGCGGCGCTGCTGTCGTTCCGCCCCGACCTGCTCGTGGTCGACAAGGTCGCCCGCGGGGTGGGGCAGGAGCTCGACGGCGTGCTGCGCGTGCTGCGGGCGGCCCTGCCGACCAAGGTGGTCCTGGGGTTGCGCGAGGTCCTCGACGAGCCGGCGGTGGCCCGGGCCGAGTGGCACCGGGACCGGACCGAGCAGGTGCTGGCCGACAGCTACGACGCCGTCTGGGTGTACGGCGACCCCGCGGTGTTCGACCCGGTGACCGAGTACGACCTCGGCCTGCGCGTCGCGGCCATGACGTCCTACACCGGCTACCTGGGTCGCGGCCGCACTGACGGCACCCGGATCCGGACCCGCTCCCAGCCACGGGTGCGCCCACCCCGCAGCCCGTACGCGCTGTGCCTGGTCGGCGGGGGGCAGGACGGCTTCCAGCTGGCCGACGCGTTCCTGCGCGCCGCGACCCCCGAAGGGCTCGAGACCGTGGCCGTCAGCGGGCCGTACATGTCCGCGGAGCACCGCCGGGCGCTGCGGGCCGCGGCCGACGCCAACCCCGCGGCCCGGCTGCTGGAGTTCGTGCCCGACGCGGTCGAGTTCGTCGCCGGGGCCGAGGTCGTGGTGTCGATGGCCGGCTACAACAGCGTCTGCGAGGTCCTCGCCGCCGCCCGACCCGCGCTGCTCGTGCCCCGTGTCGCGCCGCGGCTGGAGCAGCTGGTCCGGGCCGAGCGGCTCGCGGGCCTGGGTCTGGTGGACCTGCTGCACCCCGACGACTGCACCCCCGCCGCCCTGGGCGGCTGGCTGGCCCGCACGGTCGGGGTCGAGCGGCTCCCGGCGCGTGCCGGCGTGGACCTGGACGGCCTCGCCGTCGTACCGCTGCTCGCCCGCGACCTGGTCGCCGGCGCCCCCGCCCGTGCCTACCGACCGGAGGTCGACCGTGTCGCCGTCTGAGGACGTCCCCGTGACCGTGCCGGGCCGGGTGGGCTACGTCCTGAAGATGTACCCACGGTTCTCCGAGACCTTCGTGGTCGACGAGCTGCTGGCCCAGGAGGCCGCCGGCACCGAGGTCGACGTGTTCTCGCTGCGCCCGCCCGTGGACGCCCGGTTCCACGCGGCCCTGGCCCGGGTCCGGGCCGGGGTGACCTGGGTGCCGTCGTCGTCGGTCCGCTCCGGCGAGGCGTGGCAGCAGCTGGCGCAGGCCACGGACCGGCTGCCCGGGCTCCCGGTGCTGTGGCCCGAGCTGCTGCGCCACGACCTGCGCGACGTGCTGCAGGCCGTCGAGGTGGCCACGGCCGTCCGGGAGCGGGGTCTGGTCCACCTGCACGCGCACTTCGGCAGCGTGGCCACCACGGTCGCCCGGCTGGCGGCGGGGATGGCGCAGGTCGGCTACTCCTTCACCGCGCACGCCAAGGACATCTTCCACAGCTCGGTGGACGACGACGACCTGCGGGGCAAGCTCCGTGACGCCCGCGCGGTCGTCACCGTCAGCGACTACAACCTCGCTCACCTGCGCGGTCGCTTCGGCGCCGACGCCGACCGCGTGGTCCGGGTCTACAACGGCATCGACCTGGCGGCGTTCGGCTACCGGGAGCCCGCCGGCCGGGCGCGCCACGTGGTGTCCGTGGGGCGCCTGGTCGAGAAGAAGGGCCTGCGCGACCTGGTGGACGCCGTCGCCCTGCTGGCCGCGGACGGGGACCCGGTGACCTGCGACGTCGTGGGCTCGGGGCCGCTGCACGACGAGCTCGCCGCCCAGGTGGAGGCGCTCGACCTGACCGGCCGGGTACGGCTGCTGGGCGCCTGCACCCAGGACGAGGTGCGGGAGCACGTGGCGCGGGCGGCCGTCTTCGCCGCCCCGTGCGTGGTCGGGAGCGACGGCAACCGCGACGGGCTGCCCACGGTAGTCCTGGAGGCGATGGCGCTCGGGACGGCCGTGGTCGCGACCCCGGTCACCGGCATGCCGGAGGCGGTGGTGGCGGGCCGCACCGGGGTGCTCGTCCCCGAGCACGACGCCCAGGCGCTCGCCCGGGGGATCCGCGGGCTGCTCGACGACGAGCCGGCACGCGTCCTGCTCGCCGGGGCGGCGCGGACGCTGGTCGAGCAGCGCTTCGACCGGGACCGGCAGGCCCAGGCGCTGCGTGAGGTGTTCGCCCGCGCCGGCACGGCGGCCGTGACCCCTGGGACGGACGTGCACGAGGCCGGGCCGCGCGACCCAGGGGCGAGCAGCGTCCCGGGGACCCGTGACGTGGTGCTCGCATGAGCGTCGTCATCGGTCCCGGCTCCCGCGTGGCCGTGGTGTGCAGCGACCCCGGCATCCCGGTGTTCGGTCGAAAGGGGGCCTCGGTGCACCTGCAGGCCGTCCTGAGTGAGCTCGTCCGGCGCGGGGCCGAGGTGCACCTGGTGACCCCGCGACCGGGGGGCCCGGCCCCCGCGGCCCTCGCCCCGGTCGTCGTCCACGAGCTGCCGGCCGTGGCGGGCCAGGGCACGCAGGACCGCGAGACCTCGGCCCGGCGCAGCGACGCCGCCGTGGCCGACGTCCTGGACCACCTGGCCGGGACCTCGCCGACGGGACCGCTCGACCTGGTGCTGGAGCGGTACTCCCTGTGGGGTCGGAACGCGACCGCCTGGGCCGCCCGGCACGGCGTGGCTTCCGTGCTCGAGGTCAACGCCCCGCTCGTCCGGGAGCAGGCCGCCCACCGCGTCCTGCGCGACCGCAGGGGCGCCGAGGACGTCGCCCGGCACGCCCTCGGCCGGGCCGGGGCCGTGGTGTGCGTCAGCGAGCCCGTCGCGGCCTGGGCGCGGCAGGTGACCGACCCCGTGCGGGTCCACGTCGTCGCCAACGGCACCGACACCGACCGCATCACCCCGGCGCCGCGGCCCGGCGGGGTCCGACCGCTCACGGTCGGGTTCGTCGGCACGCTCAAGCCGTGGCACGGCACCGAGCACCTGCTCGACGCCCTCGCCCTGCTGCTGCGGCGCGAGCCCGGCTGGCGTCTGGTGGTCGTGGGTGACGGCCCGCAGCGGCAGTCGCTGGCCGAGCGTGGTGAACGCCTCGGGATCAGCCACGCCGTCGACCTGGTGGGGGCGCTGGCCCCGGAGCAGGTGGCGTCGCGGCTGCACGGGGTCGACGTGGGGTGCGCCCCGTACGCCGACGCCGACGACTACTACTTCTCCCCGCTCAAGGTCTACGAGTACCTGGCCGCCGGTCTCCCGGTCGTGGCCAGCCGCGTGCCGGGCATGGCCGCGCTGCTGCGCGACGGCGAGCTCGGCACGCTCTGCCGCCACGGCGACCCCGAGGACCTGGCCACGGCGCTCGCCGACCTGGCCGCCGACCCCGCCCGACGAGCCCGGGTCGGGGCCCTGGCCCGCGCCGCGGCCGAGCGCGACCACACCTGGTCCGCCGTGCTCGACCGGGTCCTGGCCGTGGCGGGACCGGGCCCGCAGGACCAGGCCGTGGCCCCGACCGTCGGGGCGGTGGCCTGAGCATGGCCGCGTCGACCACCACCAGGTCCCGGTTCGCCCGCCGGCGTCCCCGGACGCTGCGCGAGTCCACGCCCGGCATCATGCGGACGCTGCGCGAGTTCCGCCCCCACATCGTCCAGGAGCGCCGGCTGCTCGTCGCGGGCAGCGTCGCGCTGCTCGGCACGGTCGCCATGCGCCTGCTGGAGCCCTGGCCGCTCAAGTTCGTCATCGACGCCGTCGTCGCCGCCAACGGCGCCGACATCGGCGTGGCCCAGCCGGCCGACCTGGGCACGATCCTGCTGGTGGCCAGCATCGGCGTCGTCCTGGTCGTCGCGCTGCGGGCGCTGGCGGCCTACTTGATGACCGTCTTCTTCGCCCTCGCCGGGAACCGGGTCCTGACCCGGGTCCGGGCCGAGCTGTTCGCGCACCTGAACCGGTTGTCGCTGTCGTTCCACGACAAGGCCCGCACCGGTGACCTGGTCACCCGGGTGACCGGAGACATCGGCCGGCTCCAGGAGGCGACCGTGACGGCGGCCCTGCCGCTGGTCGGCAACATGGTGACGCTGGCCGGGATGCTGGTCGTGATCGCGGTGCTGGACTGGCAGCTGGCCCTGGTCGTGCTGGTGGTGTTCCCGCTGTTCGGCCTGATCAGCGTGCGGCTGACCCGACGGATCAGCGGCGTCTCCCGCAAGCAGCGGGTGAACGAGGGCGCGCTGGCGTCCCTGGCCACGGAGTCCCTCGGCGCCATGAAGGTCGTCCAGGCGTACTCGATGGAGAAGCCGCTGCAGGACGCCTTCGGCGGCAGCAACGTCAAGAGCCTGAAGGAGGGCGTGCAGGCCAAGAAGCTGGCCGCCGGCCTGGAGCGCAAGACCGACGTGCTCGTGGGCGTCGCCACCGGGCTGGTCCTGTACGTCGGCGCGCTGCGGGTCGTCGACGGCGCCCTCACCCCCGGTGAGCTGACCGTGTTCCTCACCTACCTCAAGACCGCGTTCCGGCCGATGCGCGACATCGCCAAGTACACCGGCCGGCTGGCGCGCGCCGCGGCCTCGGGCGAGCGCGTGGTCGACCTGCTGCGCACCGAGCCCGACCTGCAGGACCGGTCCTGGGCGCGGGAGTCCCCGCCGCTGCGCGGGCACGTGGAGTTCCGGGACGTCACGGTGGCCTACGTCCCCGGCCACCCCGTCCTGCACGGCGTCGACCTGGTGGTCCACCCGGGGGAGCGCGTCGGCGTGGTCGGCCCGTCCGGCTCGGGCAAGTCCAGCCTGGTGACCCTGCTGTCGCGACTGCGCGACCCCGACCGCGGCCAGGTGCTGATGGACGGGCACGACCTGCGCGACCTGACGATAACGTCGGTGCGACGGCAGGTGACGGTGGTGCTGCAGGAGAGCGTGCTCTTCGCCACCACCATCCGGGAGAACATCGCCAGCGGGGCCCCGGGGGTCGACATGACGCAGGTCGTGGCCGCGGCCCGCCTGGCCGGCGCCCACGAGTTCATCGAGGCGCTGCCGGACGGGTACGAGACCGTCGTCGGCGAGCGCGGCACCACGCTGTCCGGGGGCCAGCGGCAGCGCGTGGCCATCGCCCGGGCCGCGGTGCGGGACTCCCCGGTGGTCGTCCTGGACGAGGCCCTGACCGGTCTGGACACCGACACGGAGGACGAGGTCGTGGCGGCGCTCGGGCGGCTGACCGCGGGGCGGACCACGTTCGTGGTCACCCACGACGTCGAGAGCGTCCGCGACGCGGACCGGGTCGTCCGGATCGAGTCCGGCCACGTGGTCGCCTCCGGCACACCCGCCGAGGTGCTGGGCGAGGCCCCGTCGGACCTCCGGGCCCGGGCTCGACGGCCCGACCTCGCCGCAGCAGTCGCCGACGGTGCCGACGGTGCTGACGGTGCTGACGGTGCCGACGGTGCCGACGACACCTCGCCGCTCCCGTCGTCCGAGGAGGCCGTCCGTGCGCTGCGCTGACCCCGCGGGGCTCGTCCGCCTGCTCGAGCAGGACCCCGACGTGCCCGGTCTGCGGCTCCTGCTGGACGACGACGCCCTGACGGGGTGGCTGGCCGACCGGCTCGGCGCGTCCGCCGTCGCGGTCGGCGCCCGGCGCACCTACCTGCGGTGGAAGCCCGGCGCAGGCGGTGTGGCGCGGGTGAGGATCGGCGCGGCCCCGGGTGGGCCGGGTGGCGCAGGCGGCGCGGACCTGTTCCTGGCCGTCTGGCACCGGGACGCGGCCGCCAAGCTGGACAAGACCGTGCTGCGGGGCGGTCGTGCCGTCGTCGTGGCCGACCGGGACGCGCTGGCCGTGCTGGGCCGTCCGGCCGCCGACCGCGACCTGCCGGGCCTGGGGCGGCTGCTCCAGCCCGGCCCGGACCGGGGCGTCCGGCGGCTCGACCCGGTCGACGAGACGGCGCGGCGACGGCTGCGCCGGGCGGCGGACGGCGCCGACCAGGTGACGACGCTGGCCTGGAAGCCGCAGCGCCGGTGGGTCGGTGCGATCGGCCCGGCCCCGACCGGTCGTGTCGTGCTCCGGGCCTACCGGCCGCGGGACGTGACCGCGGTCGTCGAGCGGTACCGGGCGGTCGCCCGGGCGCTGGGGGGCGGGGCCCCGGCGGTCCTCGGCGTCAACGCGCGCCGCGGGCAGCTGGCCGTCGAGCACCTGCCGGGCCGCCGGCTGGACCACCTCGGCGGGGTCGAGTCGGTCCGGGCCGAGCGGGCCGCGGGCGCGCTGCTCGCCCGGCTCCACACCGCCGGGTACGGGAGCGCGGGCGGCGCGGGGCACGGTGCGGGCGGGGTCGGGCGGCTCGACCTCGCGGCGGAGTGCGACGCGGTGCAGGCAGCCGCCAGGACGGCAGACCTGCTGGTGCCCGGGGCGGGCGCCCCCGACCTCGCCGCCCGGCTGGTCGAGGCGTTGCGCGACCTGCCACGCCCGGAACCGGTCCTCCTGCACGGCGACCTGTCCGCCGACCAGGTCGTCGTCGCCCCCGCGGGTGGGGTCGGCCTGATCGACCTCGACGAGGTCGCCGTCGGTGCGGCCTCCTACGACCTGGCCGGGATCACGGCCGCCTGGTGGCTGGCCGACCCGGGGACCGCGGGGGCCAGGGTGCAGAACCTGCTGGACGGCTACCGGGAGGGACGGGACGGCGAGAGCCAGGGCGGGTGCGGTGCGGCCGGCCCGGACCCCGACGAGCTGCGGGTGCGGACCGCTGCGCACCTGCTCCGGCGCGCCCCCGAGACGTTCCGTTCCGGCCGGGCGGACTGGCCCGTGCAGGTGGCGCACGCCGTCCGCACCGCCGCCCTCACGCTGAGCGGCGAGGGCGGCCCCGAGGCCGGCGCCCTCGACCGGGCCGGGGTCCTGCGGTGAGGGGGATCGACGGGGTGCGGGTCGACCTGGGCGCCGTCGGCCTCGACCTCGTCCGCGCCTGGCCCCGGGGCCCGGACCACCTGCTGCTGCACGTGCGCGAGACCGGGTCCGCCGAGGGGTGGACCGCCGGGCAGTGGTTCGCCGACGACGACCGCGCCGCCCACGTCGCCGCCCGGACCCGCGCGCAGGCATCGTCGCTCGCGACGGCCGTGGCGGGCGGTACCGGTGCGAGGCACCTCGTGGGCACCGGCGTCGTCCTGCAGCCGGGCGGCGCGGACCGGCGCCTGACGGGGTTGGTCGGACTGCTGGCCGGGTCGGGCGCGACCCTGGTGGCGCACCGCCCGGAGCGCCGGGCCGTCGTGCGTGCCGCCGACGGGACGGCGTTCACCAAGGTCGTCCGCCCCGACCGGGTGGACGCCCTGGTGGCCTCGGCCGGCTGGCGACCGCCCGGGGTCCAGGTGCCCGAGGTGCTGGCCGTCGACCGGCAGGCCGGGACCGTCGCCACGGCCGCCGTCCCCGGCCGCACGCTGCACGAGCTGGGGGAGGCGGCCACCCGGCAGGCCTGGAGGGAGGTGGGCCGGGCCGTGGCCGCGCTGCACACCGCACCGCCCCCGCGGCACGCCCGCCAGCACCGGCTCGGCACCGAGGCCGACGTCACCCGCACCTGGCTGGAGCGAGCGGTCCGTCACGGGGCGATGACGCCGGGACGGGTCGCGGCGATGTGGAGCGACGCCGGCCTCGCCGTGGCGCGGCTCGCCTCGGCCGCACCCACGACCCTGGTCACCAGCCACCGCGACCTGCACGACACGCAGGTCCTGCTCGCCGGCGACGACCCGGCCGGCTGGTCGGCGTCCGTGCTGGACCTGGACCTGGTCGCGGTCGCGGAGCCGGGGCTGGACCTGGCCAACCTGCTCGTGCACCTGCTGCTGCGCGACCGGCAGGCCGCCCTGCGCAGCGGCGGCGCCGCCCCGGCGCGGGCCGGGACCTGTGCCGAGGCGTTCCTGGCCGGGTACGGACCGGTGCCCGACCCCGACCGGGTCGCGGACCTGGCCGTCCTGGCCGCAGCCCGGGTGGCCGCGGTGTACGCGTTCCGGTCGCCGCGGGCCGCGCCGGTCGCCGGGGACGGGTCCGGTGGCGGGGCCCTGGACCACGACGACGTCGGTGGGGTCGACCTGGGCGAGCGGGTGGTGGCCGCCGTGCAGGCGGGCCTGCCCGGCCTGGACACCGAGGGCAGGGCCGTCGCGGGTGCGGGCCGGCGACGGCCGGTCGGACGGGCCGTCGTCGACCGGGCGCCGGTGCCGGTGCCCTGACCGCACGTACGTCCCGGACCTGATAGGAACGTCGTATGTCCCGGCTCCGGCGCGCCTGGCTCGTCCGGTTCCGTGACGGCCGGCACCCCCAGCAGCACCGGCACCTGTCGCGGGAGTCGCTGCGCTGGGTGTGGACGCACCGCGCGATCACCCCCGGGTACCTGGTGCGCTACCTGCGCCTGGCCCGGCTGCGGCTGCTGCACCCCGACGTGGTCACCCACGGCATGGTGTTCCTGGGGCGCGGGGTCCGGGTCGAGACGGTGCCCGGTTACGGCCGGCTGCACCTGGGCGCGTTCGTGCACGTCGGCGACGGCTGCGTGCTGCGGGCCCACGAGGGCACGCTGCGGCTGCGGGACAAGGTCGTCCTGGGCTCCGACGTGCGGATCACCTGCTGGTTGGACGTCGACGTCGGCGCCGCCACGCTGCTGGCCGACTGGTGCTACGTCGCCGACTTCGACCACGTGCACGACGACGTCGAGCGCCCGGTCAAGGACCAGGGCATCCGCAAGAGCCCGGTCCGGGTGGGCGAGGGATCGTGGCTGGGGCTGCGCAGCAGCGTGCTGCGCGGCTCCGACCTGGGACGCGGCACGGTGGTGGCCGCGCACGCCGTGGTCCGGGGACGTCATCCGGACGACGTGGTCCTGGCGGGGGTGCCCGCCGTGGTGGTCGCCGACCGCGCGGAGCGGGCCAGGCTCCGGGCCCAGGGCGCGGCGAGGCCACGGCCCGGACGGCGCCGTGGGCCCCGGGGTCGCCCTCGACGCGGCGTGGCAGGCTGAGGTCGGGACCGCCGGGAGGCCTTATGCTACCGGTGGGTAACCTAGAGAGTCCGGCGTCGTGGCCGGCCCCCACCCCGGGGCGAGGACCACGCCCGCCGACGAGCCGAGAGGGTGACCGATGAAGATCGTCGTCTGCGTCAAGCACGTCCCGGACGCCCAGTCCGACCGCGGGTTCGCCGCGGACACCACCACCGACCGCGAGGCCGTCGACGGCCTGCTGTCGGAGCTGGACGAGTACGCCGTCGAGGAGGCCGTCCGGCTCAAGGAGGCGGGCGAGGACGTCGAGGTGATCGCCCTGACGATCGGCCCGGCCGACGCCCGCGACGCGCTCAAGAAGGCCCTGCAGATGGGCGCCGACGGCGCCGTCCACGTCAGCGACGACGGGGTCCACGGCTCCGACGCCGTCGGCACCTCGTTGGTGCTGGCCAAGGCGCTGGAGCACACCGGCTTCGACCTGGTCGTCACCGGCATGGCGTCCACCGACGGCGGGATGGGCGTCGTGCCCGCCATGGTCGCCGAGCGCCTGGGCCTGCCGCAGGTCACCTACGCCGCGGAGGTCACCCTGTCCGGGGGCACCGGCGGCACGGTCCGGATCCGCCGCGACGGCGACGCCAGCACCGAGACCATCGAGGCCACGCTGCCCGCCCTGGTCAGCGTGACCGACCAGATCAACGAACCCCGCTACCCCTCGTTCAAGGGGATCATGGCGGCCAAGAAGAAGCCCGTCGAGGAGCTGACCCTCGCCGACATCGGCGTCGAGGCGGCCGAGGTCGGCCTGGACGGCGCCTGGTCGCGCGCCCTGCAGGCGGACGCCCGCCCGCCCAAGGCCGCCGGGACCGTCGTCGTGGACTCCGGCGACGGCGCCGCCCAGCTCGTCGACTTCCTCGCCTCCGCCCGGCTCGTCTGAGCCCCGACCGACCCGCACGAAGGAGCCCGCACATGGCACAGGTACTCGTCGTCGTCGACGCCGTCCCCGGTCCGGAGTCCAGCGGAGGGGTCGTCCGCAAGGCCTACCTCGAGCTGCTCACCCTCGCCCGCCGTCTCGGTGACCCCGTGGCCGTCGTCTTCGGCTCGCCCGAGGGCGCCGACGCCCCGGCCGCGCTGGCCGAGCACGGCGCCGTCGAGGTCGTCCTGGTCGGCGGCAGCGACGTCACCGACCACCTCGTCGCCCCCAAGTCCGAGGTGCTGGCCCAGCTCGTCGCCGAGCGGTCGCCGGCCGCGGTGCTTATGCCCAGCACGCCTGAGGGCAAGGAGGTCGCCGGCCGGCTGGCGATCCGGTCCGGGTCGGGGCTGGTGACCGACGCCGTGGACGTCACCCTCGAGGGCGACCAGGTCGTCGCCACCAAGTCGGTGTTCGCGGGGTCGTACACCACCCGGTGCGCGGTCACCCACGGCACGCCGCTGGTCGCCGTCAAGCCCAACTCGGTGGCCCCGGAGCCCGCACCCGCGGCGGGCACCGTCACCACGCTGACGCCGTCGGTGTCCGAGCAGGCCAAGGGCGCCCGCATCGTCGAGCGCACCGACAAGGCCGCCACCGGTCGTCCGGACCTGGCAGAGGCGTCGGTCGTCGTGTCCGGCGGCCGCGGCACCGACGGCGACTTCTCGGCGGTCGAGGCCCTGGCCGACGCCCTGGGCGGAGCCGTCGGCGCCAGCCGGGCCGCGGTGGACGCCGGCTGGTACCCGCACAGCAACCAGGTCGGCCAGACCGGCAAGACGGTCTCGCCGCAGCTGTACGTCGCGGCCGGCATCTCCGGGGCGATCCAGCACAAGGCTGGCATGCAGACGTCCAAGGTGGTCGTCGCCATCAACAAGGACGAGGAGGCGCCCATCTTCGAGATGGCCGACTTCGGCGTCGTCGGCGACCTGGCCACGGTGCTGCCCGCCGTCACCGACGAGGTCGCGCGACGCAAGGGGTGACCGGGCGGGTGGGGGCGCCCGGCTCGCCCCCGCCCGCACCCGGCTTACCCTGGTCGGCGTGAGCGTGTACCTCGACCACGCGGCGACCACGCCCGTGCGTCCCTCGGCTGCGCAGGCGTGGCTGCGCGCGGTGACCACCGGCGGCAACCCGTCGTCCCTGCACTCCGACGGCCGGGTGGCTCGCCGCACGCTGGAGGAGTCCCGCGAGGCCGTCGCCCGGGCGCTGGGCGTCGGGCCCAGCGAGGTGGTGCTCACCGCGGGCGGGACCGAGGCCGACAACCTCGGCGTCAAGGGGCTGCACGCCGCCCGCACCCGGGCCGACCCGCGGCGGACCCGCGTCCTGTGCTCCCCGGTGGAGCACCACGCGGTGCTGGACTGCGTCCTGTGGCTGGAGGCGGAGCGCGGCGCCCAGGTGGCGTGGCTGCCCGTCGACACGGACGGCCGGGTCGACGTCGACGCGACCCGCGCCCTGCTGGCCGAGGACCCCGCGTCGGTGGCCCTGCTCACCTGCATGTGGGCCAACAACGAGATCGGCACGGTGCAACCGGTGGCCGAGCTGGTCGCGGCGGCCCACGCCCTCGGGGTCCCGGTGCACGTGGACGCCGTGCAGGCCGTCGGCTGGCTCGACGAGCCGCTGTCGTCGCTGGGGGCCGACACCGTCGCCGTCAGCGGTCACAAGCTGGGCGCCCCCATCGGCTGCGGCGCGCTGGTGGTGCGTCGTGGCGTCGAGCTGGAGGCCGTGCTGCACGGCGGCGGTCAGGAGCGCGGGGTCCGTTCGGGCACCGTCGACGCGGCCGCTGCCGCGGCGCTCGCCGTCGCGGTCGTCGAGGCCGTGGCCGAGCAGCCGGAGGAGTCCGTCCGGGTCGCCGCGCTGCGGGACCGGCTGGTGGCCAGCATCCGGGCCCTGGACCCCCGGGTCGTGGTCCGCGGGGCCGACCCGGCGACCCCCGGCGCCCGGTTGCCCACCAACCTCCACGTGACCTTCCCGGGCTGCGAGGGCGACTCCCTGCTGTACCTGTTCGACGCCCAGGGTGTCTCGGTGTCCACCGGGTCGGCCTGCCGCGCCGGTGTCCCGGAGCTGTCCCACGTGCTCCGGGCCCTGGGCGTCGACGAGGCGGACTCGCGCGGGGCGCTCCGGTTCTCCTTCGGCCGCACCAGCACCGACGCCGACGTCGACCGCGTCCTCGCGGTCCTGCCGGGGGTCCTGGACCGCGCCCGCGCCGCCGCGGCCCGGGTGTCGGGGACGGCGGCCGCGTCGTGACGGCCCTCGACCGCAGAGCCGCGCCGTGAGGGTCCTGGCCGCCATGAGCGGTGGGGTCGACTCGGCCGTGGCTGCTGCGCGAGTGGTCGAGGCCGGCCACGAGGTGGTCGGCGTCCACCTGGCGCTGTCGCGCTCGCCCGCCCAGCAGCGCACGGGCTCGCGGGGCTGCTGCAGCATCGAGGACGCCGGTGACGCCCGCCGCTCCGCCGACGTCCTGGGGATCCCGTTCTACGTCTGGGACCTGGCCGAGCGGTTCGCCGCCGACGTGGTCGACGACTTCGTGGCCGCGTACGCCGCCGGCCGCACGCCCAACCCCTGCATCCGGTGCAACGAGCGCATCAAGTTCTCGGCGCTGCTGGACCGGTCCCTGGCCCTGGGCTTCGACGCCGTCGCCACCGGGCACTACGCCCGGGTCGAGCAGGGCCCCGACGGGCCGGTGCTGCGCCGGGCGGCCGACACCGCGAAGGACCAGTCCTACGTGCTGGCGTCGGTGCGACGGGACCGGCTGGCCCACGCGCTGTTCCCGCTCGGCGACGTGGTGTCCAAGAGCGAGGTGCGCGACGAGGCGGCCCGCCGTGGCCTCGCGGTCGCCGACAAGCCCGACAGCCACGACATCTGCTTCGTGCCCGACGGGGACACCGCCGACTGGCTCGAGCGACGCCTCGGCCGCGCCCCGGGGCCGGTGGTGGACCGCGACGGCAACGAGGTCGGCCGGCACGCGGGCACGCACCGGTTCACGGTCGGCCAGCGCCGGGGCCTGCAGCTGGACCGGCCGGCGTCCGACGGCGCTCCTCGCTACGTGCTGTCGATCACACCGACCACGCGCACGGTGACGGTCGGCGGCGCGGCGGACCTGCTGGTGGACGAGGTCAACGGTGACGACCCGGTCTGGCTGGGGGCGGCGCCGCTGGTCGGGGCCGACGTCCTGGTCCAGGTGAGGGCGCACGCCGACCCCGTCCCGGCCGTGGTCGCGACGGTGACCGACCAGGGCGCCGTGCTGCGGCCGGGGACGCCCATGGCCTCGGTCGCCCCTGGGCAGACGGTCGCGCTGTACGACGGCGACCGCGTGCTCGGGTCCGTCCGGGCCGCCTGAGGCCGGTCGCGCGAGCGGTGGGCCCCGGCTCGGACGCCTGGAGATGAGACCCGTCTCATCCGGGTCTCATGGCCCGGCAACCCCTCGGCCCCAGGCTGGTGCCGTGCAGAGGTCCGGCCGGCGCAGCAGCGCGGATCGCGACGCCGTGAGTCGCAGCCCCGTCGGTCGCAGCCCCGCCGGTCGCAGCACCGTCGAGCGCAACGCCGCCGTGGCGGCGACCACCGCCGCGCTGGTGGCTCTCACGGTCGCGGCCGCGGCGCTGGTCGTCACGCCCGTGCGACCGGACCTGGTCGGCGTCGAGGTCGGGGCCGACGTCGCGGTCCCCGCGGTCTCGGTGCCGCCCTCCTCCGCACCCGCCTCGGCCCCGGCCACGCCGAGCCCCGTCCCGTCCCCGGTCGTCGGGGCGCCGGCGGTCCCGCCGCCCGTCGGCGAAGACGGCGACGGGAACGACGACGGGGACGACGGGGACGACGACGGGAACGACGACGGGGACGACGACGGGGACGACGACGGGGACGACGACGGGGACGACGGGGACGACGACGGGGACGACGACGGGGACGACGACGGGAACGACGACGGGGACGACGGGGACGACGGGGACGACGACGATGGCTGAGCGCTCACCGACCGGGCGCCGGGTCTTCCGGTCGGTCCGCACCCAGGTGATCGGCGCGATGGTGCTGCTGATCGTGCTCGGGCTCTCGGTCTCGGCCGTGCTCAGCTACATCGTCCAGTACAACGACGTCGACCAACGGGTGGCGGAGGAGCTGGAGCAGGAGATCGAGGAGTTCAAGAGCCTCGCGCAGGGACCGATCAACCCCGTCTCGGGCGAGCCGTGGAACGGTCTCGAGGACGTCCTCGGCACCCTGGTGACGACGCTGGCGCCGGAGGAGGACCAGTACCTGCTGGGCTTCATCGACGGGGAGCTGGTCGTGGCGCAGGAGTCGAGCCCGCCCTTCCGGGTGGAGCTGGAGGAGGAGGTCCTCGCCGACGTCCTCGCCGTGACGGCACCCGGGTACGGCACCACCGAGACCGGCGACCGGGGGCCGCTGACCTTCGCCGCGGTCCCGGTCGAGGACCCCGACGACCCCCGCGAGGCCCTGTTCGTCGCTACCTACCTGGTGCAGGGGGAGTACGACGAGGTGACGGGCACCATCTTCGAGCGGGCCGTGGTCTACGGCGCCGTCGTCGTGGTGGCCGCCGCCGTCGGCTGGTTCCTGCTCGGTCGGCTGCTGTCCCCGCTCGCCCAGCTGCGCGGGGCGGCGGCCCGGATCGACGACCACGACCTGTCGCAGCGCATCGACGTGCGCGGCAGCGACGAGATCTCCGACCTGGGGCAGCGGTTCAACGACATGCTCGACCGGCTCGAGAGCGCGTTCGCCAGCCAGCGCGACCTGCTCAACGACGTCGGTCACGAGCTGCGGACGCCGGTCACGATCGTCCGTGGGCACCTCGACCTGGTCGACGCCGACGACCCCGACGACGTCCGCGCCACCCGCGCCCTGGTCCTCGACGAGCTCGACCGGATGTCGCGCCTGGTCGACGACCTGATCACCCTGGCGAAGTCGGAGCGGCCGGACTTCGTCCGCCCCGAGCCCGTCGACATCACCCTGCTCACCGACGAGGTGGTCGAGAAGCTCGGCGGGCTCGCCGACCGGCAGTGGCGCATCGACGGCCTGGCGGTGGGCGAGATCCTGCTCGACCGGGCCCGCATCACGCAGGCGCTGCTGCAGCTGGCCAGCAACGCCGTGTCCCACACCCAGGTGGGTGACGTCATCGCGCTCGGCTCGGACCGGGTCCGGTCGCTCGACGAGCCCGCGGACGACCGCGTCCAGCTGTGGGTGCGTGACACCGGTCCCGGGGTCGACCCGGCGGACGAGGAGAGGATCTTCGACCGGTTCGGGCGGGGGACCGGCGAGACGCGGGACTCCGGGACCGGGCTCGGGCTGACCATCGTGCAGGCCATCGCCGTCGGCCACGGCGGGCACGTCCTGCTGGAGAACTCGCCCGGGACGGGGGCCACCTTCGTGCTGGACCTGCCGTGGCTGCCGGCCCACGTCGCGCCCGTCGACGGGGACGGGACCCCGGACGAGCCCGGGCCCGGCGACCCGGCCACCGACGGGACCGACGACGTCGACACCGCGCTCCACGCCCGGCCGGCCACCGCCGGCCGGGGTCACGCCCGACCCGACAGGGAGCAGCAGTGAACCGGATCCTGATCGCCGAGGACGAGCCCCGCATCGTCAGCTTCCTGGAGAAGGGGCTCCGCTCGAACGGGTTCACCACCGTGGTGGCCCCGGACGGGGTCACGGCGCTGGACCTGGCCCGCAGCGACGAGGTCGACCTGGTCATCCTCGACATCGGCCTGCCGCTGATGGACGGCTTCTCGGTGCTCCGCGCGCTGCGGGCGCAGGGCTTCACCGTCCCCGTGATCGTCCTCACGGCACGGGACGCCGTCGACGACACCGTGACCGGCCTGTCGCTGGGGGCCGACGACTACGTCCGCAAGCCGTTCGCGTTCGAGGAGCTGCTGGCCCGGGTCCGGCTCCGGCTCCGCAGCGCCACCACGTCGACGGCCGAGGAGACCGTGCTGCGGGTCGGTGCCCTCAGCCTGGACCTGCGGACGCGGCGCGCCGACGTCGAGGGCCGCACGGTCGAGCTGTCGGCGCGCGAGTTCTCGCTCGCCGAGGTGTTCATGCGCCACCCGGACCAGGTGCTGAGCCGCGAGCAGCTGCTGTCGCGGGTGTGGGGCTACGACTTCGACCCCGGCTCCAACGTGGTGGACGTCTACGTCCGCTACCTCAGGGCCAAGGTCGGGCGTCACCGGATCGAGACGGTGCGCGGGATGGGGTACCGGCTGGCGGTGGCCTGAGGCCGCTGCGGGGGGACATACCCTCGGGGACATGGAGTCCCGACACGTCCCCCGCCTCGACCGTTCCCTGTCCGTCGTCGGCCTCGGCTGCTGGCAGCTCGGTGCCGACTGGGGCGACGTGACCGAGGACGACGCCCTGGCCACCCTGGACGCCGCCCTCGAGTCCGGGGTCACGTTCCTGGACACCGCGGACGTCTACGGCGACGGCCGCAGCGAGCACCTGATCAGCGAGTCCAGCGCCGCCCGCCGCGGCGACGTGTTCGTCGCCACCAAGGTCGGCCGCCGCGCGGACCCGCTGTCGATCGAGCAGTTCAGCGCCGACAACCTGCGCGCCTGGGTCGACCGGTCCCGGTCCAACCTGGCCGTGGACGCGCTCGACCTGGTCCAGCTGCACTGCCCGCCCACGCCGGTGTACTCCAGCGACGCCGTCTTCGACGTCATGGACACCCTGGTCGCCGACGGGGCGATCAAGGCCTACGGCGTCAGCGTCGAGACCTGCGACGAGGCGCTGACGGCCATCGCCCGCCCCGGCGTCGCCACGGTCCAGATCATCCTGAACGCGTTCCGGCTCAAGCCGCTGGAGCGGGTCCTGCCCGCCGCGCAGGAGGCCGGGGTCGGCATCATCGCCCGGGTGCCGCTGGCCTCGGGCCTGCTGAGCGGTCGCTACGACGCCTCGACCACCTTCGCGGCCGACGACCACCGCACCTACAACCGGGACGGGTCCGCCTTCGACGTGGGCGAGACGTTCGCCGGGGTGCCGTTCGAGGCCGGCCTGCGGGCCGTGGAGGACCTGCGCGAGATCGCGGGCGAGCGCCCCATGGCCGAGCTCGCCCTGCGCTGGGTCATCGACACCCCGGGCGTGACCGCGGTGATCCCGGGCGCCCGCAACCCCGACCAGGCCCGGCGCAACGCCGCCGTCGCCGCCAGCGAGCCGTTGACCGACGCCCAGCGCGCCGACGTCGCCGCCGTGTACGACCGTCACGTCCGGGACCTGGTGCACGACAAGTGGTGAGCCTCCCGGCGGGGCCGTGGGCCACCGCCCACGGCCCCCTGCCGGGCACGCGTCCCGACCACGCCCTCGACCTGGTCCTGGGCGAGCTCGGGGACGGCCACGTCCCGTTCCTGCCGCAGCTGGCCGACCGGGGCGTCGGGGCCGACCCGGTCGGCCGCAGCGCCTCGTTCCTGGTGGACCTGCCTGTCGACCTGCAGCCGTCCGGCTGGCGCCTGGTCGACCGGCCGGGACGCGACCTGGCCCGCGGCCGGTCCTGGTGGGGTCAGGACCTGGACGCCCTCGCGGAGCGGGGCGAGGAGGTCGGCCGGGCCGGCGCGTTCGCGGTGCCCGTGATGGGGCCGTGGACGCTCGCGGCGTCGCTGCAGCGTCAGCGGGGCGAGGTGGCGGTGTCCGACCCGGGCGCCCGGCGTGACGTGGTGGCCTCGTTGGCCGAGGGCCTGGCCGACGTGCTGGGTGCAGTCCGGCGCGCGGCCTCGGGCGTGGACCTGGTGCTGCTGGTCGACGAGCCGTCGCTGCCCTCGGTGCTGCTCGGGCGGGTCCCCACGGCCAGCGGGTACGACACCCTGCGCGCCGTGCCGCCCAACGAGGTCCGCGACGGCCTGCGGCTGCTGGTGGACTCCGCGCACGCGGCCGAGGCGCCGGTCGTGCTGCGCTGCCTCGCCGAGGAGTCCCCGGTAGGGCTGCTCGCCGAGAGCGGCGCCGACGGGTTCGGGGTCCACGTCCCGGGGCGGGCCTCCGGGTCGGACGCACCCGCCTGGGAGCGGCTGGCCGCCCTGGTCGAGCAGGAGCGGACGCTGCTGCTCACCCCGGTCGACGGGACGTCGGCGTCGGACGCGGAGCAGCTGGCGGCCCTGGTCGCGGGACCGTGGTCCCAGCTGGGGATGGACCACGAGCTGCTGCGGCACCTGTCGCTGTCCGCCCAGCCGCGGCAGGCCGGGCTGCAGGGGCACGGTCTGCAGCGCGACGACCTGGCCCGGACCGCCCGCGCCGCCGAGCTGCTGCGCGAGCGGGTCTGACGGGTCCGGCGGCCTTGGCGGCCTGTATTGGGAAGACCTGGCCCGCACCGCCCACGCAGCCCGGCAGCTATGCGATATGTGATGAGAAGCACCTAACGATTACGAACTCGGGATAACATCGTTCGTGTGGCCGAGCTTTCCAAGAGTGCTGACCAGGTAGACGAGAGACCACTGCGGGGAGCAGGACGTTTACCCACAAGATTCGAACGGCTTCTTCTAGCGCGGCGGACACGGTTTGTTCAGGCGCTCGTAGCTGTGATCCTGCTCATCATCGCGGTGTTGGTGGCGGGCTACAGCCCGTTAAACTCTTGGTGGTTCTGGGTCGCCGCCACCGGAGTCGTCACCGTGGCGGTCTTCGAGCCCTACTACACGGGTGCAAGGGGGCCTTGCTCTACAGCCTTGGTTCGGCAGCAGCAGCGCTAACAGCCAATTGGGGAGGGGTAGAGCCACTTTGGCGCGCCCTTGTGGTGTTGAAAGTTATTGTCCTTGCGGCCTCGGTCGCATCTCTGGTTCTGAGTCCGGGACGGATGCAGCAGGCAAGCGAATGGCTGGCCACTAGGTTTGGAACGGTTCCTGCGCTCGGATACACCGCTCTCGCTATCGAGACTCTGCGAATAGGCGCGACTGAGACCGACGGGATGCAAGCAGCCATTGCCCTAACAGGAGGCGGCGCCGCAGTAATCTTGGTCGCATCCGTGGACTGGCATAGGCTCACAATGCTCAGGTCGATCGGGTCGGGAGAATTGGCAGTGCTGCAGGCGGCCATAGAACCAAACCTCATTCTCGTGGCAACTAGCGTGCGGTTGACGCCAGGTCAAAAGGTCAAAGTTCACGCGCGCCACACAGGGAATGGAGTGGTCGTTGGGAACCTGGCAGGAAGAGGCGGAAACACAGCAAGTATCGCTCTTGATGGTGGCTGGGCGAGCGTTTACACGGCCCCCGGTGAGTCCTGCCGGATCGAAGTCATCGCCAATGGGGATCCCGTCCTTGCCCTCGCCGTAGAGGGTTCGACCCATTCAACCGCTTCGTTGTTGCCGGTGGGACCACTGGCCTTGGGAGACACCCTTGCCTGGGGAGGGGGCAGGGGGTCGCATCTGTATCAGGTGACGGCCTTGGCGTTGGAGCGTCAACACTGGGACGCCTCAAACGTTTTGTCTGCAACGGCGCA
Source organism: Actinomycetales bacterium (assembly GCA_038258055.1). GTDB lineage: Bacteria > Actinomycetota > Actinomycetes > Actinomycetales > JBBAYJ01 > Aquipuribacter. The sequence continues at coordinate 23,977 of JBBSQH010000029.1, forward strand.
GGCGACATTGCTGGGGACCTTGGACGATTCTGGTGACCTGTCGGTGTCGCCTGTGTTGCCTCATCCTCACGCCAGTCTGAGAAGTGCGGGTGACATGACGGCTCCTCTGTCCGAGCGCTTCACCCGCATAGGAGTCATTGCTGGCACAAAGATCGAGTTTGGAGTCGACCCCCAGCAACTGGGAAGTCACCATGCGGCAATTTTGGGAATGTCTGGGATGGGCAAGACTACTGTCGCCCGGCGCTTGCTGGCGGTTCTGGAAGCGTCCGCTACGGTCATCGCGCTTGACGGGACAGGAGAATACCGAACCCGGTTTGGTTTGACCACGTGGGACCCAGCGTCTGCGACCTCCCCCGCGCGGGGGGCGTGGGTTCATGAGCCGCCAGGAGAGCCGCCGCAGCAGGCGATGCTCTTCATCAAGACGGTCATGACTGCGGCCCACGAAGAGTACCTGACCGGTACGGCTGCGCCTAGGTCGGTTCTCTTTGAAGAGGCTCATTCGTTCTTACCTGAGTGGAACTTCACAGCCTACAAGGGTGCTTCGGACCACGTAGCGACCAGCTGTCGATTCATTCTGCAGGCAAGAAAGTTCGGCATCAACTTCATTTTTGTCTCTCAGCGAACAGCGGTCATTTCAAAGTCAGCCCTTAGCCAATGTGAGAGCTACGTGATACTCCGGACGCTTGACGGCACAAGTCTGGACTATATCGAGGGAGTGGTTGGCCGGGACATGCGACAGGCTGTTCCGAGCCTTCGCCGGTTCCAGGCGCTTTGTGTCGGTCCTGCCTTTAGTGTCTCCGGTGCCGTTATCGTCGATCTGGACGCCTAACGAGCGGCTCAGCCCGCCTTGGCGGCCTTGCGTGCCGCGGCCGCCGCGCGCTTCTCGACGAACGTCGAGGCCTGGGCGTCGGCCGTGGCCAGGAACGCCGCGAGCTCGGTGCGGGCCTGCTCGCCCTCCGGGCCGAGACCCGTCATCTCCATGACGCCCCAGTGGCGCAGCAGCGGCATCACGACGTCGTCCAGGTGGTTGCGCGGGTCGTAGATCCCGGCCTGGGCCATCTGGAACGCCTTGCGCTGGAAGCCCTCGATGCCCGCCCCCGGCATCTGGAAGTCGACGACCTCGTCCCGGATGGCCTTGACCATCTCGTCCGGGCTGATCTCCAGCGAGGCCGTCACGAGGTTGCGGTAGAAGATCATGTGCAGGTTCTCGTCCATCGAGATCCGCGCCATCAGCTTGTTGGCGATCGGGTCGTCGGTGTACCTGCCCGTGTTGCGGTGGCTGACGCGCGTGGCCAGCTCCTGGAACGACACGTACGCGCAGACCCGCAGCAGCGGCTTGTCGCCGGAGTCGAAGCCCTCGGTCATGGTGGCCATCCGGGCCCGCTCGAGCTCGACGGGGTCGACGCCGCGGGTGACGAGCAGGTAGTCGCGCAGGGCGTAGCCGTGGCGTCCCTCCTCGGCGGTCCAGCGTCCGACCCAGGTGCCCCACGGGCCGTCGTTGCCGAACGCGCGCTCGATCTCGCGGTGGTAGCTGGGCAGGTTGTCCTCGGTGAGGAGGTTCAGCTCCAGCGCCGTGCGGGCTATGGACGTCAGCTGCGACTGCTCCACGTGCCACGGCTCGCCGTCCGGGCCCACGAAGTCGCGGCCCTGGCTCCACGGGATGTACTCGTGGGGCATCCACTCCTTGCTGGTGGCCAGGTGCCGGTCCAGGTTCTCGGCCACGACGGGCTCGAGCTCGTGCAGCAGGCGCGTGGTGTCGGACAGCGTCATGGCGATACCTCATTCCCGGGCCACGGGACGTGCGGCCCTGCCGGTCAACCTACGCCAGCGTAGGTTCGGGCGCAGCAGCCGTCCGGGATGGCGGCGGTGTGTCCCTGCTGCGGTCCGGTCACGTACCCGTCCCGCGCTCACACCGGTCGTCGCAGCGGCACCCCGCTGCGGCCGCCGTCCAGGCGCACGGCGAGGACCTGGTCGACCCCGACCCGACCGCCCGTGAAGCCCACCGCCGACCCCGCCATGTAGAGCCGCCAGACCCGGGCCCGACCCGGTCCGACCAGGGCGACCGCGTCGTCCCAACGGGCCTCCAGCCGGGCCACCCAGGCCCGCAGGGTGAGGGCGTAGTGCTCACGCAGGGCCTGCACGTCCCTGATCTCGAACCCGGCGTCCTGCAGCACCGTCACGGTCTCGGCCAGGGGCAGCAGCTCACCGTCCGGGAACGCGTAGGCCTCGACGAACGACCGGCGCCGGGGCGCGAGCCGCTCGTGCCCACGGCTGCCGATGGCGTGGTGCAGCAGCCGACCGCCCGGGGCCAGCAGACCGTGGAGCCCGGCGGCGTAGACGGCGAGCTGCTCACGGCCGACGTGCTCGGCCATGCCGATGCTGCTGATGGCGTCGTAGGGGCCGTCGGCGACCTCCCGGTAGTCGTCCTGCCGGATCTCGACCAGGCGTTCCAGCCCGGCCTGTCGCACCCGCTCCCGGGCGAGCCGGGCCTGCTCGGGCGAGACCGTCACCCCGACGGCGTGGACCCCGTGCTCGCGGGCGGCGTGAAGCACCATCGAGCCCCAGCCGCAGCCGACGTCCAGCAGCCGCATCCCCGGCCGCAGCCCGAGCTTGGTGCAGACCAGCTCGAGCTTGTCGTGCTGGGCGCGGTCGAGGTCGGCCTCGACCAGGGGGTCTCCGTCGTCGTCCCAGTAGGCGCAGGAGTAGACCCAGCTCGGTCCCAGGAGGAGCCGGTAGAACTCGTTGCCGACGTCGTAGTGCGACCGCACCGCCCGGGCGTCCCGGTCCGGCGTGTGTCGCCGGCCGCGGCCGAGGCGTACCTCCTCCGGCGGGGGTGGGGGTGGGGGGCCGAGCGCGCCGAGCCGGGCCGCCTCCGCCAGCAGCCGGGCCCGCGGGGCGCGGGGGCGGGGGACCAGGGACCGGGGTCCCGGCGCGGCCTCGTGGTCGTCCTGGGGGCCGGTGGCACGGGCGTCGAGGACCGCCGTCACCGCCTCGTACAGGTCGCCCTCGACGTCCAGGTCCCCGCTGACCCAGGCCCGGCCCAGGCCGAGCTCGTCGGGGGACCACAGCAGCCGCCGCAGGGCGCGGGGCCGCTTGAGCACGAGGACGGGGGTGCCGTCCGGCCCGGCCTCGGAGCCGTCCCACGCACGCAGGCGTAGCGGGGGCGGCCCGCCGATGGCGGTGCCGACGACCTGGAGCAGCCTCGAGGCGACCCCGTCGTCGGTCCGGGGCCCGGGTCCGTGATCGGCACGCGCCGTCATGGCGGACCAGGGTAGGGCGGTGGGGTGACGGTTTCCAGACCCGGTGGTGATGCTCCGCCGCGACGAGTTCCTTCGAGCGGGGTCGACTCAGACCTCGCTGCACCGCAGGGCGTCGGCGATCGCGGCGACGTCGTCGAGCCGACCCCCGGCCACCCTCATCACCAGCTGGAACGCCTCCTCGTCCGCCAGGTCCGGACGCAGTCCGTTCAGGTCGAGGTAGACCACGCAGGCGAGCCAGCCCAGGCGCTTGTTGCCGTCGACGAGCGGGTGGCTGGACACGACGGAGTGCAGCAGCGCGGCGGCCTTGGTCGCCGTCGTGGGGTACGCGTCCTCGCCGAACGCGCTCGCCTGAGGGCGGTTCGCTGCCGCGTCGAGCAGGCCGAGGTCCCGTACGGGGCCCGTGCCCAGGACACGGGTGAGGCGGAGCAGGTCCTCGACGTCGAGGTGCTCCACGGCTCAGACCGTGCCGAGGCGTTCGAGCACGTCGCCCCACCGGTCGGCCAGACGCTCGCCCGCCTCCGTGACCCGACCGGTGTGTCCCGACCGCTCGTACCGCTCGAGGACGGCACGGCGGACGATCTCCTGACGGGAGAGGCCCTCGCGCTCCACCAGGGCCTCCAGGGCCTCCTCGAGCACGGAGTCGGTTCGCAGCGTCATGGCCATCCCGCGACGGTATCAGTCTGGTATCAGACCGGGCGAGCCCCTGGCGTCACAGCTGCCCGACGTCCACCACCCGCACCACGGCCTCGCCGGCCTCGTCGGAGGCGGCCAGGTCGACCTCGGCGGTGATGCCCCAGTCCAGGTGACCGGCCGGGTCGTCGAAGGCCTGCCAGACCTTCCACACGTCGCGCTCGACGGTGATGGTGAAGCGGTCGGGGCCGCGGGCGTCGGGGCCGGTGCCGATCTCGTCGTGCTCGGCGAAGTAGGCCTGGATGACCTCGCGCCAGGCCTCGGCGTCCCAGCCGGCCTCGGCGTCGAGCTCGCCCAGGTAGTTCCACTGCCGCAGCGACGCCATCCGCACCCGGCGGAACAGCTCGTTGCGGACCAGCACCCGGAACGCGCGCACGTTGCGGGTGACCGGGGGAGGGCCGTCGTCGACCGAACCGGGGCGCACCTCGCCGTGCTCGTCGGTCCCGGCCGCGAGCTGGGCCCACTCGTCCAGCAGCGAGGAGTCGGTCTGGCGGACCAGCTCGCCCAGCCACTCGACCAGGTCGCGCAGCTCCTCGGTGCGGGCGTCCTCGGGCACGGTCTGCCGCAGCGCGCGGTAGGCGTCGGCCAGGTAGCGCAGCAGCACGCCCTCGGAGCGGATCAGGTCGTAGGCGCGGACGTACTCGGTGAACGTCGCGGCGCGCTCGACCATGTCGCGGACCACGGACTTGGGGCTCAGCTCGTACTCGCTGACCCAGGGCTGGGCCTCGGCGTAGGTGTCGAAGGCCTGCTGCAGCAGCTCGGCCAGCGGTTGGGGGTAGCTGACCTCCTCCAGCAGCTCCATCCGCTCCTCGTACTCGATGCCGTCGGCCTTCATGCCCTGCACGGCCTCGCCCTTGGCCGCGTTGCGCTGCGCGGCCAGCACCTGGCGCGGCTCGTCGAGGGTGGCCTCGATGACGCTGACCACGTCCAGGGCGTAGTCGGTGGAGTCCTTGTCCAGCAGCTCCATCGCGGCCAGCGCGAACGTGGACAGCGGCTGGTTGAGGGCGAAGTCGCGCTGCAGGTCGACCGTGAGCCGCACGGTCCGGCCCTCGGCGTCCGGCGGGTCGACCCGCTCGACCACCCCGGCGGTCAGCAGCGAGCGGTAGGCGGAGATGGCGCGGCGCATGTGGTGCAGCTGGCGGCTGCGGGGCTCGTCGGAGTCCTCGATCAGGTGCCGGACGGCGGTGAACGCGTCGCCCGGGCGGGCCACGACGTTCAGCAGCATCGCGTGGCTGACCTTGAAGTGCGACGTCAGCGGCTCGGGCTGGGCGTGCACCAGCCGGTCGAAGGTCTCCTCGCCCCAGGTGACCGTGCCGGGGACGGGCTTCTTCTTGACGATCTTCTTGCGCTTGGCCGGGTCGTTGCTGGCCTTGGCCGCGGCCCGCTCGTTCTCGATCACGTGCTCGGGCGCCTGCACGACCACGGTGCCGGAGGTGTCGTAGCCCGCGCGGCCGGCGCGGCCGGCCACCTGGTGGAACTCCCGCGCGGACAGCAGGCGGACCTTGCGCCCGTCGTACTTGGTCAGCGACACGATGAGCACGGTCCGGATGGGGACGTTGATGCCGACGCCGAGCGTGTCCGTGCCGCAGACCACGGCCAGCAGGCCGCGCTGGGTCAGCCGCTCCACCAGGCGTCGGTAGCGGGGCAGCATGCCGGCGTGGTGCACGCCCACCCCGGCCGCGATGAGGCGGGACAGGGTCTTGCCGAAGCCGGTGCCGAACCGGAACGCGCCGACCTCGGCCCGGATGGCCTCCTTCTGCTCCTTGGTCCGCACCGTGCTGCTCATCAGGCTCGAGGCGTGCTCGAGAGCGTCGCGCTGGGTGGGGTGCACGACGTAGACCGGCGCCTGGTTGCCGCGCAGCAGCAGCTCGATGGCCTCGTGCAGCGGCTCCTTGGAGAACTCGAAGGCCAGCGGGATCGGCCGCTCGGCGCTGGTGACCAGCGCGGTCGGGCGCCCGGTCCGCTCCTCGATCCGCCTGGCCAGCGGGGCCATGTCGCCCAGCGTGGCGCTCATCAGGACGAACTGGGCGTCGACCAGCTCGATCAGCGGGACCTGCCAGGCCCAGCCGCGGTCCCGGTCGCCGTAGTAGTGGAACTCGTCCATCACGACCTGGCCGACGTCGGCCGCCCGCCCCTGCCGCAGCGCCAGGTTGGCCAGCACCTCGGCCGTGGCGCAGACGATGGGGGCGTCGGTGTTGATGCCGGCGTCACCGGTCATCATGCCGACCCGCTCGGCGCCGAACACCTCGCACAGGGCGAAGAACTTCTCGCTCACCAGGGCCTTGATGGGCGCGGTGTAGAACGACCGCCGGCCCTCGCCCAGGGCCAGGGCGTGCGCGCCGAGGGCGACCATCGACTTGCCCGACCCGGTGGGGGTGGACAGCACGACGTTCGAGCCGGCCGCGAGCTCGAGCAGGGCCTCCTCCTGGTGCGGGTACAGCGTCAGACCGGTGTCCTGGGTCCAGGCCGTCAGCAGCTCGAGCACCTCGTCGGGACCCGTGCCCGGGACGACGGCGGCCAGCGGCGCGGTCGCCGCGGTCGGAAGCGTCGCCGCGATGGCGGCCAGGGCCTCGGAGGCGTCGGTGGGGTCGGCGAGGACGTCGTGGTGGTGCGGAGCGGATGTCATGGCCCGACCAGTGTCCCAGCCTGGGGCCGGCGGACGCCGCGCGTGAGTTAACCGGCCGTTCACCTGCGACGTGGGGGTCGGAAACGGGGTGTTCCTAGATTCCCGTCCGCCGGGCAGGTGATGTCACGCCAGGTCATCGGCCCGCAGACCGCACCACCCCAGCGCAGGGGACCTTCCCGCGCGGGTCCCCTCACCTCCTGATGGGACCCCCGATGACCGCATCCCCCGCCCGCACCGCCGCCCGGTCCCTGCTCGTCGCCGGGCTCGTCACCGTCCTCGCCGCGTGCGGCGGGGCCCGGGTCGACGACGCCGGGGCCGAGGCCGGTGCCTCCGCCCCCGCCTCGGGCGGCTCGTCCTGCGTCGACACCAGCGGCGACACCGTCAAGGTCGGTCTGCTCAACTCGATGTCCGGGACGATGTCGATCAGCGAGACCACGGTCCGGCGGTCCCTGGAGCTCGCGGTGGAGGAGATCAACGCCGCCGGCGGTGTGATGGACAAGCAGCTCGAGGTCGTCACCGAGGACGGTGCGTCGGACCCCACGGTGTTCGCCGAGCGGGCCACCAAGCTGGTGCAGAGCGACTGCGTGGCCGCGGTGTTCGGAGGCTGGACCTCGAGCAGCCGCAAGGCCATGCTGCCGGTCTTCGAGAGCAACGACGCGCTGCTGTTCTACCCCGTGCAGTACGAGGGCCTCGAGGCCTCCGACAACATCTTCTACACCGGCGCCACCACCAACCAGCAGATCATCCCGGCGCTGGACTACCTCAAGGACGAGCTGGGCGTGACGTCGCTGCACCTGGTCGGCAGCGACTACGTGTTCCCGCAGACGGCCAACGCGATCATCAAGGCCTACGCCGAGGAGTACGACATCGAGATCGTCGGCGAGGACTACGAGCCGCTGGGCTCCGTCGAGGGGATCCCCACCATCGTCAACCGGGTCCAGGCCTCCGGGGCCGACGCGGTGTTCAACACCCTGAACGGCGACTCCAACGTCAGCTTCTTCACCCAGTACGCCGACGTCGGCCTCGACGCGGAGTCGATGCCCGTCATCTCGGTCTCGATCGCCGAGGAGGAGGTGCCGGGCATCGGCGTGGAGCGTCTGGCCGGGCAGTACACGGCCTGGAACTACTACCAGACCGTCGACAGCCCGGAGAACGAGGCGTTCGTCGCCGCGTTCAAGGCCGCCTACGGCGACGACGCGGTGACCAGCGACCCGATGGAGGCCGCCTACGCCTCGGTGTACCTGTGGAAGGGCATGGTCGAGGAGGCCGGTTCGTTGGACGTCGCCGCCGTCCAGGAGGCCGCCGACGGCGTCAGCTTCGCCGCTCCGGAGGGCGAGGTCACGGTCAACGGGGACAACCACCACATCGCCAAGACCGCCCTGATCGGGCAGGTCAACGCCGAGGGCCTGATCGACACCGTCTGGTCCTCCGACGCCCCGATCGAGCCGGACCCCTGCCTGGAGACCTACGAGTGGGCGTCCATGCTGGAGAAGGACGAGACGTACTGCGGCTGAGGCGGGGAGCGAGGGGGACCGGCCGTGGACGCCGTCCTGAGCCAGCTGTACGCCGGGATCAGCCTCGGCTCGGTCCTGCTGCTCATCGCCCTGGGCCTGTCGCTGACCTTCGGCCAGATGGGCGTCATCAACATGGCGCACGGCGAGTTCATCATGGCCGGGGCCTACACGGCCTTCGTGGTGCAGCAGATCTTCTCCGACGTGGGCCTGTCGCTGCTGGTCTCGCTCCCGTTGGCGTTCGTGGTGGGCGGGCTGCTCGGGGTGCTGCTGGAGGTCACCCTGATCAGCCGGCTCTACCACCGCCCGCTCGACACCCTGCTGGTGACCTGGGGGGTGTCGTTGATCCTGCAGCAGGTGGCCCGCGACATCTTCGGCGCGCCGGCGGTCGACGTCCGGGCGCCGTCCTGGCTGCAGGGCAACGTCGAGATCCTCGGGGCGCCGTTCACCACCAGCCGCATCTTCATCGTGGTGCTGTCCCTGGTCTGCGTCACCGCCCTGGGTCTGGTCCTGCGGTACACCCCTCTGGGTCGTCGCATCCGTGCCGTGGTGCAGGCGCGGGGCCTGGCCGAGACGTCGGGCATCGCGACCCGCACCACCGACCGGATCACGTTCTTCATCGGCTCGGGCCTGGCCGGGGTGGCCGGGGTCGCCCTGACCCTGATCGGGTCCACCCAGCCCTACATGGGCACCACCTACATCGTCGACGCGTTCCTGGTCGTCGTGGTCGGCGGCATCGGCCAGATCAAGGGCGCCGTGATCGCGGCGTTCGCCCTGGGCACGCTGCAGGCGTTCTTCGCCTACTCCCAGTCCGTCAGCACGGCCAAGGTCCTGCTCCTGGTCGTGGTCATCGTGTTCCTGCAGGTCCGACCGCAGGGGCTGTTCAGCGTCCGGACCCGGAGCCTCGCGTGAGTGCGGTGGTGACCGGCCTCCGGCCGCGGCTGGTCGGGCTCAGCGGGTACGCCGTCGCCGCGCTGGCGCTGTTCGTGCTGGCCCCCCTGGTGCTGACGGACTTCCGGCTCCGGCTGCTGGCGCAGTTCCTGTGCCTGGCCATGGTCGCGGTCGGCATCGGCCTGGCCTGGGGTCGCGGCGGCATGCTGACCCTGGGCCAGGGCGTGTTCTTCGGCCTGGGCGCCTACATCATGGCCATCCACCTGCAGCTGAGCGACGCCGGACCGGGTGGCCGGCCCAGCTTCATGGTCACCGGCAGCGGCCTGCCCTGGTGGTGGGAGCTGTTCCGCCACCCGGTGGCCGCGGTCGTCGGGATCGTCGCCGTGCCGGCGCTGGTGGCCTTCGTGCTCGGCTACGCGGTGTTCCGGCGCAAGGTGAAGGGCGCCTACTTCGCCATCCTGTCCCAGGCCCTCGCGTCGGCCTTCGCCCTGCTGCTGATCAGCCAGCAGGGGACCATCGGCGGGTCCAACGGCCTGTCCAACTTCCAGCAGTTCTTCGGCTTCGTGCTCAACGACCCGGTCAACCGGCGGATGATCTTCTTCATCTGTGCCGGCGTGCTGCTGGGGATGGTGGCGGTCGTCCACCAGCTGATGCGCAGCCGCTACGGCGAGCTGCTGACCGCGGTGCGCGACGGCGAGGAGCGGGTCCGGTTCCTGGGCTACGACCCGGCCCTGGTCAAGGTGTTCGCCTACGTCGTGGCCGCGGTGTTCGCCGGGGTCGGCGGGGCGCTGTTCGTACCCGTGGTGGGCATCATCTCGCCCAGCAACGTCGGGGTCGTGCCGTCGATCGGCTTCGTCATCGGCGTGGCCGTGGGCGGTCGCGCGACCCTGCTCGGGCCGGTGCTCGGCTCGCTCGCGGTGTCCTACGCGGGCAGCACGCTGTCGGCGGAGTTCGAGTCGGTGTGGATCTACCTGCAGGGCCTGCTGTTCATCCTCGTGGTGTCGTTCCTGCCCGGCGGTGTGGTGTCGCTGGTGAGCGACCGGTGGCGACGGCGCACCGACAAGGGGTCCGACGACACCGGTGACGAGCCCGGCGGGGCCGGGGGCTCGACGGGTGGTGAGGCGGGCGGTGACCCGCCGCCCGCGAGCGCGGCGGCAGAGGTCCCGCTGGTCGACGACCCGACCGGCCAGGTCCAGCCCGGAGGTGTGCGATGAGGCAGGACTACCTGGAGATCCGCGACCTGCGCGTCACCTTCGACGGCTTCGTCGCCGTCGACGGGGTCGACCTGACGGTCCTGCAGGGCGACCTTCGGTTCCTGATCGGTCCGAACGGGGCCGGCAAGACCACCCTGGTCGACGCCGTCACCGGGTTGACCCCCGCGACCGGGTCGGCGCAGTTCGACGGCGTGGAGCTGCTGGGCAAGAAGGTGCACCAGGTCGCCCGGGCCGGGGTCGGACGGACGTTCCAGACCGCCAGCGTCTTCGAGGAGCTGTCGGTGCTGGTCAACCTGGACATCGCGGCCGGGGCGCTGCGCAACCCGTTCAGCCTGCTGCGCGCCCGTCGCGGGGTACCGGCCTCGGTCGAGGCGGCGCTGGAGACCATCGGCCTGTCCCACCTGCGGGACCGGCGCGCCGGGGAGCTGGCGCACGGGCAGAAGCAGTGGCTGGAGATCGGGATGCTGCTGGTCCAGGACGCCAAGGTGCTGCTGCTCGACGAGCCCGTCGCCGGGATGAGTGCCGACGAGCGCGAGCAGACGGGCGAGCTGCTGCGCACCGTGGCCCGCGACCACGTGGTCGTCGTCGTGGAGCACGACATGGAGGTCCTGCGCGCCTACGCCGACTCCGTCACGGTGCTGGCGGCCGGCAAGGTCCTGGCCCAGGGCAGCTACGCCGACGTGCAGGCCGACCCCCGGGTCCAGGAGGCCTACCTGGGCCCCGCCCACGACCCGGCCGACGAGGTGGTCTGATGCTCGAGCTGGTCGACGTCCGGGTGGGCTACGGGCGCACCGAGGTGGTCCACGGGGTGTCCGTCGCGGTCCCCGCCGACGGGGTGGCCGCCGTGCTCGGCCACAACGGCGCCGGCAAGACGACGCTGCTGCGCGCAGCCGTCGGCCTGCTCACCCCCCGCTCGGGGAAGGTCCTGCTGGACGGGGAGGACGTCACCCGGCTGCCCCCGCACCAGCGGGTCCGGCGCGGCCTGGCCTACGTCCCGCAGGGCCAGCAGTCGTTCCCGCAGCTGACCACGGAGGAGAACCTGCGGCTGATCGCCGACGGCCGCAAGGACGGCCGGGCCCGCCAGGCCGAGGCGCTGGACATGTTCCCGGCCCTGGCCGGTCTGCTGGACCGGCGCGCGGGGCTGCTGTCGGGCGGCCAGCGCCAGCAGCTGGCCATCGCCCGGGCCCTGATGACCGGACCGAGGGTCCTGATCCTCGACGAGCCGACCGAGGGCATCCAGCCGTCGGTGGTCGCCGAGATCCAGGACACCGTGATGGCCCTGACCCGCCGCGGCGGGTTGTCGGTGCTGCTGGTCGAGCAGCACGTCGGCTTCGCGCTCAGCGCGGCCAGCACGTACTACGTGCTGGCGTCGGGGCGGGTGAGCGACACCGGTCCGGGCGGGGCGGCCTCGCGGGACGCGGTGCGGTCGGCCATGGCGATCTGAGGGTCCGTCGGGGGGCGGTGCGGCCCGTCCGTGTGCGGTGTCCGCCCCTGGTGCCAGGATCGGCGACGTGAGCGAGGAGACCGTCGACCCGACGATGGAGACCACGGACGTGCCGGACGACGTCCGCGCCCGGGCCGCCGAGCTGGCCGAGCAGCTGCGCGCGGACCAGTTCGCCTACTACGTCCGCGACAGCCCCACGGTCGGCGACGACGTCTACGACGCCCGGCTGCGGGAGCTGCAGGAGCTCGAGGCCGCCCACCCGGTGCTGGTCAGCCCCGAGAGCCCCACCCAACGGGTCGGCGGCGGGTTCTCCACCGCGTTCACCGCCGTCGACCACCCGTCGCGGATGCTCAGCCTGGACAACGTGTTCAGCGTCGACGAGCTGCGCGAGTGGGGCGCCCGGGTCCGTGACGCCGCGGGCGAGGACGTGCAGTACCTGTGCGAGGTCAAGATCGACGGCCTCGCGGTCAACCTGGTCTACGTCGACGGCGTGCTGGAGCGGGCCCTGACCCGCGGCGACGGGTACACCGGCGAGGACATCACCCTCAACGTGCGCACCATCGCCTCGGTGCCGGAGCGGCTGCGGGCCGACGAGCACCCGTTCCCGCCGCGGCTGGAGGTCCGGGGCGAGGTGTTCTTCCCCGTCGAGGGGTTCGCCGCGGTCAACGCCGAGCTGACCGAGGCCGGCAAGAGCCCGTTCGCCAACCCCCGCAACGCGGCGGCCGGGTCGCTGCGGCAGAAGGACCCCCGTGTCACCGCGAAACGCCCGCTCGACATGCGGGTCCACGGGCTCGGCGTGCGGGACGGGTTCGACATCACCCGCCAGTCGCAGGGCTACGACGTGCTCGAGGCCTGGGGCCTGCCCACGGCGGACACCTACCGGGTCGTCGACACCCTGGCCGAGGTCGAGGACTACGTCGCCCACTACGCCGAGCACCGCCACGACGTCGAGCACGAGATCGACGGCGTCGTCATCAAGGTCGACCAGCTGGCCCTGCAGCGTCGGCTGGGCACCACCAGCCGGGCGCCCCGCTGGGCCACGGCCTACAAGTACCCGCCGGAGGAGGTCCGCACCCGGCTGCTCGACATCCAGGTCAACGTCGGCCGCACCGGACGGGTGACGCCGTTCGCGGTCATGGAACCGGTGCTCGTGGCCGGGTCGACCGTGTCGATGGCGACGCTGCACAACGGCGACGAGGTGCGCCGCAAGGGTGTCCTGATCGGGGACGCGGTGTGGATCCGCAAGGCCGGCGACGTCATCCCCGAGGTGCTGGGGCCGGTGGTCGAGGAGCGGGACGGCAGCGAGCGCGAGTTCGTGATGCCGACGCACTGCCCGTCCTGCGGCACCGAGCTGCACCGTGAGACCGAGAGCGCCATCGACCTGCGCTGCCCCAACCGGCGCACCTGCCCCAGCCAGCTGCGGGAGCGGCTGTTTCACCTGGCCTCGCGCAAGGCGTTCGACATCGAGGCCATGGGCTGGGAGGCCGCGTCGGCGCTGCTGGAGGCCGGGGTGCTGGCCGCTGACGAGGGTGCTGCTGACGAGGGCGGCGTGTTCGACCTGGACGAGGGCCGGCTGCTGCGGGTCCCGCTGTTCACCAACCAGTCCGTGGAGCTGTCGGCCAACGGCCACCGCCTGCTGGACAACCTGTCCGCCGCCAAGGAGCAGCCGCTGTGGCGGGTGCTGGTCGCCCTGTCGGTCCGCCACGTCGGGCCCTCGGCCGCTCGGGCCTTCGCCGCCCGCTACGCCACCATGACGGCGCTGCGCGAGGTGGCCGAGCGCGAGGACCGCGCCTCGGCCGTCGAGGAGCTGGCCGACACCGACGGGGTGGGCGTCGTCATCGCCGAGGCGCTCGTCGACTGGTTCACGGTCGACTGGCAGGTCGCCGTGGTCGACCGCTGGGCCGCGGCCGGGGTGCGGATGGCCGACGAGCGGGACACCTCGGTGCCGCGGACGCTCGAGGGGCTCACGGTCGTGGTCACCGGCTCGCTCGAGGGCTTCAGCCGGGACGAGGCCAAGGAGGCGATCCTGGCCCGGGGTGGCAAGGCCGCGGGCAGCGTCTCCAAGAAGACGACCGCCGTCGTGGTGGGCGAGAACCCCGGCAGCAAGGCCGACAAGGCCGAGTCGCTGGGTGTCCCCGTCCTGGACGAGGCCGGGTTCCGGGACCTGCTGGCGCGCGGCGTCGAGTCGCTGCCGGTGGCCGAGGCGGTCGACGAGGGCGAGCCCGACGTCTCCTAGACTCACCGAACATGGCCGACACCACCACGACCGGGCCGTCCGCGGCCGCGGGCAGGGCCGGGGGCGCCCCCGAGCACCTGGACCGCGCGCGCGTCGCGCACCTCGCCGGGCTCGCCCGCATCGCCCTGACCGACGACGAGATGGACCGCCTGGCGGGTGAGCTGTCAGTCGTCCTGGACGCCGTCGCGCAGGTGCAGGAGGTGGCCACGCCCGACGTGCCCGCCACCAGCCACCCGCTGCCGCTGTCCAACGTCACCCGGCCCGACGTGCCCGTCCCCGGACTCACCCCGGCCGAGGCGCGGTCCGGCGCCCCCGCCGTCGACGAGGGCCGCTTCCGCGTCCCGCGCATCCTCGAGGAGGACTGATGGCCGACGACCTGACCCGCCTGAGCGCGGCCGAGATGTCCGCCGCCCTGGCCGCCGGCTCCGTGAGCTCGGTCGAGCTGACCACCGCGGCGCTGGCACGCATCGACGCCGTGGACGGTGACGCCACCTCCGGCGTCCACGCGTTCCTGCACGTCAACGGCGACGAGGCGCTGGCCACGGCCCGCTCCGTCGACGAGGCCCGCGCCGCCGGGCACGAGCTGCACGCCCTGGCCGGGGTGCCCGTGGCGGTCAAGGACGTCGTCGCCACCCGCGGCATGCCCACCACCGTCGGCTCGCGCATCCTCGACGGCTGGGTCCCCCCGTACGACGCGACGCTCGTGACGCGGCTGCGCGAGGCCGGCACGCCGTTGCTGGGCAAGACCAACATGGACGAGTTCGCCATGGGGTCCTCCACCGAGCACTCCGCCTACGGAGCGACCCGCAACCCGTGGGACCCCGAGCGCATCCCCGGCGGCTCCGGCGGCGGGTCCGCCGCGGCCGTGGCCTCCTACGAGGCCCCGTTGGCCGTCGGCACCGACACGGGCGGCTCGATCCGTCAGCCCGCGGCCGTCACCGGGTCGGTCGGCGTCAAGCCCACCTACGGCGGGGTGTCCCGGTACGGGCTCGTGGCGCTGGCCTCCAGCCTCGACCAGGCCGGGCCCTGCGCGCGGACGGTCATGGACGCGGCGCTGCTGCACGAGGTCATCGGCGGGCACGACCCGCGCGACTCCACCTCGCTGCCCGGTCCGGCCCCGTCGGTCGTGGCCGCGGCCCGCCAGGGTGCCACCGGTGACCTGACCGGTGTCCGGGTCGGCGTGGTCAAGGAGCTCGACGGCGACGGCTACCAGGCGGGCGTCCGCGCCCGCTACGCCGAGGCGCTGGAGCACCTGCGCGCCGCGGGGGCCGAGGTCGTCGAGGTGTCGGCGCCGCACTTCAGGTACGCGCTGGCCGCGTACTACCTGATCCTGCCCAGCGAGGCCAGCTCCAACCTGGCCAAGTTCGACGCCATGCGCTTCGGCCTGCGCGTCGGGGACGACGACCCCGCCTCGACCGCGGAGCACGTCATGGCCGCCACCCGCGAGGCCGGCTTCGGCGACGAGGTCAAGCGCCGGATCATCCTCGGCAC
Organism: Actinomycetales bacterium; assembly: GCA_038258055.1. GTDB lineage: Bacteria > Actinomycetota > Actinomycetes > Actinomycetales > JBBAYJ01 > Aquipuribacter. Next base: position 39,340 of record JBBSQH010000029.1, read on the forward strand.
CTACGCCCTGAGCGCCGGCTACTACGACGCCTACTACGGCAGCGCGCAAAAGGTCCGCACCCTGGTACAGCGCGACTTCGACGCCTGCTTCGCCCAGGCCGACGTGCTGGTCAGCCCGACCGCGCCCACCACGGCGTTCCGGTTCGGGGACAAGCTCGACGACCCGATGGCGATGTACCTCAACGACGTCGCCACCATCCCGGCCAACCTGGCCGGCGTGCCCGGCATGTCGCTGCCCAGCGGCCTGGCCGACGAGGACGGCCTGCCCGCCGGCATCCAGCTGCTGGCCCCGGTGGCCGAGGACGCCCGGCTCTACCGGGTCGGCGCGGCGCTGGAGGCCCGCCTGGTCGACGCCTGGGGCGGTCCGCTGCTGGACCGGGCGCCCGCCGTGGCGGCTGCACCGAGGCCCGCCGGCGACTCCCGTCCCGTCGAGAGGGCAGGAGCCCACGCATGAGTGCCGTTACCGACACTTCGGTCCTGTCCTACGAGGACGCCGTCACCCGCTTCGACCCGGTCCTGGGCCTCGAGGTCCACGTCGAGCTGTCGACCGCGACCAAGATGTTCTGCGGCTGCGCGCACTCCTTCGCCGCCGAGCCCAACAGCCAGACCTGCCCGGTCTGCCTGGGCCTGCCCGGTGCGCTGCCCGTGCTCAACGCGCAGGCGGTCGACCACGCCATCACCATCGGGCTCGCGCTCAACTGCTCGATCGCGCCCTACGGCCGGTTCGCGCGCAAGAACTACTTCTACCCGGACATGCCCAAGAACTTCCAGACCTCGCAGTACGACGAGCCCATCGCCGTCGACGGCTACCTCGACGTCGAGCTGGAGGACGGCGAGGTCGTCCGGGTCGAGATCGAGCGCGCCCACATGGAGGAGGACACCGGCAAGTCCACCCACGTCGGTGGGGCCACCGGCCGGATCCACGGCGCGGACCACTCGCTGGTCGACTACAACCGGGCCGGCATCCCGCTGATCGAGATCGTCACCCGGCCCGTCGAGGGCACGGGCGCCCGGGTGGCCGAGGTGGCCAAGGCGTACGTCGGCACCCTGCGGGAGCTGCTGCGGACCCTGGGCGTCTCCGACGTCAAGATGGAGCGCGGCAACCTGCGCTGCGACGCCAACCTGTCTCTGCGGCCCACGCCGGACTCGCCCCTGGGCACCCGGACCGAGACCAAGAACGTGAACTCGCTCCGCTCGGTGGAGCGGGCGGTCCGGTTCGAGGTCGGCCGGCAGGCGGGCGTGCTGCTCGCCGGGGGCACCGTCACCCAGGAGACCCGGCACTTCCACGAGGACACCGGCGTCACCACGTCGGGGCGGCCCAAGTCCGACGCCGACGACTACCGCTACTTCCCCGAGCCCGACCTGGTCCCCGTCGAGCCCGACGCGGAGTGGGTCGAGCGGCTCCGCTCCCGCCTGCCCGAGCCGCCCGCGGCCCGGCGCAAGCGGCTGCAGGCCGACTGGGGCTTCGCGGACATGGAGATGCGCGACGTCGTCAACGCCGACGCGCTCGACCTGGTCGGGGCCACCGTGGAGGCCGGCGCCACGCCCCAGACCGCCCGCAAGTGGTGGATGGGGGAGCTGGCGCGGCGGGCCAAGAACGACGGCACCGACCTGGCCGACATGGCCGTGACCCCGGCCCAGGTCGCCGAGCTCCAGGGTCTGGTCGACTCCGGCCGGCTCACCGACTCGATGGCGCGCCAGGTGCTGGACGGCGTGCTGGCCGGCGAGGGCAACCCGTCGGACGTGGCGACCGCCCGTGGGCTGGAGGTCGTGTCGGACGACGGTGCGCTCAACGCCGCGGTCGACCGGGCCCTGGCGGCCAACCCCGACGTGGTCGACAAGATCAGGGCCGGCAAGGTCCAGGCGGCGGGCGCCATCATCGGCGCCGTCATGAAGGAGATGCGCGGCCAGGCCGACGCGGCCCGGGTGCGCGAGCTGGTGCTGGAGCGCGCGACGGGCTGAGGCCCTCTCACCCGTCACGGGTGAGGCCCCGGGGCCGGGTCCGACCTAGCGTCGTCCCCGGCTCGGGGCAGGGCGCCTCGAGGGGAGGGGCAGCCATGCCGGGCGGACGGCCGAACTTCCTTGTCCTGTGGGGCGACGACATCGGCATCACCAACCTCAGCTGCTACTCCGACGGGCTGATGGGGTACCGGACCCCCAACATCGACCGGATCGCCGACGAGGGCGCCCGCTTCAAGGACTAGGTGCCCACGGCCCGCTGTCGGGACCAGTCCTCCCGCACCGGGGTCCGCGGGCGCTGCGACCGCAGCTGGACGACGACGCCGGCCACGAGCAGCCCCAGCACCAGCAGCCACCAGGGACCCACCGGCGCGCCGGTCGCCCCGTCCAGGGCGGGGCTACCCAGCAGGCGCATCACGCCCGTGGTGAGCAGGGTCGCGCCGCCGGCTGCGGTGAGCAGCACCAGGAGCAGGCGGGGCAGCCCCGTCAGCAGCGCCACCACGGCTACCAGCACGGCTGCCACGAGGGACACGGTCAGGACGACGGCCTCAGAGGTACCGGCGGAGCCGACCAGTGCGGCAACCACGACGTACACCGCCCCGCCCAGGCTCAGGAGCACGGACAGGACGTAGTAGGCGTAGGCCAGCGCGGCGGCCAGCACCGCCCCGACGAGCGCCACGACCCAGCCCGTGACCGAGCCGAGCAGCGGTTCCGCCGCGGTGGCCGCGACCACGGATGCGCCGAGCCAGAAGCCGACCACGGCGCCCCACAACGCCAGCACCACCCTCGCCGTGGCGTACCCGCGGAAGCAGAGGAGCGCCCCCACGAGGACGGCGAGCACCCCGACCACGATCCCGGTCATCCGCTCCACCCTCCTCCGGCACGCCTACGTCGAGCCCGGACGAGCATGCCCTGCCCGGCTGGGAGCGGGCTGGTAGCGGGCTGTCGGCCGCTCGGCCCCGGCGGCTGCACGCGCAGCAGCGGGTGGGCAGGGCCAGCCGGGACCGACACCGTCACCGGGTCCTGCGTGGCAGTCAGCGCCTAGGCCGACGCCGGCCACCAGGTCGGCCGCCTCGACGCGCTGCTGTGAGAACTCCTGCCGCGCGGACACGTGCAGCGCGACGACGGAGGCGCTCACATCTCCTCGTGCGTGCGGGGGTCCCCGCCGAACAGCCGGCCGTCGGCCCCGGCCAGAGCGGTGAGGGCGGCCATCTCGTCGGCGTCGAGCTCGAAGCCGAACACGTCGAGGTTGCTGCGCTGCCGTTCCGGGCTGGCCGACTTCGGCAGCGGCACCGAGCCGAGCTGCACGTGCCAGCGCAGCACCACCTGGGCGCCGGTGACGCCGTGTCGCTCGGCGGCGCGGCCGACCGCGCCGGCGCCCAGCAACGAGTCCCGCTCGCCCAGCGGGCTCCAGGACTCCGTCCGGATGCCCAGCCGGGCGTGGGTCGCCCGCATGTCCACCTGCGGGAACGCCGGGTGCAGCTCGACCTGGTTGACCACGGGGACCACGCCGGTGTCGGCGATGACCTCCGCCAGGTGCTGCTCGGTGAAGTTGGACACCCCGGGGGAGCGGACCAGTCCTTCGTCGCGGGCGGTGACCAGGGCCCGCCACGCCTCCTGGTACCGGCCGACGGACGGGTTGGGCCAGTGGATCAGGTGCAGGTCGATCTGCCGCAGGCCCAGCCGCTCCAGCGACCCGCGGATGCTCGCCAGCGCCTCGTCGTAACCGTGGTCGCGACCGGGCAGCTTGCTGGTGACCACGAGCTCGTCCCGGTCGACGCCGGAGCGGCGGATCGCCTCGCCGACCTCCGCCTCGTTCTCGTAGTTCACCGCGGTGTCGATGAGCCGGTAGCCGGCGCGGATGGCGGACGTGATGGCCTCGACCCCGTCCTGGCCGCGCAACGGGTAGGTGCCGAAGCCGAGGGCGGGCAGCACGTGGCCGTCGTCCAGGTCGTACGTCGGGACGGGGAGGACCTCAGTCATGCCCTCGACGCTATCGAGCGGTGGCGCCCGGGTCGCGGTGGTGACGGGCGGAGCGGCCGGGCGGCGCGGCCGGGCCCGCTCAGGTCAGCGGAACCCGGACGATGCGGTCGTCACCGTCGCGCGGGTCGCCCCGGAACGTGTTGCTGGTCAGCAGCCAAAGAGACCCGTCCGGGGCCACCTCGACGTGCCGGAGCCGGCCGTACCCGTCGAGCGCCACCTCCGGCTCGCCGCTGACCGCACCGCCGTCGACGGGGACCCGCCAGAGCCGTTCGCCCTGCAGCGCGGCGAGGTAGACCGCGTCGGCCGTGACGGCGATGCCGCTGGGCGACGCGTCGTCGGTGTCCCAGGTGGCGACCGGGTCGACCAGGTCGGCCACGCCCCCGACCCCCTCCACCTGCGGCCAGCCGTAGTCGGCGCCGGGGGTGAGCACGTTGAGCTCGTCGGTCCGGTTCTGCCCGAACTCGCTGGCCCACATCGTGCCGTCGGGCGACCAGCCCAGGCCCTGCACGTTCCGGTGCCCGGCCGTCCACACCGGGCTGCCCTCCTCCGGGTTGCCCGGGGCGGGCTCGCCGTCGGTCGTGACCCTGAGCACCTTGCCCGCGAGCGAGCCGTCGTCCGGCGAGGCGCCCGCGTCCCGGGCGTCGCCGGTGGCCACGTACAGGTAGCCGTCCGGGCCCAGGTCGAGGCGGCCGCCGTTGTGGACCTCGGCCTTCGGGATGCCGGTCAGGACCGTCTCCGGCTCGGTGAGGGCCAGCCGCTCGCGGTCCCAGTCGTAGCGCACGACGCGGTTGTCCTCGGCGGCGGTGAGGTAGACGAAGACGTGCTGCGCGGTGGCGTCCGTGGTGACGCCCAGCAGTCCTCCCTCGCCGTCCGGTGCGGTACCCGCGACCCGGCCGGCGTCCCCGTCGGCCTGCACGTCGGACGTGGTCCCGTCGGGCTCGACGTGGACCAGCCGTGACTCGTCCCGCAGCGTCACCAGGGCCGAGCCGTCCGGCAGGAACGCCAGGTCCCACGGCACGTCCAGCCCGGTGACGAGGTCCTCAGCCGCTCCGGCGTCGGGGGTCCCGGCCGCGACGACGTCGGAGAAGGTGCTCGTGGGATCGGGAGAGGGAGCGGGCGATCTGCCGACGGCGTCGTCGTCGGGGGTGCTCGTGCCCGCGGTCGCCGACGGCCCGGGCGAGGCCGTGGCCGGGGCCGATACCGCCGGCGCGGGCGGGGCCCCGGTCCCCGGGGCGGCCACCTCGCCCCCGGCGCACCCGCCCAGCAGC
>JBBSQH010000030.1:0-43470 GCA_038258055.1 Actinomycetales bacterium
CCGGCTGCGGCTCGGCGACGACGGCGGAACCAGCCAGCTGGGCGCGGTCACCGGGGACGTGGCGGACGGGTACGCCGTCACGCTCACGGTCGCGGTCGACACGACCACGACCCCCACCGCCGCCGGCGCACCTGCCGGGGGCGGTCCCGGCGCAGGCGGGCCGGGCGGCGACGGGGCCGGGGCGCCCCCAACGGCTGAGCCGTCGCCCTGTCTCAGCCGAGCGTGACCGGGAGCGTCCCCGTCCCGGCCACGTCCAGCGAGAGCTCCGACGACCAGCCTCCGCTGCTCACCCGGTAGTCCCCCAGCAGGCCGTGGACGCCCACCCGGCCGGCCTCGTCGGTGCGCACCGTCGTCGGCGAGACCCACCACTCGCGCTTGAGCAGGTCGCGCAGCGCGTGGAACGCCGGCTTGGGCGTGCCGTCAGGACGGACCAGGCCCACCGGGGCGCCGAGCCAGGCGCCGTCGTCGGTCAGCCCCCAGTACGTGATGGCCTCGACCGAGGGGTGGCAGACCAGGGACCGGTAGTGGCGGACCATCTCCTCGGCCTGCCGCTGCTCGCCGTCGGGGGTGCCCGGCCAGTGCTCCGGCTGGTAGTCGTTGAGGTCCTCGATCTCGGGCGGCATCAGGTCACCGGACAGCAGCGTGGTCTCGGTCAGGTGGATGGGCAGCCCGAACCGCGCGAACCGGTCCACGGTGGCCAGCGTGCGCTCCTCGCCCCAGTAGCCCTGGTGCATGTGGCTCTGAAGCCCGAGCGCGTCCACCTGGATGCCGGCCTCCAGGACCCCCTCGACCAGGCACTCGTAGGCCGTCGACAGGTCGAAGTCGTTGAGCAGCAGCGTCGCGCCGGGGTTGGCCGCGCGGGCCTGCTCGAACGCCAGCCGGATGGTGGCGATCCGGCCCCGCTCCAGGCAGAACCGGGTGATGGCGTTCTGCTGCTCCTCGTTGTCGAAGACCGGCATGATGACGACCTCGTTGATGGCGTCCCAGGTGTCGATCACCCCGGCGAACCCGCTCACCTCCCGCGTGATCCGGTCCCGCTGCAACGCCTCGACCTCGTCGGTGGGCAGGTCGCGCAGCCAGTCCGGGGCCAGGGTGTGCCACATCAGCGGGTGGCCCTTGACCGTGGCGCCGCGCTCGGTGAACCACCGGGCGGCCGCCAGCAGCCGGTCGGTGTCGGGCTCACCGCGTCGGGGCTCGAAGCCGGCCCAGTAGAACGGCAGCGTCGCGGTGTTGTACAGCTCGAACCACAGCTCGGCCAGGTGCTCCAGCGAGCCCGTGGCGCCGCCGAACGCGTTCCCGGGCGCCGCGCCGGCCTCGCCGTTGGCCAGCGGCACCAGGTCGAAGCCGATGTTGCCGAACGCGAACGCGTGCCGGGTCTGCTCGACGACGACGTCGGTGTCGGCGAGCGGGGAGCCGTCGGCACCGGTCAGGACCAGGGTCGCGTCGCTGGTGCGGTGGGCCAGGGCGGGGTCGGCGGCCGCGGGGGCGGCCACGGAGGAGATGGGCACGGGGTCCTCTCGGAACAGGTCTGGGCGCGGGTCAGGGCGCAGGTCAGGACGGCACCGGCCGGCGGACCGTCGGACCGGCTGGGAGTCGGTCAGACGGCGCGGGTGGAGCCCCGCTCGACCAGCTCGACCGGGAGCCGCACGTGGGTGCCGCCGGGGTCGTCGCCGGACATCAGCCGGATGAGCAGGGTCACCGCCTCCGAGCCCATGCGCTGCATGGGCTGGGCGATGGTGGTCAGCGGGGGAGTGGTGAGGGCGGACTCGGGGACGTTGTCGAAGCCGACCACCGACAGGTCACCCGGGACGGACAGGCCGAGCTCGGCCGCCACGTCGAGCGTGCCGATGGCGGACAGGTCGTTCGCGGCGAACACCGCGGTCGGGCGGTCGGGCAGGCTCAGCAGCTCTCGGGCGGGCTCGGCCGCGCCCTCCTGCCGGTAGTCGGCCACCCGCAGCAGGGTCGGGTCGACGTCGATGCCCGCCGCGGCGAGCGCGCTCCGGTAGCCCGCCTCGCGCAGCCGCGACGACTCGAGGTCCGGCCGACCACCGAGGAAGCCGATCCGGCGGTGGCCCAGGCGCAGCAGGTGCTCCGTGGCCAGCTGGGCGCCGTGCTGGTTGTCGGAGTCGACCGTCGGCATGTGGGCCGGCCCCGCGTGGGGGTCGATGGCCACCACGGGCACCCGCCCCCCGGTGTCGACCACGGTCGGCGTGACGAGGATCGCCCCGTCGATCAGGGTCCCCGACAACCGGGACAGGTAGCGCCGCTCCCAGCCCACCGAGGCGCCCGCGCGACCGCCGCCGGAGTAGGCCAGCAGCTCGTAGCCCGTGCCGGAGATGGCCCGCGAGGTCCCCTTGAGGATCTCGGTGCTGAACGGCTCGAACTCCGCGACCAGGATCCCGATGACGTTGGTCCGGTGGCTGCGCAGGCTGCGGGCGACCAGGCTGGACTCGTAGCCGAGCTCGTCGATGACCTGCTGCACCCGTGCCGAGGTCTTGGCCGCGACGCCGTACCGGCTGTTGATGACCTTCGACACGGTGGCGACCGACACCCCCGCCGCCTCCGCGACGTCGGTGATGGTCACCCGGTGCAGGTCTGCACGCGGCGCCGCGTGCTCGGTCTGTCTCACCCGATCACGCTATCGTGTGTAAAACGTTATCGATAACGTTTGACACCTAGTTTTCTGCCGTGCGACGCTCTGGCTGTCCCGATCCGTCGACGAAGACGAGGAACATCAATGTCGATCAACCGAATTCGCTCAGCCGTGGCGCTGGGCGCGAGCGTGGCCCTCCTGGCGGCTTGCGGCGGCGGAGCCGATGGCACCGACGACGCCAGTGCAGGCGGTGAGGCCGGCGGCGACGTCACCCTCACCTGGTGGCACAACGGCAATAACGACCCGCTGCTGAGCTACTGGCAGGGCGTCGCGGACGACTTCGAGGCCGAGAACGAGGGCGTCACCATCGAGGTCGAGGCCATCCAGAACGAGGACCTGCGGACCCGCCTCCAGGTCGCGCTGCAGTCCAACGACCCGCCCGACGTGCTGCCCCAGTGGGGTGGCGGCGAGCTGGCCGACCAGGTCGAGGCCGGGGCCCTGATGGACCTGTCCGACCGCATCCCCGAGGCCATCGAGTCGCTCGGCGGCTCGGTCGGCGGCTGGCAGAGCGAGGGCGCCACCTACGGCCTTCCCTACAGCCTCGGCGTGGGTGGCTTCTGGTACAACACCGCCCTGTTCGAGCAGGCCGGCATCACCGAGGCGCCCGAGACGTGGGAGGACCTGTTCGCCGCCGTCGAGGCGCTCAAGGCCATCGACGTCGCCCCGATCGCCGTCGGTGCGGGGGATGCGTGGCCCGCGGCGTGGCACTACTACTACACCGCGACCCGCGTCTGCTCCCCGGAGACGCTGGAGACGGCGCAGCTGGAGCTCGACTTCTCCGACCCGTGCTTCATCGAGGCCGGCGAGCTCGTTCAGGAGCTGGTCGAGGCCGAGCCGTTCAACGAGGGCTTCCTCGCCACGCCGGCCCAGCAGGGCGCCACCAGCTCCGCCGGTCTGCTGGCCAACGGCCTCGCGGGCATGGAGCTCATGGGCCACTGGAACCCGTCGGTCATGGCCGACCTGACCACCAGCGGCGAGGGCCTCGGCGAGGACCTCGGCTGGTTCCCGTTCCCCGAGGTCGAGGGCGGCGAGGGCAACGCCTCCGCCATGGGTGGCGGTGACGGCTTCTCCTGCGCCGCCGACGCCCCCGACGTGTGCGCGGACTTCCTCGCGTTCATCGTCAACGAGGACAACCAGAGCGCCTTCGGGGCCACCGGTGCGGGCCTGCCCACGCTGCCCGCGGCGACCTCGGCGGTCGAGGACCCCAACATGCAGACCCTGCTGGCGGCCCGTGACGAGGCCGAGTACGTCCAGCTGTACCTCGACGTCACCTACGGCCCCAACGTCGGTGGCGCCCTGAACGACGAGGTCGCCCTCATGTTCGCCGGGCAGTCCGGTCCCCAGGACGTCGTCGACGCGATGACGACAGCGGCCGGCACCCAGTGAGCACCGCAGCAGGCCCCGGAGCGGGCGGTCAGCGGCAACGCTCCGACGACCCGGGGTCTGCTGCGGCTCAGGTCATGGTCCGGGACCCCGACGGCCGCGCGCAGGCGTGGCCGTCGGGCCCGGCCCGGTCGGGGCGTCGCCCGATGAGCAACGAGTGGCGCAAGAGGCTCGAGATCCTGGTCCTCGTCGTCCCCGCCGTCGCCCTGTTCTCGCTCTTCGCCCTGGTCCCGATGGGACAGGCGATCTACTACAGCCTGTTCAACTGGAACGGGCTCGGTCCGGTGGACGACTTCATCGGCGTCGGCAACTACCAGCAGGCGCTCGGGGACGCCGTGTTCCGCGGCGCCATCCTCAACAACTTCATCATCGTCGTGCTGTCCCTGGCGGTGCAGCTGCCGCTGGGCCTCGGCATCGCCCTGCTGCTGAACCGGCCGCTGCGCGGGCGCACGGTGCTGCGGACGATGATCTTCGTCCCCTACGTGCTGGCCGAGGTCATCGCCGGTGTCATCTGGCTGCTCATGCTCCAGCCGCGCGGCGTGGTCGACTCGCTGCTGGCCGGCGCCGGGCTGGACTGGGCCCGCCAGGTCTGGCTGGGAGACCAGGACATCGCGCTGTACACCCTGTTCGTGGTGCTGACCTGGAAGTACGTCGGCTTCGCGATCATCCTCTTCCTGGCCGGCCTGCAGGGCGTGCCGCAGGAGCTCAACGAGGCCGCCGCGCTCGACGGGGCCAGCTGGTGGCAGATCCAGCGCAACGTCACCATCCCGCTGCTCGGTCCCACGATCCGGATCTGGGCGTTCCTGTCGATGATCGGCGCGCTGCAGCTGTTCGACATGGTCTGGATCCTCACCGGCGGCGGACCCGGTAATGCGACGCAGACCATGGCCACGTACCTCATCCAGCAGGGCTTCGACCGGGGGCGTCTCGGCTACGGCACCGCAGCCGCGGTGATCCTGTTCGTCATCTCGCTGGTCGTGGCGCTGCTCTACCAGCGGTTCGTGCTGAGCGTCGACAACACCGAAGACTCCTCCCCGAAGAAGCGGAAGGCCGTCCGATGACCACCACCCTGGACCGTCCGACCGGCACCCCCGCGCCGCAGGCCCCGCCCCGGCGCCGCCGCCGGGCTGGCGTCAGCACCATCCTGACCTACGTGATCGCCGGCGTCGTCGCCCTGTTCTCTGTCGGGCCGGTGATCTACGCGGTCCTCAACGGGTTCCGCGACAACGGCCAGATCGCCTCGGCCCCCGTGGCGCTGCCAGACCCCTGGGTGTTCGAGAAGTACGAGCTGGTCCTGACCAGCAGCGGGTTCTGGCGCCAGGTGCTGAACTCGGCCCTGGTGGCCGGGCTGACCACCGCCATCGTCGTCATCTTCGGCGTGATGGCCGCCTACGCCCTGGCCCGCTACCGGTTCCGGGGGCGCGAGGGCCTGTACACGTTCTTCACGATCGGCCTGCTGTTCCCGTTGACGGTCGCGATCCTGCCGCTGTTCATCCTGGTCCGCAGCCTCGAGCTGATCGACAACCCGTTGGGCGTCGCGCTGCCCCAGGCCGCGTTCGCGCTGCCGGTGACCGTCGTCATCCTCCGACCGTTCCTGAGGGCGCTCCCCCAGGAGCTGGAGGACGCGGCCATGATCGACGGCTGCAGCCGGCTCGGCTTCTTCCGGCGCATCGTTCTCCCGCTGTCCGGGCCCGGCCTCGTCACCGTCGGCGTGCTGGCGTTCGTCAACTCGTGGAACGCCTACCTGCTGCCCCTTCTCATCCTCGGCAGCCCGGACAACTACACGCTGCCGCTGGGCACGGCCAACTTCTCCACGCAGTACACCTCGGACACCGCGGCCATCCTCGCCTTCGCGTCACTGGCCATGATCCCCGCGCTCGTCTTCTTCCTGCTCGCCCAGCGCTGGATCGTCGGCGGGCTCGCGGGCGCGGTCAAGGGCTGAGGCCATCCCACACGACGGTCACCCAGCCGACCGTCCTCCGAACCAACGAAGGAGCACCACCATGACGGACCTGCACGCGGGTCTCACCGGCGCAGACGCCCTCGTCGCCCAGGTCGGTCACGGCGCCTCGGCGCCGGACGCCGCACGCGACGGCGGCTCCGGCTTCTCCGACCGGGTGGTGGACCTGCTCGAGCAGATGACCCTGCCGGAGAAGCTGGCCCAGATCGTGGGTCTGTGGGTAGGCGCCGGCGACGAGGGCGAGGTCGTCGCCCCGCTGCAGGACGCGATGCTGGAGGAGCAGTCCCCGGACTTCGAGACGTTCGCCGCGAACGGCCTGGGCCATCTGACCCGCGTCTTCGGCACCAACCCGATCGAGCCGGCCGCCGGCCGCCGCCGCCTCCACGAGCTGCAGCGCTTCCTGCGCACCCAGACCCGCCTCGGCATCCCCGCCATCGCCCACGAGGAGTGCCTGACCGGGCTGGCCGCGTGGCGCGCCACGACGTTCCCCACCCCGCTGTCCTGGGGGGCCAGCTTCGACCCCGAGCTGGTCGAGCAGATGGGCGCGGCGATCGGGGAGTCCCTGGCCGCCCTCGGCGTGCACCAGGGTCTGGCGCCCGTCCTCGACGTCGTGCGCGACGCCCGCTGGGGCCGGGTCGAGGAGTGCATCGGCGAGGACCCCTACCTGGTCGGCACCGTCGGCACCGCCTACGTCCGCGGCGTGCAGAGCCAGGGCGTCGTCGCCACGCTCAAGCACTTCGTCGGCTACTCCGCCTCCCGCGCCGGCCGCAACCTCGCCCCGGTGCACGCCGGACCGCGCGAGCTGGCCGATGTGCTGCTGCTGCCGTTCGAGATGGCCGTCCTGGACGGCGGGGCGCGCTCGGTCATGCACTCCTACACCGACGTCGACGGCGTCCCGGTCGTGTCCGACCGGCGCCTGCTGACCGAGCTGCTGCGCGAGCGCTGGGGCTTCGAGGGCACGCTGGTCGCCGACTACTTCGGCGTCGCGTTCCTGCAGACCCTGCACGGTGTGGCCGGCGACCTGGGCCAGGCCGCGGGCCAGGCCCTGAACGCCGGGGTCGACGTGGAGCTGCCGACCGGCAACGCCTACCTGGAGCCGCTGCAGCGCGCCGTCGAGGCCGGCGAGGTGCCCGTCGGGCTCGTCGACACCGCCGTGCTGCGGGTGCTGAGGCAGAAGGAGGAGCTCGGCCTGCTCGACGCCGACTTCGCCGAGCCGACCGAAGCGGGCGACCTGGACGCCGACGTCGACCTCGACCCGGCCGCGCACCGCGCCATCGCCGCGCGGCTGGCGGAGGAGTCCGTGGTGCTGCTGTCCAACGACGGCGTGCTCCCCCTGGCCGTTCCCGCGACCGTGGCGGTCGTCGGGCCGAACTCGGCCCGTTCCGAGGCGCTGTTCGGGTGCTACTCCTTCGCCAACCACGTGCTCGAGCACCACCCGTCCGTGCCGTTGGGGCTGTCCGCGCCGACGGTGCTGGACGCCGTCCGGGTGGAGTGGCCCGGCGCCGAGGTCCGTTCGGCCCTGGGCTGCGCGGTCGAGGACGAGGACCGCAGCGGGATCGCCGACGCGGTGACCGCGGCGACCGGGGCCGACGTGGCCGTCGTCGTGGTCGGCGACCAGGCCGGTCTGTTCGGCCGCGGCACCGTCGGCGAGGGCTGCGACCGCGACGACCTGGAGCTGCCCGGGGTGCAGCGCGAGCTGGTCGAGGCGGTGCTGGCCACCGGGACCCCCGTGGTGCTGGTCCTGCTCACCGGCCGCCCGTACGCGGTGGACTGGGCGCTGGAGCGCTGCGCCGCCGTGGTGCAGGCGTTCTTCCCCGGCGAGGAGGGCTCGGCCGCCGTGGCCGGGGTGCTGTCCGGTCGGGTCAACCCCTCCGGGCGGCTGCCCGTCAGCATCCCCCGCTCCGGTGGGTCGCAGCCGTACTCCTACCTGCACGCCCGTCTGGGCGGGGCCTCGTCGGTGAGCAACCTGCCCACCGCGCCGGCGCTGCCGTTCGGGCACGGCCTGAGCTACTCGACGTTCGTCTACGACTCGCTCGAGCCGGCCGGCGGTCCGGTCCGCACCGACGGCGAGGTCGTGGTCGACGTGCGGCTGCGCAACGACGGCGACCGTGACGGCGTCGAGGTGGTCCAGCTGTACGGCCACGACGTGGTCGGCTCCGTGACCCGTCCCGTGGCCCAGCTGCTCGCGTTCGCGCGGGTCGAGCTGGCTGCGGGGGAGCAGGTGAGCGTGCGGCTGACCGTGCCGACCTCCCGGCTGGCCCTCAGCGACCGGACCATGACCCGGGTCGTCGAGCCCGGCGACGTCGAGCTGTGGGTGGGTACGTGCGAGACCCGCGCCGCCGAGTCCAGGGTGACCCTGGTCGGTGGCGTGCACCGGCTCACGCTCGACTGCCCGCGCGTCTCCCGCGCGGAGGTCACCCGCGCCTGAGCGCCCTCTGACCAGCTGTGGGTCGGGGCGGCCCGATCGCCTGCCCGGGCCAGGGGACCGGCCCACAGCTGCACGACGCGTCCGCACCCTCGGACGTGCCCCCGGGCCTGCCCTGCTGTGGGACCAGATCGGGCCGGGTGCCCTAGCGGCGGGCCAGCGCGCGCAGCCCCGGTCCCTCGAGGTCGTCCAGCGCCACCCGGCGACCGCAGACGGCCAGGAGCAGGGACAGCGCAGGTCCTCGGACCTCCGGTCCGTCGCCCAGCTGCAGGTCGGTGTCGCCGGCCACGAGCCGCACCCCGGTCACCAGCTCCTTGCCGCCACCCATCGAGGCGGGGGTCCGGGCCTGCAGCCTCAGCGCCCGGGTGACGGCCTCGGCCGGGTAGGACCGACCGAGACCGAGGGGACGCCGGACGTCCTCCCCGTGGACCACCTCCTCCACGAGCCTGCTGCCCAAGGGGGCCGGCGGGGTGCGGCGCAGCGTCGCCACCTCTCGCAGCCGGGCCAGGGTCTGACCGGGCGACGCACCGCGGTGACGTCCCGCACCGCGCGCGTTCTGCCGGTCGAAGTCGAACCGCGCCCGGGCCAGTCCGACGACGAAGCCGAGCCGGGTCGTGAGCGCCGAGTCGACGAGGTGGGCCGCGACGTCGTGGACGCTCCACCCCTCGCACAGCGAGGCGACGTCCCACGCCGCGTCGTCGACACCCGCCAGGTCGTCGACGAGGGCGGCGCGCTCGGCGTGGACGAGGGCCCAGACGTGGTCGTGCTCTGCTGCGTGCGACATGCCCCTCTGACCTGCGGTGCTGACGGTAGTCATCGGTCCGGCGCCGGGCGCACGACAACGCCCCCCGGTGGTGAGGACCACCGGGGGGCGCTGCGTCGTGCGTGGTGCTCGTGCGTCAGCGGCGGGCACCCCCGGGCACCCGGATCGGCACGGTCGGACCGGCGACGACGACGTCGGCCGACGCCGTCACCTCACCGGCCGTCGCGACGACGGTGTGCCGACCGCGGTCGGCCGTCCGGGGCAGGGCCAGGTCGACCGAGGCCGTCCCGTCCGCCCCGACCACGACGTCGGCTCTCGCCACCCCCGCGTCGCGGCGGCCGAGCAGCTGCACCGTCACCGTGCTGCCGGGCAGGTGACCCGTCAGCTCCACACCCACCGGTTCGCCCGCGCGGACCGTGCGGGCGAGCGTGACCACCGGGTCGGGCTCGGGCTGCGGCTCGGTCGAGGCCCCGACGAGCTGGGCGACGCCCCAGCGTGCAGTCGTCTGGTAGCCCTGGCCGGTCGGGTCCGCCCACGAGCGGATCGACGTGCGCGCCCCGTTGCTGGCGTCGTTGACCTGCACGTCGAAGCCGTGGAAGGTGTTGACGCCGGAGGAGTCGAGCAGGCTGATCGCCGCCTCGACGACGTAACCGCCATCGACCACCGAGGTCTCGCTCCGCAGCCGGTTGACCTGGAAGGCCTCGTCGCCCACGCCGAACGAGACCTGGTTGAGGTAGCTGATCCGGATCTGCGTGTCGTCGTAGCGGTAGGGCCCGCTGCGCACGTTGCCGGCGTCCAGGAAGATCTCGACCGAGTCCTGGATCCACGGGTCGGAGCCCGACGCGTCGAGCACCGGGTCGGTGACCTCCGCGAGCACGTACAGCGTCGTGCCCTGCCACAGCGTCCGGACCTCGGCGGTGGCCCCGCCGGTGCCATCGATCTGCTTGTCCGTCGTGATGACGTCCGCGGCCGACCAGGCGTCGTCGACGTCGCCGTCGACGACCGGGGCCGACTCGGTCTCCGGCACCTCGGTGTACGACAGCGGCTCCACCAGCGTGAGCGTGCCGAGCGCGCCTGCCAGGTTCCAGGCCACCGTCTCTGTGCCGTCGGTGGCGCGCAGGTCGAAGAGGACCTGGTCGCCCTCGGCGAGCCCGGTGACCGGCAGCCGGACGACCGCCGACCAGCCGTCGTCCGTCTGCGTCACCACGGCCGGGACGTCGCCGGAGCCGTCGCGGGCGACGGCCCAGCTCTGCTCACCGACGACCAGCTCGATGCTGTCGGTGGCCTCGACGTCCGCGTCCTCGACCTCGACGTAGGCGGTCAGGTGGTCGGCCTCCCAGCGCAGCTGGAAGCCCGCCACCCCGTCGACGTCGTTGAGCGGCAGCTGCGACCACGCCAGGGCGTCGGTCGCACCCTCGGTGACGGGGACGTCGCCGCGGAACACGAAGGCCGACCGCTGCCGGGCCGGCAGGTCGCCGTCCACGGCCCCGAAGTAGGCCGGCTTGGCCTGCAGCCCGGAGTCGAACAGCAACGGGTCGCCGTTGGCGGCGCGCCAGCTGCGGTTGTCGGTCAGGCCCCAGATCGTGACGCTGAACAGCTCGTCGCTGTACTCGCGGAACGCCCGGAACGCGTCGCGGAAGTAGTAGCCCTGCTCGACGAGCAGCGCCTCGGTGACCGGGGTGCCGGTGGTGACGTCGAGCTCGGTCACCGCCTGCAGCAGCGGCAGGTCCGCGAACCGGGCCAGAGCCCCCTCGAGGTTCGCCACGGGCATGGCCAGGCTGACGTGGAACTGGTGCCCCACGCCGTCGATCGGGACGTCCCGGGCGAGCAGTCGCTCGATCAGGGCGCGGTACCGGTCCTGCTTGCCGGCCTGCTCGGTGTTGTAGTCGTTGATGAACAGCGTCACCGGACGGTCGCTGCCCTCGGCCGCGAACTCGCCGTTGAACGCCTCGTCGGCGTAGCGGAACGACAGGTCGATGAACTCCTCGCCCAGCACGCGGTACCACTCGCTGCGGCGCAGGCCGTCGGCCTCGGCGCGGCCGTCGGAGACGACCTCGTTGACGACGTCGAAGGCGGTCACCGGGTTGGTCTCGCTGCCGAACTCGCCGTAGCCGCCGCCGGTGCTGAGGGCCTCGGCGACGTCGAAGATGTGCGTGCGCATGCGGTCGCGCAGCACCTGCTTGTCGGCCTCGGTGGTGCCCAGCGGGGTGCCGTCGGGGTTCTGGAAGAACCACGCCGGGGTCTGGCTGTGCCACACCAGGACGTGGCCGTACATGTCCAGGTCGTTGGCCGCGGCGTAGTCCATCAGGGTGGTGGCCTCGGCGCTGATGCGGAAGTTGCGGTCCGCGTCGTACCAGCCCTCCGGCTTCATGGCGTTCTCGGCCGAGACCTGGTTGAAGTGGCGCTGGAGCAGCTCCGACGCCGCGCCCGTGGTCTCGCGGGAGTCGATGGCGACGCCGAGCGGGAAGTCCACGGTGTCCTTGACCGGCGTGAGGTCCTGGATCACCGGGGCGGTCTGCGCGGTGATGACGACGTCGTCGACGAGCAGGTCGGCCGAGCTGCCCGACGGGTACGCGGTCTCGAAGTACACGAACTTCGCGTCCGAGGCCGGGGCCTGGTAGGTCGCGGTGACCTGGGTCCAGCCGTCGGAGCGGATGCCGGTGAACTGCCCGACCGTGTCGAAGGACTGGGTGCTGCCGGTGGTGCGCTGCATGGACAGCCAGACGTCGGCCGGGGGAGCGCCCGCCCCGAGGCGGACCCAGGCGCTGATCGTGTACGAGGTGCCCGTCCGCAGCAGGTCGCTGACGTCGCGGCCGATGCCGTCGCCCTGCGAGGTGCGGTTGCTGACGAGCGCGGAGTAGGTGCCGGTGTGCGCCACGGTGTCGGTGACCGCCACGGTGGGCGGGCCGTCGCCGTCGGCGCGGGGGACCCAGCCGTCCAGACCGTCCTCGAACCCGGTCTCCAGCACGACACCACCCGCAGGCGGTGCGGTCTGCTCGACGCCACCGCGGGGCAGGGTGAGCTCCCAGCCGGCGGCCAGGCGCTCGTCGAGCACCGTGCGGACGGCCTTGACGGTGTTGCTGCGGTCGCCGCCGCCGTCGTGGACGAGCACCACGGCGCCGGGCGTGAACGCGGTGCGCAGGTTGGCGGTCAGGGTCGCCTCGGACAGGTCGTTGCCGTCCCAGTCGAAGATGACGTTGCCCAGGCCCAGCGGCTGCATGCCCAGGGCGACGGCGACCTCGGCGGTCACGCCCCAGCTGCCGTTGGGCGCGCGGAAGTACGGCACGGGTAGCTCGGGGTCGCCGGCCGCCTCGCGGATGATGGCCAGGTTGGCCTTGAGGTCGGTCTCGACCTGCGACTGCGTCCAGCCGCCCATGTCGGCGTAGCTCGTGCCGTGGTTGCACACGGTGTGGCCCTCGGCGACGATCCGGCCCAGCAGCTCGGCCCCGCCGGGGGCGGTGACGTTCTGGCCGATGACGCAGAAGGTGGCGGTGACGTCCCGCTCGGCCAGCAGGTCGAGCAGGTCGTCGGTCTCGCCGGGGTTGGGGCCGTCGTCCACGGTCAGCGCGGCGACGTCGCCGGTGCCGCGGGCGGTGCTGACCTGCGCCTGGACGGGGGTGGTGGCCCCGCCGGGGACGAAGTCGGGGTCAGGGGTGGGCTCCCAGGGGCCGTCGCCCTCGCCCGCGCGGGTGATCAGGATGTCGTCCACCAGGTAGTCGTAGGGGCCGGTGAGCGCCCCGGTGCCGAGGTACACGCCCATGGTCGCGGGGTCGCTGCCCGCGGGCGGGGTGAAGGTGCCCGTGACGGTGGTCCAGGCGTCGGCGGTCATCGTGGTGTTGCCGACCCAGGTGTACGTCGGCGTCACGACGAAGCGCACCCCGGCCGAACCGGTCGTGCCGGGGGCGAGCCGCGCGCGCATCGAGAAGGTGTGCTCGGCGCCGGGCTGCAGCAGTCCCGTGGGGCTCTGGATGCCGTCGTAGTCGTTGACGCGGTTGCTGACGCGCAGCGCCTTGTTGCCGTCGACGTCCACGACCTGCAGGCCGGGTCCGCCGCTGGCCGTCCACGGCGCGAAGCTGTCGTCGGAGAAGTCGGTGCTCACCACGACGACCGGGTCGGCCGTGCTGGTGTCGTTCTCGGCCGCGGCGGCGGGCAGCGTCGAGGCTGCCCCGCCCGCCAGGAGGAGGGCCAGCAGGCCCGCCCCCCACGGCGCACGACGTGGGTGGTTCCGTGGCATCTGATCGCCCCTTCGCGATGGATGTGGGTGGGTCCCGACCGCGTCGACGCGGTCGCCCGACCCCTTTCTACCTGCGATACCGCCGTTTGTGTAGAACGTTATCGAAAACGATGTCTAAACCGGCGGTAGCAAGCGTTTCGACAGCGTTCGACAGCGTTCGACAGGGTGGAGGCGGGGCTTCCGGTGCCGGCCGCGTGCCGGCCTGGCCATCGCTCGCCGCTACAGCCGGGCGGACCGGGCGCCGTGGCGCGACCGGGGGCCGCGGCGGACGGCCGTCTGTCGCCATCGTGTACCGACCAGCGACACGCCACGCGTGCTCGACGGCGCACACGCCCTGGGGGCGCGTCCTGTGTCGCTGGACGGTACAGCCGACGACCGCGCGGAGCCGGCGGCGGGGCGGACGGGGCGGGCGGACGGGGCGGACCGGGCGGACCGCGCGGAGCCGGCGAGGGGGGGGCCGGGGCGGCCCGGGCGGACGGGCGGACCGGCCGGGCGGGGGGGCGGGCACCGGGCGCGACCGTCCGCCGTGGCCGTCGCGGGGTGGACCTACTCGAAGCGGGAAGGGTCCCCGGCGCCGACCCGGACGACCTCGGGCGCGCCGGAGGAGAAGTCGACCACCGTCGTCGGCTCGGTGCCGCAGTCGCCGGCGTCGACCACGGCCTCGACCACGTTGTCCAGCCGCTCCTTGATGCTCCAGCCGTCCGTCATCACGTCCTCGCCCGGCAGCAGGAGCGTGCTCGACAGCAGCGGCTCGCCCAGCTCGCGCAGCAACGCGGACACGAAGGGGTGGTCGGGGATCCGCACCCCGACGGTCTTCTTGCGCGGGTGGGCCAGGCGGCGGGGGACCTCCTTGGTCGCCGGCAGGATGAACGTGTACGGGCCCGGGGTCACCGCCTTGACCGCGCGGAAGGCCGAGTTGTCCAGCTGAACGAGCTGGCCGAGCTGGGCGAAGTCGGCGCACACGAGGGTGAAGTGGTGCTTGTCGTCCAGCGCCCGGATGCGCCGGATCCGGTCCGGGCCGGTCCGGCTGTCCAGGTGGCAGCCGAGCGCGTAGCTGGAGTCGGTCGGGTAGGCGATGAGCGCGTCGTCGCGGAGCATCGCGGCGACCTGCGCGACGCTGCGCGGCTGCGGGTCCTTCGGGTGGACGTCGACGTACCTGGCCATGCCCCAGGGTAGGCCGCGCGCCCGGACCTAGGTCCCGTGGCGGCGTGCGAGCCCAGGCATACGTTCGACGGGTCAGCAGACCCGACTCAGAGCGGAGAGACCGATGCGCGCGATCGTCTTCCACGGCCCCGGCCAGAAGTCCTGGAACGAGGTTCCCGACCCCGTCCTGCAGGCCGACACCGACGCGGTCGTCCGCGTCGACGCGGTCACCATCTGCGGCACCGACCTGCACATCCTCAAGGGCGACGTCCCCGCCGTCACCGCCGGTCGGGTCCTGGGCCACGAGGCGGTCGGCACGGTCGAGCAGGTGGGCGCGGGTGTGAAGAACCGCACGGTCGGCGACCGCGTCCTGGTGTCGTGCATCAGCGCGTGCGGGGCCTGCCGCTACTGCCGCGAGGCCGCCTACGGGCAGTGCCTGGGCGGCGGGGGCTGGATCCTCGGGCACAGGATCGACGGGACCCAGGCGGAGCTGGTCCGCGTGCCGTTCGCCGACACCTCCACCCACCCGGTCCCGGACGGCGTCCCCGACGAGGAGGTGCTCATGCTGGCCGACATCCTGCCCACCGGTTACGAGGTGGGGGTGCTCAACGGCGGCGTCCGGCCCGGCGACGTGGTCGTCGTCGTCGGCGCGGGCCCGGTCGGCCTGGCCGCGATCATGGGGGCCCGGCTGTTCAGCCCCGCCCACGTCGTCGCGGTCGACCCGGCCGCCAGCCGCCGCGAGGCCGCCAAGGTGTTCGGCGCCGACGTCACGGTCGACCCGACGGGCGAGGACGTGCTCGAGGTCGTCCACGCCCTCACCGGGGGCCTCGGGGCCGACGTGACGATGGAGGCCGTGGGCCTGCCCGAGACGTTCGAGTCGGCGGTCGCCCTGGTCCGTCCGGGCGGGGTCGTCGCCAACCTGGGCGTCCACGGCGTGCCGGCGACGCTGCACCTGGAGGACGTCTGGATCAGGAACCTCACCATCACCACCGGGCTGGTCGACACCTACGCGACGCCCACGCTGCTGCAGCTGGTCGCGACCCGGCAGCTGGACGCCCGACGCTTCATCACGCACCGCTTCGCCATGGACCAGTTCGAGGAGGCCTACGACGTGTTCTCCCGGGCGGCCGACACCGGCGCGCTCAAGGTGGTGCTGACCCGTTCCTGACGGCGGCCGGGTCCCCGCGGTGGCCGGGTGAGGTCGCGGGCGGACCTCCTGGCGCCGCTGCTGGCGCTGCTGCCCCGGCGCAGCGACTACCGAGGACTGGGGCGGTCGTGGCCGCGCGACCTGGCCGCGGGTCTGACGGTAGGAGTGGTGGCGCTGCCCCTGGCGCTGGCCTTCGGTGTCGCCACCGGCGTCGGCGCCGGGCCCGGCCTGGTGACGGCGGTGGTGGCCGGAGCGGTGGCCGCGGTCTTCGGTGGGTCGCACCTGCAGGTGTCCGGACCGACGGGCGCGATGACGGTGGTGCTGGCCCCGTTGGTCGCGAGCCGGGGCCCCGAGGTCGTCTACCCCGTGGCGGTGATGGCGGGCCTGGTCGTCGTGGTCGCCGCGCTGCTGCGCCTGGGTCGCCTGCTGGCCTACGTCCCCTGGCCGCTCGTCGAGGGGTTCACGGTGGGCATCGCGGTGGTCATCGCCGCCCAGCAGGTGCCCAACGCGCTCGGGGTCCCGGCGGCCGAGGTGGACAACGCCCTGCTGGGGGCGGCGCTCGCCGTGGGGGCGAGCACCGGCGACCCGCAGTGGTCGGTGCTCGGTCTGCTGCTGGTCGGTCTGCTGCTGACCGCGCTGCTCCCGCGGCTGCACCGCGCGCTGCCCGCGAGCCTCGTCGCCGTGGTCGTGGTGACGGTGCTGGCCGAGCTCGTGGCCCCGGAGGTCGCCAGGATCGGGGCCCTGCCGTCGTCGCTGCCCGCACCCGCGGTCCCGGACCTGACGGGGATGCAGGGCCTGGTCCTACCGGCCCTGGTCGTCGCGTTCCTGGCGGGGCTGGAGAGCCTGCTGTCCGCCCGGGTGGCCGACGGGATGTCGGACCGGCCGCGCCACGACCCGGACCGCGAGCTGTTCGGCCAGGGGCTGGCCAACATCGCCTCCGGGTTCGCCGGGGGTCTGCCCGCGACGGGCGCCATCGCCCGGACGGCCGTCAACGCCCGGGCCGGGGCCAGCACCCGGGTGGCGGCGCTGACGCACGCCGCCGTCCTGACCGCGGTGGTCTACGCCGGGGCCGGCCTGGTCGGGCGCATCCCGCTCGTCGCGCTGGCCGGGGTGCTCGTGGTCACGGCCTACCGGATGGTCGAGCGGCACAGCGTCCGGGGTGTGCTGTCGTCCACGCGCGGGGACGCCGCCGTGTTCCTGGTGACGGCCCTGGCGACCGTGGCGCTGGACCTGGTGCTGGCCGTCGTCCTGGGGCTGGCGCTGGCCACCGTCCTGGCCCTGGCGCACCTGGCCCGCACGGCCCGGGCCGTGCCTGAGCCGCTGGTCGACGACGGGCTGGGCACCGAGGAGGAGCACCGGCTGCTGTCGGGCCACGTCCTGGTCTACCGGTTGGACGGGCCGCTGTTCTTCGCCGTGTCCTCGCGCTTCCTGGCCGAGATGGCCACCGTCAGCGACGTCCGCGTGGTGATCCTGCGGCTCGGTGCGATCGGGGTCCTGGACGCCACGGGAGCCCGGGCGCTGGGCGAGGTGGTCGACCAGCTCGCCGAGCGCGGCATCACCGTCCTGCTGAAGGGGGCCAGCGTCGAGCACACCCGGCTCCTCACCGCGGTCGGGACGCTCGGCCCGGTGCTCGCCCACCGCCACGTCTTCGACGACCTGCCCGCCGCGGTGGCCCACGCCCGCAAGCACGTCGCGCGCGAGGAGCACCTGGACGCCGAGCCCCGGTCCGACACCGGGCCCGGTGCCGCACCCGCGCGCCCCGCCTGAGAGGGGGGACGCGCGGGGCGGTCGAGGCTCAGGCCGGGACGGGCGCCTTCTCCTCGGCGGCGCGCTGCTCGATGCCGGACCGGGTGCCGAGCGGCTTCTCGGGCAGCAGCGCGATGGCCACCAGGGCCACGACCGCGAGCGGCACGGCCGCGAGGAAGATCGTGGCGATCGCGGAGCCGTAGGCCCCCTCGACCACCTCTCGCACGGGCAGGGGCAGGCTGTTGACGTCCGGGACGCTGCCGCCCCCGGTGCCGGCGTCGACCCCGATGCGGGTCAGGCCCTCGCTGGTCAGCGTCGCGACCCGGCTGGCCAGCAGGGCGCCGAGCGCCGCCACGCCGACCGCACCGCCCAGGCTGCGGAAGAACGTCACCGTCGCGGTGGCGACACCCATCCGGTTCACCTGCACGGTGTTCTGCGTGGCCAGCACCAGGTTCTGCATCGTCGAGCCCATGCCCACCCCGATCAGGGCCATGTAGGTGCCGATGAGCCAGAACGACGTGGTGGCGTCGATGGTGGCCATCAGCGAGGTGCCGATGAGCAGGAGGACCGCCCCGGCGACCATGTAGCGCTTGTAGCGACCGGTGCGCGTGACCAGCTGGCCCACCGTGGTCGAGGCCAGCAGCGACGCGACGACCAGCGGGGCGGTGATCAGACCGGACTCCGTCGGCGTGAGGCCACGGGCGAGCTGCATGTACTGGGCCAGGAACACCGAGGTGCCGAACATGGTCACCCCGACCGCCACGCTCGCCACCACGGCGAGGGTGAGGGTGCGGTTGCGGAACAGCGACAGCGGGATGACGGGCTCGGCCGTGCGCGACTCAACCACGACGGCGGCGACCAGCAGGACGACGGCCAGCGCGGCCAGGGCGGCCGAGATCGGTGAGGCCCACGCGAAGTGCTGGCCACCGAGGGTGACCCAGATCAGGGCGGAGCTGACCCCGGCCGCGATGAGGAACGCGCCCAGGTAGTCGATGCGGACCTGGCGACGGGGCAGGGGAGGCAGGTGCAGGGTGCGCTGCAGGACCACGAACGCGACCGCGGCGAGCGGGACGCCGACGTAGAACGTCCAGCGCCAGCCCAGGGTGTCGGTGATGACGCCGCCGAGCAGGGGCCCGCCCAGCGTGCCGATCGACATGACGCCGCCCATGATCCCGACGTACCGGCCGCGCTCGCGCGGGCTGATGATGTCGGTGATGACGACCATCGCCAGCGCCATCAGACCGCCCGCGGCGGCTCCCTGCACCACGCGTGCGGCGATCAGGTGCCAGATCTCCTGCGACAGCCCGGC
This sequence comes from Actinomycetales bacterium, assembly GCA_038258055.1. Lineage (GTDB taxonomy): Bacteria > Actinomycetota > Actinomycetes > Actinomycetales > JBBAYJ01 > Aquipuribacter. Next base: position 18,764 of record JBBSQH010000030.1, read on the forward strand.
GACCGCCGAGGCGACGACGAAGGCGGCCAGGGCCACCTGGATCAGCAGCTTGCGGTCGAGCAGGTCGGCCAGCTTGCCCCACAGGGGGGTGCTGACCGTCATGGCCAGCAGCGACGCCGTGACGACCCAGGTGTAGGCCGACTGCGAGCCGTCCAGGTCGCTGACGATGACCGGGAGCGCGGTGCCGACGACCGTCATCGACAGGATCGTCGTCAGCATGCCGAGCAGGAGGCCGGACAGGGCCTCCAGCACCTGCCGGCGCGACATGGGCGCCGGTGAGGCGGAGCCGGTGAACGGCGCGGGGGCTGCGTCGGTGGTGGGTGAGGAGCTGGACATCGGTGGACCTCCGGGGTCGTGGGACCCAGACGAGAAAGAAAGTTGCCTGCGAGAACCATAAGGAGAATGGTTGCTGCATGCAACAGTATTCGCGCGGGCTCATCCCTCCGGGTCGTCGAGGTCGTTGAACCGGTGCAGCAGGTCGGCCAGAGTCGTGACGTCGTCCTCGGGCCACTGCTGGAGCAGCTCCCGGAAGCGTTGCCGACGGGCCGACCGTGCCCGGTCGAGACGCTGCGCGCCCTCGGGGGTCAGCCGCAGCACCTGGGCGCGGGCGTCCAGCGGGTCGGGGGAGCGGTCCAGCAGGCGCAGCTGCTCCAGCACCGCGACCTGGCGCGACACCGTGGGCTTGCCGACGCCGAAGGCCGCGGCGACGTCCGTGAGCCGCTCGCCGCCCGTCGTCGCCAGCCGGACGAGGATGCTGTACGCGCCGGGCTCGACGTCCGGGTGCACTTCCCGGGCGATCTGCGCGGAGAAGCGGCGGGCGCGGCGGAGCAGGACGCCGACCTCGGCCTCGAGCCGTTCGACCGGCTGCAGGCCGGGGTCGGGCGATGGGGGCGACGTCATCCGGGGAACGCTAGCGCCGTGGCGGGCGGGGCTCACCCGGGGTGGGGGAGACCGCCGGGCTCCGCGAGCGGCGACACCGGGTCCCGCTGCGCCCGGGACGTCGGCCGGCAGGACCGCCGGGGCGGCCGGCTCACCCCGCTGGGACGAGGCGGGGCAGCACCCGCGTGCGCAGACTGGCCACCATGGCGGTCGAGCCGGGTTGGGTGACGGACGGCGTGCGGCTGGAGGGCCGCCGGGTCCACTACCGACGCAGCACCGGTGGCGCGGCCGGCGACGAGGTGCCCGTCGTCCACGTCCACGGGTTCGGCATCTCCGGCTCTGCCCTGATGCCCACGGCCCGGGTGATGGCCCGACGGGGCGTGAACGTCGTGCCCGACCTGCCCGGGTACGGCCGCAGCGAACGGCGCCCCCAGGTGCTCGACATCCCCGGCCTGGCCGCGGCGCTGCTCGCCCTGCTCGACGCCCTGTCGATCGAGCGGGCGGTGCTGGTCGGCAACTCCATGGGCTGCGCCATCGGGCTGGAGGTCGCCCACGCGGCGCCCGAGCGGGTGCACCGCCTGGTCCTGGTCTCCCCGGCGGGGGGTGAGCAGAACCGGCCGATGCGCCGGGCGCTGGGCCAGCTGACCCGCGACGTCGGCCGTGAGGACCCCCGGATGGCCCGGGTGGCGTTGCCCGACTACGTGAGGTTCGGACCCGTCAACGGGATGCGGCTGTTCCACGAGCTGACCCTGTTCCCCGCCCAGCAGCGGCTCCTGAGCACCCCGGTCCCCACGCTGGCCGTCCTGGGCGGCCGTGACCCGCTGATGCCGTCCCCGGCCCGGGTCCACGAGCTCGCGGGGCGGGCCCCGGACCACGTCACGGTCGCGCTCATCCGCAAGGCGGCGCACGCCGTCAACTACAGCCACCCGGTGGAGCTGGCCGCGACGATCGAGGCCTGGCTGGACGAGGCGCGGCTCGACCACTCCTCGGTCCTGCCCGCCGGGGTCCGCGTCCTGGAGCCCCCGCGCACGGCGCACTGACGCGGCGGCCGCCAGGACGAGGGTGCTGCGGGCGACCGGCTACTGCTTGGCCATCGCGATGCGCACCCGGTCCCGCAGGTCGACCAGGTGCTCGTGGTCGTCCCCGCCCAGGTCGATCCGCACCCAGTGGATCCGACCGGTGAACCGGCTGTCCCGGGTGCTGTAGTCCGGCGTCACGGTGGTGCCGGACTCGTAGCCGATGTCGGTTGTCTCGTCGGCGGAGAAGACCAAGGGCTGGGTCGCCCCCACGCGACCCGTCCCCACGGGCTCGCCGTCGTGCAGCAGGGTGACGTCGCCGCCCTTGGCCAGGCCACCACCGTCGTACAAGAACTCCATCCGCACCTGGTGGGTGCCCTCCGGGACCGGTGCCCCGGCCTCGGTGATGAACTCCTGCAGGCCCAGGACGTTGTAGACGAACCGGAGCCGGCCGGCCTTGGCGTACAGGGCCCAGCCACCGAAGCGGCCGCCCTGGGCGATGAGGACGCCGCTGGCGCCGTCGGCCGGGACGTCTACCTCGGCCGTCACGGAGAACGACTTGTTCTTGATGCTGAGCACGCTGTTCTCCGACAACCGCCCCATGCCGGGGTAGAACAGCTGGGAGTCGCCGTGGATGAGGGTGGGCCGTCCGGCGATGTCGGGGTTGGCGCGCTCGACCCCACGGTCGTCGATCGGCAGCACGCCGTACTTCGTGGCCTCGATGATCCACAGCCGCTGCAGCCTCGCCAGCATCGCGGGCTCGTCACGGGCCAGGTCGTGGGCCTGGCTGTAGTCGGTCCGGCCGTCGTACAGCTCCCAGACGTCGTCGTCGAAGGCGGGCAGCTGGGGACCGACCATCTCCCACGGGGTGCGGTGCTTGGTGACCGCGCTCCACCCCTGGTGGTAGATCCCGCGATTGCCGAACATCTCGAAGTACTGCAGCGAGTGACGCTCCGGGCTGTCGGGCGAGTCGAAGGTGTAGAGCATGCTCGTGCCCTCCATGGGCGACTGCATCACCCCGTTCACCGTGGTCGGCTCGGGGAGCCCGGCCGCCTCGAGGACGGTGGGGGCCAGGTCGGTCACGTGGGTGAACTGCTCGCGCAGCCCCCCCGGCTCCCGGATCCCGTCGGGCCAGTGCACCACCGTGCCGTTGCGGGTCCCGCCCCAGTGGGACGCGACCTGCTTGGTCCACTGGAACGGGGTGTCCATGGCCCAGGCCCAGCCCACCGAGTAGTGGTTGTAGGACTCCGGCGTCCCGAGGGCGTCCTTGGTCGACACCAGGAACTCCGGCGTCTCCAGCCCGGCCATGCCGTTGAAGTTGGCCATCTCGTTGAAGGCGCCGTTCATGGTGCCCTCGGCCGAGGCGCCGTTGTCACCGATGATGTAGTAGACGAGCGTGTTGTCGAGCTCGCCCAGGTCGGCGAGGGTGTCCACCAGCCGTCCGACCTGGTGGTCGGTGTGCTCCAGGAACCCGGCGTACACCTCCATCTGGCGGGCCAGCACGGGCTTGAGCTGCTCGGGCATGTCGTCCCAGGCCGTGATCTCGTCGTGGCGGGCCGTCAGCGCCGCGTCCGCCGGGACGACCCCCAGCTCCTTCTGCCGGGCGAAGGTCCGCTCCCGCTGCACGTCCCAGCCGTCGTCGAACTCACCCGCATAGCGGTCGGCCCACCCCGGGGGCACGTGGTGCGGGGCGTGGGTCGCGCCCGGGGCGAAGTACACGAAGAACGGTCGGTCGGGCATCAGGGCCTTCTGCTGCCGCATCCAGCCGCAGGCCCGGTCGGTGAGGTCCTCGGTCAGGTGGTAGCCCTCCTCGGGCGTGGCCGGCGGGTCCACCGGTGTCGTGCCGTCGTACAGCGCCGGGTCGTACTGGTTGTTCTCGCCGCCGATGAACCCGTAGAAGGTCTCGAACCCGCCGCCGCCCGACGGCCACGCGTCGAATGGCCCCATGGGCGAGGTCTGCCACACCGGCACCTCGTGGCACTTGCCGAACTGGGCCGTGGAGTAGCCGTTCAGCTTGAGCGTCAGGGCCAGCGGGGCCTTGGTGTTGGGCCGCAGGGAGCTGTTGCCGGGGGCGGACGTCGCGGTCTCGGTGATGCTGCCCATCCCGACCGAGTGGTGGTTGCGGCCGGTGAGCAGCGCCTGCCGGGTGGGGGCGCACAGCGCCGTGGTGTGGAACCGGTTGTACCGCAGCCCGCCCGCCGCGAGCCGGTCCGCGGTCGGTGTGCGGCACGGTCCCCCGAACGTGCTCGCGGCGCCGAAGCCGACGTCGTCGAGCAGCACGACCAGCACGTTGGGTGCCCCCGGGGGTGGCAGCAGCGGCTCGATCGGCGGGTACGCCGTGTCGGGGTCCTTGGCGTCGTACGTGGTCAGCCCGGACGCGGGGCGGTCCGGGATCGGCAGCATCGCGCGGGAGTGCTGGTCCGGGCTCATGGGGGCCTCCACGGGTCTGAGGGGTCGGCCAAGGGCGTGGCGACCGTAGGCCGGGCTCATCGGCTGGGTCTTCGTCCGTACCGGGTGAGCCGTCAGCCCGCCGTCCGCTCCCGGTGCAACATCGAACCTCGGGCCAGGGGCTCGACCGCAGGGCGGCACTCCGCGTCCGGGCGCACCCGCGCCACCCAGGCGCCGTAGCGGGCGGCGAGCACGTCGGCGCTGAGCCCGTGGGCCAGCACGCTGAGCAGCACCGTCACCGCCACCGTGGCGACCGCCTGGCGCAGGGCGGAGTCGGCCTCGAGCGCCTCCACCGCCAGCAGGGCGAAGACCACGGACGCGAGGCCCCGGGGGCCGAACCAGCCCACGAAGGCCACCGTGGGCGCCCGCAGGCCGCTGCCCAGCAGGGCCACGGCCACCGGGCCGATCCGCAGGGCCGTGAGCGCGAGTACCGCGAAGCCGACCTCCCGCGGGCCCACCTCGGTGAGCACCAACGGGGTGGCGACCAGGCCGAACGTGAGCCACACCGAGAGGCCGAGCGGGTCCGACAGCGACTGCACCAGCGACAGCGGGGCGGCGGTGGGCTCGGACCAGGTGGTGGCCCCGGCGAAGGCCGTGCCCGCGACGAAAGCGGCGACGAAGGTGTTGCCCCCGAGCAGGTCGGCGGCGAAGAACGCCAGCACCGGCAGCGCCAGGACGCCGAGGGGGCGCACCGTGGCGGCCCCCGCCCCGACGTCCGCCGACCACTGCAGCAGCCGGCCGCCGAGCAGACCCACAGCGACCCCGACGACGCACCCCACGGCGAGGTCGGCCACGGCGTCGCCCAGGGTCTCGCCGGGGCCGAGGCCCTCCGCCCCCGCGAGGACGCCGATGGCGAGCATGACCACGGGGGTGGCCAGCCCGTCGTTGAGGCCGCTCTCCAGGTTGAGCAGCCTCCTCACGTGCACGGGCACCACCGGGTTCAGCACGGTCGCCGCACCCAGCCCGGCGTCGGTGCAAGCCAGGGCCGCGGCCAGGAGCAGCGCCATCGCCGGGGGCAGGTCGGGCAGCAGGAGCCGGGCGGTCAGGTAGCCGAGCCCGACGGTCAGCGGGAGGCCGACCAGCAGCAGCCGGAGGGCGGGGCCGCTCTCGGCCCCGAGCTGGCGCGGTCGGATGTGCGCGGCGTCGTGGAACAGCAGCAGCGCCAGGGTCAGCTCGGCCAGGACCGTCAGCGGCTCGACGAAGGTCTCGGCGTCGGTGACGGTCACCACCTGCGACAGCAGCGCCCCGGCGACGACGAACGCCATCGGGGCCGACACGTAGGCCCGGCCCAGCAGGCCCGAGGTGGCCGCGAACACCAGCAGCAGCACCGACAGGACGACGGCCGCAAGCGCCATGGGTCACCCTCGCTCGTCGGGCCGCGGCACGGCGCCCAGCCAAGCCCGCAGGGGCCCGTGACGGCTCACCCGGGCCGGATGACCGTCGGTCGGGCGAGGAGCAGCCGTACCTCGGACCGTGGCGAATCACCCCGTGCGGGTGAGGCCAGGGGTCGTCCGGAGGCGGGACCGTCATGCGTCAGTGGTCGCCCGCACGACCGCCGGGGGCCGCGGGTGACGAACGGGACAAGACGTCCCCAGGGGAGGTCACGTGCTCGGCAGCAGCAGCAGCATCGCGGGGCGAGGCACCGGGACCGGTGGCGGGGACCGTCGCGCGCCGTACCGCTTTCTGGTGCCCGCCCCACCCCCGGACCCGGTGCACCGCGGTCGCCTCGTCGACATGGTCGACCGCGGCGTGGCCGGACCGCTGACGGTGGTGACCGCGCCGGCCGGCAGCGGCAAGACCGCCCTGCTGGTGTCGTGGGCCGCCGAGGCGTCGGCGGGGCGGTCGGCCTGCTGGTTCACGATGCGACCCGGCGACGAGGACCCACGCCTGTTCTGGTCGTTGCTGTCCGACGGCCTCCGGCGCCACGGTCTGCAGAGCGGGAGCGAGGCGGGCCGGCAAGGCCCGGCCCAGGTCGAGGCCCAGCTGCTGCCGGCCCACGAGCCGGTCGTCCTGGTGCTGGACCGGGCGGACGCGCTCGGCGCCACCTCGGTGGGCCGTGACCTGGGCGACCTCGTGCGGCGGTCCGACGGCGGGCTGCGGCTGGTCGTGCTCAGCCGCACGGAACCGGCCCTCAAGCTGCACCTGTCGCGGCTGGCGGGTGGGCTCACCGAGATCCACGCCGACGCGATGGCGTTCACCCGGTCCGAGACGGCCCGGTTCCTGCACGTGGCCGGGCTCCACCTGCCGCCGCAGCAGCTCGCCGAGCTGCACGAGCGGACCGGGGGGTGGTCCGTCGGCCTGCGCTTCGCCGCCCTGGCCCTCGAGGGCAGGCCTGCCGGGGTCCGGACGGTCGACGAGCTCTGCGGTGGCGCCGGTGACGTGGCCGACTACCTGGCGAGCGAGCTCCTCGACGAGTACGCGCCGCGGCAGCGGGAGGCGCTGCTGCGCTGCAGCGTGGTCGAGCGCCTGGACGCCGGACTGGCGGAGGCGCTCACCGGGGAGACGGACGGGCGAGACTTCCTGGCGGACCTGTCCCGGGGCAACGTCCTGGGTGGGGCCGTGGCGAACCGGCCCGGCCAGTACGAGCTGCAGCCGATGTTCCGGGAGTTCCTGCGGTCGCGGCTCGACCTGGAGCACCCGGGCCTGGCCACCGAGCTGCACGCCCGGGCGGCGGAACGGTTCACGGCCGACGGCCGTCTGCTCGACAGCGCCCGGCACGCCTACCTGGCGGGGGTGCCCGAACGCGCCACCCGGCTGCTGGACGTGAAGGGGATGGTGGAGCTGCTCGTCGGGCCCGAGGGGGCGCGGCTGGCGACGGCCTTCGCCGGTCGCGCACGTGAAGGCGGTGACGTGGCCGGGGCCGTGGTCGGCGCCGTGACGGCCCTGCTGCTCGGCGACGACGAGCGGTGCGCCCGGCAGCTGGACGGAGCCGACCTCGCCGCCGGACGAGGTGAGGCGTCGCCGGGGGACCCCGTCGCGCTGGCCGCGGTCCAGGCGTTCCTCGACGAGCGTCGTGAGGATCCGGACGTCGCGCTCGCCTCCGTCGACGCCGCGCTCGCCGAGCTGCCGACCCCTTCCGCGCCGGAGCACGACGCGCTCCGGTCCGCCCTGCTGATCTGCCGGGCGCGCGTGCTGCTGCGCCGCGGGTCCCTCGGCTGCGCCCGGTACGCGGCTCAGCAGGCCCTCACGCTGGCCCAGGGGTCCCGGTCCCACGGCCTGCTCGCGTAGGCGGCGGCCACGGCCGCCCTGGTCGAGGCCCTGACCGGACGGCTCCGCAACGCCGAGGCGCTGGCCGCCCGCGCGACGCTCGCCGGTGAGGAGGCCGGGTGGTCGGCCACCTACGTCCACCGCCACACCGCGGCCGCGCTCGCGTGGGTCCGGTCCCAGCGAGCGGAGGTCCCGGCGTCCGAGGACGCGCTCGAGGTGGCCCGGGCCGCGCTGGACGACCGTCGCGACCCCGTCGTCGCGGCGGTTCTGGGCCTGGTGCGCACCCGTCTGCTGCGCGCGCGCGGCGACCTGGAGATGGCCGACGACGAGCTCCGGGCACTGCGCGCGGACCCGGCCCGCGTCGCCTGGTTGCTGGACCCGCTGCCACCCGATCCCGCCGACGCACCCGTCGAGGCCTCCGACCGGCTCGACGTCCGGGTGTCCGGCCTGCTGCAGGACGCCGCGGGACTCCTGGCGGCCGACCCGGGGGTGGCCGCCCAGCGGGTGGAGCACGCCCTGCGGCTCGCGGCCCCGGAACGGCTCCGGCTGCCGTTCACCGAGGTGGCGCCGATGCTGTCCGAGCAGCTGGATCCCGACCTGCGTCGACGTCACGCCTGGCTGCACCTGGACCGCGCGCCGGCGTCCCGGGTGCCTCAGATGCGCCAGGGCGGCGGTCTGGCCGACGGCGTACTCGTCGTCGACCCCCTGACCGCCAAGGAGCACGAGGTCCTGGGCCACCTCGCCGAGCTGCTGACCACGGAGGAGATCGCGGCCGAGATGTTCGTGTCGGTCAACACGGTCCGCACCCACGTCCGCGGCATCCTGCGCAAGCTGGCGGCCCAGCGTCGCAACGAGGCCGTGCGTCGCGCCTGGGAGCTGCACCTGCTTCCCCGCACCTCCCGACCCCCCGTCGGGGGACGCGCCTCGTGACCACGCGCACGGCCGAGGTGGTGACCCCCGAGGGCGACGCGTCACCCCCGCCGGGACGGGCCCGGGGCGTGGCCGCGGCGGTCCTCACGGTGGCGGCCGTCGTCGCCACCGTGCTGGCCCTGCTGGCGGTGTGGACCTTCCGCACCCTGGTCGACAGCGACCTGTTCGTGGCCCGCGTCGGCTCGGTGGTCGAGGAGCCGGCCGTGTCGCAGGCCGTCGCTGACACGGCTGCCGACCGCCTGGTCACCGGGGTGGACCTGGAGCAGCGGGTGGCCGACCGGCTGCCCCCGGAGCTGGCCGTGTTCGCCCCCACGCTGGCCGGGGCGGTCGAGTCGACGCTGGCCCGCGAGGGGGCCCGGGCGCTGCAGACCGACGAGCTCCAGGGGGTGTGGGAGCAGACGCTGCGGCGCGGGCACCAGGCCGCCGTGGGGGTGCTGTCCGGGCGGGACACCGAGCTCCTGAGCAACGACGCCGGCGTCATCGCGCTGGACCTGGCGCCGGTGATGGGCGCGCTCGCCGAGCGCGACGGGGTCCTGGCCGGGCTGCTGGAACGGCCGGCGGTGCAGTCCGGGACGGCGGTGACGCTCGCGGAGCTGGAGGAGCGGCTGGGGGCGGACCTGCCCGACGGGACCGGACAGCTGGTGCTGTTCGAGTCAGACGACCTGGCCGCCGCGCAGGCCGCGTACCAGGCCGTGCGCCTATCGGTGTGGCTGGCCCCGGCGACCGCGCTGCTGCTGGTGCTCCTGGCGCTCGCGTTCTCGCGTCACCGGCTGCGGACCCTGCTGCACGTCGCGGTGGGGGTGGCCGTGGGCCTGGTGCTGGTCCGGTTGCTGGTGGAACCCGTCCGTTCGGCCGTGGTGGGGTCCGTCGCCGACGCCGGCCTCGCGGCAGGTGTCGCGGCCGCGTTCGACGCGGTGCTGTCGACGCTGTTCACCGGCGTGGCCGTGGCGGCCGTCATCGGGCTCCTGGCGCTGCTGGGCCTGCTGCTGCTGGGCCGTGCGCGTCGCCGGTCGACAGCCGTCCCGGTCTGATCCCGTCCCGGTCTGATCCTGTCCCGGTCTGAGCGGTCCTGCGGCGGCTAGCGTCGCGGTCATGACGACCAGCACCGACGAGGAGTTCGTCGACGCCCTCGCCAAGCACGAGCTCCACGTCCACCTCGAGGGCTCGCTCCCGCCGGAGACGCTGCTGGAGCTGCTGCGCCGCCGTCCGGTCGAGTCGATGCCGACCACGGCGGCCGGGATCCGGCAGCTGTACGAGTTCACCGACTTCGACCACTTCATCGACACCTACCTGCGGGTGGTGCAGACGCTGCGCGGGCCCGAGGACTTCGAGCTGCTGACGGCTGCGGTCCTGCACCGGCTGGCCCAGCAGGAGGTGCGCTACGCCGAGATCACCTGGACGCCGGTGATCCACACCGGGCGCGGCCTGGCCGTCGAGGACGTGTTCGCCGGGCTGGAGGTGGCCCGGCTCGCGGCCGAGGCCGCAGGTGGACCCGTCGTGCGCTGGGTCACCGACCTGCCCGGGCACCTGGGCCCCGACGCCGCCGAGGAGACGCTCGACCTGGTGCTGCGCCTGGGCGGAGGTACCCCGCCGCCGTCGGTGGTGGGGTTCGGGCTGGGCGGTCCGGAGGTCGCGCGCAGCCCGTTCGCCCGTGCGTTCGCCCGGGCGCGGGAGGCCGGCCTGCGCTCGCTGCCGCACGCCGGCGAGGTGACGGGTCCGGAGTCGGTGCGGGCCGCGCTGGACGACCTGGGGGCCGAACGGATCGGTCACGGCATCGCCATCGCCCAGGACGAGGCGCTGATGGCCGAGGTCGCGGAGCGCGGCGTCGTCGTCGAGGTCTGCCCCACGTCGAACCTGCGGACGCGGGTGGTCGCGTCCTTCGACGAGCACCCGTTGCCGCGGATGCTGCGCGCGGGGGTGGCGGTCACGGTCAACAGCGACGACCCGCCCATGTTCGGCACCAGCCTGCGGCAGGAGTACCTGGTGGCGCTGCAGCAGCTCGGCCTGTCCCGGGCCGAGCTCCTGGCCTGCGCGCGCACCGCGGCCACGGGCGGGTCCGCGCCCGAGGCGGTCGTGGCCCGCACCCTGGCCGACCTGGATCGGGTTGCCCGGCAGGGCTGATGCGCCGGCCCTACCATCCTCAGGTGGACAGCGGGCCCCGCGGGGCGGCACGAGCACCTGGTGGCACGTCCTCCCCGAACGGGAGGCCCTGATGCCGGGCGGCCTCGCGGCGCTGCTCGACGACATCGCTGTGCTCGCCAAGCTGGCGGCGGCCTCGGTAGACGACGTCGGCGCCGCGGCCGGCCGGGCCAGCGCCAAGGCGGCCGGTGTCGTGATCGATGACGCCGCCGTCACGCCGCGCTACGTGCACGGCTTCACCCCGAACCGCGAGCTCCCGATCGTGCGCAAGATCGCCGTCGGCTCGCTCCGCAACAAGCTGCTGTTCATCCTGCCGGCCGCGCTCGTGCTCAGTCAGTTCCTGCCCTGGCTGCTGACGCCCATCCTCATGGTGGGCGGCACGTACCTGGCGTTCGAGGGGGCGGAGAAGGTCTACGAGGTCCTGACCGGCCACGCCAAGAAGGCGAAGGAAGAGGCCCTCCCCGCCGGCGCCCAGGGTGAGGAGCAGGAGCGGACGATGGTCCGCGGTGCCATCCGCACCGACTTCATCCTGTCGGCCGAGATCATGGTCATCGCCCTCAACGAGGTGGCCGACGAGCCGTTGCTGTCGCGCGCGCTGATCCTGCTGGTCGTCGCCATCGGCATCACGGCGCTGGTCTACGGGGTCGTCGCCCTGATCGTGAAGATGGACGACATCGGGCTGCGCCTCGCGACGACCCGCAACGGCGCGGTGGCCACGTCCGGCCGGCTGCTGGTCACGGCCATGCCCAAGGTGCTGTCGGTCCTGTCGACCGTCGGCATCGTCGCCATGCTGTGGGTCGGTGGTCACATCCTCCTCGTCGGGGCGGACGAGCTCGGCTGGCACCTGCCCTACGACCTGGTCCACCAGGTCGAGCTGTGGGTCGAGGGCGTCCCCGCCGCCGGCGGCGCACTGTCCTGGCTGGCCGGCACGCTGGCCTCGGCCCTGGTCGGGCTGGCCGTCGGCGCGGTCGTTGTCGCGGTGATGCACCTGCTCCCGCGACGCACGAAGGCCGCTCACCCCTGAGGGGGAGCGGCCTGCGTACGTGTGGGGTGAGTGACGGGACTTGAACCCGCGACATCCGCGACCACAACGCGGCGCTCTACCAGCTGAGCTACACCCACCACGGCCGGGCGGACCCGGCTGCGTGAAGAAGTGTAGCCGCCCGTCAGAGGTGCGCGGTCAGCCCGGGCGCCCAGGCGGGCACGGTGCCCGCGGGGAGCTCGTGGCCTGCGGCGATCGCCTTGGTGGACTCGCTGTCCGGGCCGGGCTTGGGCACGAACACGGCCTCGCGGTAGAACCGCAGCTCGGCGATGCTCTCGAGGATGTCGGCCATGGCCCGGTGACCACCGTGCTTGGCGGGGGAGTTGAAGTGCACCCGCGGGTACCAGCGCTTGACGAGCTCCTTGATGCTGCTGACGTCCACGATCCGGTAGTGCAGGTGCTCGTCCAGCTCCGGCATGTCCCGGGCGATGAACGCTCGGTCGGTGCCGACGGTGCTGCCCGCGAGCGGGGCCTTGCGCACGTCGGGGACCCACTCCTTGACGTAGGCCATCACCTGCTGGAGGGCGTCGGCCATGGTCGTGCCGCCGTCCAGCTGATCGAGCAGGCCGGAGCTCGTGTGCATCTCGCGCACGACGTCCTTCATCTGCTCGACGGCACCGGGCGGGGGCTTGATGACGACGTCCACCCCCGAGCCCAGGACGTTCAGCTCGCTGTCGGTGACGAGGACGGCGATCTCGACCAGGGCGTCGTCGGTCAGGCTGAGCCCGGTCATCTCGCAGTCGACCCAGACGATCCGGTCCTTGCTCCCAGTGCTGCTCACGACGTGCAGCCTACGGGGCGGAGGGGTCGGTCCCGGTCGGTGAGGGTGGCTCGCCGGGCCCTTGCGAGCCGGGGAGCGGGGCCGGCGGGGACAGGACGACGGCGCCGAGCAGCACGGCACCCACCACCGCACCGCCCAGCACGAGCCACGCCACGGTGGCCCACGGCACCCCCACGAGGAGCAGGACCCCGCCGCTCATCAGCAGCGTGAAGACCACCCACGCGACCCAGGGCGCCAGCGGGCTGCGTGGTGCCGCGGCCCGACGGCGCGCACGCCGTCCGCGTCCGCCCGCCTCGCCGTGCACCGTGACCTCCCACCGGTACCTCCTACCCTGCGGACATGGTGCACCCGCAACCACTGCCGAAAGGTGACCGACACCCGGGCCGCGGTCGGACCGGCCAGGTGGTCCTGACCGTCCTCGGCGTCCTGCTGGTCCTCGGCTGCGGCCTGGTCACGACCGTCGTGCTGCTGCTGAGCGTCGGCCCGCTGCCGTACGGCGTCGGCCTGCTCGCCGCGCTCGTCCCGGTCGTGCCGCTGCTGGCGGTCTACGCCTGGCTGGACCGCTACGAGCCGGAGCCTCGCGGTCTGCTCGTGTTCGGGTTCGGCTGGGGGGCCGCGGTCGCGACGGCCGGTGCGCTGCTGCTCAGCCTCCCGCCGACCATGGTCGTCCAGGCCGCCGGGGGCGACCCCGAGCTGGTCGGCGCGGTGGTCGTCGCCCCGGTGGTCGAGGAGGTCCTCAAGGGCCTCGGCCTGCTCGCCGTCCTCCTCGTGGGGCGGCGCGGGCTGGACGGGATCGTCGACGGCTTCGTCTACGCCGGGGTGATCGGGGTCGGCTTCGCCTTCACCGAGAACATCCTCTACCTGGGGACGGCGCTGCTCGACGGGGGTGCCGGGGGCCTGGTGGGGACGTTCCTGCTCCGGGGCGTGGTGTCGCCGTTCGCGCACCCGCTGTTCACCGCGGCCACCGGCATCGGGCTGGTGCTGGCCTCCCGACGCAGCGGCCCGCCGCGCTACCTGCTGGCCGGGGCCGGGCTGGCCGTCGCGATCGGGCTGCACGCGCTCTGGAACGGGATGGCGGTCGGGTCGTTCATGGGGTTCGTCGGGACGTTCGTCGTGCTGTGGGTGCCGCTGTTCGCCGCCTTCGTCGCGGTCGCCGTCGTGGCCCGTTCCCGCGAGGCGCGCATGATCCGCGACAACGTCGCGCTGTACGCCCGGCACGGCTGGTTCTCGCCGGGCGAGGCCCAGATGCTCGTGTCCCTGCCGGCCCGGCGCGCGGCGATGTCCCGCGCCCGCGCGGCCGGCGCGGGCGGCCCGATGCACCGGTTCCAGGTGACCGCGGTCCGGCTCGCCCACCTGCGCCAGCGCATCCTGGCCGGCACCGAGCCCTGGGACGCCACGGCCCGCGAGGCGGACCTGCTGAGGGCCCTCGCCCGCGAGCGCCCCGCGCTCGGGACGGCGGTCTCGGGTGGACCGGGGCCCTCCGGGCTGCCAGCGTGAGCCCATGAGCGACCAACCTGGTGCAGACGACGAGATCCCCGACCTCGAGGAGTCCCTCGGGGAGGACGGCGAGGAGGAGGTCGCCGGCCGCAGCTGGTCCCCGCCCGACTCGCCCGGAGCGGTGTTCGCCCACGGCACCACCGCCGAGGAGGAGGCCGAGGGCGCCCAGCTGGACGACCGGCTCTCCGCGGAGGTCCCGGACTGGGGCCACGACCGTGACGGACAGGTGACCGACGAGGGCGAGGACGTCGGTGGTGAGGTCGGCGACGACCGGGCCGGCCGGCTCGTGGCGCCCGACGAGGGCGCCCACGCCGACGTCGACAAGGACCTCGTCGCCGACGACGTCGGGATCGACGAGGGAGCGGCCGGGGCCGAGGAGGCCGCGATCCACGTGGTCCCCGACGACGAGCCCTGACGGGATCCGGCCCCCGGCCCGGGCGTCCGGCCCCCGCCGATACCGGATCGCGGCCGGACCGCGACCGGATCGTGTCCTGCGGCGGGGAGCCGCGCACCGGTCCACGTCCGTCCAACCCCTGACCGCGCCACGGGGGTGCGGAGGGACGAGGTCGGACCATGGCGGGACTCACGGCGGCTCCCACGGCAGCGCTCGCTGAGGCATCCGGGAGTGCACCCGGTCCGGTGCCCGCGACCGGGCCTGCACCCGCTCCACTGCCCGGCCCAGCCGGCGCCCCGGTGGGGGCGCGACCCCGTCGAGGGCGGCGGGTCGGTGCCTGGCTGGTGCTGCTGCTCGCCCTGGTCGTGGGGTTGTCGGCGTGCGCCTCGGGCTCCGACGAGGCGACCTCGCAGGCCCCGGTGCCGGCCGCCGACGAGGGTGCCGCCGTCGGCGTCCCCGACCCCGTGGACGACGCCGGGGCCGGGGCCGACAGTGCCGACGGTGCCGACGGTGCCGGCGATGACGCCGAGGGGCAGGCCGCCGGGGACGCCGCCTCCGACGGCTCGCAGCCGGGCGCGGGGGTGCTGACCGCCGGCGGGCAGGGGCGGCAGGTCGTCACCTCGGGCATCGACGTCGCCGTCGAGGACGTCGAGGCCGCCGCGCGGCAGGTGCGCGACGCCGCCCTGGTGGCGGGAGGCTTCGTCGCGGGCGAGAGCACCGTCGGTGGGGAGCGGCCGCGGGCGGAGATCGTGCTGCGGGTGCCGGTGGGCACCACCGCCGACGTCATGACGCAGGTCGCCGGGCTCGGCGAGGAGGTCTCGCGCACCGCGGAGTCGCAGGACGTCGAGGCCACCCTGGTGGACCTCGAGAGCCGCATCGCGACGCAGCGCGCCGGCGTGGACCGCATCCGGGCCCTGCTGGGCGAGGCGACCTCGCTCGAGGACGTCCTGGAGCTGGAGGCGGAGCTGACCCGGAGGCAGTCGGACCTGGAGTCGGTGCGGTCGCAGCAGGCCGCGCTCGCGGACCGAGCCGCCCTCGCGACCGTGACCGTGGTGCTGACCCTGCCCGACGACGTCGACCCGCAGGAGGCCGCCCCGCCGTTCCTGAGCGGGCTGGGCTCGGGCTGGGACGCCCTGGTCGCCTCCACCGCGGTGGTCCTGGTGGTCCTGGGAGCCCTGCTGCCGTTCGTGGTGGTCGGCCTGCTGGTCACCGGGGTCGTGGTCGCTGCGCTGAGCCTGCGGCGGTCCGCCCGTGCCCGTCGTGGCCCGGCGCCGGCGAAGGGCGCAGACTTGCCCGTGTGAGCAACCTCGACGAGCGCCCCACCGAGACCGAGGTCGGCCGCGACGCCGGTACGGCCGCCCCCGACGCCACGTCCTCGACGCCGTCGGGGCGGCCGCCGCCGTCGGTGCAGCTGCTGCCGGCCCGCGAGGTGCCCCTGGGGGGTCCGCGCGCCATGCTCGTGCGGCGCAGCCTCCCGTCGCGGGAGCGGACCACGGTCGGGGCCTGGTGCTTCGTCGACTCCTACGGCCCGGCGGTGGGCGAGGACGTCATGGTCGTCCCGCCGCACCCCCACACCGGCCTGCAGACCGTGACCTGGCTGGTGGGGGGCGAGGCCCTGCACCACGACTCGGTGGGGTCGGAGGTCGGCATCCGGCCCGGGCAGCTCAACCTGATGACCAGCGGCCACGGGATCTCGCACGGGGAACGGTCGGTCAGCGGCGACGGCACCCCGCTGCACGGCGTCCAGCTCTGGGTGGCCCTGCCCGAGGCCCACCGTCACCGGGAACCGCACTTCGAGCACCACCGGGACCTGCCGACCCGCGAGGTCGACGGCGTCCGCACCACCGTGCTGATGGGCACCCTGGACGGTCTCACGTCCCCGGCGACCACCTACACGCCGCTGGTGGGGGCCGAGCTCCGCGCTCGGCCCGGTGTCGTGCGCGTCCCGGTCCGCGGGGACTTCGAGCACGCGGTGCTGCTGGTGCAGGGCGCGGTCGAGGTGGGGGGCGAGCGGCCCGGCGAGGGGGACCTCGTGCACCTCGGCGCGGGGCGTGACCACGTCGAGGTGACGGTCCACGAGTCGGCCGTGCTCATGCTGCTGGGCGGTGAGCCCTTCGCGGAGCAGCTGGTGATGTGGTGGAACTTCGTGGGTCGCACCCACGACGAGGTCGTCCGGGCGCGGGAGCAGTGGCAGGCCCGGGGCGACCGGTTCGGCGTGGTGCCCGGCTGGGACCCGACCTCCTGGCTGCGGGCACCCGAGCTGCCCAACGCGAAGCTGCGCCCGCGCGGCTGACCGCGCCGTCGTTCGTGACGTTGCGACACCCCCGGTGACGCCAGGTGGGTGACTCACCCGGTCGCGACACGCGCGATTTGTCACCAAGAGTGCCTTGACAGTCACAACGCGGTACCGGAGCCTTCCCGGAGGGAGCAACTCTCCCTGGTGGGCCACGACCGCGGGGGGCGGTCGACCTAGTGTCCGGACCGTCATCCCAGCAGGCCCCGTCACGGTGCCGCCAGTCCACGAAGGGCCACCTCTGTGCAGCATTCTCCCGCCGCTCCCACGACGGACACCACCGACGGTCTGAGCCTCGTCCCGCACCAGGACCTGCAGATCGACACCCCCCACCGGCAGCACGCCCCGATGCCCGACCTCGCGCCGATGATCCACCGCCAGCGGCTGGTCATCGAGGGGTACTGCGACGCCCCGATCAGCGCCGAGGCGATCTCGACGTTCCTGTCCGAGCTGAGCGACACCATCGGCATGGTCGCCCTGATGGAGCCGATGACCCACCAGTCGCCGCTGTACGGCTGGGCCGGCTGGATCCACTGGGAGACCTCGGGCGCGCACTTCTACGCCTGGGACCAGCCCCTGCTGTTCTTCAGCGTCGACGTCTACGCCTGCAAGCCGTTCGAGGCCCGCGACGCGGTGGACCTGGCCGCCCGCCACTTCGGCACCACGCCGGTGTGGAAGGAGTTCTGATGAGCAGCCTGAGCCTCGAGCACCTCTGGCTCGCCGAGCAGCCCGAGGGCACGCACCGGCTCGTCTTCGACCCGACGGGCGACCTCCTGGAGGCCGCCCGCGAGTGCGAGGCCGACGTGTTCCTGGCCCGCTACGGCAACAGCCGCGAGCAGCTGGCCCACGAGTACGGCCCCTACGAGCAGCAGTCGGTCTTCCTCGCGCTGGCCACCCCGGGGGGCGAGGTCGAGGCGGCCGTCCGCTTCGTCGTCCCCGGGCCCGCCGGGCTCAAGAGCCTCGTCGACGTCGAACGGGACCCCTGGAACGCCGACGCCGGCGCCAGCGCCGGGGTCGCGGGGCTCGACCTGTCGCGCACCTGGGACATCGCCACCCTGAGCGCCCGCGATCAGCGGGCCGAGGGCGTGAGCCACGTGGCCGCGCTCTACCACGGCATCGCCGTCGCGACCCGGGCCAACGGGATCACCGGCACCGTGGCCATCCTCGACATCCGGGTGCGGCGGCTGCTGAGCTCCGTCGGTCTGCACTACCGCACGCTGCCCGGCACCCGCGTGCGGCCGTACCTGGGGTCGTCGGCGAGCGTCCCGGTGTACGCCGAGCTCGCCGAGCTGCTGGACAACCAGCGCCGGGTCGACCCGGACTCCTACCGGCTGTTCGTCCACGGCAGCGGTCTGGACGGCGTCAGCGTGCCCGGTCCCGAGGCGTTCGTGCTGTCGGAGCGGCGGGTGGTCGACCTGCGCGACCCCGCGCCCGCCCTCACGCTCAGGAGCGTCGACGGAAGCTGATGTCGGGGCGCCGGTCGTGCAGCGAGGCCTCCCAGGTGCGCACCCAGCCCGAGACGTCCTTCGCGGGGATCGGCGGGCAGATGTGGTAGCCCTGGAGCACGTCGATCCCGAGGGCGACCAGGTCGGCGGCGGTGCCGGAGTCCTCGACCCCCTCCGCCACCAGACGCAGCCCCATGGCGTGCGCCATCTGGCGGGTGGAGTCGACGATGGTGCGGCTGCGGCTGTCGGTCAGGACCGTGGACACGAACGACCGGTCCATCTTGAGCTCCTGCACCGGTAGGTCCCGGAGGTAGGCCAACGAGGAGAAGCCCGTCCCGTAGTCGTCGATCGCGGCCTGGATGCCGTGGGTGCGCAGCTGCTGGAGGGCGACGCGGGCGTGCTCCGGGTCGGTCGCGAAGGAGTCCTCGGTGACCTCGACCAGGAGCCGGTCCTGGGGCAGCCCGGCCTTGCCGACCGCCGCGAACAGCCGCGGCAGGAACGTGCCGCCGAGCAGCTCGGGCGGGGCGCAGTTGAACGCCACGGTGAAGGAGAACCCCTCGTCCTGCCAGTGCCGGGCGTCCTTGACGACCTGGTGCATCACGGCCTCGGTGAGCGCGGGCATGAGGCCGCAGCGGCGGGCGTCGGGCAGGAACGCCAGCGGGGACAGCAGGCCCAGCTCGGGATGGCGCCAGCGCACCAGCGCCTCGACCGCGCTGACGGCCTGGGTGGCGGCGTCGATCTGCGGCTGGTACCAGATCTCCAGCTGGTCCTGCGTGATCCCGCGGCGCAGGTCCTCGGCCTGACGCAGTCGCGAGCGGGAGAACTCGTCGCGCGACGGGTCGTACACCAGGGCACCGCTCCGGGTGGTCTTCGACTCGTACATGGCGACGTCGGCCTGACGCAGCAGGTCCGTGGCGTCGTGGGCTCCCTCGCGCAGCGCGATCCCCACCGAGCAGCGCACCGACAGCACCAGCCCGTCGACCGCCAGCGGCGCCAGCAGCGCCTCCCGGACGGCCTGGGCGGTGCGCAGCAGCGCCACCTCGTCGTCCTGGGCGAGGACGATCGCGAACTCGTCGCCGCCGAGCCGCGACACCATGGCCCCGCCGCCGACCTGCCCGAGCAGGCGTGCCGCGACCTGCTCGAGCACCCGGTCCCCGGCCGCGTGGCCGAGGCTGTCGTTGATGTCCTTGAACCCGTCCAGGTCCAGCAGCATGAGCGCGAGCGGGCGCTCCGCGGCGAGGTCGCCCTGGATCCGGGCCATCACCGCCCGGCGGTTGGGCAGGTCGGTGAGGTCGTCGGTGACCGACAGCCGCCGCGCCTCGACCGCCCCGCGGGCCTCGCGCAGCGCCATCGTCATCCGGGCACCGGCCGCCAGCAGCGTCAGCACGGCCGGGATGGTGACGTACCAGGCGCCTATCCCGGCGGGGCGGAACACGACGACGACCAGGGCCACGGCCGCGGCCAGGATGAGCACGATGTGCCGGGACGGCGTGGTGGCCGGGCTGCTCACGGCGTCCAACCGGGCCGACGACGCGGCCCCGACGACGAGGGCGAAGCTGGCCCCCCACATCAGCTCCAGGCCGGCGTTGGACACGTAGGTCGTGGTCGCGGCGTTCAGCACGAAGGTCGAGTCCGCCACGGCCAGCAGGACGAACCCGACGACCAGCGCCAGCGTCCGTCGCGACAGCGCCCGCTGCCGCAGCTGGACCTGCGCCAGCACGACCAGGCCGAGCACGACCCCGAGCACGGGGTACAGCAGGGCCAGGAACAGCGCCGGTCCCTGCTCGCCGATGATGCTGCCCACGGGGCTCAGGAGCACGAAGCCGGCCAGCGACATGGCGCCGCAGCAGACGAGCAGCGTCTCCAGCCACACCGTGGCGCTGGCGCGGTTGCGGTACGGGGTGTCCAGGAGCAGGAAGGTGGCGAAGCCGGCGTAGGACGCCAGGAAGAAGCCCTCGCCCGGGGCGGGGAAGGTCTTGCCCGACAGCTCGCCGCCGGCGTTGAGGACGGCGGAGCCGACCGCCCACAGCGTCACCCCGGTGCCCAGCACGAGCAGGGCGGGCCGACGGGCGCGGTCGTGCGCGGCGACCACGCCCAGCCGGCCGAGCAGGAGCAGGAAGAAGACCGCCAGGACGACGACCAGCAGCGGCGGCGGCGTCTGGGTGAGGGTAAGGCCGGAGATGACCATGGCCACCGTCAGCCCGGCGACGAGCACCAGCCAGGCCGCGACGCCCAGGCGGTGCTCGAGCGCGCGCCAGGCAGGCGTGCCCGCCGCGCTGGTCCTCTGCACTTCTTCCGGCCTCCGGTCGAGTTCTCGGGCCACCGCGGCGCGGTGGCCCACGCGGGGTCCCGGCCCGACCCGTTGGTGATCGGTAGGTACCCAGGGCATCTTTAGTGCGACCTCACCGAGGCGCAGGACCGGCCCGGGCGCGGGGACGAGCGGTGACGCTGCGTGCGGGACCAGGGTGCCATCCCCGGGGCGTGCCGAGGGCCGTCGGCCCAGGATCGGTCCGGTCCGGCCGGACCAATCTGGGGCAACCTGGAGCAACCTGCTCAGCCCTGCTCCTGGAGCGTCATCCCCTCGGACTCGTCGCCGATGGTGAGGACCCCGCCGGACAGGGCCAGGACCGGGCTCGACGTCAGCAGGGCCATCAGCCACTCGTCCTGGGCCTGGAGGTCGCCGGGGCAGGCCATCATGGTCGACGCGAGCCCGTCCGAGGGCACTCGGAGGACGCCGTCGTCCCAGGTCGCGCCGCCCATCATGGTGTTGCACCCGGCCCGGGCGGAGATGCGGCCGTCGTCGAACGACATCGTGATCTCGGTGTCGGGCACCTGCTCGTGGCCCCTGGTCTGCGTGGCCAGGAACTCCCGGCCGTCCAGGTCGGCGGTGGCCAGGGCCTCCGCGTCCGGGTCGCCGCACCCGGCGGCGGACACGGCCAGGCCCAGCACCAGCAGGGCGGGGAGCGGTCTCGGGACGGTCATCGTGCCTCCAGGTCGCCAGGGTGACCGACGCTAGGGCCCCGGCCCTGTCGGCCGGAACGGCGCACGCCCGTCTCACCCGTTGCGGGTGGTGCCGGATCAACGCAGGTGGGCGCGGGCCGCCGTCACCACGGCGTCGGCCAGCTCGTCCAGGGCCTGCGACCGCAGCCGCCACTGCTGCCAGTGCAGCACCCGGTCGACCACCCGGTCCGGGGTCAGCTCCACCAGCCCGGCCAGCAGCCCGGAGTCGTCGGCGCGCAGGTCCGGGACCATGCCCCAGCCCATCCCCAGCCGTACCGCCCGGTGGTGGTCCGCCGTGGCGGGCACGTGGTGGACGGGGGGTGCCGCGTCCGTCCCGCCCTCGCGCAGCCACCGGTGCTGGAGGTCGTCCGTGCGGTCGAAGAGGACGACCGGGGCCCGGCGCAGGGCGTCGTCGAGGACGCCGTCCGGGAACCACTGCTCGACGAACCCGGGCGCGGCGACCGCCCGGTAGCGCATCACCCCGAGCCGGGTGACCCGGCAGCCCGCGACCGCGGTCGGCTCGGTGGTGATCGCGGCCATCACCACGCCTTGGCGCAGCAGGTCCGAGGTCCGTTCCTCGTCGTCGCGCCGAAGGTCCAGTCGCACCCGTCCCGCGAGCGGCGCCACCGCGGGCAGCACCCAGGTCCCGAGCGAGTCCGCGTTGACCGCCACGGGCAGGGACGGCCCCGGGCCGCCGTCACCGGTGCGGCCCGTGCCGGCCAGCTCCAGGTCCGCGTCGGCGGTCAGCAGGGACACCTGCCGGGCCAGCCGGAGCACGACCTGGCCGGGACCGGTCGGCCGCACCGGACGGCTGCGGACCAGGAGCACCTGCCCCACCCGCGACTCCAGCGCCTTGAGCCGCTGGCTGATCGCCGACGGGGTGACGTGCAACACCCCGGCGGCGCCGTCGAGGCTGCCCTCGGTCACCGCGGCGTCGAGCGCCCGCAGCTGGTCGAGCTCCAGATCCATGACAGCAACGCTAATGCAACTGAAGAAACAACAGCTGGACTACATCAATCCGGGTCCGTAGCGTCCGACCACGTGGACCCCTCGCTGCTAGCCGCCCTCGCGGGCCTCGGCCTCGGCCTGTCGTTGATCATCGCGATCGGCGCGCAGAACGCCTTCGTCCTGCGCCAGGGCCTGCGGGGGGAGCACCTGCTGCCCGTGGTGGCGGTCTGCGCGCTGTCCGACGCGGTCCTGATCGCCGGCGGGGTGCTCGGGGCCGGTGCCCTGCTGGATCGGCTGCCGTGGCTGCTACCCGTGTTCCGCGTCGGCGGGGCGGTGTTCCTGCTGGCCTACGCGGTCGTGGCCGCGCGCCGCGCCCTGCGCCCGGGAGCCCTGCAGGCCGAGTCCCGAGGCGCAGGAGCGTCCCTGGTGGCGACGCTGACGACCGCGCTGGCGCTCACCTGGCTCAACCCGCACGTCTACCTGGACACGGTCGTGCTGCTGGGCTCCATCGCGCAGACCCACGGCGAGGACCGGGGGTGGTTCGCCGCCGGTGCCGTCCTGGGCAGCGTCGTGTGGTTCACGGCCCTCGGGTTCGGGGCGCGGCTGCTGCGACCGCTGTTCGCGCGTCCGGGTGCCTGGCGCGTGCTGGACGGGGTGATCGCGCTCGTCATGGTCGCCATCGCGGTGTCGCTGCTGCTGGGGTGAGCGTGACGTCGCGCATTGCATGCAATCCCTGCTGGGTCGCGCCGACCAGGAGCAAGAACCAGGATGTTCACGACAAGATCGTTGACAGGTCGGGAGCGGCACGTCTTGGATGCATGCAATAGGGCGAAGACGCCGTTCTCGTCCGGGTGAGTCCAGGAGGACGCCATGTCCGCAGCCCTCAGTCGTCGCTCCCTCCTCGCGGGCGCAGGTGCGGCCGGTCTGATCGCCGGGGTCGGCGCCTCCGCCGGACCCGCGGCGGCCTCGACCCGCCCGGCCGGCAACGCCCCCCGGGGGCGTGACGTCATCATCGAGGCGGGCTGGGCGCTGGTCGAGCGCTCCTCCGGCCCGGCCCTGGTGCGCGACGTGTCGCTCCGGGTCGTGGACGACCGCGTCGTCGCCGTGGTCGAGGGGAGGATCCGAGGGGGCGCCCGCCGCGTCCGGATGCACGACCAGCTGGTCCTCCCGGGGTTCATCAGCGGGCACACGCACGTCGCGGGCGGTTCGTGCACCCGAGGCACCTTCGAGGGCACCCGCAGCTACGTCCGGCCCCTGGAGCTCGCCGAGCAGCTGGACGACGCCGACATGGACGCCCTCACCGGGTACAACCTAGCGGAGCTGATCCGCTCCGGGTGCACCACGCAGGTGGAGCAGTCGCTCAGCCTGCGCCAGGCCGAGTCATACGTCCGTGTCGCCGGCCCCTGGGGCGTCCGCGGCTACCCGGCCGGGATGGTCCCCGGGGTGCCGCGGCTGTTCACGTTCTGGCCGGTCGTGAACGAGCCGGTCTTCGAGGCGTCCATCCCCGAGACCCTCGCCGAGATCGAGGCCAACCGGCAGTTCGGCCTGCGGTGGAACCACGCGTTCGACGATCGCATCCGACCGATGATGTCGCCGCACGCGACCGACACCCACACCCCGCAGACCATCGCCGCCGTCATCGCCGCGGCCAAGGAGCTGGGCAACGGGATCCATCTGCACCTGGCCCAGGGTGCGGGGGAGGCCACCACGGTCCAGCGCCGTTGGGGCCAGCGGCCCGTCGCCTGGGCGGACTCGCTCGGCCTGTTCGAGGTCCCCGTGTTCGGGGCGCACATGTCGGGGGCCGACCTCGCCCTCGACCCGTCGCTGCTGGCCGAGCGCGACTACGTCTACGCGACCTGCCCGTCGGCCGGAGGGGCGAGCGGGAGCCTGCAGCCCTACCCGGAGATGCTGGCCGCCGGGGTGGCGGTGAACATCGGGATCGACACCCACTCCAACGACTACCTGGAGAACATTAAGCTCGCGGTCATCAAGGGCCAGGCCCGCCACGGCGCCATCGGCGCCAACGGCCCCGTGCCGAGCCGCTCGCCCCAGGTGCTGGACGCGGTCCTGGGCGCGACCCGGGTCGCCGCGGACGGGCTGCACCGCCCCGACCTGGGGCGCATCGAGGTGGGCGCCAAGGCCGACCTGGTGTCCGTCGACGTCAGCGGCTTCCTGGTCGGGTCCGGAGCGCTGCCGCCGCAGCCGTTGGTGAACCTGCTCTACGCCCACGGGACGCTGGTGCGCAACGTGATGACGGACGGGGCCTGGCAGCTGTACGACGGGGACCTGGTGGTCGCCGACCAGCGGGAGGTGGCCCGTCGCGGTGGCGCCGTCGTCGAGCGGATCTGGGACCAGCTCCGGGGCGAGGGCTGGTTCGCCTAGACGCCTCGGCGCCTGCCTCACGTCGCGACCCCACTAGCCTCGCCTGGCACATACCGGACCAGACGCAGGAGGACTGCCGTGGACAAGCCCGAGATCGACTTCGTCGACCCCACACCCCCCACCGACCTGGTGATCACCGACCTGACCGTCGGCGACGGCCCCGAGGCCGTCAGCGGGAAGACCGTCGCCATGGCGTGAATGGTGAAAAACCTGCGGACGCCGACTTCACCATGTAGCGGCGTTGCATCGCTTGCCGCAGCCAGGCTCGAAGCGTGACGATGAAGGGCGGCATCGGTCATTCGATCG
>JBBSQH010000031.1:0-43320 GCA_038258055.1 Actinomycetales bacterium
ACGGGCGGCGTCCTCGCGCGGGACGACGACGATCCCGTCGTCGTCGGCGACGACCACGTCACCGGGGTGCACCAGCTGACCGGCGCACACCACGGGCACGTTGACCTCGCCGAGGGTCTCCTTGACGGTGCCGAAGGCCGAGACCCAACGGGACCAGACCGGGAAGCCCATCTGCTGCAGCTCGGCGACGTCGCGGCAGCCCGCGTCGATGACGAGGCCGCGCACCCCTCGCGCGGTCAGGGCCGTGGCCAGCAGGTCGCCGAAGTACCCGGCCTGCGACGGCGAGGTCGGGGCCACCACGAGCACGTCGCCCTCGGCGCACAGCTCGACGGCGACGTGGATCATCCAGTTGTCGGCGGGAGGCACGCTCACGGTGACGGCGGTCCCGGCGATGCGCGAGCCGGGGAACACCGGCCGCAGGGCGGGGTCGAGCAGACCCGTCCGCCCCTGCGCCTCGTGCACCGTGGCCACGCCGTACCCGGCGAGCCGGTCGACGGCGCCGGCGTCGGCCCGCGGGGTGCCGCGGACCACGCGCCCGCTCACGCCTGCGCCCCGACGGCGGGCTCGGCGGTGGGCCCCGCGGCCGCGTGCGACCCGTCGCCCACCGTCTCGCCCCAGGGCAGCAGCGAGACGTGGATGGCGTCCTGACCGGTCTGGCCGCTCATCGTCCGGATCGCGAGGTCGGTGTCGGCCAGCCCGAAGCCGTGCGTCCCGAGCCGCTCCAGCGGGAACCGGCCCGAGGCCAGGGTCTGCAGGGCGAGCTCGACCGCCCGGTATCCGTGGCCGCGGGCGCTGCGGATCGTGGCGGCCTTCTCCGCCATCTTCTTCAGCGGGAAGTCGGGGAACTGCGCGACCTCGCCCTGGGTGACCATGACGCCCTCGCGCCGCTTGAGCGCGTCGACGCCGAGCATGATCGGGGCGGTGCCGGCCCCGGCGGTGCAGTCGAGCACCACGTCGACCCCGGTCCCGCCCGTGATCTCGAGCACCCGCTGCAGCGCGTCCTCGGTCTGGACGTCGATGGTGTGGTGCGCGCCCAGGTCCAGGGCCAGCTGCAGGCGCGAGGCGTCGCGCGTGGTGCCGCTGACGATGACCTGCGCGGCGCCGGCCTGGGTGGCCGCGACCACCTGCGACAGCCCCTGCTGGCCCGGGCCCTGGATGAGCACGGTCGAACCCACCCGGACACCGCCGGCGTTGAGGGCCCACTCGATGCCGTTGGACAGCGGGGTCACGACGCTGGCCAGCTCGGCCGAGACGCCGTCGGGCACCCGGTGGACGACGGCGTTCCACGGCAGGTACATGTACTGCGCGAAGCCGCCCCACAGCGTGCCCTCGTTGCTCATCGGGGTGTAGCCGTAGCGGCGCGCGTCCGGGTTGGTGCGCCAGTCGGTCGCCTCGCAGTGGCGGTACTCCCCCGCGTGGCACCACTCGCAGCGGAAGCAGCCGATGTAGTGCTCGACGAAGATCCGGTCGCCCTCGGCCAACCCGTGCCGGTCCAGGAAGGCCGCGCCCGCGCGGTCGATCACACCGACGTTCTCGTGCCCCATGATCACGGGGTCCGCGAACGGCGGCTTGCCGTACATCTTGACGTCGGTGCCGCAGATCCCCGCCACCTCGACCTTGAGCAGGGCGCCGTCGTCCGGCACCTCCGGCAGGGGCAGCTCCTGCAGCTCGGTCCTGCCGGGGGCAGTCCTCACCGCCGCCAGCACGTGCTCCGTCATCATCGAGCTCCTTCGCTCCGAGGGTCCGGGAACCCCACGCTATCCTTAGGTCTGATGGTATGACCATCGTCGAGTTTCCGTCGCCACCTCAGAGACGAGGACACCCCGTGACCGGACCCACCCTGCGCACCGTGACCCGGACCTCCGGCGCCAACGCCGCCCTCAAGGACGGCACCGTCGTGCCCGACGGGCTCAGCCTCGACGTCGTGGAGGTCCCCGTCCTGGTCCACGCGTTCCGGCGGATGGTCCGGGGCCTGGAGTTCGACGTCAGTGAGATGGCCGTGACCACCTACCTGGTCGCCCGCGAGCACGGCGTGAGGTTCACGGCGCTGCCGGTGTTCCTGGTGCGGGGCTTCCACCACGGCGCGATCCAGGTGCTGGCCGGGTCCGGCGTCACCGAGGTCTCCCAGCTGGCCGGCGCCCGGGTCGGGGTCAACCGCGGCTACACCGTGACGACCGGGGTGTGGGCCCGGTCGGTGCTGCAGGCCGAGCACGGCCTCGACCTCGCCTCGGTGACCTGGGTGCTGTCCGGCGACGAGCACGTCGAGGCCTACCGCCCGCCGGGCAACGTGGTCCCCGCCCCCGACGGCCGGTCGCTGGAGGACCTGCTGCGCAGCGGCGACCTGGCCGCGGTCGTCGGTGCGGACCTCAGGGCCCCCGACGTCGTCCCCCTGCTCGAGCAGCCCGAGGAGGCCGCGGTCCGGGCCCTGCGGGAGCGGGGCAGCTACCCGGTCAACCACCTCGTGGTCGTCCGGGACGACGTGCTCGAGGAGCACCCGGACGTGGCCGAGCAGCTGTTCGACGCCTTCACCCGGGCCAAGCAGCCGTACCTGCAGGCGCTGCGCGCCGGGACGGTCGTCGACCCCACCGCGACCGACCGCACCTACGCCCGGGTGCTGGCCGAGACCGGGGCCGACCCCCTGCCCTACGGCATCGAGCCCAGCCGCCGGGTGCTCACCGACCTCATGGACCACGCGGTGACCCAGGGCATCCTGCGCGAGCGCGTGGACGTGGACCGGCTGTTCGCGCCGAGCACCCGCCACCTGGTGGGCTGAGCCGTGCGGGTCGCGGTCGTCGCCGACCACAACGGCGTCGCGCTCAAGGCCGCGCTGCTGGACCGGCTGGTCGCCCTCGGGCACCTCCCGCTCGACCGTGGCGTGGCCGAGGCCGCCACGGTGGTCGACTACCCGGCGCTGTGCGAGGACGTCTGCCGGCTCGTGCTGGCCGGGACGTGCGAGCGTGCGGTCGTCGTCGGCGGCAGCGGCATGGGCGAGACCATCGCCTGCAACAAGCTCCCCGGGATCCGGGCCGGGCTGTGCCACGACCTGTTCACCACGACGGTCTCCCGCGCGAACAACGACGCCAACGTCCTGGTGCTGGGGGCCAAGGTCGTCGCTGCCGAGCTGGCCGTGAGGGTGCTGGAGCAGTGGCTGACCACACCCTTCAGCGGGGGCGTCCACGCCCGCCGGCTGGAGCAGGTCCGGGCGCTGGAGCGCGGCGAGTCCCTGCTCTAGGTGCCGGTCCTCAGTGCTCGTCGAGGAAGGCCAGGATCCGGGCCGGTGCGGTCTCGGCGGTCTGCTCCACCACCGGGACGTCCCAGTACTCCACGGCCGGCAGGCACTCCTGCAGGTAGCGGGCCGCGGACGGCGCGTGCGAGTCGTCCTGCCCGGGGACGACGAGCGCGGGCACGTCGCAGACCATCAGGTCCTCGGGCTCGGCGCCCGGGACGGTGTCGCGGTCGAACAGCAGCCGCACCAGACCGCCGACCTGCAGCCGGTAGCGGGCCAGGTCCAGCACGGCGTAGGACCGGGCGAACTCCTCGCTGCCCCGGATCGCGCTCACCCACGGTCCGACGCGGGGGTCCTTGGTGAACCCGGCCTCGGTGCCGCGGGCCAGCGTCACCACCCCGGCCAGGCCCTCGGACGCGACGAAGGCCAGGTGGGTGACGAACCGCTCGTGCTGACGCATCCGGTACCGCGGGCCCCCGGCCGGGGAGTACAGCACCATGCTGCGGACCCGGTCCGGGTGGGCGACCGCGGTTGCGGCCGCCGTCGAGCAGCCCACGCAGCCGCCCATCAGGTGCGCGCGGTCGACACCGAGGTGGTCGAGCAGACCCAGGCCCTGCGCCACGTAGTCACCCCAGCCGATCCGCTCGACCCGGGCGCCGGAGCCGCCGGACTCCCGCCGGTCGTAGGTGATGCAGGTGTAGCGCTCGCTCAGCCGGGCGAGCAGGTCGAGGCGCTTGTAGACCCCGACCGTGCGCCAGCCCTCCAGCGTGGAGTCGAACCCACCGGGGGAGAACATCAGCAACGGCGGACCGTCCCCGGTCACCTCGTAGCGGGTCTCGATCCCGTCGGCGACTGCGGTGGGCACGGGTCCTCCAGGTGGGTCGGGTCGACGGCCGCAGGGGCGGCCGACAGGTCGGGCCGGTGGGGTCAGGGTGCCGGGGGGACGGGGATGCCGCCACTGACCTGCCGGGCGGAGCGGACGTCGTCGGCGTAGCGGGTCATGGCGTCCAGCGTGATCGTCGCGACGTTGGCGTAGGTGTCCGGCGGGTCGTCGATCGCGGACGCCGCGTAGCCGATGGCCGCGTGGGCCATCCGCATCCGGCCGTCCAGCCACGGTCCGCCGCCGAACCCGCCGACGACCGGCACGGTAACGGCCTGCGCGACCGCGGCGCCGACCACGGGACCGGAGTTGGTGAAGTTGAGCAGCACCGCGCCGGCCTCCTCCAGCCGCTTGGCCTCGGCCACCAGCGCGTCGGCCATCTCGTCGGGGACCGCGTCCGCCGCCGACGGGATGGCCTTGTACTCCACGCCGTAGCGGAGCGCGGTCTGCGGCGTGATGCCGAACTGCGCGACCACCGGGATGCCGGCGCGGGTGACCGCCTCGACCGCGTCCAGGTAGTCCGAGGCGGCGTCGAGCTTGACCATGTCGACCCCCGCCTCCTTGACGAAGCGGATGGCCGCACGCACGGCGCTGGCCGAGCCCTCCTGCAGCGGGCCGAAGGGGAAGTCCGCGCTGACCAGGGCCCGGCTGACACCGTTGCGCACCGCCTGGGTGACGGTGATCATCTGGTCCATCGTCACCTCGAACGGGTTCGCGTGGCCCCAGAGGTTCACGCCGACCGTGTCGCCGACCGACACGATCTCCACGCCGGCCCGGTCGACGATCCGCGCGATCTGGTAGTCCCAGGCGACGACGCCGACGATCTTGCGACCGTCCTGCTTCATCCGCTGCAGCGACGGCAGCGTCACGGCCTCCCGGCCGGCGTCACCCACCTCAGGCCCGCAGCGCGGACAGCAGGTCCACGAGGTCGGACTCGTCGGCCGACGGCAGCAGCACCCGGGCGTGCGGGCGCAGGGCCGCCACGACCTGCGGGGCCTCCAGACCGCCGACGACGAGGCCGGCCGTCATGATCGACCGCTCCCAGCCCGCGCGACCGAGCTGGTGGGCGCAGTCGGCGGCGGTGTCGTCGGTGGCCACCATGAGGATGACGTCGGCGTCCATCAGCTGCTCCTCCAGCGAGGTGGGTGCACCCCCGAGACCGGTCAGGACCAGGTCGCCGGGCTCGCGAGAGGTGGCGCTGCACGACAGGAACCGCGCGGTCGCCCACGACTCGGCGGCGGCCCGCGCGGCCACCCCGACGGCGCCGGCGTCCAGGGCGACGACCCGCACGCCCCGCGAGGGCGCGAGCGGGTAGTCGATGCGGTAGCGGAGCTCCTCCGCCGTGGCCGCGCGGGCGCAGCTGCTGAGCGTGTGGGTGAGGGTGGCCTCGACGGGCGGGACGACGTGGAGGTCGGCCACGTCAGACCGAGGCCACGTCGGTGCCCGGCACGACCCTGACCGCGTCCCGGCACGAGTCGAGGAAGGCCTCGGCCGCGGGCAGCACGACGGCCGCGGAGCGGACGTGGTGGTGGGCGGGGTCGACCCCTGGAGGGGTGACCCCCTCGTCGCGCAGGGCCACGACGGCCTTGCGCAGCTTCTGGCGCGCCTTGATGATCCCGCTGTCGGCCGGGACCAGCCGCTCCTT
This sequence comes from Actinomycetales bacterium, assembly GCA_038258055.1. Taxonomy (GTDB): domain Bacteria; phylum Actinomycetota; class Actinomycetes; order Actinomycetales; family JBBAYJ01; genus Aquipuribacter. The sequence continues at coordinate 5,752 of JBBSQH010000031.1, forward strand.
GGTCCGGTCGACGATCGGACCCATGCTCTCCTGCAGCGAGGAGTCCTGGATCGCGATGCCCTTGATCCCGGAGAAGTACTCGCCGCGCTTCTGCGCCTCGCGGTCCATCAGGTAGTCGTTGTCGCGGTTGGCGACGGGCCGGTAGGTGCCCGGGTAGTTCTCGTTGTGGACCCCGTGCCCGTCGATCATCGCCTGCCGCTCCTCGGTGGTGAGCGGGCGGGTCGGGTGGTAGTCGAAGGAGTACGCCCAGCAGTTCTCGTCGTCGATCGGGACCCAGAAGTGGCCGTGGATCGGGTGGTCGCCGCGCGGCGGGACCATGGTGAAGTTCGGCATCACCCAGGGCGTGATCCGCCAGTAGTACTTGCCGTCCTCGGCGTTGCGCCGGGCGCCCACGAACAGGCCGCCCTCGCTGTCGACGACCTCGAAGAACGGCTTGGTGTCGTTGAGGTTGTACTCGTTGCCCTTCGCCCCCTTGAACAGCGGGTCGGACTTGAGTCCGCCGGAGTGCAGGAAGGTCACGTGGCTGGAGTCGATGCCGCCCTCGAAGGCCTGCAACCAGTTCGACTGCTGCCAGCGCTTGGAGGAGTAGGTCTGCTCCGCCGGCACCTGGGCGAACTCGTACTCCGGCAGCGGCGGCCGCTTGGCGGGGTCGCCCATGTAGGTCCAGAGCATGTCGCCGACCTTGACCAGCGGGTAGGCGCGCAGCTTGACGTTCTGGCAGAAGCTGGAGTTGTCGGCCTCGGAGGGCACCTCGACGCACTGGCCCGTGACGTCGAACTTCCAGCCGTGGTAGGCGCAGCGGAGCCCGGACTCCTCGACCCGACCGAACCACAGCGACGCCCCGCGGTGGGCGCAGAACTCGTCCACCAGGCCGTAGCGGCCCTCGCTGTCACGGAACGCGAGCAGTCGCTCGGACAGCAGCTTCACCCGCACCTGCGGGCAGTCGTCCTCGGGCAGCTCCTCGGCCAGCAGCGCAGGGAACCAGTACTGCCGGAACATCTCGCCCATCGGCGTGCCCGGTCCCGTCTGCGTCAGCAGCTCGTTGATCTCGCGTCGCAGCACGACGACTCCTTCCGTGAGGCGCCCCCACGGACGCCGCTGGTATCAGGTCTTGGGCTAACTGTCATACCTTTACACCCCGGGTGTCAAAGCCCTGCGGCACCGCAGGTCACGGCTGCTCGGACGGGATGTCGACCGTGAGGCCGTCCAGCGCCGGGTCGACCGTGAGCTGGCACGAGAGCCGACTGGTGGGGCGCCGTTCCGACACCCCCATGTCCAGCAGGTCCTCCTCCATGTCCCCGATCTCGCCGATCAGCGGGAGGTACTCCTCGCGCACCCAGACGTGGCAGGTGGCGCAGGACGTGTTGCCGCCGCACTCCCCGACGATCCCGGGCACACCGTTCTTGGTAGCCGCGGCCATCACCGACTCCCCGACCAGCGCGTCGATGATGCGCTGCTCGCCGTCGCTGCCTACGTAAACCACCTTGGGCACGTCCTCGGTCCTCTCCAGGTGCGCCACGACGGGCTCGGCCGACGGTCGTCGGCGACCGCCGGTGCTTTGGACAGTCCATTAGACCAGAGCCCGAGGGAGCCCGCCAGAGGACCACGGAAAGCCGCTGGGGCAGGATGCCGACCATGCCGACGCTGCTGCTGCTTCGCCACGGCCAGAGCGGCTGGAACGCCTCGGGGCGGTTCACCGGCTGGGTCGACGTGGACCTGACCCCGATCGGCGAGGAGCGGGCCCGTCACGCCGGGCGGGTCCTGGCCGACGTCGGGCTGCTTCCCACCACCGTGCACACGTCGCTGCTCACCCGCTCGGCACGGACCGGCGCCATCACGGCCGCGGCGGCCGGGCGGGCGTGGTTGCCGGTGCAGCGTTCGTGGCGGCTCAACGAGCGCTGCTACGGCGCCCTCGAGGGCCATGAGCGCCGGGCGGTCAGGGCCGAGCACGGTGACGAGCAGTACCGCGCCTGGCGCCGCTCGTACGACGCCGTCCCGCCGCCGAGCAGCGAGGCCGACCACGAGCGGCTGCTGTCCGACCCGCGGTACGCCCGCCTCGACCCGACCCAGGTCCCCCGCGCCGAGAGCCTGGCCGACGTGGTGGCACGGCTGCTGCCGTACTGGCAGGAGGTGCTCGCCCCGCAGCTGCGGGCGGGTGGGGTCCCGCTGGTCGTGGGGCACAGCAACAGCCTGCGCGCCCTGCTGGCGCACCTGGACGGGATGGGCCCGGACGAGGTCCGCGGCCTGGACGTGCCCACGGGGATGCCCCTGGTCCACGAGCTCGACGACGACCTGGTCCCGCTCGTCCGCGGCGGTCGCTACCTCGAGCCGAGGGCGGCGGCGCTCGCGACGGCGGCAGTCGCGGCCGAGGGCGGAGACCCCGTCGCGGAGCCGGCCTGAGCCCGGGCCCGTCCTCCCGGACCCTCGCGCGGCGACCGGGGGATCTGGTAGACAGAACTCTTGCAAAGGTAAGACCATTATCCGGTCGCGAGACCACCGCAAAGAAGCGAGGCAGCGCATGGGCAAGGGACGGGTCTTCGTCAGGGGACTGACATCCGAGACGTACGGGCTGGGCGAGTTCCGCAAGGCGCAGCTGGCGGTCGACCGGGTGCGTGACGACAGCGTGGTCGTCGACGACGCCAAGGTCGGGCACTCCGGCGACAGCGAGAAGAGCCGCACCTGGTGGCGGATCGGTCCGGGCGACGAGGAGTACCTCACCCAGACCCTGCAGGTGCACTTCGTCGAGCTCCCGCCGCAGTCCAGCAACCACGGCCACGGCCACCAGAACGAGGCCGCGTTCTACATCCTCGAGGGCAAGGGCTACGAGGTCCACGACGACCTCCGCTACGAGTGGGAGAAGGGCGACCTGGTCTTCGTCCACACCGACTCCGTGCACCGCCACTTCAACCCCAACGACGAGAAGGCCGTGGCGCTGGTCGTCAAGGCCAAGTGCTCGTGGATGTTCCTGGGCCTGATCCAGCAGGGTCGCAGCGGCCCCGTCGAGGACGAGGAGCGCTTCGGCCCCCGCGAGGACTGGTCGAGCATCTGGACCGAGGGCGTGATGGACCGCAAGAAGGTCATCAAGCCGTCCGACACCACGTGGGAGGACACCCCCCTGGGCCGCGTCCGGGTGATGAACTCCCCCGAGCGCACCGACGCCCGGCAGTTCTCCGTCGACGCGTTCGAGCTGGAGGTCGGGGCCGGCTCCCGCTCCGGCAAGTACTGGAAGATGGCCGACGAGGTCTTCTACGTGCTCGAGGGCGGCGGCTACGCGCTGATGTGGGAGGTCGAGGCGGAGATCGCCGAGAAGTACTACGCCCGCATCGCCAAGGAGCCCACGCACCACGACATCACCACCGGTGACACGCTCTACGTGCCGCAGAACCACGTCTGCCAGCTGTTCGCCGCCGACGGGACGCCCCTGCGGGTCCTGTCGTTCCAGAACCGGCTGTTCAAGCACCTCGGCTACGACGCCGTGCACTACCTGGAGTCGGCTCCCGCCGCCGCCGTCGAGGCACCCGAGATGGCGGGCCAGGCCTGACCAGAGCCTCCCGAGCTCGACCGGACGGGGCGGCGCCGCGGACGACGCGGCGGCGCCCCGTTCTCGATGCCCGGGCCGGGGTGGTCGCGGCCGTGCTGTTCGCCGTCGGCCTCGGCCTGGCGAGCGTGGCCCTGCCGCTGCTGGCGCTCGAGGTCGGCTACAGCGGTCCCGAGGTCGGCCTGCTGGTCGCGTTGAGCGCCCTGGCGCAGATGACGTCGCGCCTGTTCATGGGGGCGTGGATGCGCCGCCTGCCCGACAAGACCTTCGTCGTGGCCGCCGCCCTGCTGCTGGCGCTGTCCAACCTGCTGCCCGTGCTCACGACCGCCCTGGTGCCCTTCGCCCTCGCCCACCTGGCGCAGGGAGTGGCCCGCGCGTTCTTCTGGACCGGCAGCCAGACCCACGTCGTCCGCGGCGACGCCCCCGCGGTGCGCGGGCTGGCCCGGATCAACCTGGCCTCGGCCGCCGGCCTGCTCGTCGGCCCCGTCGTCGCCGGGTGGATCGGGGAGCGGTCGCTGGGCTCCGCCCTGCTCCTCGGCGCCGCGCTCGGTCTGGCCGCGTGCGTGCCCGCCACGCTGCTGGACCGACTGCCACCGTTCGTCCCCCCGGTCGACCGGGTCCCGGGACGGATCTGGCGTCGGCCCGGGGTCGACGCCGGCTGCTGGGCCGGGGTGGCCGGGGGCGCGTGGCGGGGCCTGCTCGGCTCGTTCGTGCCGGTCGCCCTCCAGGGAGCCCGCAACTCGTCCACGACGATCGGGGTCCTGGTCTCCGTGGCCAACGTCGCCCAGCTCGTCGCCTCGGGCGCCGTGGGCCGGCTCCGGCCGCGGGCCATGGTCCCGGCGTTCGCCGCCGGCGCCCTGATGTGCGGTCTCGGCACCGCGGCGATCGGCTTCGTCGCCGGCCGGCCGGTCCTGGCGGGCGTCGCCCTGGCCGTGTCCGGCCTGGGGGCGGGGCTGCTGCAGACGGTCGGGCCCGCCATCGCCACGGAGGCGGTCGACCCCCAGGAGCGGGGCGACGTGATCGCGGCGACGGGCACGTTCCGCGCGGGCGCCCTGCTCGTGGCGCCCCTGGGGGCGGCCGGGGTGGCCCTGGTGGCCCCGGTGTCGCTGGCCCTGGTGCTCGGCGGGCTCATCGCCGCCGCGCCGGTCCTGTTCACCCGTCGCCTGCAGCAGCACGTCCGCCGCATCCCCGACCAGGAGGCCTCGTGAGGTGCGACCCGCACGGGACGGCGTCCGGGCCCTTGCCTACCCGCCTCGATCCTGACAGCATCAACCAAACGGTCTGAAGGTCAGTCCATTACCTAGGAGCTCCCCTTGTCGACGACGACGAGAACCGAGACGACCCACTACCACGTCCAGAAGCGCCGCCGGGCGAAGTTCCTCGAGGACTGGCGCGAGAACCACCGCACCGTCATCCACCACGAGGACGTCGCGCTCGCCGACACCGCCCGCGGGATGCGGACCGGGGTCTACATGGGCGAGGACGGGGACAACCCGACCCGCTCGATGGACGCCCTCGTGCACGAGCTGGACACCGGCACCAGCACCACGGTGCACCGCCACTCCTGGGACGCGATGGTCTTCGTGGTCGCCGGCAACGGCTGGACCGAGGTCGACGGCGAGCGCGTCGACTGGGGGCCCGGGGACTCCCTGCACCTGCCGGCGTGGGCCTGGCACCGCTCGGGCAACGACGGCCCCGTGACCGCGCGCTACCTCACGTTCTCCAGCGAGCCCCTGCTGGCGACCATGGGGATGTCCGTCCTCGAGGACGCCGGACGCGTGGATGTCTCCGAGCTCCCCGCCCGACCCGCCTACACCGAGGCGCAGGACGGCGACGACGCCTACGCCCGGCGCATCCGCCGCCTCGGGGGCGAGCAGGGCCGCCGCCGCAACGGCCGGCTGCACACCAGCTGGGACGACCTGGAGCTGCTCAACACCCCCCGCGGCACGCGGACCACGTTCCTGCTGGACAAGGCCATCGGGTACCAGGCCTCCGGCATCACGATGGCGATGTTCGAGATCGGTCCCGGGCGGGGGCAGTCCATGCACCGCCACCCCGGCGAGGCGTGGCTGTACGTCGTCGAGGGAGAGGGCCACAGCTACCTGGGCACCGAGCCCGAGGGTGGCGAGGACCACCCCTGGAAGAAGGGCGACCTGATCGTCGTCGACCACTACCTGTGGCACCAGCACTTCAACGACTCGGCCACGAGCACGGCCAAGGTCGTCCGGATCCACATGTTCGACAGCCTGCTGGAGACCATGCGCGTGCTGATGGACCCGGTCGTCCTGTTCGAGGAGCCGCCGGAGCACGTCCGCGACGCCCAGGCCGGGGACCCGTCGACCATCGACTGGCCGGAGCTGCAGCGGCCGACCTGGCCCTGACGTGGCCGAACGCCGCCTGCCGCCGGGCATCACGGGGCTGCACGTCCTGCCCGCGGACCACCACGAGGGCCCGTGGGACTCCATCTTCGTCCCGCAGGAGGTGAAGGACCGGCTGCTCGGCACGGCCACGCTGGTGCTGCGCCACGGCCGTCGGCTGCAGCAGCTGTCGGGCAGCCCGCACGGCCTGGTGCTGCTGTCGGGCCCGCCCGGCACGGGCAAGACGACGCTGTGCCAGGGCCTGGCCCAGAAGGCGGCACTGGCCGTCGCGGACCGGGGGGCGACCTCGCTCGTCGAGGTCGACCCGCACGCGTTCCCGAGCGAGATGCTCGGCGAGAGCCAGCGGTCGGTCCGCCGGCTGTTCAGCGAGACCCTGCCCGAGATCGCCGCCCGGCGGCCGCACACCGTCGTGCTCGTCGACGAGGTCGAGTCGCTGGCCGTCAGGCGCAGCACGGCGTCGTTCTCCTCCAACCCCGTCGACGTCCACCGGGCCACCGACGCGGTGCTGTCGGGCCTGGACGAGCTGCGCACCTCCTCCCCGCACGTGCTGCTGCTGGCCACCACCAACTTCCCGGAGGCGGTCGACGAGGCCGTGCTGTCCCGGGCCGACCTGGTGCTGGACCTGTCGCTGCCCGGCCTGGCCGTGCTGCAGCGGATCGTCCGCCACACCTTGGCGGAGCTCGCGGTCCAGTGGCCGGGGCTGCGGCACCTGGCGGAGGACGAGGCGCTCCACGTCGAGCTGGCCGAGGCGTGCGCCGGCTTCGACGGGCGCCGTACGCGCAAGACGCTCCTCGCGGCGCTGGCCCTGCGCCCGGCCCTGGCCGCGGCACCGGAGGACCTGACGGATGCCGACCTGCGGGTCGCGGTCGAGGCGGCCGTCCGCCACGGCAGCGCCACGACCGTCCACGTCTGAGGCCGTGGCGTGAGCGAGCCCGACCCGCTCGTCCTGCACCCCTCCCGCTGCGGGCTGCTGGTGTTCGACCTGCTCGAGCACTACCGGCCGGCCGCCGAGGAGGCCGGGGTCCTGGGGCCGGTGCGCCGCCTGGTCGACGGCTGCCGCGCCCGTGGCGCGACGGTGCTGTGGGCCCGGGCCGACCACGACGCGGCCGGCGCCGACCTGGCCCGCACGCTCACCGACGTCGACCCCCGGCACCGGCCCTGGGGCCCGGACAACCCCCGGCCCGCGCGCCCGCCTCACGGCGCCGGGTCACCGGGGTACGCCTCGCTCGCCGAGCTGGGGCAGCGGGCGGACGACGTGGACGTGCCCAAGCACCGGTTCTCCGCCTTCCACGGCACCCACCTGGGGCTGCAGCTGCGCGCCCGAGGCATCGACACGCTGCTCGTGGTGGGTGGTTCGACGCACGTCGGCGTCGCGTCCACCGTCTACGAGGCGCGGGACCGGGACCTGCAGGTCGTGGTGGTCAGGGACGGGCTCACCGGCCGGCAGCCGCAGCGGGACTTCTTCGCCGACCACGTCTTCCCGCGGCTGTGCCGGGTCCGGACCAGCGAGCAGGTCCTCGCCGCGATGGGGTGAGGCGTCAGCGCGCGAGCACCGGGCGGACCTGGCGGACGTCCGCCCCGCTGAACACCAGGGACTTGATCGTGACCGGCACGGTGCCCGACGGCTGGCGCACCCGCCCCAGGTCGACGTAGTCGAAGTCGTCCAGGCGCAGCCCGTCGAGCACCACGAGCGGGACGGTGAGGCCCACGTCGTCGCGCAGCACCGAGCCGAGCGTGCGGCCGAGGTCGGCGTCCAGGACGAGGACCATCGGCAGACCCCGGGCGGTGCGCCCGGCCAGGCCGTCGGCCACGCCCCGGGCGAAGGCCAGCACCCGGGCGTGCATCGGCAGCCCCGTCCAGGTGAGGGCGAGGGCCAGGTCGTCGTCGAGCCGGTCGTCCCCGGCGCCGTGCGCCTCGACCCGCGCCCTCACGCCGGCCGCGACCGACCGGCGCAGCTCGGTCAGGTCCACCTCGTCGAGACCGTCCACGAGGTCGTAGCGGGGCCGGGCCACCGGCACGTTGCGCCGCGGCAGCGTCGTCGCGGGGTCGGTGACGGTGCAGGTGCTGCCGCTGAGCTGGACGCTGTACTGCGAGGCGCCCAGCACCGTGGCCCGGATGCACTCCCCGGCCGGCAGCAGGTCGACCGCGGGCGCGCCCGTCGCGAGCCGTCCGCGCAGCACGACACCGAGCCGTCGGCCGAGGTCGCCGAAGTCGCGGTCCTCTCGCCCGTAGACGTACTCGCCGACCCCGCCGGAGAACATCAGCCCGGCCACCGGACCGGTGCCCGGCAGGGGGGTCGTGACGTAGAGGTCGGTGACGTCCTCGTCCGGGTTGCTCCCCGCGAGCGCGGCCGCGACCGCGGCGAGGACCGCGTCGGCCATGACGGCGGCGACCCGGTCCAGCTCGGCGTCGGTGACCGCCGAGCCCACCGACCAGTCCAGACCGGCGCGGGCGGCGTGGCGCCTACCGGCGGGGTCGAGCCGGACCACCCGGTGGTCGTCGTCCACGACCACCAGCCGACCGCCCACGTCCAGCGCGGCCGTGGCGACGACGTCGCCGTGGTCGAGCAGGCCGAGCTTGGTGGTCCCGCCCCCGATGTCGACGTTGAGCACCCGGGCCCCCAGGTCGTGCGAGGCGCGCGCGGCACCGGAGCCGTACGCTGCGAGCGTGGCCTCCATGTGGTGCCCGGCCGTGGCGCAGACCAGGTCCCCGGCGGTCTCGGACAGGACGGTGGCGATCGGTTCCGCGTTGCCCCGCCGCAGGGCCTCGCCGGTCAGGATGACGACGCCGGTGTCCACGTCCTGGGGCCGCTGCCGGGCGGTGGCGTAGGCCTGGTCCACGAGGGCACCCAGCGCGGCGGCGTCGATCAGGCCGTCCGGCAGGTAGGGGGTCAGGTGCAGCGGGGACTGGAACAGCGTCTCCCGCTCCACCACCACGTACCGGGTGGTGAGCCCCTCCCCCCGCCGGCGCAGCAGCAACCGCGAGAACGCGACCTGGGTGCCCGCGGAGCCGACGTCGATCCCGATGCTGCGCAGGGTCACGTTCTCCTGCTGCCAGATCGGGTTCGACTCCAGCGACTCCTCGACCACGTCGTGGTCCGCGTGGTCCGCGTGGTCCGCGTGGTCCGCGTGGTCCGCGTGGTCATGGTCACCCGGGTCGTGCTCGTGGTCGCCGTGGTGCTCGTGGCGGGGGGCCGGGCTCACGCGACGGCGGTCTCGCCCGGCCTGGGGGGCAGGTCGTCCAGCTCCCGCTCGTAGGCCTCGTCCATCGCAGGGCTCAGACCGTGCTCGGACAAGGCCTTGGCGAACAGGTCGCGCACGAGCTGCGACTCGTCCGCGTAGTCGATCTGGTCGCCGCCGACGCGCTGGCTGATCCAGGCCTTGGGCACGCCCTGGGCGTTGCGGATCGAGACGCCCTCGTGCTTGAAGGCGAGGTAGCGGGCGGGCTCGGTACCGGTGTTGAAGTGCTGGTGGAACCACATGTTGGGGGGGACGATCATCGAGCCGGGACCCCACTCGTAGCGACGGGGCTCCTCGCCCTCGGGCCACATCAGGCTGAAACCGGTGCCGGACAGGATGATCACGTGCGCGCCCGGGCCGTGGCGGTGGCCCTTCTTGTAGGTCGCCGTCGGGAACTGGCTGATGTGGCTGTTCATCGAGCCGCGAGCCATGGAGAAGCGGATGTGGCCGCCGCCGGCGCCGCGCTCCTTGGCCGAGATCAGCGGCAGGGCCACGGAGTCGGCGACGAAGTTGGTCCGCAGCAGCAGGCCGTCCTGCTCCCCGCCGTCGGAGAAGTAGTCGGCCTCCCCGTCGAAGCGCGACGGGAAGTCGTGGCTGGTGCCGAACACGAAGTCCGCGTCGTCGTACAGGTTGATGATCGGGGGCAGGTTCGTGGAGGACACGAACCGGGCGGTCTCGCTGCCGGAGCCGTTGAAGTGCTGGTGGTGGGCGTTGAGGGGGATCGCGAACAGGGAGTTCTTGCCCCACTCGAAGGTGACCTCCTGGCCGGCGTCGTTCCACACCTTGGTGGAGCCGTGGCCCTCGAGGACGAGGGTCATCTCCTCGAACAGCTGTCGCTGCGGCGAGAGCGCGCCGCCGGCGGGGATCTCGACCACGTAGCAGTCGTTGGACGTCCGGGACGCCTCGTGGTTGATGAACACGCCCGCACCGCCGCGGCGGGCCCAGGGCTTGAGCTCGACCGTGCGGAGGTCGGGCACCCAGTGGGCCGCGATGATGTCGAGCCCCTCGTCGGCCACCCAGCGCGCGTACGGGGTGTCCTTCTCGGTCGCGAACTTCTTGGCCAGCTCGTCGTTGACGAGCGCGTCCTTAGCCATCAGGGCCTCCTGCGGTGGGCGCAGCACCGTCGCGTGCGCCGGCCCGGGCCGTCCGGGCGTCGTCGTGGTGGGCACCGGTGTGCCTCGGATCTGAAGGTATGACCATTAGCCATCGAGGCGCAAGCGAACCCGTCATCAGGTGAGCAGGAGACCCTCGTGGCCCAGGCGTCGCAGGTGGTGCCGGAAGAGCATGGCGTCGTTGAACGCTCCCCCCAGGTCCGGGAGCTCGGCCACGTCCGCCTCGTCCAGCTCGGCCGCCCGACCACCCAGGCGTCGGCTCTGCAGGTTGACCCGCGCCAGGACGTCCAGGGCCAGCGCCCGGGCCACCGCCTGCTCGACCGCGTGCTCGCCGCTGCCGACCGTGACCACCCCGTGGCCCCGCAGCACCAGGACCGACGACGACCCCAGCCGCGCGGCGACCTCGCGGCCCAGCTCGGGCCGGCGCACCAACACCGACCGCGAGTAGACGGGCACCCCGGCCAGGGCCAGCCGGGCGGCAGGGATGTTGTAGGCACCGACGAGAGGACGCAGCGGGACCTCCTCGATGCTGGCCAGGACGACGTCCGGGGGGTGGCAGTGGACGACGGCGTCCACGTCCGGGCGGGCGCGCAGCACCTCGGTGTGGATGGGGAGCTCGTTGGGCACGGTCCAGCCGTCGGGGTCGGCGTGGCCGGGCAGCGTCGCCAGGGAGACCTCCCGCACGTCGGCGGCGGCCGTGAACAGCAGCCCCGCCTCGTCGCGGCCACGACCCCGCACCAGCAGCCCACCGTCTGCCGTGCGGAGGCTGACGTGCCCGAGCACGTCCTCGGCCAGGCCCCGGGCCGCGAGCACCCGGCAGGCGTTGGCCAGCAGCACCTGGCGGGAGGCGAGGGTGCGGTCAGGACCCGGCTCACCCTCGGGGGAGGCGGCCGAGCCGACGCTGCGCGGTAACCTGCCGTTCATTGGTCAGACCGTAGCGGCGGGCGACCGTCGAGCACAGGAGGACGTCGTGACCTCAGGAGACATCGGACTCTTCCGACCCGTCAACGTCGGCCGGGTGTCCCAGGTCATCGTCGACCAGGTGCGCCTGCTCCTGCGGGAGGGGCGGCTCACCCCCGGGGACCGCCTGCCGTCGGAGCGGGAGCTGTGCGAACGGTTCGGCGTCAGCCGCGTCACGGTCCGCGAGGCGCTGCGGGTGCTGGAGGCCGGTGGGCTCGTCGACATCCGCGTCGGCGCCAGGGGCGGCGCGTTCGTCACGACCCCCGACCCGACCAAGCTCGGGGAGGGTCTGGCCGACCTGATCCACCTCAGCCGGCTGACTGCCGCCAACGTCACCGAGGCCCGGACCATCGTGGAGCTGGGCATCGTGCCGCTCGTGGTCGAGCGAGCGACCGAGGAGGACCTGGCCGAGCTCGAGGAGCTGTGCCGTCGGGCCCAGGCCGCGCTCGAGGACGACCGGTACACGATGGAGATGTCGGCGGACTTCCACGTCCGGGTGGCGGCTTCCACGCACAACCCGGGCGTGGAGATGCTGGTCCGCAGCTTCCACGGACCTCTGCTCATGTCGCTGAAGGAGGCCAAGGTCGCCGAGCCCCTGATGGGTCACCGCGGCGCCGAGGAGCACCTGGCCTTCGTCGCCGCTGTCCGGGAGCGCGACGTCGACCGCGCGACCGAGATCATGCGGGTGCACATCGGCCGCACGGCCTCGCGCGTGGGGGAGCCCCCGATCCTGTAGACGGCCGACCGGACGGTTCCCGAGCAGCGATCCCCTACCCGAGCAAGGACCGCAGCAGGTGCAGACAGCTGGTCACCGTGCGGGCCCGCACCTGTGCGCGACCACCGCCCAGTCGGAGCTCGCGGTGCTGGGTGCCCTCCGGCCCGTCGACCGCGACGTGGACCAGTCCGACCGGCTTGCCCGGGCGGGCCCCACCGGGACCGGCGATACCGGTGACCGACACCGCGAGCGTGCTGCCGAACCGCTCGCGGGCGCCCTGCGCCATGGCCACCGCCACCTGCTCGCTGACCGCACCATGACGCGACAGCAGCTCGGCCGGTACGCCGAGCTCGGACGTCTTGACCTGGTCGCTGTAGGCGACGACCCCGCCGAGGAGGTAGTCCGAGGAGCCCGGCAGGTCGGCCAGGCGACCGGCCAGCAACCCGGCGGTGCAGGACTCCGCGGTGGCCACGGTCCACCCGCGCCGACGCAGCCCCGTGGCCACGACCTGGTCCAGCGACGAGCCGTCGGTGCTGTAGACCGCCTCCCCGAACCGGTCGGCGACCGTGCCGAGCAGCTGGGCGTAGGCGGCGTCCGCGTCGGGCCGGAACCGGGTGACCACCTCGAGGTCGCCGTCGCGCAGGCACGTCGTGACCTCCAGCCCGACGGCCTCGAGCGCACCGTGGCGGGACTCGTGCGCGCGCAGCAGCTCGGCGAGCTCGGCCTCCGGCAGGCCCGTGGCCCGGATCGTCTCCTGCCGCAGCGTCACCGACCCGGCCAGCCGTAGGGCCACGCCGACCAGCGGGTCGGCCAGCGCCGCGGCCCACATGGCCTGCAGCTCCGAGGGCGGACCGGGGAGCACCAGGACGGGCGCCCCGCCGTCGTCGCCCGGGACCACGAGCCCGGGCGCGGTCCCCACGGGCTCGCGCACGTGGGCGCCGGCCGGCACCGCGGCCTGCTTGCGTGTGCCCGCCACCATCGCGGCCGACGCGCCGCTCCAGCCCCGTGCGGCGGACAACCGCGCGACCACCGCCGCTATGCGTCGCTGGAGGGCGTCGTCGACGGTCGTGGGACGGCCCAGCTCGCCCGCGACCACCTCGACGGTGAGGTCGTCGGCGGTGGGACCGAGGCCGCCGGTCGTGACGACCAGGTCGTGGCCCGACCGCAGGAACCGCAGCGCCGAGGCCAGGTCCTCGGGACGGTCCCCGACGACGACCACGGCACCGATGTCGACCCCGAGCTCCCGCAGCCGCTCGGCCAGCCACGGCCCGTTGGCGTCGGGGACGCGACCGGTGAGCACCTCGGTGCCGGTGACGAGGACTGCAGCGCGGGGGCCCATGCCCCGATCGTCCTACGCCGACGACGGCGCAGCGCGTCGTCGGCCAGGACGGGCCGGGCTTCTTTTATTCAACCCTCGACAAAAACCCTCCGTGGCGTTTACGGTCATATCGGCCGCCGTCGCCCGCCTCGTGCCGGGCGCCCCGGCCGTCCGACCGTCGACGACGACCAGAGGCCAGCGACATGCGATCCAGCTCCGCGACCCACGCCCGCCCGACGGGTGCCAGCCGCCCCGCCCTCCTGGCCCTCACGGTCACGCTGTCGCTCGCGGTCCTGGCGGCGCCGGCACCCGCGTCCGCCGACGTCCCCGACCCCGAGGTGACCGGGCCCGTCCCCTGGACCTCCGAGGTGGGTGACCCCGACCACGGCTACCCGTTCCTGGCCACCGACTACGACCTGGCCGGTCACGGCTACGTCGAGGAGGAGTTCATCCTGTCCGGCGAGGCCACCAGCTACACGGCCACGGGGGCGGTGGACGCCACGGTGCGCAGCACGGGTCACGACTACACGACACGCATCGTCGTGCGGCGCCCGGTGGACGCCGAGGACTTCAACGGCACCGTGATCGCCGAGTGGTACAACGTGTCGAACCAGTGGGACCAGGAGGTCGACTGGTTCCAGACCCACGAGCACCTGCTCCGCGAGGGCTACGCCTGGGTCGGCGTCTCGGCCCAGCGGGCGGGCGTCCACTCGGCGACCGGGCTCCGGGCGTGGAGCCCGGAGCGCTACGGCCGGCTCGACGTCACGGACGGCGGCACGGTCCTGGACGACAGCCTGTCCTGGGACATCTTCTCCCAGGCCGTGCAGGCCGTCCGCGACCCCGCCGCCACCGCGCCGCTGGGGCCGCTGGACGCCGAGCGTGTCGTGGCGACCGGGCACTCCCAGTCGGCCGGCCGGTTGTGGAGCTACGTCAACTCCGTCGACCCGCTGGCCGACGTCGTCGACGCCGTGGTCCTGCACGGCGGCGGCGGGATCATGCGGACGGACCTGGACACCCCGGTCTTCAAGATCAACAGCGAGACCGACGTGGCCATCAACCTGCTCGGGGCGGCGCAGCGCCAGCCCGACAGCGACGTCCTCCGGACCTGGGAGGTCTCGGGCGCCTCCCACGGCGACTGGAAACTGATCACCGACTACGGCCGGCTGCGCATCCGCGACGTCGGCACGGCCCCCGGCGGCTACCCGGGGACCCCGCAGACCTGCGCAGCACCGTCCGGGTCACGCGTCCCGCAGCACATGGTCCAGTCCACGGTCTACGACCACGTCTCGGCCTGGGTCGCCGACGGGACACCCCCGCCCTCCGCCCCGCTCATCGAGCTGGCCGGCGGCACCGTGGCCCGGGACGACCTCGGCCTGGGCCTCAGCGGCATCCGGCTGGCCCAGCAGGACGTGCCGCAGCGCCTCAACTCCGGGCTGAACAGCGGTCCGGGCTTCTGCTTCCTCGACGGCGGCTCCACCCCGGTCGACGACGCCACGCTGGCGTCCTGGTACCCGGACGAGGACGCCTACGTCGCCATGGTCGTCGGCGCCACCGCTGACGCCATGACCGCCGGGCACCTGCACGACGGCGTCGCGCAGGACCCGGCCTGGTACACCGACGTGATGGAGCTGGTCGAGGCGCGCACCGCCGACGGACGGCTGGACGCGCGGGCCGCCGACCGGCTGGTGGAGCGGGTCGAGCAGGCCGCCGCAGCCGCGGACGCCGGCAACATGCGCGCGGCGGCACGCTGGATGCAGCTGGCCGACGCGGTGGCCGAGCGTCAGCTGCGCGGTGACGAGGACGCCGTGGCGACCGTCGCGCGCTCCACGGCCGCCGTGGCCGGCGTCATCGCGATGACCGACTGACCACCTCGCCGACCGCCCAGGCGGAGCGGTGCTACCCCTCGACGACCGTCAGGCAGGTGTCGATCGAGGGGTCGCCCGCCGTCGCCGCCGCCTTGCCCAGCAGCGACCGGAAGAGCTCCTGCTCGTCGGGGTCGAGACCGCCGAGGACGTGGCACTCCGCCTCCACGACCTTGTCGCGCACCAGCTCGACCAGCTCGCGGCCGCGCTCGGTCGCGACCAGCTGGCGCTGCCGGCGGTCGTCGGGGTTGAGACGACGCTCGACCAGGCCGGCCTGCTCCAGGTCGTCCACCAGGTACGTCATCACCGTGCGGTCGACGCCCAGGTGGTTGGCCAGCGCGATCTGGTTGGGACGGTCGCCCTTGGCCACCTCGAGCACCGCCTGGTAGCCACGCGGTCCGTGGGGGAAGCTGCTGAGCGCCGGCGCGACGACCTCCCGGTAGGTCCGCAGCAGGTCCCCGAGCGCCCACCCGACGTCCCGCCGGGTGGCCGGCTCGCTCGCGGCGGAGGGGGTCGGAGGCACCCGCCCATCGTACTGCCGACCGGTCTCGGGACGGCTCTCGCGGACGGGCGGGTGAGCGCCCCGACTAGGAAGCCAACGAGGCGGGGCTCGTCGAGCCCCGGAGCCTCAGGGTCACCGACCGACCACCCCGGCGCGCCGCCTCGTGCGACTCGTGGAGCTGCGCCTGGGCCAGGTCACGCAGCTCGGCCATCGCCGGCGTGACCTCGGCCAGGGTGAGCTCGGTCTCGATCACGTCGAGGTCGAGCCCCCAGACGTCGGCCAGGACCCGCCGCATCCACCCGGTGGCGTGGTCCCACCCCTCGCGCGGGGTGCCCGGCCCGTAGCCACCACCGCGGGCGGTCACGAGGAACGCGGGCCGCCCGGCGATCGTCTGGCCGCCCGGCGCGAACCGCGGGTCGGTGGAGACCAGGTCGTACCAAGTCTTGAAGTGCTGCGAGACCCCGAAGTTGTACAGCGGCACGGCGAAGAGCAGCGCGTCCGCCCCCTCCAGCTCGTCGCCCAGCCGGGCGGCGGCCTCCAGTGCGTCCCGCTGCTCGTCGCTCCGCTCCTGCTCGGGCGTGAACCCGGCGAAGGCCGCCGAGGCCCACGTCGTCGCGGGGACGGGGTCGACGCCGACGTCGCGCCGCAGGACGTCGACGTCGTGGAGCTCCTCGACGACCGCCGACTCGAGGGTGTCGGCCACCGCCCGGGTCACCGACCCCTGGGTGCGGATGCTCGAGTCCAACCTGAAGAGCTTGCTCACGTGTCACTCCTGCTCGTAGATCGTCTGTTGTTCAGACAGTCTACGCCTTCGATCGTCTCGACGTACACACACCCAGTGGCGGCCCTCGGGGTGGAGGGCCACCACCCCCGGCGGCGCCTACCGCACCACCCTGACCCGGGCCAGACGCTCGGTGGCGTCCGGCGCGTAGGTCGCGTCGCCCGAGTAGGCGACGTGCACGGCGTGGTGACCGACCGGCAGACCGGCGGTGGGCAGCGTGACCGCTGCGCTGCCCACCGTCAGCGGGACCACCTGCGTCGCGCCACCGAGGGTGACGGCGACCTCGCCGGTGACCGCCGGGGCCGTGCGCGACCCCGCCTGGGCCCGCACGTCCACCTGGAGCGTGACCGTGCCGCCCGCGACCACCGAGGCGGGTGTGGCGTGCGCCCGCACCAGCACGTCCTGCGTGCCCGGTGACGTCACGGTGAGCACGGCCGAGGCCGACTTGGTCGGGTCCACGACGGACGTCGCCACCACCGTGAGGGTGGACGCCCTCTCGTCGGCCGCGACGGCGAGCAGCCCGTCGGCGGAGACCGTCGTCCCGGACGACGTCGCGCCCTCGACCGACCACGTCACCGAGTCGCTCACGCCCTCGTTCGTGGACACGTCCGCGACCAGCTGCCGGGTCCAGCCCCGCAGCACCTTGCCCGACTCAGGCGTCACCGACACCGAGTCGACCCCGGACCACAGGTGGTCCCTGGCGTAGATCGTGAACAGCTGGCTGGCCGTCATCGCGTCGTGCGCGCCCGGGACCTGGGCCGTCGTGGCGTCGAACCCACGCGCGCGGAAGTTGCTCGCGATGGCGTCGTGGTTGGTCAGCGAGCCCTCGAACACCCCGTTGCCGAGGAACACGGTCAGGTCGTCCTCCCCGACCGCCGCCGCGATGGTGTCGTAGTCCTGCGTCGACAGGGACGGGTTGCCGGAGAAGTGACCGAAGAATCCGAACGTCGTCGGGTAGTTCCTGATGACGACGCCGCCGGTGCTGCCGCCGTAGGAGAACCCGCCGTACGCGCGTCCCTCCCGCTGGTCGGAGACGTTGTAGGTGTCCTCGACGAGCGGGAGGATCGTCTGCACCAGGTTGTTGGCCGCGTTCAACTGGTTGTACGAGGCGAAGCCGAGGCCGGTCCCGGTGAAGTGGTTGCCCATCGTGACGACCACGGTCGGCTCGACCTCGCCCCTGGCGGTCATGTTGTCGAGGATGTTGGGGACGTTCGCGGGCACCATGAAGTCGGTCTCGTCACCGAAGATGCCGTGGGCGAGGTAGACCACCTTGTAGGGCTCGGCGCGCTCGGGGTCGTAGCCCGGGGGGAGGTAGACCCCGAGGAAGTGACCGCTGTCGCCGAGGATCGTGGTGTACGGGACGTACTGGACGGTGCCCCGGTCGGAGGGGCCCACGGCCGGCAGCTCGTACTCCGCCCGTCCTGCCAGCACCGGGTCGTCCTGCTTGTCGGCGTACGGCACGTGGACCACGTCGAGGACGTCGTTGTTCCTGGTGCGGAACGACGACTCCCCCGGGGGCCGGGGGCTGGTCGAGGCCGGGTCCCAGATGCGCTTGTTCTGCCACCCCTGCGTCGGGTCCCAGACCCGGTACCAGTAGCTGATGCCGCCGGCGTGCAGCGGGACGGACACCGACCAGTACCCGTCGGCGTCCTCGGTCATGTCCCGCAGGAACTCGGTCCCTCCGGAGTGGTACCGGCCCGTCTGCCACTGCTCGGGCTGGTAGCGGGTGCTGCCGGTACCGAGGTCGAGCAGCGTCAGGTCGCCCCCCAGGCGCACCTGGGTCGCGTCGGGGTTGCGGTAGACGAACTCGACGGTGTACCCCGTCGGCGAGCTCTCGTCCGCGATCACCGTCGCACCCTCGATCGGGGCGACGTCGACGTCGACGGCCAGGGAGGCAGGGGCCGCGACGACGGCACCCACCCCCAGGGACGCGACGGCCAGCAGGGACACCGCGAGCCTGCGCCCGCGTCGCCAGGATGGCCTCCTCATCTGCACGTCCTCCTTCGCTCGCTCGGCCGTCCCCAGGTCCGCTGCTGCACCCACGGCGTCGTCACTGCTCCAGCAGCCACTGCAGGATCCGCTCGTCCTCGTAGGTCGGGGCGGCGGCCAGGTGCGGGTCCGGCTCGTAGAAGTCCTCCGGGCCGTACTCCGTGTACCTGACGAGCTCGTTGACCTGAGCGGGCGTCTTGCCCTGGGCGACGTACGCGTTCCAGATCCGGTTGTAGCTCGCCTGGCCGGTGGTCACCACGTTGAGGAGGTGGTCGTAGGTCCCGTGGGTGATGTAGACCGGGGTCGCCGACGCCGCGATGGCGTCGGCCTGGGCCTGAGTCGCACCGAAGCCACCCGTGATGAGCGCGGCGTCGAACAGACCCGGGTGCTCCACGAGGGCGGCCCAGGCGAGGGTCGACCCGTAGGACACGGTGGAGGCGTAGATCCGGTCCTGGTCGACCGACACCTCGGTCGTGAACTCGGCGAGGAGCTCCACCACGAGGTTCGCCTGGGCCGACGGGCTGCCGACCCTCCGGTTCTGCGGGGCGATCACGACGACGTCCTCGTCCGTGCCCGTCCACTCCTCCTGCTGCCACGCGACCGCCGGGATGTCCGCGGCGACCTGGACGCCCTCGTTGGTGCCGGTGGCGTCGGAGCGGAAACCCATGCCCTGACCGGGCAGCACGACGACCAGCGGGTACGCGCGTCCGGGGTCGTAGTCCTCGGGCAGGTGGTACGCGTAGGGCAGCTCGGTCCCGGTGCTGCCGGTGAAGCGCTCGTGGACGAAGTCGTCGACCAGCAGGTTCACCGCAGGCTGCGTGGGCTCGTGGGCGGTGGACGAGCCGGCCGCCAGGAGCGGTCCGCGCCCGTTGCCCCGGGCCTTCGCCGCGTAGACGTCCTCCTCCTGGACCACCTGGGTCTGCAGGTCTTCGTTGACCTTGACCCCGCCGAGCCAGGCCATGACGGTGCTGCCGGCGGTGTCCATCGGGTCGAGCTCGATGATGACGTAGCGCCCCGGCTCGGAGACCTGGTCCTCCGACGTCGTGGGCTCGTCGTTGGTGTAGACGGCGGTGACGGTGCGTTCGCCGCGCTTGGTGGGGTCCGTGATGTCACCCACGGGGTTGAAACGGAAGTTGTAGAGGCTGTCGCTCACCGAGAACGTGTCCTCACCGATCCGGTGCGGGTTGACCTCGGCGGAGTACTCCACCGCGACGGCGGTCACCTTCTGGCCGTAGGCAAGCACCTGCGTGATCGGGATGACGTCGGCGATGCCGCGCGCAGGGGCCGCGGGCCGGGCGAGGGCGGGGGGCGACGTCGCGAGGACGACGATCGCCGCCGTCGTCATGACCGATGCGGACGCCCAACGAGAAGTCCGGGACATGTGCTCTCCAGCGAGTCAGGGCAGCGCCGTTGCCACCCGGGGTCACGAACGTATGACCCCGTGAGCAGGCCCGTCAATAGACGTAAAAGGTCACAGTCATCCGTCCTTTTATCACCACGTTGCCGTATTGCCTCGACGCTCCTGCAACCGCTCACAGCAGGCCCTCGACCGAGACCAGCGCAGCAGCCCCCCGGAGCGCCGCCGAGGTCCCGTGCATGCCGTCCACCACCCGGGTGCCTGCGGCCATGCTGGGCGGGGCGTACCGCCGGATGGCCTCGCGCACGCCGTCGGTGACGACGACGCCCGCCGGTCCGAGGCTGCCGTCGAGAACGATCGCGTCGGGGCTGATGAACACCACGGCGTCGGCCAGCCGGCGACCCAGGGCGTGACCGAAGCCCAGCAGTGCGCGAACGACGTCGTGGTCCCCGTCCCCGGCGGCCCGCACCAGGTCGTCGGTCTCGAACGGCCGCCCGTGCGCCTCGGTCAGCCCGTCCAGCAGGGCCGGGATGCTGTGGCTGTGCCAGAAGCACCCCCTGGCCCCGCACTGGCACAGCCGGCCGTCGTCGTCGTCGTGCAGGTGACCGATCTCGCCGTTCAGGCCCGAGTGCCCGCGCCGCAGCCGACCGTCCACCACGAGTCCCGCGCCCGTGCCCTGGGCGAGCGCGACGTAGAGCACCATCTCGAGCCCTGCGCAGGTGCCGTACGTCGCCTCCCCCAGCGCGGCGAGGTTCGCGTCGTTCTCGGCGTAGGCGACACATCCGAGGTGCCGGGACATCACCTCCGTGGGGTCTCCCAGGTCGAAGGTCCGGAACTGGCGCAGGTACCCGCTGCGGTCGTCGTTCGGGCGCGGCTGCCCGGGGTCGGCGGTGAACGAGGACACCCCGGGCAGGCCCACGACCGCCGCCGACAGGTCCTCGGCCGAGGCACCGGCCTCCCGCAGCGCCCGGTCGAGCAGCTCGAGCGAACCACCGACGCGCCGACCTCCGTCGTAGAGCTCCAGCGGGGCGGCGTCGGCGTGGCTCAGCACCTCGCCGTCGGTCCCGACCACCCCGACGGACGTCCCGTGAGCGCCGGCCACCAGGACGGCGACCGGACCGGGTGGCACGGCCAGGGACCAGCGGTGCGAGGGACGACCGCGCCCCCGGCTCGTCGCCTCGTGCCGGGTGGCCTCGCCCGCCCCCTGGAGGCGACGCAACGCGTGCACGACCGTGCTCCTCGGCAGCCCGGTGGCCTGACCCAGCTCCAGCACCGTGGCGTGACGGCCGTCGGCGAGCTGGGAGCGGACCGCCCGTACCGCGGCCCCGGGGGCGGGACCCCCCGAGGTCATCGGACCCCCCAGGGCCCGGACGTGCTCCGGCCCGTCGGTCCGACGACGGCGCGAGGACGTCGTCGCCGGGTCGGCCGCGCGCCCCGCCCGCGAGCCGCCTGAGCAGTGACCATCGCCCCGGACTCTACGAGAGGCCGCTCGGGGCCGGGACCGGAGAGCCCCGCGAGTCCTCGAGACCGCCGTCGGGCGGGGCCCGCTCAGATGCCGATCCGCAGCTCGCTGATCAGGCCGGCGTCCACCGTGAACCGGTACTGCAGGTCGACGACCCCGCCGGGGAAGTCGCCCTCGAGGTGGACGGTCGCCACCCACTGTCGGCCGGAGCGCTCGGCGCCGACCAGCTCGGTCGTGTAGGTGAACTCGGACCCGGACTCGCGCAGGAACTGCACGACCTCCTCGGTCCCGCGGAACGTCTCGTCCTGGTCGGTGACGACGGCGTCGGCTGTGAAGGCCTTCCCCGCGGCGTCCAGGTCGCGCGCGGCGTGCGCGTCGAGGAACCCGCGGACCGTGGGCGGGAGCTCGTTCGGCCGGATGCTGGTCGTGGTGGGTGTGGTGCTGCTCGTCGGGGTGCTGCTCGGGTTCGTCATGCCGGCGACGGTGGTGCCTCCCGCCGCGAGCGGGTCAAGGCCTGGACCCTCCCCCAGGGAGAGGGTGCAGAGTTCGGTCGTGCTGTCGATCGGCGAGTTCTCGCGCCTGACCCACCTGAGCGTGCGGACGTTGCGCCGCTACCACGACGCAGGCCTGCTCGAACCGACGACGGTCGACCCGGCGAGCGGGTACCGCTACTACGGCGCCGACCAGATCCCGACCGCCCAGGTCATCCACCGCCTCCGAGAGCTCGACGTCCCGCTGCCGGACGTCCGGCGCATCCTGCGCTCCCCCGACCCGGGCACCCGCGCGGCGCTGGTCGCGACCCACCTGCAGCGGCTGGAGTCCGAGCTCGACCGGACCCGGGCCGCGGTGACCTCGCTGCGCCGGTTGCTGCAACCGGAGCCGGCTCCGCTCGACGTCGAGCTGCGCGGGACGCCGGCGACCACGGTGGCGGCGGTCGAGGACGACGTGACCCACGACGCGGTCCTCGGCTGGTACGCCGGGGCCATGGCCGAGCTGGACGCGGTGGTCGACACCCCGACCGGGGTCCCCGGAGGGCTGTACGACAACGAGCTCTTCGAGCTCGGCCACGTGCTCGTGTACCGGGCGACCGCGAGGCCCCCGTCGAGCGGTCGGGTGCACCCGGTGACGCTGCCGCCGGTCGAGCTGGCCGTCACCACCCACCGCGGCGAGCACCACGACGTCGACGTCACCTACGGGCGGCTCGGTGAGTGGGTGGTGGCCAACGCCCTCGCCGTCGCCGGACCGGTGCGGGAGCACTACCTCGTCGGCCCGCGTGACACCGACGACCCGGCCGCCTGGCGCACCGAGATCGGTTGGCCGGTCTTCCGCCTGGCGCCGGGCTGAGGGCTACGGCACGGACCCGGTCGCGGGCAGGTCGACGACGACCTCGAGCCCGCCCTCGGGACGGGCGTGCAACCGCACCTCGCCACCGTGCGCCCGGGCGACGGACGACACGATCGACAGGCCGAGACCGCTCCCGGCGGCTCGCCCGGCGGACCCGCTCCGACCGCCCGCCCGCACGAAGGGCTCGGTGAGCGTCCGGACCGTCGAGGCGTCCAGCGCCTCGCCCGTGCTGGCGACGGTGAGCCGGGCCGCGCCCCCGCCGTCGGGGTCCACGCGCACCCAGACGGTCCCTCCGGCGGGGTGGTTGTGGGTCACGGCGTTGCCCAGCAGGTTGTCGGTCAGCCGGTCGACCAGCTCCCGGTCGCCGACGACCACCGCGACCCCGGGCGACGGCAGCTGCAGCTCGAGGTCGACACCGGCGAGCGCGTCCGCGGCCCGCCCGAGAGCTCCGCGGACCACGTCCACCAGGTCGATCCGCTCCTGCGCCATCACCGACCGGTCCGCCCGCGACAGGAGCAGCAGCGCCTCCAGGGTGCGCGTCGACCGGTCGTTCATCTCCTCCAGCCGTGACAGCACGGGCACCGACCCCGGGCACGGCGGGTCCGCCAGGGCGACCTGCAGCATCGTCTTCATGACCGCGTGCGGCGTCCGGAGCTCGTGCGAGGCGTTGGCCGTGAAGCGCTGCTGCTCCGCGAAGGACTCCTCCAGGCGCGCCAGCATCCGGTCGAAGTCGTCGGCCAGCCGACGCAGCTCGTCGTCCGGGCCGTCCAGGTCGATGCGGTGCCCGAGCGACCCGCCGGCGGCGGCCCGGGCGGCCTCGACGATGCTGCCCACCGGGCGCAGCACCCGCCCGGCCAGCACCCACCCGCCCAGGACCCCGGTCACGGCCAGGAAGACGAACCCGACGGCGACGAGCGGCAGGGCGACCCGCAGCAGGTCCGACCGGTTGGGCACGAAGCCACCGGTGCCGGCCACGACGAGGTTGTCGTCCGGGACGTAGGCCAGGACGACCAGCATCAGCCCACCGAGGGCCAGCGTGGCCAGGAAGAGGAACCCGGCGTAGCTGAGCGCCAGCTTCGCCCGCAGGCTCGGACCGGCCCGCCGGCGCCCCGCCGCACCCGGCGCGCCCTCAGGCATGCGGCCCGGCGCCGTACCGGTACCCGGCACCGGGGACCGTCGTGATGACCGGCGGGTCGCCCAGCCGCTTGCGGAGGGTGGAGATGGTGATCCGGACGGCGTTGGTGAACGGGTCGGCGTTCTCGTCCCACGACCGCTCGAGCAGGTCCTCGGCACTCACCACCCCGCCGCCGGCCTCCATCAGCACGCGCAGCACCGAGAACTGCTTGCGGGTCAGGGCCACGTACCGCCCGTCGCGGTAGACCTCGCGACGGAAGGGGTCCAGCCGGATGCCTTCGGCCTCCAGGACCGGCGGTGACCCCCGCGCCGGGCGCCGGGCCAGGGCGTTCAGCCGCATCACCAGCTCGCGCAGCTCGAACGGCTTGGTGAGGTAGTCGTCGGCGCCGACCTCGAACCCGGCCGCCTTGGCGTCGAGGTGGTCGGCGGCGGTCAGCATGAGGATCCTCACCGACCCGCCTTCCCCGGTCAGACGCCGCGCGACCTCGTCGCCGTGCACGAGCGGCAGGTCCCGGTCGAGCACGACCACGTCGTAGGCGTTGACCGCCGCCAGCTCCAGCGCTGACGCCCCGTCCAGGGCGATGTCGGCCGCGATGGCCTGCAGCCGCAGGCCGTCCCGGATCGCCTCGGCGAGGTAGACCTCGTCCTCGACCACCAGCACCCGCACGTTCGTCAGCGTAGGTGGGGGCACCTGTCGTGGACGTATGTGGAACCGCCTACGCCCTCGCAACACGCCGAGCGGTGTGCTCGCCCCATGACGACCCGAGCCCATCCCACCGCGCGACCCCAGGTCCGGTCACGACCCGCGCTCCTCCTGCTGCCCCTGCTGCTCGCGCTGGTCGCGTCGGTCGCGGCGGTCGCCCTGGCCGTCCTGCCGGTCGACGCCCTCACGCTCACCGGCGGCAGCAGCAGCGGCGACGCCAGCGGCATCGGCAGCCGCAGCGGAAGCGCCAGCGGGACGACCCAGCACGACGGGCGGGTCGGCGAGGCCTGGGTGGGCGTGGACGACGAGGAGCACCCGGCGGTCACCGGGCTCGACCCCGCGCTGCGGGCGGCGGTCAGGGCGGCGGCGACCGACGCGGCCGAGGACGGAGTCCGGTTCCGCGTCACCAGCGGGTGGCGCAGCGCGGCCTACCAGCAGCACCTGCTGGACCAGGCCGTGGAGACCCACGGCAGCTACGACGAGGCCCGCCGCTGGGTGAGCACGCCGGAGCTGTCGACCCACGTCACGGGCGAGGCGGTCGACATCGGTCCGACGGACGCCGCCTACTGGCTCGTCGAGCACGGCGCCGAGCACGGGCTGTGCCAGGTCTACGCCAACGAGATCTGGCACCACGAGCTCCTGACCACCCCCGGTGGGACCTGCCCGCCGATGCTCCCGGACGACACGGCGAGCAACCGGCTCCCGCCCGAGGACGGTTGACCGGTCAGGACCTGGCGCCTGAGGTCGCGCTAGCCACGACGGCGGGCCACGCCGGGTTCGGCCCGGTAGGGGGTGTCCGGGCCGGCAGCACCGCCGCGGCCATCAGCAGCAGTGCCGCGCCCGCCCAGAACGCGACCTGGGCGCCCACGCGCCCGGTCAGCACCCCGGTCGCCACGGCCCCGAGTGCCTGCCCTCCCGTCAGGGCGACGAACAGCGTGGCCGTCGTCTGCCCCGCGGCTGCGGGCGACACCTCGGCCGCCCACGCGATGAGGACCCCGCTCAGGGCGGTGTAGGCCCCACCGAAAACCGCCCCCGCCAGGGCCGCGGTGACCACCTGACCGGGGGCGAGCGCGAGCACGGCGGTGCCCACCCCGGACAGGCCGGCGGTCAGCGCCCAGGCGCGCCGCAGCCCCAGGGCGCGGACCGCGTCACCGCTGAGCGCGCCCAGGACGGCCGCCGCCCCGAGCAGGCACCACAGCACGGCGGTGGTCCGCTCGGGCAGACCGCCGGTGGTGGTGAGCAGGTCACGCCCGAACGTCCACACCGCGGCGCTGCCGAGACCCGCGACCGTGGCGGCGACCACGGGCCGCCGCAGGAGCCGGGTCCGGCTCGGCCCCTGGTCGGCCCGCCGGGCCACCGGGGCTCCCACCGGACGGGGCGGCCAGCGGGTGAGCCGTTGCACCAGCGCCGCCGCGACCAGGGCCGCGACGGCGGCGCCCACCCAGACCGGCCGCCACGCCTGCGGCGAGGCGAGGACCGCCACACCGGTCAGGGCGACCCCGACCCCGGTGCCCGCGTTGACCACGGCCTGCGCCCGGGCGGCCATCGGGGCGCGCACCGTGGACCCGACGGCCACGACCATCACCGGGGACGCCGCCCCGGCGGCGCTGCCGGCCACCAGGACCCCGACCGCCAGGACCGGCGCCGACCAGGATGCCGCCACCACCGACGCCCCCGCGGCGGCCAGCCCGGCCGCGAGCCAGAGCACGACCTCGGCGCCGCGCCGCGCGATGAGCCGCTGGGCCACCAGCGCCGCCACGCAGTACGCGGCGAAGCTGCCGGCGGCGATGACCCCGGCCACCTGGGGCGACAACGAGAACTCCGCCGTCAGCGTCGGCAGCTGCAGCCCGTACCCGTAGCGGACGACGCCGTAGGTCACGGCGATCAGGCCGGCGCCGGAGGCCACCAGTCCTGTGGACCCGCCCGAGGCGGCGATACGTAACGATCGTTTCACCATAGTGGTCGTTACAGTAGGGCCATGGTCGGCACGAGCGCGAGGGCACCGGCACGCGAGCGGCTGCTGGACGCCGCCGAGGAGCTGTTCTACGAGCACGGCATCGCGGCCACGGGGGTCGATGCCGTGCTGCGGCGGGCCCAGGTCGCCCCGGCCACGCTGTACGCGCACTTCACCGGCAAGGACCACCTGGTCGCCGCCTACCTGGCCCGCCGCCACGACCGGTGGCGGGCGACGTGGGACGAGGTGCTCGAGCAGAGCCGTGACGACGCGGACCAGCGGGCCCTGTCGGTGTTCGACGCCCTGGAGGAGCTGCAGCGGCGGCAGGGGTCGACCCGCGGGTGCGCCTTCCTCGCCGCGGCCGTCGAGGTCACCGACCCCGGGCACCCGGCTCACGAGTGGCTGGTCGCCGACACCCGGCTGCTGCAGGAGAGGCTGCAGGCCCTCGCGGCCGGGACCGGGGCGCACGACCCGGACGCGCTGGCCGCGGAGCTGTTCCTGCTCTACGACGGCGAGCTCGCCGCCCGGGCCCGTCGCGCCGTCACGGCAGCGCGGCGGACCGGGCCCGCGACCCGCGACCTCGCGGCCGCGGCGGTCGCCCGGCACCGCGCCTGACCGTCGCCCCCCGGGACTAGCGTCCGACCATGACCAGCGCCCCGGACGTCCCCGAGCTGCCGTTCTCCCTGATCCCCTCCCACCAGGGCGTCTGGCGTCGCGACGGTGACGCGGTCGTCGCCGACGCCCCGGCCCGCACCGACCTCTACGTCAACCCGGCCGGCGAGACGTCCGACGACGCGGAGTCCCTGCTGAACGCCCCGACCCTGCTGGGCACCCCGCCGGCCGGGGACTTCCGGCTGAGCGCGCGCGTGACGGTGGACTTCCGGGCGCAGTTCGACGCCGGCGTCCTGCTGCTCTGGCAGGACCGGACCACCTGGGCCAAGCTCTGCTTCGAGTACTCCCCCGCGGCCGAGCCCATGGTGGTGTCGGTCGTCACGCGCGGGGTGTCCGACGACGCCAACGCGTTCACCGTGGACGACAGGTCGGTGTGGCTGCGGGTCGCCCGGGTCGACGGCGTCTACGCCCTGCACGCGTCGACCGACGGCGACCGGTGGACGCTGGTCCGGGTCTTCGGCCTGGGCGGGGCCGTCGACGAGCACCAGGTCGGCCTCGAGGCGCAGTCCCCCACCGGCGAGGGGTGCACGGTGCGGTTCGACCAGGTCCGGTTCAGCGCGGAGCGGCTGGCGGACCTGCGCGACGGGTCCTGAGGAGGATCACCGCACGAACCGGGCGACGAAGTCGAGGCAGGTCTGCGCGACCTCGCGCCACCCCGCGTCGATGGTCAGCGAATGGCCCTTCCCCGGCAGCGTCAGGTACTCGGTGACGGCGTGCTCGTTCTTGCTCTGCTTGGCGTACGTCGCCTCGGCGATGGCGGGCGGCGCCTGGTGGTCGTCCTCGCCCACCAGGACCAGCATCGGACCGCGGTCGGCCACGAGCTTCTCGGCCTTGACCTCGGTGCCGGGGTTGACGTTGGCGAACGCCGCCTGGAACAGCGGGATGCCGGACCCGGCGACGTGGAACTGCTCGTACAGCTCGTGCGCCTCCTCCTCGGGCACCGTGTTGGCGAAGCCGAACCGGAACTGCTCGAACGTCAGCGTGATCGCCCGGTGCCGGTTGGCCGGGTTGGCGAGCACGGGCGACGACGCCTTGAGCGCGTTCAGCGGCAGAGGGAGCACCCCGCGCGACGGCGCGGGCGAGATGGCGCAGGTCGCGACCGACAACGAGCGGCCGGCGAGGATCTGGACCAGCACCCCGCCGAAGGAGTGCCCGATCACGGCGGGACGGCGGTCCAACCGCTCGATGATCATCTGCTGGTAGGCGGCCACGTCCCCGACGCTCTTGCCGGCGAACACGCCGGGGTCTGCGTGCGCCTGCTCGACCGAGGCCGGGTCGTCGGGCCAGCCGGGGGTGACGGCGGCGTAGCCGGCCTCCTCGAACAGGGCCGCCCAGCGGTCCCAGCTGGAGTCCAGCAGCCACAGGCCGTGGACGAAGACCACCGGCTGCCTCCCGGACTCGTTGGCCCGGTCGATCTCCTGCTGCTCGGACGCGGTCGGGGCGTAGTCCTCGCGACTCATGGCCGTTCCCTTCTGGTCGGTGGACGCCTAGCCTCTGGGCAGCGCCTCCGCCCTGGGTGGTCCAGCGGTGCACGACGCTGTCCCGGTCGTGCACGGCGGGACCGGTGAGCGCGGGGAGGTCCTGGCGTGGGTGTGGTCCTCGACTCCGACGACCTGCCGGTGGCCGACCGGCTCGAGGTCATCCACGACGCGGTCTGCTCGGGGGTGCTGCCGGTCGGCATCGAGTGGGACGACCCCGCCCGGTCGATCGAGTGCCGCTACCGGGTGGCCACCGCGGGTGCCGTCAACGTCTCCTCGGCCGAGTCCAGCGGCAACCGGCTGGAGCGCACCGCCCGCCAGGCCCGGACGGACCACCCACCCCAGGTGTTCCTGGCCGTGCAGCTCGGTGGCACCTCGGTGGTCGCCCAGCGCGGGCGCGAGGCCTGCCTGCGGCCGGGCGACATGGTCGTCTACGACAGCGCCGCGCCCTACCGCATCTCCAACCTGGGCCGCACCACGCTGGCCTACTTCCAGGTGCCGCGAGCCATGCTGGCGCTGCCGCAGGGGGCCGTCGACGAGGTCCTGGCCGTCCGGATCCGCGCGGGCACCAACCCGTTGGCGACCGTGGCCGCCCCGTACCTGCGGTCGCTGGCGCGCAGCGAGGTGCTCGACCGTCCGGAGGCCGCGCTGCTCGCCGACCCCACCGTGGAGCTGTTCCGGGCCCTGGTCACGGCCCAGCACGCCGGCGCCGGGGCCGTGGTCCACCCCTCCGGCGCCCCGTTGGTCCTGAGCGTGCAGCAGTACGTGCGGGACCACCTGCAGGAGCGCGACCTGGGGGCGGCGTCGGTCGCCGCCGCCCACCACGTCTCCCGCCGGCACCTGTACGCCACCCTGGCCCGGGCGGGTGTGAGCCTGCACGACACCATCCGCCGGCAACGGCTCGCCGCCTGCCGGCGCGACCTGAGGGACCCGCGTTCCGCCCACCTGGCCGTGGCCACGATCGGCTCGCGCTGGGGTTTCGTGGACCCGTCGCACTTCGGCCGGGTGTTCAAGGCCACGTACGGGGTGACGCCCTACGGCTGGCGAGCCGGCGACGGGGCTGCTCCGGACCCGACCGGCCGGACCTGAGACCCACGGTCGGGTCGACTCAGGCGCCCCGGGCGTCCAGCGGCACGGTGCACCACACGGCCTTGCCGGTCACGGTGGGTCGGGTGCCCCACCGTGACGCCAGCGCCGACACCAGCTGCAGGCCGCGACCGTGCTCGTCACCGTCGCCCGGGTCGTCCCGGCGCGGCAGGGTCTGCGCGTCGTCGTGCACCTCGACCACCACGGCCGTGGGGCTGCGCCGGACCCGGACCTGCACCGGCGGCCGCCCGTGCAGCAGGGCGTTGGTGACCAGCTCCGACACCAGCAGCAGGACCGTGTCGGCCACGTCGTCGTCCACCCCCCAGCCGGTCAGGGCCCCGGCGACGGCGCGCCGGGCGCCCCGCACCGACACGGGCTCGTCGACGACGTCCAGCTCCAGGGTCGCGCCCGGGCCGTCCCCCGCGATCTGGGCCATCAGCAGCGCGATGTCGTCGTCGGCCCCCCGGGGCAGCAGGGTCGCGACGAGACCGGCGGGGGTGTCGGTGGCCAGCGTCTCGGGCATCTGCTCGACCAGCCGGGTCAGGGCGTCGATCCCGTCGTCGATGTCCCGGCCCCGGTCCTCGACCAGGCCGTCGGTGTAGAGGACCAGCACGGCGCCCTGCTCGAGCGTCACCCTGGTCTCGACCAGGGCGGCCACCGCCGTGCCGAGCGGTGGGCCCTGGGCGTCCTGCAACCGCTCGACGACCCCGCCCGGGCGACGGACCAGCGGCGGCAGGTGACCGGCGTTGGCGACGGTGAGCGACGCGTCGTACGGGTCGTGCACGGCGTACAGGCAGGTGACGATCTGGTCGTCGCCCAGGTCGCGCACCACGCCGTCCAGGTACTCCAGGACCCGCGTGGGGGGCAGGTCGAGGCGGGCGAACGCGCGGACGGCCGAGCGCAGCTGTCCCATCACGGCCGCCGCGGGGACCCCCCGACCCATGACGTCGCCCACCACCAGCGCCGTCCGCCCGCCGCCGAGCTCGATGACGTCGTACCAGTCCCCGCCGACCTGGGTTCCCTCGGCGCCGGCGCTGTAGAACGAGGCCACCGACACCAGCTCGGCGTCGACCTGGGCCGCGGGCAGCAGCGAGCGCTGCAGCTCGTCGGCGATCCGGTGCTCCCGGGCGGCGACCTCGGTGGCGGCGGCCGCGGCGGCGCGGGCCTCCTCGGCCAGCAGCTGCTCGGTGACGTCCTGGATGCTGCCCCGCAGCCGGACCGTCCCGTCCCGGGTCTCCGCCTCGCCGATGGTCCGGAAGCTGCGGACCTCCCCGGAGGGAGCCAGGAAGCGCACCGTGAAGTCCATCGGCTCGCCCTCGGCCGCGGCCCGCAGCGCGTCCCGCACCCACTCCCGGTCGTCGGGGTGCAGCCTGGTCGCGACGATCGTCTCCAGCCCGGACCGCCCGAGGTCCGGCGAGGCCAGGTCCGTGGAGGCCAGGTCCGCGGAGGCCAGGTCGGACGGGTCGAGCCCGATCTGCCGCACGAACTCCGTGGACCCGCTGACGCTGCCCGTGGCCACGTCCAGCTCCCAGCTGCCGACCTTGGCCAGCCGCTGCGCCTGGTCGAGCAGCCGCTGCATCCGCTCCAGCTCGCGGCGGGTCCGGCGGACGCGCTCCAGCTCGAGGTTGGCACGGACCCGCGCGAGCAGCTCCCGGCTGGAGAACGGCTTGGCCAGGTAGTCGTCCGCCCCGGAGTCCAGGCCCAGGACGGTCGCGTCCTCGCCGGAGCGGGCCGAGACCAGCACCACGGGCACGTGCACGGTCCGTGGGTCCGACCGCAGCGCCTCCAGCAGCCCGAACCCGTCCAGCTCCGGCATCATGACGTCGCTGAGGACCAGGTCGGGGACCTCGGCCCGCGCCAGCTCCAGACCGGCCCGGCCGTCGGCGGCCAGCAGGACGTGGTGGTCGGCGGCCAGCAGCCGACCGACGTAGTCGCGCATGTCGGCGTTGTCGTCGACGACCAGCACCGTCGGACGGTCCGGGTCGACCCTCTCGGCCCCCGGGGCGGGTTCGCGGACGCTCGGCACCTCGGTGGTGACGAGCCACCGGGCGGCCTCGTCCAGGAACCCGCGCGCGCTGCTGAGCCCGACCGCGGCCGGGCGGTCCTGCACCTGCGGAGCGGACGCGTCCCGGTCCTCGTGGCCGGCGTCCCAGGGCAGCGTGACGGTGAAGGTGCTCCCCCGACCGGGCGCGCTGTCCAGCTCCACCCGGCCGCCGTGCAGGGCGGTCAGGTCGGCCACCAGGGCCAGACCGATCCCCGACCCCTCGAAGCTGCGGGACCGGGCGTCGATCACGCGCACGAACCGGTCGAACAGCCTCACCTGGTCGGCGGCGCTGATCCCGGAGCCGGTGTCGGTGACCGTGAGCACCGGACCCTCGTCGCCGGCCACGAGCCGCACCGTGATGCCGCCGTCGAACGTGAACTTCAACGCGTTGGACAGCAGGTTGAGGACGATCCTGGCCCACATCTCGCGGTCGAGCAGGACCGGTCGCGGCAGCGGGGGGCAGTCCACCTCGAACGTCAGCCCCACCCGCTCCACGGCGTGACGGAAGCTGTTGGCCAGCTCGGCCGTGACCAGTCCCAGGTCCACCGCCTCGAACTGCGCCTGCGCCGTCCCCGACTCGACCCGTGAGAAGTCCAGCAGGGTGTCGACCAGCCGCAGCAGCCGGGCGCCGTTGCGGCGGACGATCTCCAGGCGCTCCCGCTGCACCGGCGGCAGGGGCGCGGCCGCGTCGGTCAGCGCGTCGTCGGTCGGGCCGAGCATGAGCGTGAGCGGGGTGCGGAACTCGTGGCTGACGTTGGTGAAGAAGTCGGTCTTGGCCCGGTCCAGCTCGAGCAGCCGCTCGGCGCGGCGACGCTCGTCCTGGTAGGCCCGTGCGCTGTGCAGGGCAGCGGCGACCTGCCCGGCCAGCAGCTCGACGAAGCCGCGGTGGTCGGCGTCGAGGGCCTGGTACGGGTTGAGCCCGGCGACCAGGAACCCCAGCGGCCGGTCGTCGTCCTGCCGTCGGAACGGGACCAGCAGGGCCCGCTGCGGTCCCTCGGGCCACCCCCCGGTCGGCAGGTCGCCGAAGCGTGCCGCCAGGTCGGTCACGACCTCGGTCCCGCCGGCCTGCACGGTGGCCAGCGGCCACGGCCCGCCCGGGCGCAGCACCCGCGGGGCGACCGGGTGCGGCAGGACCACGCCGGTGCTGGCGGCCAGGACGGGCTCCCCGGTGTCCTGGTCGGTGAGGTACGTCAGGGTGAACGGCAGCAGCGCTGCCCCGGCGCTCAGCTCGCGCGACGCGGCGGCGAGGACCTCGCTCTCGTTGCGCTGCGCGGCCAGGCGGGCGCCCAGGTCCCGGACCAGCGACATCCGCTTGGCGCCGATGACCCGCTCCGTCTCCTCGCTGACCACGCAGAGCATGCCGACGACCTCGTCGTCGTCGTCGGTCAGCGGGCTGTAGGAGAACGTGTGGTACGTCTCCTCGCGGTAGCCGTGGCGCTCCAGGAACAGGAGCAGGGCCTCGTCCCA
The DNA here is from genome assembly GCA_038258055.1 of Actinomycetales bacterium. Taxonomy (GTDB): domain Bacteria; phylum Actinomycetota; class Actinomycetes; order Actinomycetales; family JBBAYJ01; genus Aquipuribacter. Next base: position 38,847 of record JBBSQH010000031.1, read on the forward strand.
GGTGGCCTGCCGCGTGGTCATCACACCGTCGATCCGCGGCCCGATGTCCGGCCAGATCTCGGCCCAGACCTCCGCCGCGGGACGGCCCAGCGCCCAGGGGTACTTCGCGCCCAGGGTGTCGCGGCGGTAGGCGTCGTTGCAGAGGAACGTCAGCTCCGGACCCCAGGCCATCCACATCGAGAACCGGGACGACGCCAGCGCGCGGACGATCGAGGTCAGGCTCCGTGGCCAGCCCTCGGTGGGGCCCAGGGGCGTGCCGGCCCAGTCCACGGCCGCCAGGTCGCGGGCGGTGTCTCCTGCGCCGAACAGCTCGTGCACGTACGTGCCCCCGTCGACCGATGCGTTGGCCACCTGCGGAAGGTACCGGGGCGTGCAGCGCGTGTCCTAGGAATCACTGGCTGTCACCGCCGTGTCGTCGGTCACGGCGAGACCGTGGGCCTCGGCCCGCTCACACGAGCAGGTCGCCCACCCGGCCCACGAGGAACACGACGACCGCGAGGGCGGCCACGGCCACCGCGACGACCAGCAGGGTCCGGGCCGACACCCGCTTGGCCACCGTCCCCTCGCCGGGGGACTGCGCGTCGGCCAGGTGGTGGTTGTCGCCCCGGGCCTCGCGCACCCGTGTCACCAGGACGACCCCGACCACCCACGCCACGGCCAGCGCCACGGTCACCCAGAGCACGACCGCCCAGCCGGTGTCGGACAGCGGGACGACGTTCATGGGGACCAGGGGGATGCGCACCGTCCCAATGTCCGGCGCGGGCACCGCAGCCGCAAGCGCTCGCACCGGCGGCCGCCCTCGGCGACCCACCTCGGCGCGGCTCGCGTCTTCCCACCGTCGGACCCCGGTGCCAGGCTTTTCTTCATGACCAAACGAAGCGAGCCGTGGCCCGCAGGCACGCCCTGCTGGGTCGACTACGGCGCCGTCGACGTCGACGCCGCCGTGGGTTTCTACAGCGAGGTCCTGGGTTGGACCCCGGAGACCGCCGGTCCCGAGTACGGCGGTTACGTCATGTGCAAGGTCGGTGAGCACGACGCCGCCGGCATCGGCCCCAGCACGACCCCCGGCGTCCCACCCGCCTGGGTCACGTACCTGGCCACCACCGACGCCGACGCCACCGCCGCCGCCGCGACCGAGGCGGGCGGCATGGTGTTGGCGGAGCCGTTCGAGGTGATGGGCCTGGGGCGGATGGCGGTAGTCGCCGACCCGCAGGGCGCCGTGTTCGGCGTCTGGCAGGCCCTGAGCCACATCGGTTCGTCGATCGTCAACGAGCCGGGTGGCCTGACCTGGAACGACGCCGCCCACGCCGACCCGGAGACGGCACGATCGTTCTACTCGCGGGTGTTCGGCTACCAGTACCTGCCCCTGCCGGGCGCCGGCGAGGAGTACCGGCTGTTCACCATGGACGGTGAGTATCCGCTGGGCGGCATGGGCGGTCTGCCCGCCGAGGGCGTGCCGGCCCACTGGCTGACGTACTTCGCCGTGTCGGACACCGACACGGCGGTGACGGCGGCCCGTGAGCGGGGCGCCAGCGTGGAGGCGGGCCCGTTCGACACGGAGTTCGGCCGGATGGCCACCCTCACCGACCCGTGGGGCGCCACCTTCGCCGTGATGGGGGGCGGTACGGCGGCCTGAGCGACCCGCTCCGACGGCTCAGCGGGCGGGCTCGACGCGGCCGACGACCTCGCCGAGCCCGACCCGCGTCCCGTCCGGCCCCGGGGCCCAGGCGGTGATGACGACCTCGTCGCCGTCCTCCAGGAACGTGCGGCTGCTGCCGTCGGGCAGGACGAGGGGCTGCTCGCCGTTCCAGGACATCTCGATGAGCGAGCCGCGCTGCTGCGGCTCGGGTCCGCTGACGGTGCCGGAGGCGAGCAGGTCCCCGGTCCTCAGCGACGCCCCGTTGACGGTCAGGTGGGCCAGCTGCTGGGCCGCGGTCCAGTACATCCGTGAGAACGGCGGTCTCGACACGAGGTGACCGTTGAGCCGGACCTCCAGGCGCAGGTCGAGCCCCCACGGCTGCCCGCTGTCGTCCAGGTAGTCCTGCACCGGGTGCTCGCGCTCGGGCGCGGCGACCCTCGCGTGGTCCAGCGACGACAGCGGGGTCACCCAGGCCGACACCGACGTGGCGAAGGACTTGCCCAGGAACGGCCCGAGCGGGACGTACTCCCAGGCCTGCAGGTCGCGGGCCGACCAGTCGTCGACCAGGCAGACCCCGAACACGTGGTCGGCGAACCGGGCGAGCGGGACCGCCTCGCCCAGGGTCGAGCCGACCCCGACGACGAACCCGACCTCGGCCTCGATGTCGAGCCGGCGCGACGGCACGACCTCGGGCTGCTCGGAGCCCGGCGGCCGCACCTGGCCGACGGGGCGCCGGATCCCGGTCCCCGACACCACCACGGTTCCGGCCCGACCGTGGTAGCCGATCGGGACGTGGGTCCAGTTCGGCGTCAGGGCCGGCTGACCCGGCCGGAACATCGCGCCCAGGTTGGCCGCGTGGTCACGGCTGGCGTAGAAGTCGACGTAGTCGGCGACCTCGAACGGCAGGTGCAGCCGGACCGGGCGGGACTCCACGTGCAACGGGTACGAGGCGTCGCGGACGGCCGGGTCGACCGGCGTACCGTCGGCGCCGAGCAGGCCCGTCAGCCAGCTCCGGTGCTCGGCCCACACCGCCGGCCCCAGCGCCATGAACGGGTTGAGGGAGGGGGCGGCCAGCTCGGCCGCCCACTTCAGCCCCGCCCGCCGCGCCAGCGGGGCCACGTCGACCACCACGTCACCGGCGTCGTCCTGCAGCCGCACCCCGACCCGCGGCGACCCACCGGCGACGGAGAAGACGCCGTGCGCCTGGGTGCGGGGACCGAACGGGCTGGGGTCGGACGGACCGGGGTCCGACGGACCGGGGTCCGACGGACCGGGGTCCGCCGCATGCTCGAGCGGGCCGGTCACGCCCCGACCCCGACGGCCGGGCGGGCCACCAGGCCCAGACCCGCCAGGTCCTCGACCGGCTCGACCGTCGAGCAGCTGCCGAACGACACGAAGGCCCGCCGCACGGCCGCGGCCTGCTCGTCGTCCAGCGGGGTGAGGACCTCCAGCAGCGGCTCGGGCTCGGTGGCCTGGAGCAGGACGTGGACCTGGTGCTCGCTGGCGTCCTGCAGCAGCGCGGCCGCCGTCGCCGCGAGCAGGTTGACGAAGCCGTGGTGCTCGAACCCGGTGTCCTCGTCGCGGTGGCGAAGGGCGTTGTGCAACCCGGCCGTCGCCTTGAACGGCACGCCCGCCGCCACGGCTGCGTGGACGAACCGGGCGACCGTGGCCTCGTCGGGGAAGGCGGCGGCCGTCGTCCCACCGGTCCGGATCTTGCCGCCCACCCCGGCCGTGGCCAGCGCGGGCATGACGTCGACCGGGTCCAGCCCCGTCGACGGCTCGACGAAGAGCCGGGCGCCGGGCGGCAGGTGCGACAGCGCGCGCTGCACCAGGTCGGTGTGGGTGCGGACCGGGCCGAGGGGCACCTCGAGGGAGACCACGTGCAGGGCCGGGTCGGTCACCTTGGTCACGGCGTCGGCCACGGTGTCCAGGCCGCCGGGGACGACGACGGTGACCGGCAGCGGGGCGGTGGACGAGCGGGCGTCACCGGCCTGACTCAGCGCGGCCAGCAGCTCGTGCGCGCGGTCGGCCCGCAGCACCACGGCCCCGAGCAGCTCGGCGAACCAGCTGTCCTCGTACATGGCCCGCGCCTCGACCGAGTCGGCCATCGGGGCGTTGCCGGGCGGGAACGTCGCCGCGTCGTCGACGATGCCCCGCACGAGGCCGGCGGGGACGGACGCGGCGATGGTGGGCGTGCCGGTGGCCGGGCTCACGCGACCGGCCCCCGCCCGGACCAGGTCCAGGCGTAGGCCCCGTCGTCGGAGGCGGTACCCGCCTCGCCCAGCTCGAGCGGCCGGAACGTGTCGACCATGACGGCGAGCTCGTCGAAGCGTTCAGCGCCCAGCGAGGCCTCGATCGCCGACGGTTGCGGGCCGTGGCTGTGGCCGCCGGGGTGGACGGTGACGGAGCCCTTGGCGATGCCGGAGCCCTTGCGGGCCTCGTAGTCGCCGTCGACGTAGAACATGATCTCGTCGCTGTCGACGTTGGCGTGGTAGTACGGCACGGGCACGGCGAGCGGGTGGTAGTCGACCTTGCGGGGCACGAAGTTGCAGATGACGAAGTTCCATCCCTCGAAGACCTGGTGGACAGGTGGCGGTTGGTGGACCCGGCCGGTGATCGGCTCGAAGTCGTGGACGCTGAACGCGTACGGGTAGAGGCAGCCGTCCCAGCCGACCACGTCGAACGGGTGCTGCGGGGTGACGTGGACGGTGCCCGCGAGCCCTCCCGGACCCGACCCCCGGTGCTTGACGTAGACCTCGACGTCCACGTCGTCGCGGACCTCCGGCGCCGACGGCCCACGCAGGTCCCGCTCGCAGTAGGGCGCGTGCTCGAGGA
>JBBSQH010000032.1:0-43078 GCA_038258055.1 Actinomycetales bacterium
CGGCCGGCCGCGAGGACGCCGACGGGCGGTCGACCACGCCGGCCCCGGCGGCCGCACAGCCCGTGGCACCGACCAGGGCGAAGGTCACGGCGGCCGCCGTGGCGGTGAGGGACCGGGTGGTCCTGCGGGACGTGGTGGGCGAGCTGCTCATGACGACTCCTCTGCGAGGTCCCGACGACGGCGCCGTCGGTGATGTCGTCGACGCTATGAGCGTGGCCACCGCCACCGCGTCCCTCGCGGGAGCGCTTCGGGGTAGCTCTCACGGGTGACCCCGGCGCCCGGCGCCCGGCCGTCGGGCCGGCTCACCCGGGGCGTCAGGGGGGAGCCGGCACGAGCCCGATGCGGTGCGCCAGGACGACGGCCTGGACCCGGTCGCGCAGGTCGAGCTTGGCGAGGATGCGCGAGACGTGGGTCTTGACGGTCTCGGGGCTGATGAACAGCACCGCGGCGATCTCGGCGTTGGACGAGCCCTTCGCGACCCACCGCAGCACCTCGACCTCGCGGTCGGTCAAGGGTTCGAGCACGGCTGGTGACCCCCCGGCCGTGCCGTCGGGTCCGCGGACTCGTTCGGCGAAGCGCCCGATCAGCCCGCGGGTGACCTCGGGGGCGAGCAGGGCGTTGCCGGCCGCCACCGTGCGCACGCCCGCAACCAGGTCCGCGACCGGGGTGTCCTTGAGCAGGAACCCGCTCGCGCCGGCGCGAAGGGCCTCGAAGACGTACTCGTCCAGGTTGAACGTGGTGACCACGAGCACCCTCGTGACCGGGCCCGCGTCGGCGCCCGACTGCTCCGCCTGCTCCTGGTCCGCCTCGACGATCCTCCGGGTCGCCTCGATGCCGTCCATGACCGGCATCCGGACGTCCATGACGACGACGTCCGGCTGCAGCCGGGCGGCGAGGCGAACCGCTTCGGCACCGTCTCCCGCCTGTCCCACGACGTCGAAGCCGGGCTGGGCCGACAGGATGGTCGTGTACCCGGCGCGGATGAGGTCCTGGTCGTCGCAGACCAGGATCCGGATGCCCCTGTCGTTCACGGCTGCGGGACCGTCGGCAGGGTCGCGCCGAGGACGAACGCGCCGTCCGGCCGCTGCTCGCTGCTCAACCGACCGCCCGCGAGCTCGACCCGCCGCCGGAGCCCCGTCAGGCCGCGACCGCCCGGACCGGGCGAACCTCCGGAGACGCCGCCGGACGTCTCGGACGGCGGCCCCTCGGTGACGACGTCGACGCGCACCAGGTCCGGGCGACCGTAGGAGAGCTGGACGAGCGTCTGGCGTCGGGGGGCGTGCTTGAGCGCGTTGGTGAGGCCCTCCTGGACCACGCGGTGCAGGGCCAGCGCGACGAGACCGTCGAGGGGTCGGGCCGAGCCGTCCGTCTCAAGCGTGACCGGTTGCCCGGCGCGGCGGGCGGTCTCCACGAGCTCGTCGACCGAGAGGACCGTCGGGGTCCGGGGCGACCTGCGACCCCCGCCGGGTCCTGGCTGCTGGGTGCCCGGCGCGACGGACGGACCGTCGTGGTCGGGCTGCAGCACCTCCAGCAGGTCCCGTAGGTCGGCCAGGGCGCGGCGTCCCGAGGTCGCGATCGCGCCGGACCCGGCGGCGGTGGCGTCCCGGTCGCCCGCGGGGACGTAGGCCAGGGCGTCGGCCTGCATGACCATGGCCGTGACGTGGTGGGTCACCACGTCGTGCAGGTCACGGGCCAGGCCCGCCCGTTCCTCCTCCAGCGCCTCCTCGAGATCACGCGCCTGGTGCTCCCGCTGCCGGGCCAGGCTCGCCCCGGCCCAGGACCCCGCGAGCCAGCACCCGACCGGCAGCGCCACGAACTCGACCAGCTCGACCGGCGGCACCGGGGACCCGAGCCGCAGCAGCACCACCGACAGCGCCGCGTAGCCCAGCAGCCACGCGGCCAGCGTCACGGCCCGGTGGCGGACCTGGGAGGACCCGACGCTCAACAGGGCGATGTACACGGCGACGCTCGCCAGGGTGGGGCGGTACCCCAGGCACTGGTACGCGAACGCAGCCACCGACACCAGCAGCAGGCACCAGGCCGGGGCCCTGCTGCGCAACGCCAACGGCAGCGTGTGGCCCAGCACCAGCACGACCGCCAGCAGGTCGACCTCCCGTCGGGGTCCCTCCCAGCCCAGGGCCGTGCCCCGCCCCTCCAGGAAGGGCGTGAACGACGCCACCGTCACCACGGCCACGAGGACGAGGTCGACATGAGGGCGCAGGGCGTGGACCGGCCGTCGGGCGACCCCGGTCCACCGCTCCCACCACTGCACGGGCACACACAACCACGCGCGGTGCAGACGTCGGAACGCCTTGGCACCGCCGGCCCGATCGGGACGGGCGAGCACAGCGCGACGGCCCGCCCGCAGCCATGCCCCCGATCATGACCCAGCCGCGCACCCGCGCAGACCCCGAGCCACTTGATCGCCCTCACCGCGGTCCGGTCGCGGCGCTCCAGGTGCGGGTAGCGCCCGACGCGGCCCCAGGACTACCAGACGTACCCACGGGCGTAGAGGTTCGCCTTCTGCCACGGCGGGCGGTACCGGGACGCGGTGCTGTTCGCGAGTCCGGAGCAGGTCGTAGGCCGCACCACCGCACACCGCCGGGAACTCGGCGCGCAGCTCCCGCGGCACGGGGAGGTCGTCCCGCACGGCGCGGTCCGTCGGACCCGAGTCGTCGACCTCTACCGTCATGACCTGCTCACTCCCGCCGGGGGCGGAGGGCTACGGGGCTAGCGTCCGAACCCTCCGTGAGCCGGACGCCGGTCGCATCCTCCGTGGCGAATGAACGGGACCACCGTCGCCTAGAGCTCCGCCCGGACCACGCCGATGACGTCGTCGACCGCGACGGCACCGCCGTGCTCGCCCTGCGGGTCGAACCGGGAGTCGCGCGAGACGGCGCGGTGGTCACCGAGGACCCAGACCGTGCCCTCGGGCACCACGACGTCGAACGCCAGCGCGCTCGCGAACCGGCCCGCGGAGGGGTGGAGGTACGGCTCGTCGAGCGGCACCCCGTCGACCACGAGCTGCCCGGACCGGGAGCAGCAGACGACCCGCTCCCCCTCCACCGCGACGACCCGCTTCACCACGGTGGCCCGGGTGGCCCCGGCGCGGTCGTCCGTGCCGTCACCCGTGCCCTGCCCCGCACCCAGCTCGCTGCGCTCGGCGTGGTCGGCCCAGGTGCCCGGGTCGGGGAAGACGACCACGTCTCCCCGCCCGATGTCGGGCGACGAGGGGTCGACCAACGCCACGACGACTCGCTCCTCGGGGTCCAGGCCCGGCTGCATCGAGGACCCGGTCACGGCGTAGACCCGGTAGTGCTGCCCGGCCCAGGTCGTCACCCCTGCACCCACGACCATCCCCCCGGCCACGCACAGCGCCGCCACCAGGACACGGGTCGGTCGTCGGCGCCGCCGCGGAGGCACGGTCGCGCTCACGGTCCGTCCGCCCCCTCGGCGGGGACGCCAGACGGCAGAGCAGTGCTGTCGTAGGTCTGGTAGCCGCCTTCCACGTACTCCTCGGCGAGGTCGAGGTCCCCGGCGTCGAGCGCCGCCACCATGGCCTCGATCGACTCCAGCTCCGACACCTGCTCCTGCAGGACGTGGGCGGCGCTGGACCGCACGAAGTCGTTGTCCGCCTCGGCGAGCGCCCGGTCGGCCATCGCCACGGCTCCTTCGTGGTGCGGGAGCATCAGCTCCAGGTAGAGCCGCTGCGCCTCGGCCGCGTCGGCCTGCCGCAGCACGGCCATGTCCTCCTCGGCGACCATCCCCTGCATCCGGGTGCCGTGGGCGTGGGTGCAGCTGGGCAGGGCGACCTCGTCGACCGACGGGCCGCCGTGCCCGCCGTGCCCGCCGTTCCCGGCAGCGTCCGTGGCGGTGTCGTCCGGGCCCTGGCTGGGTGCGGCACCGAACACCCCGACCCCCAGGTCCTCCGCCGCACCGTCGAGGGCGACGTCCCAGGCCCCGAGCCACGCCTCCATGGTCCTGATCTCCTGACCCTGCGTGGCCTCCACGTACCGGGCGAAGCGCTGACCGCGCTCCCACACCCCGTCCTTGGCGAGGAGGACCTCGCTCATCTCCACGGCCTGCTGGTGGTGGGGGACCATCATCGCCACGAAGCAGACGTCGGCCTCGGTGGGACGGGCCTGCACGACGGCAGCGGCCTCGTCGCGGGTCGAGGCCACCTGCAGGTAGCCGAACCCGACCGCGCCGCAGACCAGTGCGCCGACGACGACCAGGGCGGCGTGGCGGACCTTGACCCGCATGGCTCCTCCTTCATCCAGGGGTCCGTCCGGGCGCCCACGTGGGGCGCCCGGACAGACCTCGGTGCGGTGCCTGCGGCGTCACTGGACCGCAGGCCGGACGGACGACGCCGCTAGGGGAGCCGGCGCGGCGGCGGACCGGTGGGACGGACCCCAGGGGTCCGCGGCGGAGACGCACCGGGTGAGGGGCTCGCCTCCGACGGCTCGGGCGACGAGGAGACCTCGGGCGTGGCGGACGGCTCCGCGCTGGTCGACGGCTCCGTGGTGACCGGAGCGCTGGGGGTCACCGTCGGCTCCTCCTCCCCGCACGAGTACTTGGCACCCGTCTCCCGGGGGTTGCCGTTGAAGTAGCTGCGGCACTCGGGCTGCAGCGGGTTCATGGCCGAGAAGTCGCGCGGGTACAGGGTGAAGCCCTGCCAGTGGATCGGCATCGGCGACTGGTCCTCGTCCCGGTTGACGTGGTGGAACCCGACGTTCACCCAGGCGACGGGGTCGGTCAGCCGTTGGCGGTCCGCGACGTAGTCCGTGACGGACGCGTTGGCCCGGGACGGGATGAGGTTGTACGACGCGTGGACCTCGTCCGCCTTGGGCTGGCTGAACGCGATGTCGTAGTCGGTCTCCGGGTTCAGGTTGTAGGCCCGGTCGGAGTCCATGATGATCTCGTAGCTGCGCGCGTGGTCGTCGGCGTTGCGCGACTCCGGGGCCACGACCCGCACCTGCTCCCGGTTGTCGTAGAACATCTTGCCCTCGCGGTTGACCGGCAGGACCTCGGTCTCCAGGATCGCCGTCTTGCCGGTGTCGCCGGTCGTGCCGTACTCGCCGTTCGGCTTGGTGACGATGCGCTCGACCTTCTGGCTCGACGCGCTGTCGATGCCGAAGTCGACCCGCCAGAAGGCGGAGTGGTAGTGGTTGACCGCGAAGCCGGTCTGACCCTCGCCGAGGGGCCAGCCGAAGTTGACCGCGCTGGCGTAGTCGTTCGGCGACAGGTCCCCGGTCGCACCCATCTGGACGGAGATCTCGCCGTCGTCGTGGAACCGGTAGCTGGTCTCGTACTCGTACCACCCGATGCGGCTCATGGTGTGCAGCACCAGGTCGGTGCTGCGCTCGATGTACAGCTGCTCGTTGGCGACGTTCGACCGGTTGGCGATGCCCGAGTCCTGCTCGGAGATGCACAGGGCGGGGGCCGCGGGCCGGGCCTCGGTCAGCCAGGCGGTCCGCACCTCGCCGTCCACGCAGTCCAGCGGCGTCTGGTCCTGCATGCGGCGCCCACCGACCTGGTAGGTGGTGACGTCGTTGTACTCGGTGGCCCCGGTGTCGTAGGGGACGTTGAGCTGGGCGAGGCCGATCGAGTCCAGCACCATGATCGGGTACTCGGCGTCGTTGGGCTGGTAGGCCACCTTGTCCAGGATCAGACCTCGGTAGGAGTCGACCCGCCAGCACATCTCCCAGGAGGTGCCGGCCTCGAGCTCGTGCTGCACGAGGCTGTCCCCGGAGCACGAGGCCTCGGTCACCGTCTGCGGCGCGGCCGCGGCCGGCGAGGCGACAGAGGTCGCGAGGAGCGGGGCGCCGAGCAGGACGGTGGTCAGGGCGAGGAAGGGCTTCTTCTGCAGTCTCACGTCGGGGTCCCTGCTCACTTCACTCGGGTGACGCTCTGGGCGGACAGGTTGACCACGTAGGGCGTCGTGGTGAGGAAGGGACCGTCGGTCGTCTGGACCAGGACCTCCACGCAGCGGTCGGTCGCGCACTCGTCCACGCCGGCGCCGGCGGCGCCGCCCGAGTAGGAGTGGGCGGAGACGTCCACCGCTTCGTCGGTGATCGTGCTCTCCCCCGTGGTCTCGACGAACTCCTCGACGATGGCCTCACCGGCCACGTCGTCGGCCAGCAGGAGCTCGTAGGCGGTCTGCGTCTCGAACTCGGTGGGGGCGGGCTGGACGCCGTCGGAGGTCGTGACGGACTCGACGTCGGCGGCGCTGAGGTCGACCAGGTAGTGCAGCAGCTCCTCCGAGGCGTAGTCGTAGTACATCAGCGAGAGGCGTCGGTGCTGGTCGTCGTAGGCGTTGGGGTCGGCGACGTCGACGGACAGGTACTGCGCACCCGCCTCCTCGGTCACCGACGCCGTGCCGGCGTAGGAGGGGTGACCGGCGACGAGGTTGCGGGCGAACGCGACCTCCTCCGAGGAGAGCTGGTCGTGCGCGGCCCTGACCTCGGGCCGGGCCACGGTGGCGACCTTCTCGGGCGCGCCGTCGTCGGTCGACTCGGCGGCGATGGTGAGCTCGGGCTCTGCCGTCGCCGGGCCGGCCGCGTCGGCCGAGGCCGCCGACCGGGTGACGAGGTAGCCGGTGGCCGCGGCCGCGACGAGCGCGCCGCCCAGACCGAGGGCGATGATGGAGGACGGTCGACGACGTAGGGCCGCCGACCCGGTGGGTCTCGTGGTCATGAGTGGACTTCCTGTCGGTTGGGATGTCGCACCGGCGTGAAGGCAGCCTGGAGACAGGCTGGAGGCATGGGCCGGCACAGTCGGACGAGGACGGGTGCGCAACGGCCAGGGCGTCCACGGTCAGGTCTCGGGGTGGGAGACATCCGGTGAGCGACCGTCGACTGGACGTGCGCCGAGCCAAGTGGGCGTCCGTTTCGAGCACGTTTCGCGGTGCCGCAACTCTGGTAAACCTTTCGCCGTACGACACACGAGTTGACTGACCACCCCGGCGCAAGTGCGACGTGGACGGCCCTAGCCGGTCCCCTCGCGGGCGAGCCGGACGAGCAGCCGCTCCATCGCCCGGGCCTGGGCCCGGTTCAGCCGGCTGTCCTGGGCCGGGTCCGGCCACCCACCCGCCGCGGCTGCCTCCAGGGCCCGGCCGGTGGGTGTGCGCACCAGCGACACCGCCATCGGCGCGAGCACGGTGGCCAGCCGGTCCGCGACCCGGTGGACCTCGCCCGGCGGGGCGTCGACGGCCAGTCGGTCGAAGTCCTGCGCCGCCGCTGCGAGCTCGGCGTCCTCGCTCCACGGGCGCAGCACGTCGGCGAGGTTGCTGAGGGCCTGCCGGTTCAGGTTGTCGGGACCGATGACGCGCGCGATCACGAGCAGCGTGTCCTGGTCGATCTCGCCGAGCACCCCCGCGGCCAGGTCCGACGGGCCGAGCGAGAGCAGCTCGGCGAGACCCTCCGGGACGTCGGCCCGCTCCCCGGTCCGACGCAGTCGCGCGATCTGCCGACGCTGCCCCTGCAGCCGATCGACCTCGGCCGCGAGCCGTCCGTCGATGTCGTCGAGCAGGTCCCGCCTCGGTGTCGTCTCCAGCATCTCCGTCACCTGGTGAAGGGGCACGCCGAGCTCGGTGAGCCGGCGGATGCGAAGCAGCCGCGCGATGGTGGCCAGGTCGTAGCTGCGGTAGCCGTTGGGCCGGCGGACAGGTTCGGGCAGGAGGCCGATCCGGTGGTAGTGCCGCAGCGTCCGCACGCTGACGCCTGCTAGCTCGGCCACGTCCTGGCTACGCATCGATCTCCTCACGTGGTGCGTCACGGGCGGCGTCGAGCCGGCGCAGCGGCCGCAGCAGCAGCGCCACCAGCACGGCCACCGACCAGGTACCCGCGGCGACGGCCCCGGCCGCGGCCGGCGACACGTACTCGACGAGGACGCCCGCCCCCAGGATGCCCACGGCGGGCGACACCGTCATCAACGCGTTCTGGGCGCTCATCACCCGACCGCGCAGCTCGTCCGGGATGGTCTCGATCATCACCACCCCGAAGAGCGCGCCCAGGACCCCCGCGAACAGGCCGAAGAGCGCCGCGCCGGTGAGGATCCAGCCGACACCCGGCAGCGCGCCGATCACACCGATGCCGGCGACGGAGCCGACCAGCGAGAGGGTCAGCCACACCCGACGGCGCAGGCGGGCCGAGACCATCGCGTAGGTCCCGGACCCGACGAGCATGCCCGCGGCCAGGCAGGTCAGGACCAGGCCGAGCCGGCCCTCCTGACCGAGGAGCGTGAAGTGCACCGGGAGGACGAGGCCCTGCAGGGCGACCAGGACGGTCACCATCACCAGGTTGACGAGCGTGACCGACAGGACCAGGGGGCTGCGGCGCGCGAGCCAGACCATGCCCGCCACCATCTCCGAGCCGCTGCGGCGAGGTGAGTGGTCGGCCTCGGACGGTGTGACCCTGCCGACGTCCCGCGGCAGCAGGAGCGTGGTCAGGGCGGCGACCAGCGCCAGTCCTGCGGTGACCCACAGCGCACCCGGCCCACCGAGGAGGACGACGAGCGAGGCCGCGACGGCCGGGCCGACCATCATGGTGACGGCGGCGACGCTCTCCCGGAGACCGACGATGCGTTCGGAGCGGACGCCGCTGCGTCGCTGCACCCCCGGCACGAGCGTCTCCCGGGCCGTTAGCCCGGGGACGTCGCCGAACGAGGACAGGATGCCGAACAGCACGAACCACCCCAGGGACAGGCCCGTCACCAGGTCGACCACCGGCAGCGCCGCGATGGCCGCCGCCGAGACCAGGTCCGTGACCACCGACATCGTCCTGCGGTCGTAGCGGTCGATCAGCCCGCCCATCAGCAGCCCGGCCAGCACCGCCGGTCCGGCCGTCGCGGCCGCGACGATCCCGGCGTCCAGCGGGCTGCCGGTCGTGGTCAGCACCACCAGGGGCAGGACGACCGCCGCCATGGAGTTGCCCAGGGAGGAGAACGCGTACGAGCTGAGGTAGACGAGCACCGACCGGTCCATGGCTCCATCGCAGACTACGACGTCGCGTCCGGGTCAAGCCGCCGCTCGCGCCGCCGCACGAACCCGACCATGGCCAGCTTGACGGCGGCGAGGACCAGAGGACCGGCCGGGGCCTCGATCCCGTGGCTGATGACGGCCATGACGCCCGTGCTGACCCCGATCAGGGTGAAGTAGCCGAACAACACGGGTCGCTCGAGCCGTGGAGCACGGCGAACGCCAGGCTGGACGTCACGATCCCCAGGGCCAGGGCGGGGCGCAGTGCCCGGACCCAGGAGGCGGTGGCGGGCAGCACGACGCCGCGGAAGATCAGTTCCTCGCCGACCGACTGGACCGGGGTGCTCGAGGCTCAAGCCGGTGACAGGTCCGCGGCGACCGCCTGGAGCGTCCCGATGACGGCGGCGACGGCGGGCCGGCGCTGGTTCGGCGTCCGGACAGCCGCGACGATGCTGCGGTCGGCGAACCCCACGGCCGGCCGACGGACCACCCCGGGGCGCTGTGTCGCGGCCAGCCCGGGCAGGACGGCCACGGACAGGCCCGCAGCCACGTGGGCGAGCAGGACCGCGTGGCTGGAGAACCGACCGGCCACCGCCGGTTCGAAGCCCTCGAGGCGGCAGTGCCGGGGGACGAGCTCGCCCAGGTAGGTGCCCGGGAGGTCGAGCGCCCACCGCTCCCCCGCGAGCTCGGCCAGCGGGACCTCGGGAAGGGCGGCGACGCGGTGCCCGTCGGGCACGAGGACCAGCAGCGGGTCGGTCACCAGCGGTACCACCGTGACGGACGGGGCGAGCAGCGAGCCGTCGTGCTCGTCGACGGTGACGACCACGTCGCAGGTCCCCTGGTGCAGAGCGGTGGTGCTCGCCCGCGGTTCGACCTCCAGCAGCTCGACGACCAGACGTGAGTGCGTCCGCCGGAGCTCGCGCACCACCGGGGCCAGGAGGGCCTCGACGGAGCTGGCGAACCCGCCCACCCGCAGGTGGCCACCGGCCCCCGTCGTGGCGTCCAAGAGCTCGGCCTCGATCGCCGCCATGTGGTCCCGCAGGTCGCGCGCCCGGTCGACCAGCACCCGCCCGGTGGGCGTCAGCACCAGACGGCGTCCGGCCCGTTCGAACACCTGCACCCCCGTCTCGGCCTCGAGCAGGGCGAGCTGCTGAGAGACCGTCGACGGGCTGAGCATCAGCTCGGCGGCGACCCCGCGCACGGTGCCCACCCGCTCGAAGACGTCCAGCAGCCGCAGCCGCCACGGGTCCAGGCGCACGCCGATACTGTACGGCTGCGTCGAACAGCACGGTGGAGAAGCCGTGATGGACGCGTACACCCGACCCTGCCTACCGTCGCGGCATGACCGATCTCGCCACCCCGCCCGGGTCCACGTCGTCCGCGCGGGACGCCGGCACGTTCTGGACGGACGCCCGGGCCCACGTGCTCCGGTACGGCAGTCCGTTCCTGCCGGAGATCATCGACCGCGCCGAGGGCAGCTTCGTCTGGACCGAGACCGGCCGGAAGGTCCTCGACTTCACGTCAGGGCAGATGAGCGCGATCCTCGGGCACTCCCACCCGGACGTCGTGGCCACCGTGCGACGTCAGGTGGGCACGCTGGACCACCTGTACAGCGGGATGCTCTCGCGGCCGGTCGTCGAGCTGTCGCGGCGTCTGGCCGAGTCGCTCCCGGCCCCCCTGGACAAGGCGCTGCTGCTGTCGACCGGGGCGGAGGCCAACGAGGCCGCCCTCCGGCTGGCCAAGCTCGTCACCGGCGGGCACGAGGTCGTGTCCTTCGCGCGCTCCTGGCACGGCATGACCCAGGGGGCGGTCGGGGCGACGTACAGCGCCGGGCGCCGTGGGTACGGACCGACGGCCCCCGGCAACTTCGCCATCCCCGTCCCCTACGAGTACCGCCCCGACATCCTGGACGCCGACGGCGGCCTGGACTGGCGCCGGCAGCTCGACCTCGCGTTCTCGCTCGTGGACGCCCAGTCGACCGGCGCGCTCGCGGCCTGCATCGTCGAGCCGGTCCTCAGCTCGGGCGGGGTGATCGAGCCGCCGCTCGGCTACCTCGCGGCCCTCAAGCGCAAGTGCGAGGAGCGGGGGATGCTGCTGGTCCTCGACGAGGCCCAGACCGGGCTCTGCCGCACCGGTACCTGGTACGCCTTCGAGCGGGACGGCGTCGTGCCCGACGTCCTGACCCTGTCGAAGACCCTCGGGGCCGGGCTGCCGCTCGCTGCCGTCATCACCTCCGCAGAGATCGAGGAGGTCGCCTTCGAGCGCGGCTTCCTGTTCTTCACCACGCACGTGTCCGACCCCCTGGTCGCCGCCGTGGGGTGCACAGTGCTCGACGTGCTCGAGCGCGACCGTCTCGACGTCCAGGCCGCACGGCTGGGTCGGCAGCTCCGCGCGGGGCTGCTGCAGATCCAGGGACGGCACGACGTCGTGGGCGACGTCCGCGGCCGCGGGCTGCTGCAGGGCGTCGAGCTGGCCGAGGACGTGGCCACCAAGGGCGCCACGGGCGCCGACGTCGACGCCCTGGGCGCGGCCATCACCCGACGATGCCTGGAGCTCGGGCTGCACATGAACATCGTCCAGCTGCCGGGCATCGGGGGGACGTTCCGCATCGCCCCGCCGCTGACCAGCACCGAGCAGGAGATCGCGCTGGGCCTGGAGATGCTCGACCAGGCGATCGGAGAGGTGGCGGCGGCCCGCTGACGTCCGCCGCCGACCGTCATCCGGACCGGCCGCGGAGACCGCGGGCCAGGGTGGTGACCATCACCGCGGCGGGCAGCAGGTGCAGACCGACCAGGACGGCGGTGGTGGCGGGGGCGGCCCCGGAGACCAGGGGCGGGACCAGCGAGACCACGGTCAGCGTCACGGTCGTCTGCACGAACCGCCGCGCTGGGCGATCGCTCCACCGGAGCAGGGCGAGGGCGAGGGCCACGCCCACGGCCGAGAACAGGCCCGTGACGAGGGCGACCCCCGACAACGGGATCGTCGCGCCCCCCGCGGGGACCTCCAGGTCCACGCCGGCGGCCACGGCCAGGGCCGCGGCGACCGTCGTCACGACCACCGCCGCGACCACGGCCAAGAGGCCGGTGACGGCGAGGCCCCGCAGGCGGTGGCTCCGGTCGGTGCCGGTCGCCGCGCCGGGGACGAGCCCGGTGTCGTTCATGCTGTCCATGTCTTTCCTCCGTGTGGTCGGGGTGCGGGTCGCCCCGGGTGGACGCGGTCGAGGTCCTGCTGGGTCCGGGCGGTCGTCGCGGCGCACATTCCACCTTCACTCGCCACCGGTCCCGCAGGGAGTGCCACTTCGAGCCCGGAAGACGTGACCAGTTGAGTACGGTCGACCTCGTGACGCAGACGGGGCACCCGCTCGAGGTCCTGGTCGCGGTCTCGCGGGACTCCCCAGGGACCCTGACCGGCCAGCTGGAGACCCAGCTGCGGACCGCGGTCCGCTCCGGGGTCCTGCGTCCCGGCACCCGGCTCCCGTCGACCCGTGCGCTGGCGGACCAGCTGGGCGTCTCCCGCCGGGTCGCCGTCGAGGCGTACGCGCAGCTCGCCGCGGAGGGGTACGTCGAGCTGCGCCAGGGCGCCCGCCCCAGGGTCGCGGCGGGAACGCCGGTCGCCGACCCGTCGCCGGTCGGCCCGGCGACGCCGGCGCCCGTCGCCCGCTACGACTTCCGCCCCTCGCGCCCGGACGTGACGACGTTCCCGCGGGCCGCGTGGGGTCGGTGCCTGCGCGAGGCGGCGCGCTCCATCCGCACCGCGGACCTGATGTACGGCGACCCCTGCGGGGTCGAGGAGTTCCGGTCCGGCGTCGCCGACTACCTCGGCCGCGTGCGCGGAGCCGTCGCCACGCCCGGGCGCGTGGTGGCGACCGGGGGGTACCTGCAGGGTCTCGGGCTCGTCTGCCAGGCGATGGCCGCCCGGGGCGCCCGCACCGTCGCGCTGGAGGACCCGTGCAGCTCCGCGGAACCCGAGATCGCGGCGCGCGCCGGCCTGCAGGTGGTGCGCCTGCCCCTGGACGCCGAGGGCGCCCGCACGGACCTGCTCGCCGGGCTCGACCCCGACGTCGTCGTCCTCACCCCCGCGCACCAGCACCCGACGGGGGTCGTCCTGTCACCCGGGCGCCGTCGCGTGCTGGCGCAGTGGCTGGCCGACTCGGGCGCCGTCCTGGTGGAGGACGACTACGACGCCGAGTACCGGTACGACCGCCCCGCCGTCGGCGCCGTGCAGGGCATCGCGCCCGAGCAGGTGGTCTACGCCGGCACGCTGAGCAAGGTCCTGGCGCCCGCCCTGCGCCTGGGGTGGCTGGTGGTGCCGGGGTGGCTGCTGGACGACGTCCGGACCCAGAAGCAGCTGGCCGACCAGGGGTCGCCCCGCATCGACCAGCTGGCGTTCGCCAGGTTCCTGGAGGACGGGCACCTCGACCGCCACCTGAGGGCGATGCGGACGCTGTACCGCCGCCGCCGGGACGCCGTCCTGGACGCCCTGGCCACCGAGGTGCCCGAGGCCACCGTCGGTGGCGTCGCCGCGGGGCTGCACGTCACCGCGGCCCTGCCGGACCACCACGACGAACGAGCCGTCCAGGCCGCCGCACGGGCCCTGGGCGTCGCGCTGTCGGTGCTGGGTGACTACCGGCCCGAGGCGCCGTTCCCGCCGACCCTCATCATCGGCTACCCCCACCTGACCGACCGTGCGATCGCCCAGGGCGTGGCCCTGATCGGTGAGGCGGTCCGGGCCGGCCGCGGCTGACCGTCCGTCGCGCCAGGGGTGGCCTCACGAGCAGGTGGTGGCATCCTCGTCCCGGGAGGTGCGACACCCCCCGAGCGTGTGAGCACCGAGGAGCACCCATGGGAGTCCCCGTCTGGGTCTGGGCAGCCACCATCGCCTTCATCGTCGGGCTGCTCGTCTACGACCTGCTCTTCCACGTCCGCAAGGCCCACGTGCCGACGCTGCGGGAGTCGTCGCTCTGGTCCGCCCTCTACATCGGTATCGCCGTGCTGTTCGGCGTGGTCGTGTGGGTGTTCGGCGGGACGACCATGGGGTCGGAGTACTTCGCGGGCTACGTGACGGAGAAGGCGCTGAGCGTCGACAACCTCTTCGTGTTCCTCATCATCATGACGAGCTTCCGGGTTCCCCGGGAGGACCAGCAGAAGGTCCTGCTGTTCGGCATCGTGTTCTCGCTCATCGCCCGGACCGGGTTCATCTTCCTGGGCGCGGCGCTCATCAACACGTTCGCGTGGGTGTTCTACATCTTCGGCCTGATCCTGCTCATGACCGCGGGCAACCTGCTCAAGCCGGACCACGACGAGGAGGACGCCGGCAACAACCTGGTGATCCGGATCGCCAAGCGGGTCCTGCCGACCACCGACCACTACGACGGCGACAAGCTGTTCACGGTCGAGGACGGCAAGCGGGTCCTGACGCCGATGCTGCTGGTCATGGTGGCCATCGGCGGCACCGACATCCTCTTCGCGCTGGACTCGATCCCGGCGATCTTCGGCCTCACCCAGAACGTCTACATCGTGTTCACCGCCACGGCGTTCTCGCTGCTGGGGCTGCGGCAGCTGTTCTTCCTGATCGACGGACTGCTCGAACGGCTGATCTACCTGTCGTACGGGCTCGCCGCGATCCTGGCGTTCATCGGCGTCAAGCTGATCCTGCACGCCCTCCACGAGAACAACCTGCCGTTCGTCAACGGCGGGGAGCCGGTCGAGGTCGTGGAGATCTCCACCGGGCTCAGCCTCGCCGTGATCCTCGGCGTGCTCGTCGTCACCGTGGTCGCCTCGCTGCTCAGCCCGGCCGGCAAGGCGCAGACCGCGATCGCCAACGCCCGACGCCACGCCACCAGCTACCTCGACATGGAGTACACCCACGACGAGCACGAGCGGGAGCGGGTGTTCCACCTGCTGCTGGCCGAGCGGGACCAGATCGTCGCCCTGGGCCCCAGGTACCGCAACAAGGTCCGCGACGAGCCGGAGCTGATGGCCCTGCTGACCCGCGCCGGCGAGAGCCACCGGCAGGCCCACGGCGAGCACCACGTCGAGCCCGTCCTCACCCGACCCGAAGCGGGTCAGGGGACCTCGAGCACCTGACGCAGTCGCTCGAACTCCTCCTCCAGCTCACGCAGCTCCTGCGCCCCCAGGACCAGGAGCCCGGCCTGCGCCCGGCGCTCGAGCCGGGCGCACGCCGACGCCAGGCGACGTCCGCCCATGGTCGCGCTGCTGCCCTTGACGCTGTGGGCCATGCCGCCGACCGCCCCGGCGTCCCCCGCCTGCAGAGCGGTGCGGAGGTCGCGCAGCCGGGTCTCGACGTCGCCGACGAACTGGCTCACCAGCTGCGGGAAGAAGTCCGGACCGGCCTCCTCGCCCAGGGCGCGGAGCTCCGCGACGACCGCGGGGTCCACGACGCCGCCAAGGATCGCGTCGGGCACCGGGTCCGCCTGATGAGCCGTGCGCCCGTCCTTGAGGAAGTGGGCGAGCTTGGCGATGAGCAACGGCTTGCTCGCCGGTTTGGAGAGGTAGCCGTCCATCCCGGCCGCCAGGCACCGCTCGCGGTCCTCCGACCGCGCGCCCGCCGTCATCGCGATGATGGGCGTACGACGTCCTGGGCCCTCCTGCGCCCGGATCGCCGAGGTCGCCTCGAAGCCGTTCATCTCCGGCATCTGGCAGTCCATCAGGACGGCGTCGTACGCCTGCGCCCCGGTCGCCTCGACCGCCGCGGCGCCGTTGCTCGCGACGTCCACCCGGTACCCGGCGCTCGTCAGCATCTCCAGGGCGACCTTCTGGTTGATCACGTTGTCCTCGACCAGCAGCAGCCTGGCCCCCACCGGCCCCACCGGACCGTCAGGTCGCCGACCGTCGGCCGGGACCGGGTCGACGACCGGCAGCCTGGCCGCCACCCGGAGGCACCGTCGCAGGTCCTGCAGGTGGACGGGCTTGGACAGCGAGGCGCAGACCCCCTCCCCCGGGGGGTCCTCCTCGCCCAGCAGGGTCATCAGGACCAGCCGGGCCGGCGGCGCCCCGTCGTCACCGGGCGGGCCCGGGTGAGGGAGGTCGAGGTCGACGGACCGGTCGAGCAGGACGACGGTCGTCGGCGTCCCCTCCTGGTGCGACCGACCCAGCTGCGCGAGCGCCGAGGTCGAGCTGTCGGCCGTGCAGACCCGCAGGCCCCAGTCCCGCAGGCACCGGGACAGCGACTCCCGGCTCGTGGCGTTGCCGTCCACCACCAGGACGGAGACCCCGGCGAGGTCCGGGTCCGGACGCAGCAGGTCCGGGGGCCGCTGCCCGGGCTCGACGTCCACCCGGACGGTGAACCAGAACGTGCTGCCCACCCGGTGCCGGCTGGCCACGCCGCACTGGCCGTTCATCAGGGCCACCAGCCGGCTGCTGATGGCCAGCCCGAGACCGGTCCCCCCGTAGCGACGTGCCGTCGAGGTGTCACCCTGGGAGAACGGCTGGAAGATCAAGCCGAGCTTGTCCTCCGGGACCCCGTCGCCGGTGTCGGTCACCTCGAAGCGCAGGTCGCACCGCTGCGACGTGTCCCCGCCGCTGACCCGGACCACGACCTCGCCGTCCTGGGTGAACTTCAAGGCGTTCCCCACCAGGTTGGTCAGCACCTGTCGCAGACGACCGGGGTCACCCGACACGACCGCCGGGACCTCGGGCCCCACGAGAGACAGCAGCTCGATCCCCTTCACCTGCGACGCCGGGGCCAGCAGGTCGACGACGTCCTGGACCACGGCCCGCACGTCGAAGTCCACGGTCTCGATCGCGAGCATCCCGGCCTCGACCTTCGAGAAGTCCAGGATGTCGTTGATGATGGCCAGGAGCGCCTCGCCGGAGTTGCGGACGGTCTGCGCGTAGTCGCGCTGGCGTGGGTCGAGCGCGGTCTCCAGCAGCAGGTCGGTCATCCCCAGGACCCCGTTCATCGGGGTGCGGATCTCATGGCTCATGTTGGCCAGGAAGTCCGACTTGAGGCGCGAGGCCGTGGTCGCCTTGTCCACGGCGTCGGCCATGGCGGACACGGCCAGCACCTCCGCCGTGACGTCCGCCATCGTCCCGACCCACCCGGTGGGTGCGCCCTTCTCGTCGTGGATGCGTTCGGAGGTGACCCGGACGGTCCGGGACCCGGCCCCGGGAGGGCCCACCTCGAACCGGTGGGCGAGCTCGTCGGGGGGACGGACCCCGCCCCCCTCGACCAGCAGGTCCTCGCGTCGTCCCGCCGACAGGACGACCTCGAACGGCTGGCCCGCAGCGTCGGCGGCGGACATCCCGGTCATCTCCGTCCACCGCGGGTTCGTGTAGACGTACCGGTTGTCCACGTCGGTGTGGAAGATCCCGATCGGTGCGCTCTCGGTGAGCAGCCGCAGCTGGTCGGCGGACATCTCGACCTCGCGGGCCCGGGAGGCCAGGGCCTCGGCGTTCGCGTACATGTGACCGAACACCGACACCTTGGCCCGCAGCTCGTCCGGCTTGAACGGGGCGAACATGAAGTCGACGGCACCCTCGGCGTAGCGGTCCGTCATCAGTTCGTCGAACGCGTGCGAGGTGACGAAGATGATGGGCGTCAGCTCCGACTGCTTGCGGAGCCGGATCAGTGCCGCGGTCTCGAACCCGTCCATGCCCGGCATCTGCACGTCGAGCAGGATGACCGCGAAGTCCTGGACGGCGACACGCCGCAGGGCGGCCACGCCGCAGTCGGCCTCGACGATCGAGTAGCCCAGCGGCTCCAGGACCGCCCCGAGAGCGGTCCGCTTGTTCTGGTTGTCGTCGACGACAAGGATGGCCGGAAGGTTGTCCGTGCGCGGCTCCCGCCTCGCCCGAGGGCGCTCCGAGACCTTCACGGCGACGTCCGCTCGGCGTCCGGGAGCCAGGGGGCGAGGGTGGCGAGCAGCTGGGTGGCGTCGACCGGCTTGGGCACGTAGTCGTCGGCCCCTGCGTCCAGGCAGCGCTGCCGTTCCCCCGGCACCACCTTGCCGGTGACGGCGATGATGGGCACGGTCCGGAAGCGTTCGAGGGCCCGGATGGCGCGGATCGTGGCGTACCCGTCCATGACGGGCATCATGATGTCGGTCAGGATCACCTCGATCTCGGGCTTGCGGGCCAGGACGGCCAAAGCCTCGCCCCCGCTCTCGGCCACGGTGACCACGGCGCTGCCCCGCTCGAGCAGGGCGGTCAGGGCGAACAGGTTGCGGTAGTCGTCGTCGACGAGCAGGACCTGCAGCCCGTCGATCTTCGGGCGGGCCGCGTCCTGCGGGACCAAGGCGCCCCCGGGTCCGGGCTGACGGGGCAGCAGCGCCGCCGCCGGCGGCCGCCCGGGAGGCGGTACGGGGTCGGGGTCGGGGACGGCCGGGTCCCGGCCCGCCGGCACCGGGGACCGGGAGGACGGCAGGTAGACCGTGAAGGTGCTGCCCTCCCCGGGGCGGCTCGACACCGTGACCTCACCCCCGAGCAGGGCCACCAGCTCGCGGCTGATCGACAGCCCCAGGCCCGTGCCCCCGTACAGGCGGGCGGTGGTGCCGTCGCCCTGGGCGAACGCCTCGAAGATCCGACGCTGCTGGTCGACCTCGACGCCGATGCCGGTGTCCGTGACCCGCAGCGCCACGACCGCCGCCGCCCCCACCAGCGCCTCCGACGTGGGGCTCCACCCACCGGTAGCGGCGCCCAGCTCGACCCGCACGTGACCCGTGGGGGTGAACTTGAACGCGTTGCCGAGCAGGTTCATGAGGATCTGACGCAGCCGCCGCAGGTCGGTGAGCAGGTACTCGGGGCACCCGGGCAGCACGTCGACCGTGTAGCCGAGACCGTTCGCCTGGGCCACGTGCTCGAACTCGCGCAGCAGCGAGGCCCGCAGGTCGCTGACCCGGACCGGGCTGTTCTCCACCTGGACGGTGCCGGACTCCACCTTGGCCAGCTCGAGGATGCCGTTGAGGAGCTCCAGCAGGTCCGTGCCCGAGGAGCGGATGACGCTGGCGTACTGGACCTGCGTCGGGGTGAGGTTCGCCCCGGTGTTGTCCTCCAGCTGCTCCGCCAGGATGAGGAGGCTGTTGAGCGGGGTCCGCAGCTCGTGCGACATGTTGGCGATGAACTCGCTCTTGTACCGGGACGACACCGCGAGCTGGCCGACCTTCTCCTCCACCAGCCGCTTGGACTCCTCGACCTCACGGGTCTTGCGCTCGGACTCCTCGTTCTGCTCGGCCAGCAGACGCGCCTGCCGGCCCAGGTCCTCGTTCGACGCGGTCAGCTCCTCCTGCTGCGAGCGGAGCTCCTCCGCGAGGGACTGCGACTGCTTGAGCAGGTTCTCGGTGAGGGTGTCGGCCTCGATGGTGTTCAGGACCAGGCCGATGCTCTCGGTCAGCTGGTCGAGGAACGTCTGGTGGATGGGGCTGAACGCCGAGAACGAGGCCAGCTCGACCACGGCGCGCACCGCACCCTCGAACAGGATCGGCAGCACGATGATGTTCAGCGGCGTCGCCTCGCCGAGCCCCGAGCTGATGCGCACGTAGTCGGCCGGGACCTGCGTGAGCAGGATGCGCTTCTTCTCCTTGGCGCACTGCCCGACCAGACCCTGCCCGAGGCGGAACGAGGTCGAGAGGTGCCTGCGCTCCTCGTAGCCGTAGCCCGACTGCAGCTGCAGCAGCGGCTCGCTGCCGTCCGCGGGCTGGCTCATCGAGTAGAACACCCCGTGCTGGGCCGACACCAGCGGCGCCAGCTCGGACAGGATCATGCCGGAGACGGCCTCGAGGTCCCGCTGCCCCTGCAGCATCCGGGTGAAGCGCTCGCGGTTCGTCTTGAGCCAGTCCTGCTCGACGTTCTGCCGCGTCGTCTCCCGCAGGTTGCGGATCATCTCGTTGAGCGTGTCCTTGAGGACCGCGACCTCCCCGCTGGCGTCGACCCGGACCTGCCGGGTCAGGTCGCCCTCCGTGACGGCCGTGGCCACCTCGGAGATGGCTCGGACCTGGTTGGTGAGGTTCGCCGCCAGCTGGTTGACGTTGTCGGTCAGGTCCTTCCAGACCCCACCGACCTCGGTCGACTGGGCCTGCCCGCCGAGCCTGCCCTCGACCCCCACCTCCCGGGCCACGCGGGTGACCTCGCCGGCGAACGCGTTCAGCTGGTCGACCATGGCGTTGACGGTGTTCTTCAGCTCGAGGAACTCGCCCTTGACGTCGATCGAGATCTTCTTGCTGAGGTCGCCGTTGGCCACCGCGGTCGTCACCTCGGCGATGTTGCGCACCTGCCCGGTGAGGTTGCCCGCCATCAGGTTCACGTTGTCGGTCAGGTCCTTCCAGACGCCGCCGACCTCGATGGTGACCGCCGCGGCCTGGCCGAGCTTGCCCTCGGTACCGACCTCGCGGACGACCCGGGTGAGCTCGGAGACGAACCCGTTCAGCTGGTCGACCATGCCGTTGATGGTGTTCTTCAGCTCGAGCATCTCGCCCTTGACGTCACCGGACACCTGCTTGCTCAGGTCCCCGTCCGCGACCGCCCCGATCACGCGCTGCACCTCGATGGCCGGGCGCACCAGGTCGTCGATCAGGCTGTTGACCGAGGCGATGCTCCCGGACCAGCTCCGGGACACGGCACCGACGACGACCCGCTGCGAGAGCCGGCCCTCCTTGCCCACCACCTGGCTGACCCGCGCCAGCTCCGAGTCGAGCATCTGGTTGGCGACTATCACCTCGTTCAGGCTGTCCGCGACCTTGCCGGCCGCCCCCGTCCACTCCAGCGGCATCCTGGCCGTGAAGTCCCCCTCCTTGACCTTGGCGAGAACGGTCAGCAGCGCGGTGACGTCGAGCTGCTCGCCGGGGAGCACGTCATGTTCGGGCACGGGGGGGCTCCATACGGGTGGTCGAGCGAGGACGACCGGGTGTCGGGCTGGTCAGGTCATCGGCACGGTGCGGCTCGACCTTGATCACCGGCGGTCCGCCGTCTGCTCAAGTCCCCCTGCGTCACGGCCGATGCAGCCCTCACGCCCACCCGCGAGCGAAGGGACCGACCATGCCCGCAGTGCTCGTCGCGGAGGACGACCCGACCAGCCAGCTGGTGACGCGGATGCTGCTCAGGCGGCTCGGCCACGACGTCGACGTCGTCGGCGACGGTGTCGAGGCCGTGGCCGCGGTTCGGTCCGGGACCTACGACGTCGTGCTGATGGACGTGCAGATGCCCGGGCTGGACGGGTTGGCCGCGACCCGACGCATCCGGGCCGACCCTTCCGTCACCCCTCAGCCCGTCATCGTCGCGGTGACGGCCGGCACGCTGCCCGAGGAGCAGCAGGCCTGCACGAGGGCCGGCATGGACGGCTGGCTCGCCAAGCCCCTGCGCCCCCAGGCGGTGGCCGACGTCCTCGAGTCCCTCCTGCGAGGTACGCCGACGAACCGGTGACCCCGAGCGGTCGGCGAGGCCACGGGCGAGCCCGGCGTCAGCGGTCGGTGCCCTCGGCGGCCCGACGCTCCCGCGCCGCCCGCTCGGCCCGCATCCGGGTCCGCGGGTCCTGGCTCGGGTCCAGGTGGGCCGGTCCGGCCACCGACAGCAGGGCGTACTGCACGTTCCATCGAACCCGGTACCAGAACCCGACCTTGCCCGTGCCTGCCATGGACCCTCCTCGGCTCACTCGCGCCACACCACGACGACCGTACGGTCGTCGTCGCCGTTGCCGCGGGGCGCGTCCACGCCGGCTGCCGCCGCTCCCCGGTAGCCCTTGCGGACGTGCCGCGCGAGCTGACCGGTCAGCCGGTCGACCCCGTAGCTCAGGTCCCTCCCCCGCGCCTCGACCACGCCGTCGGTGTAGACGACCAGCGCGTCACCCCGGCCCAGGCACCCGCGGACCTCTGCGTAGGTCCCGTTGACCATCAGCCCCAGCGCGGGCTCGGGGCTGGTGGACAGCACCCGCCAGGTGCCGGACCCGGCCTGGTGCTGCACCGGGGGCGGGTGCCCGGCGCTGCGCACGGCGAACGCGCCGGTGCACGGGTCGAGGACCAGGTGCACCGCGGTCGCGAACCCCTCCGCCCACTCCTGGCGCAGCAGGTAGGCGTTGGCCGCCGGCAGGAACTCCTCCACCCGCGAGCCGGACATCAGGCCGCTCAGCCCGCCGGACAGCAGCAGGGCCCGGGTCCCGGCCGCCT
Organism: Actinomycetales bacterium; assembly: GCA_038258055.1. Classification (GTDB taxonomy): domain Bacteria; phylum Actinomycetota; class Actinomycetes; order Actinomycetales; family JBBAYJ01; genus Aquipuribacter. Next base: position 22,092 of record JBBSQH010000032.1, read on the forward strand.
GGCCCTTGCCGGACACGTCCACGACGGCGACCTCGAGCGCACCCGGCCAGTCCGTGGTCCGGCCGCCGACCGGCTGGGCGACGTGGGCCTGCTCGCGCACCGACGACAGGACGAAGTCACCCGAGAAGCCCTCGCCGTTGGCGGAGCGCTGGGCCACCTCCATCCGCACCCCGTCGGGGAGCCGGGCCGGCAGCGACTGGGCGCGCAGCCGGTCGCGCAGGTCGACCAGCATCTCCTGACCGGTGTTGCCCTGGACGCCGAGGACCTCGCGGGTGCGGACGAAGAACGCCAGCAGGGCCGCGGTGAGGATCAGCACGATCACCACGCCGGGTGAGATCTCGTCCTCGCGGAGGACCGCGGAGACGACGACGGAGCCGATCAGCACCACGTAGTACGTGAGCAGGTACCGCAGCTGCATGAAGTACGCGGCCAGCAGGATGAGCAGAACGGCGGAGGCCGCGGGCACCCACCGGTTGTACATGCCGCTGGCCAGGGCGAACACGACGGCCGCCGCGACGGAGACCACGAGGACCGCGGGCTGGTTGCGCGGCCAGCCGCCCATCCAGCCACGCACCGTCGCGTAGCGGGAGCGCACCATGAGGGCTGAGCGTAGGGGGCGTGGGCCGGTGCAGCGACACCTTCGCCGCAGTCGGCGCAGCCCTCGTCACCGCGCACGGTCACGTCTGGTCGAGGGAGCGCCGGGACGGCTCGCGGAGCGGCTCCGTCAGCCCGGCTGGCAGGCGGGGCACCAGTACAGGCGCCGCCCGAGGAGGTCGGCGACCTCGATCGCCGTCCCGCACAGGCGGCACGGGCGACCGTGCCGCCGGTACACGTAGTGGGCGTCCTCGCGAAGGGCCGCCCCGGTGCGGCGCGACCGGTGCTCCCGCTCCGTGGTGATGATGCGACCGGACCGGACGCCGGCGCGCATCAGGACCGTCAGGTCGTCCCAGAGGCCCTGCCACTGCTCGTGCGTGACCGCCCGCCCGGGCGTGCGCGGCGACAGCCGGGCCCGGAACAGCGCCTCGGCGCGGTAGACGTTGCCGATGCCGGCCACGACCGCCTGGTCCATCAGCAGGGCGGCGACGCTCTGCCGTGACCGGCTGATGCGGGCCCAGGCGTCGTCCAGCACCGCGTCGCGTCGCAACGGGTCCGGCCCGAGCCGGGCCAGCAGGACCGCCCGGCCGACGTCGTCGAGCAGCTCGCACGCCGTCGGACCCCGCAGCTCCGCCCAGGCCGGGCCCACGTCGGGACGGTCGGGCCCGACCAGCCGCAGCCGCAGCGCGCCGCGGGGCTCGGGCGGCTCGCCGTGGCCCGTCGCCCACTTGCCGAACAGGCCCAGGTGCACGTGCACGAAGCGGTCCGACCCGGGCGGTGCGTCGAAGCGGAGCACGAGGTGCTTGCCCCAGGCCTCGGTCCCCGCCAGCGACCGGCCGTCCAGCGCCGCGGCCCCGGCGCTGAAGCGCCCCTGCGGGCTGTCGAGCCGCAACGGGTCCCCGACGAACAGCTCGGCCAGCTGTCGGGCGTGCCGGTGGACGGTGTGGCCCTCCGGCATCAGCTGCCGTCGGGCAGCGGCGGCAGCTCGCCGTCGGACTCCCAGCTCGTCAGCTGGTCGATGCGGCGCTGGTGGCGCTCGTCGCCGCTGAACGGCTCGGCCAGGAACGTGCGGACGAACCCGGTGGACTCCTCCAGCTCGTGCATCCGCCCGCCCACGGAGATGACGTTGGCGTCGTTGTGCTGCCGACCCAGCCGGGCCGTGTCCTCGCTCCAGGCCAGGACGGCCCGGACCCCCGGCACCTTGTTCGCGGCGATCTGCTCGCCGTTGCCGGAGCCGCCGACCACCACGCCGAGGCTGCCCGGGTCAGCGACCACCGCCAGCGCCGCCCGCAGGCAGAACGCCGGGTAGTCGTCGAGCGGGTCGAGCTCGACCGGGCCGTGGTCGACGACCTGGTGGCCCTCGGCGGCCAGGGTCGTGACGAGGTGGGTCTTGAGCTCGAAGCCTGCGTGGTCGGAACCGATGTGGACGCGCACGGTGGCATTGTGGCCGATGTGCGCGTCATCGGGGTCGACGGGGTGCGCGAGCGGTGGGTCGCCGCCGTCCTGACGCTGGACCCGGACGGCGGTTCGCCGCCCTCCGTGGCCTGGGCGGTGGGCGGCGCGGGCGAGGTCCTGGCCCTCGCGGCCGGGCCGGACGTGGTCGGGGCCGGGGTGGACATGCCCGTCGGGCTGCTGGAGCGAGGCCTGCGTCCGGCAGAGGCCGAGGCACGGGGGCTGCTGGGGCGGGGCGCCAGCAGCATCTTCACCACCGCACCCGCCCCGGCGTTCCGGGTCGCCCGGACGCACCTGCGTCCCGACGGGGGCCTGGACCTCGGGTCGCGCCCCGAGGCGGACGCGGCGTCACGCGCCGCCGGCGGGGGCGGTGTCTCGACCCAGTCCTGGATGATCGCGGCCAAGGTCCTCGAGGTCGAGGACGTCGTCAGGGCCCTGGGACCCGCGGGCGGACGCGTCGTCGAGGTGCACCCCGAGACGTCATTCGCGCTGATGGGGCGGCACTTCGGGCTGGGCCCCGTGCCGTCCAAGCTGTCGGCACCCGGCGTCGCCCGCCGGGTGGCGCTGCTGGAGCGCACGCTGCCAGGCCTGGACGTCCTCGCCGCGCTGGCCGGCGTACCGGTGGGCGTGTCGGCCCGGGAACGGGTGCCGGTGGACGACGCGCTCGACGCCCTCGCCGGGGCCTGCTCGGCGCTGCGTCACGCCTACGGCCAGGCGCGGGTGCTGGGCGCCGGGCAGGACGCCGTGTGGTCCGACGGCACGCCCGCGCCGGGGCGTGCCGTCATCGTGGTCTGACCTGACCCGGGGCGGGAGGTCTCCCCCGGACGGGACGTCACTCGAACGAGGGGCCCTGCGACCTGCTCCGCTTGAGCTCGTAGAAGCCGGGTGTGCCCGCCACCAGCAGCGCGCCGTCCCAGAGCCGGCCGGCGGCCTCGCCCCTGGGTGCCGGGGTGACCACGGGGCCGAAGAACGCGGTGCCGTCGAAGGCCACGACCGGGGTGCCGACGTCCTCGCCGACCAGGCCGATGCCGGCGGCGTGGCTCTCGCGCAGCGCTGCGTCGTGGTCGCTGCTCGTGGCGGCCTGCGCCAGCTCGGCCGGCAGACCGACCTCGGCCAGGGCCTCGACGACCACGGCGTCCCAGTCCGTGCGCCCGCCGGGGTGGATCCGCGTCCCGATGGCGTCGTACAGCTTCTTGACGACCTCGTCGCCGTGGGCCTGCTGCGCCGCGACGACGACGCGTACCGGGCCCCACGCGCGCGTCATCATCTCGCGGTACTCCTCGGGCAGGTCGGCGCCCTCGTTGAGCACGGCGAGGCTCATCACGTGCCATCGGACCGTGACGTCGCGGACCTGCTCGACCTCGTCCATCCAGCGGGAGGTCATCCACGCCCAGGGGCAGATCGGGTCGAACCAGAAGTCGGCCACGGCCGCCTTCGTGTGAGCCGCGCCGGAGGCCTCCGGGGCGGTGGTGGCGGCAGTCGTGTCGTCGCTGGTGTCCTCGATGGTCGTCACGTCGGGTGCCAACCGCGGGGCCACCGGGGGAATTCCGCCTCGCCCGCGGCCCACGTGACAGGATTCGCCCGTGCCCGGAACCAACCTCACGCGCGACGAGGCGCAGGCCCGCGCCGCTCTCGTCGAGTCCCAGAGCTACGACGTCGACCTCGACCTGACCACCAGCGAGGAGTGGTTCCGCTCGAGGACCGTGGCCCGCTTCCGGCTGCGTGAGCCCGGCTCGACGTGGCTGGACCTGGTCGCGGACCATCTCGAGGGGGTCGAGGTCCGTGCGGGTGGGCGGACCTACGCCCTGGACCCCGCGCACGTCCACCACGACTCCCGGCTGTGGCTGCACGACCTGCCCGCGGGCGACGTCGAGGTCACCGTCCGGGCGCGCTGCCCGTACATGAACACCGGCGAGGGCCTGCACCGCTTCGTCGACCCGGTCGACGAGGAGGTATACCTCTACACGCAGTTCGAGGTCGCCGACTCCCGCCGGGTCCTGGCCGTCCTGGAGCAGCCCGACCTCAAGGCGACGTTCGCCTTCACGGTCACGGCCCCGGACCACTGGCAGGTCACCTCGGTGTCCCCCACGCCGCAGCCGGAGCCGGGCCCGGACGGCACCGCCACCTGGCGGTTCGCGCCCACGCCCCGGCTGTCCTCGTACGTCACCGCCCTGGTCGCCGGGCCGTACCACGTGGTGCGCGACGAGCTCGTGAGCCGCGACGGCCGCACGGTGCCGCTGGGGGTGTTCTGCCGTGGGTCCCTCGCGGCGCACCTGGACGCCGAGGAGATCCTCGACATCACCCGTCGTGGCTTCGCTTACTACGAGGCCAGCTTCGACCAGGCCTACCCGTTCGAGAAGTACGACCAGCTGTTCGTGCCGGAGTTCAACGCGGGCGCGATGGAGAACGCCGGCTGCGTCACGTTCACCGAGACGTACGTGTTCCGGTCCAAGACCCCGGAGGCGTTCCACGAGCGGCGTGCCGTCACGGTGCTGCACGAGCTGGCGCACATGTGGTTCGGCGACCTGGTGACCATGCGGTGGTGGGACGACCTGTGGCTGAACGAGTCCTTCGCCGAGTTCGCGTCCACCCTGGCCACGGCCGAGGCGACCCGTTGGGACCAGGCGTGGACGACGTTCTCGGCGATGGAGAAGTCCTGGGCCTACCGGCAGGACCAGCTGCCCACCACTCACCCGGTCATCGCCGACATCCGCGACCTGGAGGACGTCGAGGTCAACTTCGACGGCATCACCTACGCCAAGGGCGCCAGCGTGCTCAAGCAGCTGGTGGCCTGGGTCGGGCGCGAGCAGTTCTTCTCCGGGCTGCGGGCGTACTTCCGGGCGCACGCCTGGGGCAACACGGTGTTCAGCGACCTGCTCGGCGAGCTGTCGACGGCCAGCGGCCGCGACCTCGACGACTGGGTGCAGCGCTGGCTGATGACCTCGGGCGTGACCACCCTGCGCGCCGAGGTCGACGGGGCCGCGGACGGCACCATGGACCGGGTGACCCTGGTGCAGACCGCACCGGCCGACCACCCCGTACTGCGCCCCCACCGCCTCGCGGTGGGCTGCTACGACCTCGTGGACGGCGCCCTCGTCCGCACCCACCGGGTCGAGCTGGACGTGGACGGCGAGCGCACCGAGGTCCCGGGGCTGGCCGGGCGGGCACGGCCCGCGCTGCTGCTGCTCAACGACGACGACCTGGCCTACGCCAAGGTCCGCCTCGACCCCGTCTCGCTGGCCACGGCGACCGACCACCTGTCGGTGCTGGGCTCCTCGATGGCGCGCAGCGTCGTCTGGGGGGCGGCGTGGGACATGCTGCGGGACGCCGAGACCGGCGCCGGGCAGTTCGTCGACCTGGTCCTGGGCAACGTGGCCGCGGAGACGGAGTCGTCGGTCGTGCTCACGCTGGTGCGCCAGCTCAGCAGCGCCGCGCGGCTTTTCACCTCGGGCCCCAACCGCGCCGGCACCGCGCAGCGGGTCGCCGACGGGCTGTGGGACCTGGCCCGTCAGGCCCCGCCCGGCAGCGACATCCAGCTGCAGGCGGTGCGGGCGTTCTGCGGGTTCGTCCGCAGCGCCGAGCACGTCGAGGTGGTCCGGGGCCTGCTGGCGGGCACGCTGGAGCTGCCCGGGCTGACGGTCGACACCGACCTGCGCTGGGACCTGGTCGCAGCCGTCGCCGGGGCCGACGAGGACTCCTCGCTGCGGTCCGCGGACCTGGTCGACGCCGAGCAGGCGCGCGACGACACCGCGTCGGGCCAGCGCGCCGCCGCGGCGGCGCTCGCGGCCCGGCCGACCGTCGACGCCAAGGAGCAGGCCTGGTCGCGCATCATGTCCGGCGACCTGCCGAACGCGGTGTCCGCGGCCACGATCTCCGGGTTCTCGCGCTCACCGGAGCCCGAGCTGTTCGAGCGCTTCCTGGACCGGTACTTCGACGCCCTGCTGCCGCAGTGGCACGCCCGGACCAACGAGATGGCCCAGCAGTTCGTCACCGGGATGTACCCGTCCGCCCTGGTCACCGCCGACGTCGTCGGTCGCGGTGACGCCTGGCTGGCGGCCCACCCTGACGCCCCGGCGGGGCTGCGTCGGCTCGTGCTGGAGAACCGCGACAGCACGGCCCGCTCGCTGCGGGCGCAGGAGCGGGACCTGCTCGGCTGAGCGCCGGTGCGGGCCGGTGTCCCGACGTCCGCGGGTCACCGGCCGGCATCCTCAGCCCGTGTAGGGGGCCCGCCCCGTCACCGGCTGGGCGGCCGGGGCCCGGTCCACCGGTGCGGAGCCGCCCGTGGAACCGTCGCCGACCGAGGCGTCGTCGCACTCCTCCGCGGCCACCAGGAGCAGCTGGTAGAAGCCCGTGAAGTCGAAGTCCCGGTCGAGACCGAGGTCCTCCAGCGCGGCCGTGACGCGGGCGTCCAGCTCCTCCAGCTTGCCCTCGAGGTCGCTGACGACGGCCGCCGCGGCGTCGGCCGAGGACCGGGCCGCGTCACGGTCCTCCACCGCGACGGAGACGGCCGCGGTGGCCTCCTCCAGCGCGGCGAGGGCGGCGTCACGCTCGGCCCGCGCGGCGTCGACGGCCGGAGAGCCGTCGGGGTCGGCCTCCTCGGCCTCGGCGAGGTCCGCCTCGGCCTGAGCCAGGGCGGCCGTCGCGGTCTCCTCGACCTGCTCGGCGGTGGCGAGGGCCTCGTCGGCCGCGAGGGCCGCGGCGGCAGCCTCGTCGGCCGCGGCCAGGGCGGGCTCGAGGTCGGCCAGCAGCCGGTTCAGCTCGACTTCCACCTCGGCGAGGAGCGCCTCCAGCTCGGCGAAGCCCTCGGTGTCGTCCAGGTCCAGACCGAGGTCGCCGAACTCGGCCTCCAACGCCTCGAGCGCCTCCGTGCACTCGGCCGACAGGGGCGGCCCGGCCTGCGAGGCGCTGACCGGGGCCGAACCGACGGCGAGCACGCCAGCGGCAAGGGTGGCCGCCGCGAGCACGGCGGTGACGGTGGTGCGAGAGCTGCGCATGACATTCCTCCGGACGTGACTGAGGAACCCCCGTCGAGCCCCCCGGCCCCACCCGAGGGTGGAGCCGGAGGAAGTGAACCAGAAAGTGGCAGCCGACGTGGGCGGTTCGCCGCGATCGGACCCCGACCCCGCTGGAGGGCCGCAGCGTCCTCAGACGCCCTCGCGCAGCACCCGTCCCAGGCTGGCGGCGCGCGGCGAGCGGACCAGGTCCTCGAGCAGGACCGGGACGCCCACGCCATCGGCCATCGGCAGCCGCCAGTTGGGGTACTCCAGGTAGGTGCCGGGCTGGTTGATCGCGCGGCGGTCGCCCACCGCGTCGGGCAGCGCGACGCCCAGCAGGATGCTGGGGGTCCAGGTCAGCAACCGGTGCAGCGCCTCGACGGTCTGCCGCTCCAGCGGCTGGTCCGGCAGCAGGCCCAGGTCGGTGAGCATCCGCAGGTAGGCGGCGCGGTCGGCGGTGTCGGCCGCGCGCTCCTCGTCGACGTCGCGGGTGAGCAGGCCCAGCCGCTCGCGGACCTCGATGTGCTCACCGGCCAGGTACCCGGCGGTCGGCGGCAGGTCGTGGGTGGTCACGGTGGCCAGGCACAGCTCGCGCCACTTCTGCGGCTTGAGCGGGGCCCCGTCCTCGTCCTTCTCGAACCAGAGGATCGACGTGCCCAGCACGCCGCGCTCCAGCAGGTAGTCGCGCACCCACGGCTCGACGTTGCCCAGGTCCTCACCGACCACGACGGCCCCGGCGCGGTGCGCCTCCAGGGCCAGCACACCGATCATCGCCTCGTGGTCGAAGCGGACGTAGGTGCCCTCGCCCGGGCCGGTCCCGGCCGGGATCCACCAGAGCCGGAACAGCCCGATGATGTGGTCGATGCGGATCCCGCCGCCGTGGCGCAGGACGGCCCGCAGCATGTCGCGCAGCGGTGCGTAGCCGGCCTCGGCCAGCGCGTCGGGACGCCACGGCGGCTGCGACCAGTCCTGGCCCTGCTGGTTGAAGGCGTCCGGCGGCGCCCCGACGCTGACACCGCGGGCCATGGTGTCCTGCAGGGCCCAGGCGTCGGCGCCGTCGGGGTGCACGCCGACCGCGAGGTCGTGGATGATGCCGAGCCCCATGCCCGCCTCGACCGCGGTCCGCTGCGCCGCGGCCAGCTGGATGTCCATCTGCCACTGCAGCCAGCAGTGCAGCTCGACCCGGTGCGACAGCTCCTCGCGCAGCTGCGCGACGGCCTCGGTGCCGGGGTTGCCGGCGTGGGCGGGCCACTGCGAGGACGGCGTGCCGTAGAACTCGCGCAGGGCGCACCAGGTCGCCCAGTCGACCAGGCCCTGGCCCTCGCGCTCCTTGAACGCTGTGAACTGCGCCTCGCGGGCCGGGGAGCGACGGACCGCGAAGACGCGCTCCAGCGCGGCCCGCTTGGCCTCCCAGACCAGGTCGCGGTCGATCAGGACGTCGTCGCGGTTGAGCTCGCGCAGCTCCTCGGCGTGCCACTCCACGACGGCACGGTCCGCGGCCGACAGGTAGGCGGTCTCGCGCACGTCCTCCACGCGCAGGTACAGCGGGTTGACGAAGCGGCGGGTGGCCGGCAGGTACGGCGAGGCCTCGATCGGCGGGACGGGGTCGGGGGCGTGCAGCGGGTTGACCAGGATGAAGCCCGCGCCGTGCTCGCGCGCGGACCAGCCCGCGACCTCGCCCAGGTCCGCCAGGTCGCCGAACGCCCAGGAGTCCTCGGAGCGGACCTGGAACAGCATGGTCATGAAGCCCCACTGCCGGTGCTCCGCCAGGGCGGCGGGCAGCTCCAGCCGGTCGGGCGAGACGACCAGGACACCCGTGCTCTGCCGCGCGTCACCACCGGTGGGGTCCTCGGCGACCAGCCGCAGCTGGTGCCAGCCCAGGGGCAGGTCCTCCGGCACGGCGAACGCGGCCTCCCCGAGCCGCTCCCCGTCCACGTCACGGGGACCGACGCCGTGGTCGACCTGGTCCAGGTCGACCCGGCCGCCGTCCTCGAGCTCGGCCACGACGCGCGCGGTCCAGCCGTCCGGGACGTGCACCAGGACCGTGGCCGCGCGCCCGCTGCGGGTGACGGTGGTGGCGGGGACCGGGTGGCGCCAGCCGAGCAGCTCGGCGTCGCGCAGCGCACCTGCCAACGCCTCGGGGGTGGAGGCGTCCACCTGGAGCGCCGCCAGCACCGCGAGCACCGTGCTGCGGGGCACCTGGACGTGGTTGCCCTGCCAGTCCCAGTAGTCGGTCGCGACCCCGTAGGCGTCGGCGAGCCGGACCAGGTCCTCCTCCGGACCGTGCTCCTGTGTCGCCCCGTCGTCCACGCGCGTGCTCCGTAACTGGGCGGTGACGCCCGTCGGTGGCCGGCGGCAGTCGCCGACCGGCCACGAGTCTCCCAGAAGCGGGGCGGGTGGCGAGCCCGGCTCGCGCGGCCGGAGCACGGGCGGGACCTGTGGACAGCACCGCCAGGGGTCCGGTTCCACCCCTTAGGGTCGCCCGGGTGCCGGACAACAAGTCTCACGTCTACCCGCCCGCGGCCCGCGGCCCCGTCGTCGACGACCTGCACGGCAGGTCGGTCCCCGACCCCTACCGCTGGCTCGAGGACCCCGCCTCGCCCGGGACCAAGGCGTGGTCGGCCGCGCAGGACGACCTGTTCGCCGAGCACGTCGCCCGCTGGCCCGGACGGGACCACGTCGCCGCGAGCGTCTCGTCGCTGCTGGCGACCGGGTCGGTCGGGGTGCCCGCGGTCAGGCGTCGCGGTCGGCCCGGCGGCGACGTGGTCGACCAGCACGTGCTGATGCGGCGCGAGCCCGCCGCCGAGCACGCCGTCCTGCTGCTGCGCACGACGGCCGAGGACGGCACGGCGGTCGAGCGCGTCCTGGTCGACCCGGCCGTGCTCGACCCCTCGGGCGCCACCACGCTGGACGCCTGGTCGCTGTCCCGGGAGGGCGACCTGCTGGCCTACCAGCTCAGCGAGGGCGGCTCGGAGGAGAGCGTCCTGCGGGTGATGGACGTGGACACCGGTCTGGACGTCGACGGTCCGGTCGACCGGGCCCGCTACTCCCCCGTGGCCTGGCTGCCGGTCGGTCGCGACGGCACCCGTCGGCTGTTCTACGTCCGTCGGCTGACCCCGGAGCTGCTCGCCGACGGCGAGAAGCAGTACCACCGTCGGGTCTACCTGCACGTCGTCGGCACGCCCACCGCCGACGACGTCGAGGTGTTCGGCGACGGCCTGGACATGACCAACTACTACGGCGTGGGGACGAGTCATGACGGCCGCTGGCTGCTGGTGTCGGCCTCGGCCGGCACGGCCCCGCGCACCGACGTCTGGCTCGCCGACCTGGCGTCCTCCTCGCCGGAGCGTCCGGACCTGCGCGCCGTGGCGGTCGGCCTCGACGCGGAGCACGGGGCCTGGGTCGGGCGTGACGGCCGGTTGTACGTGCACACCGACCTGGACGCCCCGCGCGGTCGGTTGTGCGTGACGGACCCGACGACCCCGACGCCCGAGCACTGGGTGGACCTGCTGCCGGAGGACCCCGAGGCCGTGCTGGCCGACGTGGCCGTGCTCGACCACCACGAGCTGCCCGAGCCGCTGCTGCTGGTCTCGCGCACCCGCCACGCCGTGGGCGAGGTCGCCGTCCACCGGCTCGTGGACGGCCGCCACCTGAACGACGTCGCGCTGCCCGGGGTCGGGTCCGTCGGGGCGCTGGTCCCCCCGCTCACCGAGCGGGACCGCGCCTGGTTCACCTACACCGACCACACGACGCCCGGACGGGTCATGCTGCTGGACGCGCGCAGCCTGGGGCTGACCACCTGGGAGCTGCCGCCGGGCGAGCCACCGCCCGGGTCCGACGTCACGGCCCGGCAGGTGGAGTACACCAGCGCGGACGGCACGGTCGTGCGCATGGTGGTCGTCGCCCGCACCGACTCCCTGGTCGACGGCCGCCCCACCGCGCCGGCGCCGACCGTGCTCTACGGCTACGGCGGGTTCGGCATCAGCCTCAACCCCGGCTACTCCGCCACCACGCTGACCTGGGTCCGCGCGGGGGGCGTGTACGTGGTCGCCAACCTGCGCGGCGGCGGCGAGGAGGGCGAGGAGTGGCACCGCGCCGGCTACCGGGACCGCAAGCAGAACGTGTTCGACGACCTGCACGCGGCTGCCGACCGCCTGGTCGCCGACGGCTGGACCACCCCGGACCGGTTGGCCGTGTCCGGCGGGTCGAACGGCGGTCTGCTGGTGGGCGCCGCGCTGACGCAGCGACCCGAGGCCTACGCCGCCGTGCTGTGCTCGGCCCCGCTGCTGGACATGGTCCGGTACGAGCAGCACGGCCTGGGCGTCACCTGGAACGACGAGTACGGCACCGCGGCGGACCCCACCGAGCTGGGGTGGCTGCTGTCGTACTCGCCCTACCACCACGTCCACGAGGGCACGGCCTACCCGGCGGTCCTGTTCACGGTGTTCGACGGCGACAGCCGGGTCGACCCGTTGCACGCACGCAAGCTCGCGGCCGCGCTCCAGCACGCGACCACCAGCCCGGTCGAGGACCGGCCGGTGCTGCTGCGCCGCGAGGCGGACGTCGGTCACGGTGCCCGCTCCCTGAGCCGCACCGTGGGCTTGTCGACCGACGGGCTGCTGTTCCTGGCCCACCACACGGGCCTGGTCTGGCCGGACGGGACGCCCAGGTCGCACTCATGATCCGTCGCTACCCTGACGCGCGATGGCATCTGCGAACCCCCTTGCGAACCCCCTGACCCCCACCACCGAGCCCGAGCCGAGCGACACCCCGAGCAGCGGGGTCGGCGAGGCCACCCAGGACCTCTCGAACGCGATCACCGAGCCGAACTGCGGGACCCAGGACGCGACGCTCTGCGGTCTGCTCAATAACGTGATCGGTGACATCGAGCAGGCCCGGTTCGTGTCGGGCCTGATCAGCGTCCCGCTGTTCATCCTGACCGTGGTGCTCGTGGCGTTCCTCCTGCGCTACCTCCTGCACCGCGTCATCCGCCGGTTCGTCGACCGCATCAAGGCCGACGACCCCGCGCGGCGCGGCCGGATCGACCTGTTCGAACCCACGGACCCGATCAGCCGCGCGCGCAAGGTCCAGCGGGCCAAGGCCATCGGCTCGATCCTGCAGGCCGTGGTGTCCATCGCGGTGTTCACGGCAGCGGTGTTCGTCATCCTGCCCACGCTGGGCGTCAACATCACCGGCCTGGTGGCCGGCGCCGGCATCGTCGGCATCGCCCTGGGCTTCGGCGCGCAGACCCTGGTGCAGGACTTCGTGTCCGGGATCTTCATGATCGCGGAGGACCAGTACGGCGTCGGCGACGTCATCGACATGGGCGAGGCCACCGGCGTCGTCGAGGCCGTCGGGCTGCGCACCACCCGGTTGCGGGCCGTGGACGGCACCGTCTGGCACGTCCGCAACGGCGAGGTCGTCCGCGTCGGCAACATGAGCCAGGGCTGGTCCCGCGCCGTGCTGGACGTCGACGTCGCCTACGGCGAGGACCTGACCCAGGTGATGGAGACGCTCAAGGAGCTCGGGCACGACATGCGCTCCGACCTCGACTGGGGCGACAAGTTCCTCGACGAGCCCGAGGTCTGGGGCGTCGAGGCCCTGGCCGCGGACGGCATCACGGTCCGGATGATCATCAAGACGGTGCCGCTGGAGCAGTGGGTGGTGGCCCGCGAGATGCGCCGCCGGATCAAGTACCGCTTCGACACCCTGGGCATCGAGATCCCGTTCCCCCAGCGCACCGTCTGGATGCGCACCGAGGGGCCCGGGTCGGAGGACGCGGGAGCCGAGCCCGCGACCGCTGCACCGGCCCTGGAGGGGGCCACCGGTTCCGGGGCGGAGCAGGCCAGCCCGCCCGCGCCGGCCGCCGGGAGCCCCCGGAAGCGGGCCACCGGTGCTGTCGCCGTGGTGCCCGGGGGCGGCGGGGACATCCCGCCCGCGCCGCAGTCCACGCGCGGCGAGGCCCACGTCGCCGCCGAGGACGCCCCTGAGCCCGGTTCGGGCGAGCCGTTCGGGTCCTCCGACGAGCCGTCCCGCGACGAGCGCCGCTAGCACCCGCCCCGCGGCCCGCCGAGCCCGCCCCGCGTGGCGGACCGACCGACCCGAACGGACACTGAGGGGATGACCCCGCCCCCGCTCGTCCTCGTCACCGGCGCCACCGGCTACATCGGCGGCCGGCTGGTGCCGGAGCTGCTGGACGCCGGCTACCGGGTGCGGGCGCTCACCCGCCACCCCGAGCGGCTCAAGGGCCACGACTGGCACGACCGGGTCGACGTGGTGCGCGGCGACGCGCTGGACCCGGACGCGGTCGGCGCGGCCCTGGTCGGCGTGGACGTGGCCTACTACCTGATCCACTCCCTGGGGTCCGGGCGACGCTTCGAGCGGACCGACCGCACCGCCGCCCGGGTGTTCGCCCGGGCCGCCCGGGACAACGACGTCGGGCGGATCGTCTACCTGGGCGGGCTGTACCCGCACGACGAGGACCTGACGCCGCACCTGGAGTCCCGGCGGGAGGTGGGCGAGATCCTGCTGGCCTCCGGCGTGCCCACGGCCGTGCTGCGCGCCGCCGTCATCATCGGCTCCGGCTCGGCGTCCTTCGAGATGCTGCGCTACCTGACCGAACGGCTGCCCGTCATGGTCACGCCCCGCTGGTTGCGCAACCGGGTCCAGCCCATCGCGATCCGGGACGTGCTGCGCTACCTGGTCGGGGTGGCGGCGCTGCCGCCGCAGGTCAACCGGTCCTTCGACATCGGTGGGCCGGACGTGCTGACCTACCGGGACATGATGCAGCGGTACGCGGCCGTCGCCGGGCTCCCCCGGCGGGTCATCCTGCCCGTCAACGTGCTGACCCCCCGGCTGAGCGCGCACTGGGTGGGGCTCGTCACCCCGGTCCCCCACCGCCTGGCCCGCCCGCTCGTGGCGAGCCTGGTCCACGAGGTGGTCTGCACCGAGCACGACGTGCAGCGCTACGTCCCCGACCCCCCGGAGGGGCGGATCGGCTTCGACCGGGCCGTCGGCCTGGCGCTGCAGCGGGTCAAGGAGGCGGCCGTGACGACCCGGTGGTCGGCGGCGAGCGTGCCCGGCACCGCCAGCGACCCGCTGCCCAGCGACCCCGACTGGGCGGGCGGCTCGCTGTACGTCGACGAGCGGGCCACCCCCGTCCGGGCCTCGCCGGATCACCTGTGGGCGGTCATCCAGGGCATCGGCGGCGAGAACGGCTGGTACTCCTGGCCCCTGGCGTGGTCGGTCCGGGGCTGGCTCGACCGGTTCTCCGGCGGCCCGGGACTGACCCGGGGCCGGCGCGACCCGAGCCGGGTCACGGTCGGCGACGCCCTGGACTGGTGGCGCGTGGAGGACGTCCACCCGCTGCAGCTGCTGCGGCTGCGGGCGGAGATGAAGGCGCCGGGCCTGGCCTGGCTGGAGCTGCTGGTCGAGCAGGACCCGGTCGGGCGCACCCTGTTCCGGCAGCGGGCCCTGTTCCACCCCCGGGGCCTGGCGGGACACGCCTACTGGGCGGCGGTGACGCCGTTCCACGCGTTCGTGTTCGGCGGGATGCAGGCCAACGTGGCCCTGGCCGCGGAGCGGCTGGAGCGCGAGCAGGCCGGTGACGATCAGCCGGCCACGAGCCAGCGGGCCGCGTAGGGGGCCAGCTCGACGCGGCCCGCGTCGTCGACCAGCACCCGCTCCCCGCTCAGCCGGTCCACGCAGTCGTGCAGACCGTGCAGGCCCAGCAACCAGCCCGTCACCGGCACGGTCGACCCGGTGACGTTGTACAGCCCGAGCATCGAGCCCTCCGGGTGGCGCCGCAGCAGCGCCAGCACGCCGGGGTGAGGCGGGTCCAGCACCTCGGTGCCGCCCGAGGCGTGCAGCTGGGCCAGTCCGCGGCGCGCCGTGGCCAGTCGCCGCAGGCCCTGGAACACCCGCCCGGTCACCGTCGAGGGGTCGTCGCGGTCCTCGGCGGACTCCCCCTGCGCGTTGCGGCGCCAGGGCAGCCGGGGCCGGTGCGCCCACCGGTTGTCCCCGGCGTGACCGGGCTCGCCCGACCAGCCCGGGTCGTTGCGCAGAGCGAGCTCGTCGCCGGACCAGAGCACGGGGATGCCGCCGAACCCCATGACGACGGCGTGGGCCAGCAGCAGCCGGGCGACGACCCGGTCCAGGGCTACGACCCGGTCGGGGCCGTCCGGGAGCTCCAGGGCCGCGTCCAGACCGGCCAGGCCGGCCGCCGTCCCGGAGATCCGCCGGTCGCCGGTCTCCTCGTTGTGCTGGAACACCAGCCCCCGGCCGAACCCGCCCGGGAACCCGCCGGAGTAGAAGTCCGACAGGAACGCGCGGTGGGCGTGCCCGTCGAGGCCGACCGCGGCCGCGTCGCCGTCGTCCACGGCCCAGCCGATGTCGTCGTGGCAGCGCACGTAGGTCAGCCACGACGTCGTGGTCGGGATCGGGTCGAACTGCCGGAGCGCGTGCACCGTGAGCGAGACGTCCCGGCTGGCCAGCATCGACCACACCTGGACCATGAGGCTGTTGTGGTACGCCAGGTCGCTCACCCGGCCGTGGTGGCGACCGGTGCCCAGGTAGGGCACCAGGTCCCGGGGCCCGACGATGGCCTCCGCCTTGAGCACGACCGCGGGGGCCGCGATGCGCAGCGCCGCCCGCAGGGCCTGCGTCAGGGCGTGGACCTCCGGCTCGTTCTGGCACGCGGTGCCGAGCCGCTTCCACAGGAACGCGATGGCGTCCAGGCGCAGCACGTCCACGCCCAGGTTGGCCAGGTGGCAGACCACCTCCAGGTAGGCGACGAAGACGTCCGGGTTGGACCAGTCCACGTCCCACTGCCAGGAGTTGAAGGTCGTCCACACCCAGGCGTCGAGGTCCTCGTCGAAGGTGAAGCTGCCGGGCGCGAAGTCCGGGAACACCTCGGGCAGCGTCGCCTCGTAGGCGTCGGGGCCGGTCCGGTCGGCGAACAGCCGGAAGAAGCGCCGGTAGCGCTCCTCGCCCGCCCGCGCCCGCACGGCCCACTCGTGCTCGCGGGCGACGTGGTTGAGCACCAGGTCGACGCACAGGCTCATGTCGCGCGCGTGCAGCGTGTCGGCCAGGTCGGACAGGTCGTCGTTGGTGCCCAGGTCCGGGCGCACCTGCCGGTAGTCGGCCACGGCGTACCCGCCGTCGCTGTCCCCGGGGCGCGGGGTCAGGAGCGGCAGCAGGTGCAGGTAGGTCACCCCCAGCTCGTCCAGGTAGCCCAGGGCGTCGTGCACCCCGGCCAGGTCGCCGGCGAAGCGCTCGGTGTAGGCCGCGTAGCCCAGCATCCGCGGCTCCTGGAACCAGTCCGGCCGCAGCAGCCGGCGCTGGTCCAGCCGGCGCAGCGCCGGTCGGCGACCGGCGTGCGTGCGGCGGAGGACGGCGACGACCTCCGCCAGCAGGGCCGGCACCTGCACCGGGTCGTAGGCGCCCCGCAGCCCCGCCTCGCAGTCGGGCAGCCACCGCTCCAGCCGCAGGTCGAACAGCTCGTCGTGGACGTCCGGGGCGGGGTCAGGAACCACCGGGCGAGCCTAGTGCGGCGGGCCGCGGAACCAGCCCGCCGGCCCGGTGAGGACCGGGGCCGGCCGCGGGAGCACCCGCAGGCTCAGGGCAGCTCGGAGGGCGCGAACCAGCCCAGCGCCGTGTTCTCCAGCAGCCGGACCGCCCGCTCCTGGTCCGTCTCCACCGACGCGACCGCCCGGCCCACCCGCTCGGCCACGGTCGCGTCGTCGGCCATGACGGTGTCCACCGAGTCGAAGCGGAGCGGGGCGGTGAGGACGACGGCCCCCGGGTGGGCGTCACCGCCGACGGGCCGGGCCCGCGCCTCGGCCGCCAGCACGACGCGGCGGGTGGGAGCCGGACCCTCCCGGCCCTCGGCCGCGTCCTCGGCCAGCAGCAGCAACGACGCCTCGGCCGCCGTGGCGACCGCGACCTCGGCCAGGTCGTCGTCGGTCTCGGGGTCGCCGGGGGCGGGCAGGTCGAGCGCCGCCGCCAGCGCCTCCGTGGCCGCGTACGCCTCGGTGCCCACGGCGATGCCGTCGCGTCGCAGGTCCGCCACCCGCGCCGGTGTCGTGGCCAGGTAGACCCTCATCGGCTGACCTCTGCTCCTCGGTGGGCGGGCGGTGACCCGGCGGGCGGGTCGCCCAGGATCGGTTCGGGGTCCAGCAGCGCGTCGCGGCTGGTGACCAGGGACGTCCGGAGCACGTCGAGGCGCCGGTCGGGGTCCATCACGTTGGTGCCCAGCACGGCCAGGTCGGCCGCGCTCGGACCCAGCACCGTGACGGCCGTGCCGGCGGCGTGGACGGCGGCCACCTCGCGCAGGCACCGCGAGGTCACGGACGCCCGCCACTGCCGGTCCACGATCTGCGCGAAGGACCGCGGCCGGTCGGGGGCGAAGGACACCATCGGTGCGATGACGACGACCTCGTCCAGCCCGTCGCCGGCCAGCAGGTCGACGTTCGTGCTCGACCATGCGCCGCCGTCCACGTAGCGGTGCTGGGCGATGGTGACCGGTGCGTACCAGCCGGGGATGGCGCAGGAGGCCATCACGGCCTCGTCGATGGCCGCGGCGGCCGAGGTGTGGCGGCGGTGCTGGTCGGCCCCCGGCTCGTCGCGCGGCCCGGCGAACACCGTCCGGTGACCGGTGTCGTAGTCCAGCGCCACCACCCGGACGCCGGGACGGGGCACCCAGCCCTGCCCGCCGCTGAGCGCCGCGACCGTCTCGCCGATCCGGGCCAGGGACCCGCGTCCCTCGGGCACCAGGGCCGACATCACCGCCGTCGGCGGCAGCCGCCGCAGCCGTCGCAGGTTGCCGGTGACCAGGCGGGGGGAACCGGGCCGGCGCCCGGGTGACGGCGGGGTGGCGCCCCCGGAGTCGACGTCGTAGTCCCAGGCCAGCCCCGCCATCGGGCCCCGTCGGACGGTCCTGCCCTCCTGGTGGGCCCGCCAGTCGGCGACCGAGGCCCCGCTGCCCAGGACCGCGGCCGCGAAGGCCCCGACCGACGTCCCCAGGACGACGTCGGCGTCGCGGCAGTCGCGCCCGCTGACCTCCTCGTAGGCGGTCAGCGCGCCGACCATCCAGGCGCCGCCCAGCACCCCGCCGCCGCCGAGGACCAGTCCCCAGCGGGGCCGGTCCCGGGCCGGGCGGGCCTTGCGCGGCGACCGGCGCCGGGCCCCCGAGGCCCCGGTCACGGCCTCGGCCGGACCGCTGCCGTCGCGCTGGGTGATCACCGGGCCGCCTTGAGCTCGGCCAGCGACTCCGCCAGGTAGGTCGGCAGGTCGGCGACGTCCGCGAGGGCGTCACGGTCGGCGTTGAAGCCCACGAACACCCGGCCGTCGTAGGACGTGATGCCGACCGCGAGCGCGTGCCCCTGCGACAGCGGGATGACCGGGTAGGTCTCGGCCAGGCGCGCCCCGGCGCAGTACATCGCCTGCTGCGGTCCGGGGACGTTGGTCACCAGCAGGTTGAAGTAGCGCCGGGACAGCCCGCCGGCCACGCGCACGCCGAGGCTGTGCAGGGTGGGCGGGGCGAATCCCGCGAGCTCGGCCAGGTCCCGGGCGGCGATCGCCCGGCCACCCTCGCGGTGGGGGCTGAGCTGGTAGGCGACCTGGTGCAGCCGCATCACCGGGTTGACCTCGCCCACCGGGAGGTCCACCAGCTGACCGTCGACCGAGGTGCCGTAGGACACCTCGTCGATGGTCAGGGTGTCGTCGTCGGGGGCGTCCGGGCCGCGCACGCTCAGCGGGACCAGGGCCCGCATCCGGGTGGTGGGCGACACGGGCAGGCCGCGCGCCTGCAGCCAGGTCCGCATGGCTCCGGAAAGAACCGCCAGCACGACGTCGTTGACCGTGGGCGTCACCGACGCGACCGCCCCGGGGCGCGGCCGGCCGTGCCGCCGGGCGACCGCGCGGTAGTCCGACAGCTTGTGGTCCGCCACCGCGAAGAGCCTCTGCTGCGACAGCTCGACGTCCAGGGGGC
The DNA here is from genome assembly GCA_038258055.1 of Actinomycetales bacterium. GTDB lineage: Bacteria > Actinomycetota > Actinomycetes > Actinomycetales > JBBAYJ01 > Aquipuribacter. Next base: position 41,121 of record JBBSQH010000032.1, read on the forward strand.
TGCCGGGGGCGCGGCTGACGACCGCGAGCCGGCCCAGCGAGCCCGCCGCCTGCGAGGCCGCGTGCTGCAGGTCCGCGGCCCGACGGCGCAGGGTCGACACGGCGGCGGCCGGGCGCTGGGCCGCCTCGAGGACCGCCCCGGTCACCAGGTCCAGGGCCGAGGGCTGCGGACCGGGACGCCAGGCGTCGGGCGGGGCCTCGCTGACGTCGGGCGAGGAGTCGAGGACGACCTGGGCCAGGTCCAGGCCGTTGATGCCGTCGACCAGGGCGTGGTGGGCCTTGCTGATGAGGGCGAACCGGTCCCCCTCCAGGCCCTCCACCACGTACAGCTCCCACAGCGGGCGGCTGCGGTCCAGCTCGCGCGGGTGGACCCGGGCCACGAGCTCACGCAGCTGGTCGATGCTGCCGGGTCGAGGCAGGGCGGAGCGACGGACGTGGAACCCGAGCTCGAAGCGGGGGTCGTCGGTCCAGACGGGGTTGGCCAGGCGACCCGGGACCTGGGTGACCCGCTTGCGGTACCGCGGGACGAACGCGATCCGGCCGGCCAGGTGGCGGTGCAGCCGGGGGTCGTCGATCGGGCCCTCGAAGACCATGACCGTACCGACGTGCTGGGGGGCGCCCGGTTCCTCGGCGTAGAGGAACGAGGCGTCCAGAGCGCTCAGGCGGTCGGACATCGGCCCGATGCTACCCACCCCGGGCCCGTTGTTACCGACGGGTAGCCCGACCCCGGCGCTCGCGTCGCCGCGCCGTCGCCCGGTCGGGCCCGGCGTCGCCCCCACCGGCGCCCCCGCCGCGGGCGTACCGCGCCGTCGGCGGGGCGAGACCGGCCGCGGTCGCCCGCAGGGCGACGCTGGCCGGGCTGTCCGGCGCGGCCTCGTGCAGGGTGCGCCCCTGCAGCAGGGCTCGGTCGGTGGCCGGTCGGTCGTCGGGCACCAGGCGCAGGTCCCGCACCCCCGCGAACCGGTCGAGCGCCTCCCGGACCCGCAGCCGGGGGTTCCGCCCGACCGCGTCGGCACGCACCCGGTTGACGACCACCTGCGGGGCCACGCCCGGCACCGCGACCGCGAGGTCCTGCAGCCCCCGCACCAGCCGCTGCAGCCCCACGGGGTCGGCCGAGCCCACGACCAGGACGTCGTCGGCGGCCCGCAGCACGTCCAGGGCCGCGCCGTTGCGACGGGGCGCCGCGGTGTCGTAGGACAGCTCGTCGTCCTCCTCCAGCGGCGGCGCGAGGTCGACCACGACGTGGTCCACCAGCCGGCGGGCGCTGGCCCACACCGCCTGCAGGCCCGCGGGGCGCAGCTCGCTCCACCGCGCGGCCCGGGTCAGCCCGGTCAGCACCCGCAGCCGGGGAGCCACCACCGGCGACAGCCGGGCCAGGGTCGCGGGGTCGAGGCGACCGTCCAGCCCCGCCCGCACCGCGGCCACCAGGCCGGGGGACTCGTCCAGCAGACCCAGCACCTGAGCGACCGAGGCCGCGTAGGTGTCCGCGTCCACCAGCAGCACCTCGGCCCCGGCGGCCGCGAGCTCGGCCGCCACCCCGACGGCCACCGTGGTGCGCCCCGGTGCCCCCGGCGGTCCCCAGACGGCGACGAGCCGCCCGCGACGCCCCGGGTCGTCGCCTCCCCCCTCGGCCTCGTCGGTCCCTGCGCCGTCGGGCGGCCCGGGGTCCCCCACGGCCGGCGGACCCGCGCCGGGCGTGGGGCCCGCCACCGGCCGGCTGTACCCGCCCCGCCCGGGACGGGGACGGTCGGCGGCAGGGGCGGCGCGGTGCTCGTCGCCGCGCGGGCGCACGTCGTCGGGCGGGCGCTCGTCGTCGGGCTCCTGAGGGCCCCTTCGGGCGCCTGGGGGCGGCGGTGCGGCCGACCCCCCGGCGGAACCGGCCGCGAGCACGGCCCGGGCCAGGACGGCGTCGCGACCGGGTGCCGGTGCGGTCGCGGCCTGACCGGCGGCCGGGTCGAC
>JBBSQH010000033.1:0-42126 GCA_038258055.1 Actinomycetales bacterium
CGAGCGCCCCGGCGTGCAGCGCGATGAGGGACAGCTGGTGCGACAGCGTGTCGTGCATGTCGCGGGCGATGGCGCTGCGCTCCTCCGCCCGCGTACGGGCGATGTCGGCCTGCCGGCCGTGGGCCAGCGCCGCCCGCTCCCGCTCGGCGGCGGCGGTCTGCTCCACCAGCGAGGCGATCAGTGCGGTGCGGGTCCCGCGGACCCGCCCCCACAGCAGCAGCAGCCCTGCGACCGCGGCCAGCGCGAGGACCTCGGCCCACCAGGGCAGCGGGTCGCCGGTGGGAGGGCCGGCCCGCTCACCCAGGCGCGCGAAGCCCAGCCCGCCCCCGACGAAGACGGCCACGACGAGGGCGTCCAGGGCGGTCGAGCGCCGGGCGCCGATGCGCACCACGCCGACGACAGCGGCCGGGGCGGCCCAGCTGCTGAACGTGCCCGCCACGACCAGGGCGACCGACGCCACCGGTGAACCCCGGAACAGCCCGACGAGGACCCCCGCCGTGATGCCCACCACGGCGTCGAGCAGAAGCAGGAGCACCCACAACGCGGGCCGCTGCGGCTCGCCGCCCTCCTCGAGCGCGGCACCCATCAGGACGAGGAAGACGAGCGGTCCCAGGAGCGAGCACGCCACGGACACGACGACCGCCCGCAGGCGCGGGTGCCGCGGTGTCGCCGCCCCCGGCGGGTCGACGGGGCCGGACGCCCCGGTACCTGTGGGCGGCGTGGGCTCGGCGACGGCCGCCGGCCGGGTGGGTGCAGTCACCGCGCCAGCGTAGGGAGGTGGGGGTCGGTCGAGATCGTCCTCCGGTAGGACCCGACCTCCTCCGGACGGGCCCTCTCCGAGCGGACGGTGCCCCGGCGCCGGTCGGACCGGTCGGCGGATCCGTCGTCGACCCCCGGGACGTGACGGTGGTGCCATGACCGATACCACCGAGACCACCGAGACCAAGAGCCCCCCGCCCCCCCTCGCCGTGGCCCCCACCGACCGGGCCGCCACCACCGTGGCGGTCGCGCCGCGACCCGACGGGGACGGTGCCCCGCTCGCGTACCACCGCCTGGCCCACCTCCGGGCGCGCACGTCACGCTGGTGGCGTCCGTTCGCGACCCTCGGGGTCGGCACCGGCCTGCTGCTCGGGGCCGCCCTCGTCGCGCTGGTGGTCGCCGTGGTGGTCGTGCTGGTGGCCGAGATCGCCCCCGGTGCCCCTGCCTGGCCGACGGCCCTCACCCCCTCGGCCGACCTCGACGACCCGCGCAACCCCGTGGACCTGCTGCTGTCGCTGGGGCTGATCGCGCTCCTGCTGCCCGTGGTGGTGCTCGCCGTGCGGTGGGGCGGCGGGCAACGGGGGACGGTGCACTCCGTCGCCGGACGGTTCCGCTGGCCGATGGCGCTGCGCGCCGCCGCCGTCGTCCTGCCCGGCTACGCCGTGGTGCTGTGGACCGCGACCGCCCTGGCGCCGCCGGACGACCTCGCGCTGCCGCCGCTGGACGTGTCGCTCCTGGCCGTGCTCGTCGTGGTGCTCCTGCTCACCCCGCTGCAGTGCGCCGCGGAGGAGTACGTGTTCCGGGGGCTGCCCATGCAGCTGCTGGGCACGTGGGCCCGCCGGCCCGTGCTGGGGGTCGTCCTGCCGGTCCCGCTGTTCGTGCTCGGCCACGGCTACGACCGGGTGGGGCTGCTCGACATCGCCGTCTTCGCCCTGGCCATGGGGTTCCTGGTCTGGAAGAGCGGTGGTCTGGAGCTGGCGGTCGTGGTCCACACGGCCAACAACCTGCCCCTGCTGCTCGCGGCGCCGCTCAGCCCGAGCTCGATGCAGCAGGGGGCCGTGGACCCGTGGCTGCTGCTGGTCTCGCTCACGCCGATGCTCCTCACCACCGCGGGTCTGACCGTCTGGGTCTCGCACACGCACGGCGTCGGGCTGCTGGAGCCGGTGCGCGGGCGGGGTCGGCTGTCGGGGCCCTGACGGCCGGACCGGTCAGGCCCGCACCCGGCCGCGAACGCCCGGTGGGGTGGCGCCGGGGGCCACGGTCTCGACCGGGCGACGCGTCGGCAGCCACCAGTTCCACCGACCGAGCAGCGTCATGGCGCCCGGCAGCAGCAGACCCCGGCCGACCGTGACGTCGAGCAGGAGGGCCACCGCCATGCCGACGCCGACCTCCTTGACCGCGACCAGGTCCCCGACGGCGAAGCCCAGGAACACGATGCCGATGCACACCGCGGCCGCCGTGACGACCGGCCCGGACGACGTGATGCCGGCCAGCACGGCTCGCTGGTTGGCGGCGGCGTCGTGCGTCGGCTCGGCGTCCCACGCCTCGCGGATCCGGGACAGCAGGAACACCTCGTAGTCCATCGAGAGACCGAACACGAGGACGAAGAGCAGCAGGGGCGTGGTCACGTCCAGCTGGCCCAGCGGCTCGAACCCCAGGAGACCGGCGAACCAGCCGTCCTGGAACACCAGCACCAGCACGCCCAGCGTCGCCCCCAGGGTCAGCAGGTTCAGCAGCACGGCCTTGACGGGCACCAGCAGGGACCGGGTGAGCACGCCCAGCAGGACCAGCGTCGGCAGGAACACCACGGCGGCGGCGAGCCACAACCGGTCCACGACCCCGTCCTTGGTGTCGACCAGCTCCGCGGCCGGACCACCGACGGTGACCGCCGGGCCGTCCGGGCCGAGGTCCAGGTCCCGGACCTGGCGGACCAGCTGCTGCGCCACGGGGTCCGCCGTGGTGCCGGTCGGCTCGGCCTCCAGCAGCGTGGTCCCCGGCGGGGAGACGTCGGCCGGTCGGACCTCCGCGACCCCGTCCAGGTCGAGCACCGCGTCGGTCACGGCCTCGACGTCCGCCGGCGCCTGCGACGCGACCAGGACCTCCAGCGGCTGGACCGCGACGAGTGGGAACGCCTCGTCGACGAGGTCGGAGACCTGCCGGGCCTCGGCGTCAGGGGGCAGCGAGCGGGCGTCCGAGCTGCCCAGCTGCAGGGTGGCCAGCGGCACGCAGAGCAGCAGCAGCAACGCCGTGCTGCCGAGCGTGGCCAGGACCGGGCGGGCCTGGGCCCAGCCGGCCAGCCGGGCCATGACGCCTGCCCGCGGGGGTCGGGCCCGACGCCACACCCAGGTCGTCGTCCCCGGGGCGGGGACGTGCCGGTGGGTGAGCGCCACCAGCGCCGGCACGAGCGTGACGCCGGCGACGGTGACCAGGGCGGCGACCACCGCCCCACCCAGCGCCATGCTGGACAGCAGCGGCTCGCCCACGGCCAGCAGGGCCAGGAAGGCCGTGGCGACCGCCAGGCCCGAGAACAGCACCGTACGGCCCGCCCGGGCGGTGGTGCGGGAGATCAGGTCCTCCACCGGCTCCGAGGGGTGTGCCGCCCGCTCCTCCCGGAACCGGGACACCACGAGCAGGCTGTAGTCGACGGCCAGGCCGAGCCCCAGCAGGGTGACGATGTTGACGGCGAACTCCGACACCGCGACGACAGCCGTCAGCCCGGTCAGCAGCAGCAGGGCCGCCGCGATGACCGCCAGCGCCGTGGTCAGCGGGACGAGGGCGATCCGGACCCCGCCCAGCAGCAGCACGAGGACCACGCACAGGACGCCCAGGGCCATCGTCTCGCCGCGCACGGCGTCGGCGACGGCCAGGTCGGCGAACGCCCGCTCCGCCAGGAGCTCCCCGCCCACCAGGACCTCCGGTGCCTGGACGGTGCGCAGCAGCGCCGTCACGTCGTCGGCCACCGCCAGCGCGGCGTCGTCGTCGAGGGTGGGCTCGAGCTCCACGACGACCAGGGAGCGCTGGCCGTCCTCGCTGATCAGCCCTCCGCCGGTCCAGGCGTCGGTGACCAGGGCCACGCCCTCGACGTCCCGGAGCTGCCACATCACCTCGGTGGCGCTGTCGCGCAGGCCCGGGTCGAAGAAGTCGGCCCCGCCGATGACCCCCACCAGGGTCGGGGCGTCGGGGTCCGCGGCCTCGACCTGGGCGGCGACCAGCGCGGACTCGGCGTCGGGGCGCACGTCGGCCACGGTCTCGGTCCGGTCGAAGACCGATCCGCCGATGACGCCGCCGAGCACGGCGACGACGGCCCACACCGCCAGCACGACGAGGCGGTGGTGCGCGACGAGCCGGCCGAGGTGGGCCAGCGGGGTAGCGGGTGCCGGATCGGTGGGCACCGGCTCGGTCCGCCGCGACCGCCTCTTCGTCACGCAGCACAACCTAGACGCGAGCGACCCCCGTCGAGAGCGCTTCGCCCGAGGTGCGGTCCGACCTGCCGAACGGGTGCCGGCCCGGGTCCGGGCCTCAGGTCGCCGCGGACGTGCGCCGATGCCAGGACGTCGGTGCGACCGTGACGAGGCGGTCCTGGGGGCGCGGGGACGGGAGATCATGCGGGTCGGGTTGGTGGTCAACCGGATGGGGGACTACGTCGAGCGTGTCGCCCGGGGGATGACCGAGGTCCTGGACCCCTCCGGTGCCTCGGTCCTGGTCCTGGTCCTGCCGACCGCCGACCCCGGGCCGGCGCCCTGGCTGGAGCGTCTGGTGCGCGCGGGCGCCCTCGACGCCGTCGCCCTGACCGCCGTGGTCGACCCGGCCACGGGCGCCTGCTGCGTCGGCGGTCTCATCGAGCAGGCCCGAGGGGTGCCGGTGGTCACCCTGGGCGGCGGGCACCACGGGGTGCCGGACGTCAGCTGCGACAACGACGCCGCCGCCGCCGAGGTGGCCGGTCACCTGCTCTCGCTGGGTCGTCGGCGCCCGCTGCTGGTGACCGGGATCATCGACAACGCCGACAGCCGCACCCGCGAGGACGGCTTCATCGCCGAGTTCACCCGCCGGGGCGGGCCCCGTGAGTCGGTGCGGGTGGTGCGGGCCGACTTCGACCGCGAGCTCGCCTACCGGCGCACCGCGCAGCTGCTGCACGACGTGGCGACCGAGGGGACCGCACCGGTCGACGCCGTCTTCGCCATGAACGACGAGATGGCTCTCGGGGTCATGGACGCGCTCAGGGTGCGAGGGCTCCGCGTGCCGGAGGACGTCGTCGTCGTCGGGTTCGACGACACGGACGCGGCGGCCGCGTCGCGGCCCGGGGTCACCAGCATGGACCAGCACCTGCTGGAGCAGGGCCGCTGCGCCGCCCGTCTGCTGCTCGGCCGGCTGACAGGTGCCCCGGCGCCCCAACGCGTCCGGACCAGGGCGCGTCTGGTGGTCCGCGGCTCGAGCACGCCGGGCCACACGGGCCCGGGTGGGCCGGGCCCGGACGTCCGCGAGGACCTCACCCGGCTGCGCGACGCCCACGCGGAGCTCACCCGCGCGCGCGAGCTCCTCGTCCTCAACCACGGCCTGCTCGGGGCGGCCACCGACCGCGAGCTGGCCCAGGAGCTGGCGGCCCTGCTGCCCCGGACGCCGCTGGACCGCACCTACGTCACGCGTCTGGCGCGGGGCGGCGCGGACCTGCTGTTCGGGCAGGGCGAGGGGGGTGTCGTGAGCACCCGTGGCGAGCCCTACCGCCCCGAGGACCTGCTGCCCGACGGGGACCGCCACGAGCTCGACCGAGGCACGTTCGTGGTGCACCTGCTGACCTGCGGCGAGCAGGAGACGGGCGTGCTGGTCTACCAGCAGGACCCGGGGGACCTGTGGACCGGGCCCGCGCTCCACCAGGGTGTGTCGGCCGCCCTGGCGAGCCTCTCGCGCACCGACCAGCTCGCGGAGCACGCCGCACGGCTGGAGCGTCTCGTCGCCGCCCGCACCGCCCAACTCGAGGAGGCCAACCGGCGCCTCCAGGCCGCGCTGCTGGTGGACGGCCTCACCGGTCTGCAGAACCGCATCGCGTTCGACCGGGCGCTGGAGCGGGCCTGGGAGGACCACCTGCGGACCGGGCAGCCGGTGAGCGTCCTGATGTGCGACGTCGACCGGTTCAAGCTCTACAACGACGTCGCCGGGCACCTGGCCGGTGACAGCTGCCTGCGGGCGGTCGCCAGCTGCGTCGGCGAGGCCGTGCGCGGCCGGCAGGACCTGGTGGCCCGGTTCGGCGGCGAGGAGTTCGCCGTCCTGCTCCCCGGCACCGACCTCCAGGAGGCCAGCCGCGTGGCCGAGCGCGTGCTGGCGAGGGTGCGCTCGGCCGAGCTGCCCCACCCGGGTCACTCACCCGGGACCACCGTCTCGCTGAGCATCGGGTACGCCAGCAGCGCCCTGCCGAGCCGCGTCGTCGACGCGGCCGCCCTGGTGGACCAGGCCGACCAGGCGCTCTACCGGGCCAAGGCGGCCGGGCGCGACCAGGCCGCCCCGTACCCCGCGGGAGCCTCCGCCCCGGCTGCAGGGCGAGGCTGACGTGGCCGGACCGAGCCGGCGCTAGCCGGCCGCGCGGTCGACGCAGCGGGCGAGGTGGCTCGCGACCAGGGCCTCCACCTGGGCCTTGCTCACGGGGCGGGTGCCGAGCCGTGACCACCGACGCAGGAGCCCGGGCTCCTTGCGGGCCAGGCTGGCGCCGCGTCGCAGCAGGGTCAGCGGGGGCTTGCGGTGACCGGCGAGGTCGCGGGCGAGCCGGCGGACGAAGGTGACCGCGGGACGCGAGCGCAGGTGCACGGCGTCCAGCAGCACACCGGACGCACGGAGCCGGGACACCAGCTCGGGGGCGAACAGGCCCTCGGCGACCACGAGCCGGTCGGACCCCAGCGTGACCGGGTGCGACCCGGTCCGGCTCGAGGTGGGGATGTCATAGACGGGGACCTCGCAGGCGCCCTGGGCGCACAGCCCGACCAGCGCGTGGTGGGCGGCGCCGACGTCCCACGAGCCCGGGTCGTCCCAGTCGACGATGCCGCCCCAGGCCGGCAGCCCGGGGTCGGTCCCCTCGCGGTAGAAGTCGTCGAGCTGGACCATGGTCACCCCGGGGTGGCGCTGGCGCAGCCGCTCGACCAGGGTCGACTTGCCCGAGCCGCTCGCGCCGGCGAGCAGCAGGACGAGCGCGGGTGGCGGCTGGTTCATCGGCCCTTCGGGTGCCAGACGGTCTTGGTCTCCATGAACGTCACCATCCGGCGCGGGTCGGGGGTCGGGGCCCAGTCCGGCTCGGCCCCGTCGGGCAGGTCCTCCGGGCGCAGGACGCGCGTCAGGGTGTCGGACGCCGCGGCCTCGAGGTCCCCCCAGGTGGGCTCGGTCAGCGCCGCCGCCCCGGTGAGGTCGATGGCGTCGACGTCGCGGTGCGAGGCCAGCCACGGTCCCAGCTCGGCGGCCGACCCGGTCAGCAGGTTGACCACGCCCCCGGGCAGGTCGGAGGTGGCGAGCACCTCGGCCAGGGCCACGGCCGGCAACGGCCGCTCGAAGGAGGTGACGACCACGCAGGTGTTGCCGGTGGCGATCACGGGCGCGACGACGCTGGTCAGGCCCAGCAGCGACGAGCCCTGCGGCGCCAGGACGGCGACGACGCCGGTCGGCTCGGGGACCGACAGGTTGAAGTACGGGCCCGCGACGGGGTTGGCGTTGCCCGCGACCTGGGTGATCTTGTCCGTCCAGCCGGCGTACCAGACCCACCGGTCGACCGCGGCGGTCACCTGCTCGTGCGCGGCCTCCAGGCTCACGCCCTCGGCGTCGGCGACGAGCTCGACGAACTGGGCCGCGCGGCCCTCGAGCATCTCGGCGACCCGGTACAGGACCTGGCCCCGGTTGTAGGCGGTTGCCCCGGACCACGTCGAGACCGCCGAGCGGGCGGCGACGACGGCGTCGCGGGCGTCCTTGCGGGAGGCCTGGGCCGCCTGCGCGAGCTGCGTGCCGTCCGCCGCGTGCACGGCGTAGGTGCGCCCGGACTCGCTGCGGGGGAACTTGCCCCCGACGTACAGCTTGTACGTCTTGCGGACGTCGAGACGCGGGGCGGCGGGCTCGGCGGCGGTCTTCTTCTTCACGCTCTTCGAGCGGCCGGTGGTGGGGGTGCTCATCGGGCCAGTGCTCATCGGACGTATGCCTCCAGACCGTGGCGGCCGCCCTCGCGGCCGTACCCGGACTCCTTGAACCCGCCGAACGGGCTGGTCGGGTCGAACTTGTTGAACGTGTTGGCCCACACCACGCCGGCCTTGAGCCGGTCCGCGGTCCACAGGATCTTGGAGCCCTTGTCGGTCCAGACCCCCGCCGACAGCCCGTAGGGGGTGTTGTTGGCCTTGGCCACGGCCTCCTCCGGGGTGCGGAAGGTGAGCACCGACAGCACCGGCCCGAAGATCTCCTCCCGGGCGACCCGGTGGCTGGTCTGCACGCCCGTGAACAGCGTCGGCGTGAACCAGTAGCCCTTCTCGGGCAGCTCGCAGTCCAGGCTCCAGCGGGTGGCGCCCTCGTCCTCGCCGGCCTGCGTCAGCTCGGTGATCCGGTCCAGCTGGGCGGCGGAGTTGATGGCCCCCAGGTCGGTGTTCTTGTCCATCGGGTCGCCCACGCGCAGCGACGCCAGACGCCGCTTCAACCGGTCGACGACCTCCTCGGCCACGGCCTCCTGCACCAGCAGCCGCGAGCCCGCGCAGCAGACGTGGCCCTGGTTGAAGAAGATGCCGTCGACGATGCCCTCGACCGTGGCGTCCATCGGGGCGTCGTCGTAGACGATGTTGGCGGCCTTGCCGCCCAGCTCCAGCGTCGCCTTCTTCCGGGTGCCGGCGATGCTGCGGGCGATGGCCCGGCCCACCCCGGTCGAGCCGGTGAAGGCGACCTTGTCGACGTCGTCGTGCGTGACCAGCTGCTGCCCGGTGTCGCCCGCGCCGGTGATGATGTTGACCACGCCCGGCGGCAGGTCCGCCTCCTGGCAGATCTCCGCGAACAGCAGCGCGGACAGCGGCGTGGTCTCGGCCGGCTTGAGGACCACGGTGTTGCCGGTGGCCAGGGCCGGGGCGATCTTCCAAGCCAGCATCAGCAGCGGGAAGTTCCAGGGGATGACCTGGCCCACGACGCCGTGCGGCTGCGGGTCGGCGCCCAGACCCGCCCACTGCAGCTTGTCCGCCCAGCCGGCGTTGTAGAAGAAGTGGTTGGCGACCAGGGGGATGTCGACGTCGCGGGTCTCGCGGATCGGCTTGCCGTTGTCGAGGGTCTCGACCACCGCGAGCTCGCGGGCGCGCTCGGCCACCAGGCGCGCGATCCGGAACAGGTACTTGCCGCGCTCGGCCGGGGCCATCGGCCCCCAGACCCGGGTGTGGGCCCGGCGGGCGGCGGCCACCGCCCGGTCGACGTCGGCCTGACCGGCGTGGGCGACCGTGGACAGCCGCTGCTCGGTGGCCGGGTTGACCGTGTCCATGGTGCGCCCGTCCGCGGCGTCGGCGAAGGCCCCGTCGACGAACAGCCCGTAGCCCTCGGCGATCCGGGCGATGGACGCGGACTCCGGGGCGGGGGAGTAGCGGAACGGGGTGTCGGTCAGGTCGGTCAGGCTGCCCGTCCGGGTCAGGTCGGTCACTGGCGCTCCTGGGTGTCTCGTGAGGGGGTCCGCACCACGGTCGGCGCGAGGGCTGCAGCGGGCACGGTCAGTCGACGCTGACGTAGTCCGGGCCGGAGTAGGCGCCGGTGCGTGCCTTCTGCCGCTGCATGAGGACGTCGTTGAGCAGGCTCGAGGCCCCGAACCGGAACCGGTCCGGGTGCAGCCAGTCCGGGCCGAGGGTCTCCTGCACCATCACCAGGTAGCGCAGGGCGTCCTTGGCGGTCCGGATGCCGCCGGCGGGCTTCATGCCCACGACGTGACCGGTGGCCAGGTGGAAGTCGCGGATGGCCTCGAGCATGACCAGCGTGACGGGCATGGTGGCCGCGGGGCTGACCTTGCCCGTGCTCGTCTTGATGGTGTCGGCCCCGGCCAGCATGGCCAGCCACGAGGCGCGGCGGACGTTGTCGTACGTGGCCAGCTCGCCGGTCTCGAGGATGACCTTGAGCTTGGCGCGGGTGCCGTCGGTGCGGGCGCAGGCGGCCTTGACCGTGACGACGTCGTCGAAGACCTGCAGCCACCGGCCCGACAGGAAGGCCCCGCGGTCGATGACCATGTCGATCTCGTGGGCGCCCGCGGCGACGGCGTCGGCGGTGTCGGCGAGCCGGATCGCGCTGGAGGCACGACCGGAGGGGAACGCGGTGGCGACGGCGGCGATCTTGACGCCCGGCCGCTGCCCGGCGCCGGGGGCGGCGCGCCACAGCGAGCCGGCCTCCTCGAGCCCGGCGGCGACCTCGGCCACCAGGTCGCCGTAGACGCAGACGGCCGCGACGGGCGGGCAGTCGGTGGCCGGGTCGGGGTGGGCCGCCTTGGCCGCGAGGGTGCGGACCTTGCCGGGGGTGTCGGCACCCTCCAGCGTGGTCAGGTCGATCATCGACACGACGGCGTCCAGGGCCCAGGCCTTGGAGTCGGTCTTGATGGAGCGGGTGCCGAACTTGGCCGCGCGGGCGTTGGTCCCCACCTCGTCCACGCCCGGCAGACCCCGCAGGAAGCGGCGCAGGCCGGCCTCGTCCACCCGCGGCCCGACCAGGGCGTCGACCGCGGTGCTGCCCGCCCCGGGGCCGGCGTCGCCCGTCGTGCTGTCGGCGGGCGGAGCGGCGGGGGCGGCGAGGTCGGTCACGGCCCGAGCCTAACGCCGGGGCAGGATGGGGCGGTGACCTCGCAGCCGCTCGACCCGACCGGGACCGGTACCGACGACCGGGCCGTGTTCCGGCCCGGCGCCGTCCGGCTGCTGGCCGTGGGCTGGTGGGTGCTCGCCGCGGTCCTGGCCGTCGACCTGCTGTGGCGGGGTCAGGGTGCGGCACAGCTGCTCGGGGTGCCGCTGCTGGCGTTCTCCTGCGCCCTGGTCCACGCGCTGTTCTGGCACCCGGCGGTGGTGGTGGACGACGAGGGCGTCGAGCTGGTCAACGTGCTGCGCCGGGTCCGGCTGCCCTGGCCGGTGGTGCAGGACCTGGACACCCGGTGGGCCCTCACCGTCGACGCGGCTGGGCGGCGCTGGACGTCCTGGGCGGCCCCGTCGTCCGGACGGCGGATCCGGCCGGTGACCCGCCGTGAGACGCCGTGGGCGGAGCCGGGCGCGGAGGGGATCGCGGGCAGCCGGGCCCCGGGCAGCAGCGCCGGCGAGGCCGCGGTGCTGGTCGGGATCCGCTGGCAGGTGTGGCAGGACAGCCCCGCCGGTCGGGCCGCAGCCGCTCCCGGTGACCCTGCCGCTCCCGGTGACCCTGCCGCTCCCGGTGACGCTGCCGCGCCCGGTGACGCTGCCGCGCCCGAGGTCGCCTGGAACGTCCCGGTCGTCGCGGCGCTGGGCGGCACGGGTGCGCTCGCCCTGGTCGCGGTGCTGGCCGTCCTGGCCGGCTGAGCCGCCCCGCCCCGCCCCGCCTCGCCTCGCCCCGGCCGGGCTCCGGTGCGGTCGAGGTGCGTCCGACCCGCGGCTCAGCGGGCCGTCCGGCTCAGCGCTCCTGGTCCTGCTGCAGCAGGGTGCGGACCTGGTCCTGCAGGGCCGCCATCTGCTGGGCGGCCGCGACCCGGGCCGCAGGCAGGTCCTCCCCGGCGGGCACGACGACCTCCAGGTAGGCCTTGAGCTTGGGCTCGGTGCCCGAGGGGCGCACCACCACCCGGGCGGCCTCACCCGCGCGCAGCCGGACGCCCGTGGTCGGGGGCAGGCCGTCGACGCCGACGGACAGGTCCTCGACCGACTCCGTGGCCGCACCGGCCAGGTCCGCCGGCGGCTCGGCCAGCAGCCGGGCCAGCACGGGTGCCACCACCGCCATGTCGGCCAGGCGCAGCGTCACCGGCGCGGTGACGTGGACCCCGTGCCGCACGGCCAGGTCGTCGAGGGCGTCGAGCAGCGTCCGTCCCTGCTCGCGCAGCGCCGCCGCGAGCTCGGCCACCAGCAGGGACGCCGTCAGGCCGTCCTTGTCGCGGACCACCCCGGGGGCGACGCAGTAGCCGATGGCCTCCTCGTAACCCATGACCAGGCCCGGGACCCGGGCGATCCACTTGAAGCCCGTGAGGGTGGCCTGCGACCGGACGCCGTGGTGCTGGGCCACCCGGTGCAGCAGCGAGCCGGACACCAGCGACGCCGCCACCGTGACGGGCTCGCCGGCGTCGGGCGACGTCGGCGCGGGGGTGCGGGTCAGGACGTGCTCGGCCAGCAGGGCGCCCACCTCGTCGCCCGTCAGCTGCCGCCAGCCGGCGGGGCTGTCCGCCGGGCCGCGGGCCGGGTCGGGCACCGCGACGCTGCACCGGTCGGCGTCTGGGTCGACGGCCAGGACGAGGTCGGCGTCGGCGTCGGCGGCCAGGGCCAGCGCCAGGTCGAGCGCGCCCTGCTCCTCCGGGTTGGGGAACGGCACCGTCGGGAAGTCAGGGTCGGGGTCGGCCTGCTCGGCCACGGTGGTGACGTCGCTGAAGCCGGCTCCGGTGAGGACGCGACGCAGGACCTCGTCGCCGACGCCGTGCATGGCCGTCGTGACGACCCCCAGGGCGCGTGGCCCGGGGGGCAGCAGGCGGACGGCGGCCGCGACGTAGCCGTCCAGGAGCTCCGGGCCGGCGACCTGCCAGCCGGAGGTGGCGCGGGGCACGTCGCGTGCGGGCGGGGTTCGGGCGATGGCCGCCGCGATGCCGCTGTCGGCGGGCGGAACGATCTGCACGCCCGAGCCGGGACCGGGGGACACCCGCCCGCCCAGGTAGACCTTGTAGCCGTTGTCGTCCCTGGGGTTGTGGCTCGCGGTCACCATGACGCCCGCGTCGGCGCCGAGACGCAGGACGGCGTGCGCGAGCACCGGGGTCGGCAGGGCGTCGGGGAGGAGGACGGCCCGGCAGCCCGCGGCCGTGACCACGGCGGCGGTGTCCTCGGCGAAGCGGTGCGACCCGCGACGGGCGTCGAACCCGACGACCACCAGCGGTGCCTCGGCCGGCCGGTCGAGCTCCTGGAGCAGGTAGGCGGCCAGGCCGGCGGCAGCGCGCACGACCACGGCGCGGTTCATCCGGTTGGGGCCGGGGCCCATCGCCCCGCGCAGGCCGGCCGTCCCGAACGCCAGGGCCCCGGTGAACGCGTCGCGGACCGCCTCCAGGTCCTGGTCGGGACCCTGGGCGAGCTCCCGGGCCGCGGCCGCGTCGTCGGCGTCGAGGTCCTGCTCGGCCCAGCGCAGGACGGCTTGCCGGAGCGCGGTCGTGTCGCTGGTCGTGGACGCGCCCTCGGTCACGCGGAGGCCACGCGGTCGACCACGTCGGCCAGCAGGCGGCCGCAGCGCTCGGCGGCGTCGCGACCGGCCTGCAGGACCTCCTGGTGGTCCAGGGCCTCCCCGGTGGTGCCGGCCGCGAGGTTGGTCACCAGCGACAGGCCGAGCACCTCCAGGCCGAGCGCACGGGCGGCGACGGTCTCCAGGGCCGTCGACATGCCGACGAGCTGGCCTCCCAGCACGCCGACCATCGCGACCTCGGCGGGGGTCTCGTACTGGGGGCCGTGCAGCTGGGCGTAGACGCCCTCGGGCAGGTCGGGGTCCACCTCGTGGGCGAGGGCGCGCAGCCGCGGCGAGTAGGCGTCGGTCAGGTCGACGAACGTCGCCCCCCGCAGCGGGGTGGTGCCGGTCAGGTTGAGGTGGTCCCGCAGCAGCACGGCGGTGCCGGGGACCCAGTCCGCGACGAGGCTGCCGCAACCGTTGGTGAGGACGACGTGGCGGGCGCCGAGGGCGGCCGCGGTCCGCACGCCGTGGGCGACGGCGTCGGTGCCGTGCCCCTCGTACAGGTGGGTGCGGGCCGCGATCAGCAGCACCCGTCGCCCCGACGCGGTGCGCACAACTCGCAGGCGGCCGTGGTGGCCGGCGACCGCGGAGGCACGGAAGCCCGGCACCTCGTCGGCGGGTAGGTCGACGACGACCTCGCCGAGCAGCTCCGCCGCCTGGCCCCAGCCGGAGCCCAGGACGACCGCGGTGTCCACGGCCGGTGGGAGCCGGCCCTCGGCGTCGGGGCCCGGGGCGCCGGAGCGCTGCCGGACGACGTCGGCGGCCGCGGCGGCCGTCTCCTGCCAGGTGGCGGAGAGGTTCGGGCTCGTCGGCTCGGGGCTCGTCGGCTCGGGGCTCGGCTGCCCGGGGGTCGTCTGCTCGGGGGGCGTCTGCACGGCGCGAGACTAGCGTCGTCCCTGAGACCATCGACCGTGACGTCGACCGGGCCGCCGCGCCGTGCGGCGCTGGACGCGACCCGCGGGCTGGCCCTGCTGGGGAGCGCCGTGGGCACGGCGCTGCTGTGGCTGGGTGGTCGCCGGCTCGGGGCCGGGTACCGGCCCCTGGACGGCTCCGACCTGGACCGCGCGGTCGACCTGGTGACCGCGCTGGTGGTCGACAACCGCGTCCTGGCGGTGTTCGCGCTGCTGCTGGGGCACGGCCTGGTGGTCCAGCTGACACGCTCGCGACCGGCCGGCCCGGACGGCACCGGTGCCGGTGGTGCCGGCGGTGCCGGTGGCGGTCGGGCCGACGACACGTGGTCGGCGGCCGCGCTCCGCCGCGCCGCAGGTCTCGTCCTGCTCGGCGCGGCCCACGCGGCGCTCGTGCTCGACGCCGACGTCCTGGCCACGCTCGGCGTCGTCCTGGTCCTGTCGCTGCCGCTGGTCCGGGCCCGCACCCGGACCCACGTCCTGGTCGGCCTGCTCGTGGTGCCGGCCCTGCTGGTCCACGGGGTCGCCGACGGCCTGGGCGGTTCCACGGGGTTCCCGGACCCCCCGACGGACTACGTGCTGTCGGTCGTCGACCGCGTGGGGACCTGGCTGCTCGGGCTGGTCCTGCTGCCCTTCAGCCAGGTGGGACTGCTGCTGGCGGTGATCGCGGGGGTGCGGCTCGCTCGTCGCGGCTGGCTGCTGGAGCCCGACCGGCACCGGCGCGGGCTGCTGGTGCTGGGGGCGGTGGCGTCAGCCGTCGGTCTGCTGGGGGCGTGGCCGTACGCCCAGGTGGTCACCGCGGGGTACGCGGTCGACGTCGCGGTGGCGGTGCCGGCCGGGGTGCTGTCCTCGGTCACCGGTCCGGCCGGGGCGCTGGGCGCGGTGTGCCTGGCGGTGCTGCTCGCCGACCGCATCACGGGGGCCGGGCGCAGGTCCCGCGGTGGCCCTCCGGCCCGCAAGGGACCGCTCGCCGCGGTGGGGGACGGCCTGGCCCTGACGGGTCGCAGCAGCCTCGTGGTCTACCTGGTCCACTCGGTGCTGCTGGCGGCGGTGCTGGCCCCCTGGGCCGGGGGCCTGGGCAACCGGTGGGGCAGCGCCCTGGTCGTGGCCCTCGCCGCGGGGCTGTGGCTGGTCACCGTCGCGCTCGCCACCGTGCTGGCGCGCCGAGAGGCCGGACGCGGTGGGCCGGGTGGACCCGGCGGGAGCAGCGGCCGCCACGGGACCGGACGTCGTGGCGGGCCGGGGGCTCAGCCCACCGACCGGCAGGGCCTCGAGCGCAGCTCGGCCACGTAGTCGGCGGGGGCACCGCCGGCCTCTGCCGCGTCGGCGATCAGGCCGACGGTCATCGCGCTGGGCACGCCGCCCTCGTAGGCCTGCAGCACGTAGACGAAGGCCGGCAGGTCGCCGTCGAGGGTGTGCACCCGCACCGTGATCCGGGCGTAGAGGCCGGTCGAGGCACCCTCCCACTCGTCGAGCAGGTCCTCGTCCTCGGGGGCCACCTCGTAGAGCACGACGTAGACGGTGTCGGTGGGGGAGTCCGGGGACTCCACGACCGTGGCGAGCGGGCCGTCCCAGCCGTGCTCCTCGCCGCCGAACGTCAACCGCCAGCCGGGGAGCCAGCCCGAGTCCCGCATCGGCGACCGCGGCGCGCGCGCCGCCATGCGCTCGGGGTCGAGGTTGCCCGCGTAGGCCGCGTACAGCACCCGCGGAGCGTACCGGGCGAACCGTGCGACCCGGGCGGGGCGAGCAGGCCCGGTGGGCCCGCACGACCGACCGGCCTGGAACACTGGCCGGTGTGACTGGTATGCCGCACCGACCCCAGCAGCGTCTCGTCGTGGTCGGGGGTGGACCGGGCGGGTACGAGGCCGCCCTGGTGGCCGCCCAGCTCGGCGCCGACGTCACCGTCGTCGACACCGACGGCCTGGGGGGCTCCGCCGTCCTCACCGACTGCGTGCCGAGCAAGACCCTGATCGCCACCAGCGAGGTGATGACGCAGGTGGACGGCTCGTCGGGGCTCGGGGTCCGCTACGCCAGCACGCAGGAGTCCGGCGAGCACGTCGGCGTGGACCTGCAGGTCGTCAACAACCGGGTCAAGCAGCTGGCCCACGCCCAGTCCGGCGACATCCGGACCGCGCTCGCCTCGGCCGGCGTCCGCCTGGTGGCCGGGCTCGGGCGCCTGGTCGGTGACGGCGTCGAGGTGACCGGCGAGTCCGGCGTCCGGACCCTTCCGGCCGACGCCGTGCTGCTGGCCCTGGGGGCGACCCCCCGTCGGCTCGAGACGTCCATGCCCGACGGAGAGCGGATCCTGGACTGGCGGCAGCTGTACGACCTGCGCGAGCTGCCCGAGCGCCTGGTCGTGGTCGGCTCGGGCGTGACCGGCGCCGAGTTCGCCTCGGCGTACCTGGCCCTGGGCAGCGAGGTGACGCTGATCTCCAGCCGCGACCGGGTCCTGCCCGGTGAGGACGCGGACGCGGCCACGGTGCTGGAGGAGGCGTTCCGTCGCCGCGGCATGAAGGTGCTCTCCCGCTCGCGCGCCGAGCACGTCCGCCGGGACGGCGACAGCGTGGTCGTCACGCTGTCGGACGGCTCCACCGTGCGCGGCAGCCACTGCCTGATGGCGGTCGGCTCGATCCCGAACACCGCAGGCATCGGTCTGGAGGAGGCGGGCGTCGAGCTGTCGCCGTCCGGGCACGTCGTCACCGACCGGGTCTCGCGCACGTCGGTGCCCGGCATCTACGCGGCCGGCGACTGCACCGGCGTCATGGCCCTGGCCTCCGTCGCGGCCATGCAGGGCCGGATCGCCATGCGGCACCTGCTGGGCGACAGCGTGCGCCCGCTGTCGCTGAAGACGGTGTCCAGCAACATCTTCACCGCGCCCGAGATCGCCACGGTCGGCTGGACCCAGGCGCAGCTGGACTCCGGGGAGGCCCAGGGGGTGGGGGTCATGCTGCCCCTGGCCACGAACCCGCGGGCCAAGATGCAGGGCGTCACCGAGGGCTTCGTCAAGCTGTTCGCCCGCACCGGGTCGGGCACGGTCATCGGCGGGGTGGTCGTGGGACCCCGCGCCAGCGAGCTGATCTTCCCCGTGACGCTGGCCGTGGAGCACCGGCTGACCGTCGACGACGTGGCGCGCTCGTTCACGGTCTACCCGAGCCTGTCGGGCTCGATCGCAGAGGCCGCCCGCCAGCTGCACCCGGCCCCGCTGGCCTGACACTCAGGAGGGCTCCCGCACCGGTGACCGGTGCGGGAGCCCTCCTACGTGCTGTGCCCCGGGACTAGGAGACGGGACTCAGAACCGGATGTCGCGCAGGTAGTCGATGCCCGTCTGGGCGAACTCCAGCGGGTCCGCCGGCTGGTCGTTCTCGATGATGTACTCGATGACGCCGGACAGGCGCTGCTCGCTGAAGATCGAGGGGAAGTCGATCGTCCCCTCGCCCGGGTCGGCGAAGAACCCGGCCTCGTCGCGGTCCTTGACGTGGAACTGCATGAACCGGCGCGGGTCGCGGCGGAACACCTCGACCGGGTCCGCGCCACCCGTGGCCACCCAGTACAGGTCGAGCTCCATGTGCACGAGCCGGTCGTCCGTCTCCTGGAGCAGGACGTCGTAGGCCTGGACGCCGTTCTCCTCGACCGTGAACTCCCGGTCGTGGTTGTGGTAGCCGTACCGGATCCCGTAGCCCTGGCAGGCCTCGCCGACCCGGTTGAGGCCGTCGGCCAGCACCCGCCACGGCTCGAGGGTGGTGTACGCGGCGTAGGGGAAGTTGACGAACCGGGCGCCCAGGGCGGCGGCCTCCGCGGCCACGGCCTCGGGGTTGTCCACACCCCCGATGTGGGCGCTGGTCGCCCGCAGCCCGACCCGGTCGAGCATGGCGCGGAACACCGCCGGCGTCATCCCGTAGGTGCCGGCGGCCTCGACGTTGACGAAGCCCATCTCGGCCAGGGTCTCCAGCACGACCTCGGCCGTGGTGGCGTTCGTCATGATCCTGCGCAGGCTGTAGAGCTGGATGGAGATGGCACCGCGCGAGACGCCGTGGCGACCGCGCATGGTCGCGCCGCGTACGGAGGACGCGGTGGCGGGGGAGGCGACGGCGCCGGCGGCACCGAGCCCGCCGATGGCGGCGACGGTGGCGGCGCGGAGGAACGCGCGACGGTCCGGGGTCATGGTCATGAGGGTCAGCTCTCTGCCGTGCGGGCGGGCGCCGCTGGACCGGCCGCCGGTGACACCTGCGTCACCGACCGTCGACGCGAGAATGGAGGCAGGGCGCCCTCGCGACGACCGAGATCGACGCTATATGCCTTTCGTCGCATCGTCCACATCTTCCGCAGCCGCCCGCCGGAAGTGACGGGAGACCCCCGGGGTGCGTCAGGCGATCTCGCAGACCACGGCGCCCGCGGTGACGGTGCCGCCCACGGTGACCGCCAGACCCCTGACCGTGCCCGAGCGGTGGGCCAGCAGGGGCTGCTCCATCTTCATGGCCTCGAGCACGGCGACCAGGTCCCCCTCGGCCACGTCGTCGCCGTCCGCGACGACGACCTTGACCACGGTCGCCTGCATCGGGCTGGTGAGGGCCTCGCCGGACACCGCGGCGGCGCCGGAGCCCTTGCGGCTCCGTCGGGGGGCCCGACCGAGACCCGCAGCCGCCGCGGGGGCCGCGGCCAGCGACGCCGGGAGGACGAGCTCGACCCGTCGGCCGTCGACCTCGACCACGACGCGCTGGCGGGGCTCGGCCGGCTCGGCGGCGGCCGGGTCGGACGGCGGCGTCCAGGCGGGGATGGTGTTGTCGAACTCGGTCTCGATCCAGCGGGTGTGCACGACGAACGGCTCGCCGTCGACCGCCGGGGCGAACGCGGGGTCCGACACCACGGCCCGGTGGAACGGGATGACCGTGGGCAGGCCCTCGACGACGAACTCGGCCAGCGCGCGACGGGAGCGCTGGAGCGCCTGCTGCCGGCTGGCCCCGGTGACGACCAGCTTGGCCAGCATCGAGTCGAACCCGCCGCCGACGACGCTGCCCGCGACGACGCCGGAGTCCAGGCGCACCCCGGGACCGCTGGGCGGCTGCCAGACGTCGACCGGGCCGGGCTGCGGCAGGAACCCGCGACCGGCGTCCTCGCCGTTGATGCGGAACTCGATGGAGTGCCCGCGGACCTCCGGGTCGTCGTAGCCCAGCGGCTCGCCCGCCGCGATGCGAAGCTGTTCGCGGATCAGGTCGATCCCGGTGACCTCCTCCGACACGCAGTGCTCGACCTGCAGCCGGGTGTTGACCTCGAGGAAGCTGATGGTGCCGTCCTGCCCGACGAGGAACTCGCAGGTGCCCGCGCCGACGTAACCGGCCTCGCGGAGGATCGCCTTGCTCGAGGCGTACAGCTGCTCGACCTGCGCGTCGGTGAGGAACGGCGCGGGCGCCTCCTCGACCAGCTTCTGGTGGCGTCGCTGCAGCGAGCAGTCGCGGGTCGACACCACGACCACGCCGCCGTGGCTGTCGGCCAGGCACTGCGTCTCCACGTGCCGGGGTCGGTCCAGGTAGCGCTCGACGAAGCACTCGCCGCGGCCGAACGCCCCGACCGCCTCGCGGGTGGCCGACTCGAAGAGCTCCGGCACCTCCTCCAGGGTGCGGGCGACCTTGAGGCCGCGCCCGCCGCCGCCGAAGGCCGCCTTGATGGCGACGGGCAGGCCGTGCTCCCGGGCGAACGCGAGGACCTCGTCGGCGTCGGCCACGGGGTCGGCGGTACCGGCGACCAGCGGGGCCCCGGCCCGGGCGGCGATGTGGCGGGCGGACACCTTGTCGCCCAGGTCGCGGATGGCCTGCGGGGGCGGGCCGATCCAGGTCAGGCCGGCGTCGATGACGGCCTGCGCGAAGTCCGCGTTCTCGGCCAGGAACCCGTAGCCGGGGTGCACGGCGTCGGCGCCGGCCTTGTCGGCCACCGCCAGCAGCTTGGCGATGTCGAGGTACGTCTCGGCCGACGTCGACCCGCCCAGCGCGAACGCCTCGTCGGCGGCGCGCACGTGCACCGCATCCGCGTCGGGGTCGGCGTAGACGGCCACGGAGCGCAGGCCGTGGTCGGCGCAGGCGCGGGCGATCCGGACGGCGATCTCGCCCCGGTTGGCAATGAGGACTTTCGTCAGCGTCGACATCGTCGGGCAGCCTAGACCGACCACCTGCTCCCCGGGCTACGCGCCACCGGGCCCACCCGTTGCCGACCCGTTGCCGACCCGTTGCCGAACCGCTGCCCGTCCCCGGTGGGGGCCGTCGGTGACCGGACGACCGCCCTCGTGCCGCTCTCGACGACCACCGTTCTGCGCAGTTTGTGCCCTATGGGTTGTGCAGGTCCCCGGATTGGACAATGGTTCGTTTCGTCGAGGTTCAGCAATGGCGCTGGAGGCACAATGACATCAGGATCACGTGCGTTTGCGCGCAGGCGGGGCGGCGGGGGCGGGACGGTCGTTCGACGACCGCGGTGCCGGAGGCGTGCGGCGGCGCTGGTCGCCCTGTCCATGACGGCGGCCGGGATCGCGGCCTGCGGGGGCGACGGGGACTCCGGGGCTCCCGAGCTGACCTGGTACATCAACAACGCGATCCAGGAGGACCTCGCCGTCGCCTGCAACGAGCAGGCCGAGGGCGCCTACGAGATCGAGGTGTCCCTGCTCCCGAACAACGCGGCCGGGCAGCGGGAGCAGCTGCTGCGCCGGCTCGCGGCGGGTGACCAGACGGTCGACATCCTCAGCCTGGACCCGCCGTTCATGGCGGAGTTCGCCAACGCCGAGTTCCTGCGCCCGTTCACCGACGAGGAGCGCGAGGAGTTCTCCGAAGGGGTCCTCGACGGCCCGCTCGAGCAGTCGATCTTCGACGACACGATGTACTCGGCGCCCTTCTACGGCAACACCCAGCTGCTCTGGTTCAAGCGGTCCGTCGCCGAGGAGGCGGGCCTGGACCCCGAGAACGAGCCGGTCACCTGGGACCAGCTGATCGAGGCCGCGGAGCAGACGGGCACGACCGTCGCCGTCCAGGGCCGTCGCAACGAGAGCCTGATGGTGTGGGTGAACGCCCTGGTGGAGTCCGCCGGCGGGTCCATCCTCAGCGAGGAGAGCGAGGGTGCGCCCGCCGACGAGGTCGAGGCGACGATCCGCGACGAGGCGGGTGCCGAGGCCGCCCGCATCATGAGCACCATCGCCACCTCCGAGGTGGCCCCGGCCGGCCTGAGCACGGCCGGGGAGGAGGAGTCCCGGGCGGCGTTCCAGTCCGACGACGGCGGCTTCATGGTCAACTGGCCGTACGTGTGGACCGCGTTCGCGGCGGCTGCGGAAGCCGGTGCCGTGGCCGAGGACTTCCAGGACGACGTCGGCTGGGCCCGCTACCCGCAGGTGGTCGAGGGCGAGGACAGCGCGACCCCGCTGGGCGGGATCGGCCTGAGCATCGGGGCCTACACGTCGGAGGAGGAGGCCGCGCTGGAAGCGGTCCGCTGCCTGCGCAGCCCGGAGAGCCAGAAGCTGTACATGCTCACCTCGGGCGACCCCGGCGCGGCCTCGGAGATCTACGACGACCCCGAGGTCCAGGAGGCCTTCCCGATGTACGAGGCCATCCGCGAGGGCCTGACCGACGCGGCCCCGCGTCCCATCAGCGCGTTCTACGGCGACGTCACCGGCTCGATCCAGCAGGGCTACCACCCGCCCGACCAGCTCTCGCCCGAGACCACCCCGCAGGAGACGGCCGACTTCATCGAAGGCGTCCTCCGCAACGAACAGATGCTCTAGGGAGGCGGATCAGATGAGCACCACGGTTCCCGCAGCCGCGGGGGAGGTGCGCGAGGAGGCCGCCCGGGGCGGCGGTGGTCGGGACGTCGACCGTCGACCACGGATGACCGACCGGGCGCGCAAGGAACGCAACCTCGGCTGGCTCCTGGCCGGCCCGGCGTTCATCGTCATGCTGGCGGTTACGGCCTACCCGATCGCCAACGCGGTCTGGTACTCGCTGTTCGACTTCCGGCTCACCGACCCCGACGGACGGTCGTTCGTGGGGCTCGGCAACTACGGCCTGATCCTCAGCGACCCGCTGTTCTGGCGGCAGTTCGGGGTGACGGCGGGGATCACGGTGGTCACCGTGGCCGTGGAGTTCGTCCTCGGCTTCGCGCTGGCGCTCGTCATGCACCGGGCGCTGTTCCTGCGCAAGTCCGTCCGCACCGCGATCCTGGTGCCCTACGGCATCATCACGGTCGTCTCGGCCTACGCCTGGCAGTACGCCTTCACCCCGGCCTACGGGTTCGTCAACCCGCTGTTCGGCACCGACCTCAACTGGTTCGGCGACACGCTGCCGTCGTTGTTCGTGATCTGCCTGTCGGAGATCTGGAAGACGACGCCGTTCATGTCGCTGCTGCTGCTGGCCGGCCTGGCGCAGATCCCGTCGACGTACATCGAGGCGGCCAAGGTCGACGGGGCCACCGCCTGGCAGCGGTTCCGCAAGGTGATCGTGCCCAACATGAAGGGCGCCATCATGGTCGCCCTGCTGTTCCGCACCCTCGACGCGTTCCGCATCTTCGACAACGTCTTCGTCATGACGCAGGGTGCCAACGGCACCGAGACGCTGTCGTTCCTGGCCTACCGGCAGACGATCACGCGGGTGATGATCGGGCTCGGTTCGGCCGTGAGCGTCATCCTCGCGATCCTGGTCGTGCTGATCGCCTTCCTGTTCATCAAGGGCTTCAAGGTCAACCTGGCCGAGCAGAGAGGGGGCTCCTGATGTCCACCGACCGCAAGGGCCAGGTGTACTGGATAGTCGGCGCCGTCATCATCATGGCGTACGCGCTGATCCCCGTCGCGTGGATCATCTCGCTGTCGTTCAAGGCCGGCGACGACATCAACAACCAGCGGTTCCTCCCGACGGACTGGAGCTGGGAGAACTACCGGATCGTGTTCCAGTCCGACCTGTTCACGTCGGCGCTCCGCAACTCGATCGGCATCTCGCTGATCGCCACCGCGATCTCGGTGGTGCTCGCGATGTTCGCGGCCTACGCCGTGGCCCGGCTCGACTTCCCGGGCAAGAAGCTGCTGCTGAGCCTCGCCCTGGCGATCACGATCTTCCCGATCATCGCCATCGCCACCCCGCTGTTCAACCTGTGGCGGACCGTCGGGCTCTACGACACCTGGCTGGGCCTGATCATCCCCTACCTGTCGTTCTCGCTGCCGCTGTCGGTCTACGTGCTGTCGGCGTTCTTCCGGGAGATCCCGTGGGAGATGGAGCAGGCGGCGCAGGTCGACGGGGCCACCCCGCTGCAGGCGTTCCGCAAGGTCATCGTGCCGCTGGCCGCGCCCGGCGTGTTCACGGCGGCGATCCTCACGTTCTTCGCCATCTGGAACGACTTCATCTTCGGTATCACTCTCACCTCGAGCGAGGCGGCCAGACCCGTGCCCGCCGCGCTGGCGTTCTTCTCGGGCGCCAGCCAGTTCTCCCAACCCACCGCCCCCATCGCGGCAGCGTCCGTGATCGTGACCATCCCGGTCGTGATCCTGGTGCTGCTCTTCCAGCAGAAGATCGTCGCGGGACTGACCAACGGCGCCGTCAAGGGCTGAGCCGCCCTCGGCCGACGAACAGGAGACAGTGATGGCTGCCATCGAGATGAAGAACATCGTCAAGAAGTACGCCGACGGGTTCCCGGCGGTGAACGACGTCAGCATCGACATCGACGACGGGGAGTTCCTCATCCTCGTCGGCCCGTCGGGCTGCGGGAAGTCGACCCTGCTGCGGATGATCGTCGGGCTGGAGGACATCACCGAGGGCGACATGCTGATCGGGGGCAAGCGGGTCAACGACAAGGCGCCCCGCGACCGCAACCTGTCGATGGTGTTCCAGAACTACGCCCTCTACCCGCACCTGACCGTGTACGAGAACATGGCGTTCCCGCTGCGGCTGTCCAAGACCTCCGACAAGGAGGTGGACGAGCGGGTCCGGGACGCCTCGACCCTGCTGGAGCTCGACGAGCACCTGGACCGCAAGCCGGCGAACCTGTCCGGCGGGCAGCGCCAGCGGGTCGCGATGGGTCGGGCGATCGTCCGCAGCGCCGACGCGTTCCTGTTCGACGAGCCGCTGTCCAACCTGGACGCCAAGCTGCGGGGCCAGATGCGCACGGAGATCGCCCGGCTGCAGCGCCGCCTCGGCATCACCACGGTGTACGTCACGCACGACCAGACCGAGGCCATGACGCTGGGGGACCGGGTCGCGGTCCTCAAGAAGGGCGTGCTGCAGCAGATCGCGTCCCCGCGCGAGCTCTACGAGCAGCCCGTCAACCTGTTCGTGGCCGGCTTCATCGGCTCGCCGCCGATGAACTTCGTGCCCGTCGAGGTCGAGGACGGCCACCTGAGCACCCCGCTCGGCCCGATCCAGCTCACCACCGACCGGCAGCGCGAGGCCGCCGAGGGGCACCAGGTCATGCTCATGGGGGTGCGCCCCGAGGCGTTCGAGGACGCCAAGCTCGTCGAGGCGGACAAGCGGGACAAGGGCGACGTGTTCACCGCGCAGGTCGACGTGACGGAGTGGCTGGGCAACGAGCAGTACGCCTACATCCCGTTCGACGCCTCGCCCGAGGTGGAGCAGCAGCTCAAGGACCTGTCCCGCGAGCTCGACAGCGACCAGCTCCGCACCCAGATGATCGTGGCCATCGACGCCGCCAGCCGGATCCGCGCCGGCCGCCAGGCCGAGATCTGGGTCGACACGCGCAAGATGCACCTGTTCGACCCCAAGACGGGGGAGAACCTGACCCGGGACGCCGAGGCGGGCGCCAGGCTCACCGCCGAGGTCGAGGAGGAGCGTCGGGAGGAGATCGAGGAGGCGCGTCAGGCGGGCGGTGACCCCCAGGCCGCCGGCCAGCTGCAGGGAGGGGCGACCCGGGCGTAGACCGTTCGGACAGAGCTCCCTCAGACACGGTCGGCGATGGCGGCCAGCGCCTCCCGGTGGCGCCGGAACGCTGCCCGCCCCTTGTCGGTCCCGTGCACCCAGGTGCGGGCTCGTCGGCCGTCGGCGACCTTGTCGATGCGGACGTAGCCCGCCTCCTCGAGTGCGGTCAGCTGCTTGCTGAGGACCGAGTCGCTGACCTGCAGGGCGTCCCGGACGTAGGCGAAGGCAACCTTGTCCGCCGCGGCCGTGACCGCGAGCACCGAGAACCGGACGCCGTGCAGGAGCAGCGGCTCGAGGTCGTGGCGTGGGTGCGGCCTCGCGTCGGAGGGCAGGGCGCCGGTCGGTGGTCCGGTCGGGCTCATGCCAGGGACCGGTGGACCCTGACCGCGTAGGCGACCAGTGGTACCGGCACGACGAGGGCCATCAGCACCCAGGCCCACACGGGCAGGTCCCGTCCTAGCCCCCCGAAAAGCGCGGCCGCGTACAACGCCCCCGTACCCACCCAGCCCGGCACGTAGTTGCGGCCGCAGAGGATGCCCTGCACCGGTCGGCGAACGGCCCAGAGGACCATGGCCGCCACGAACAGGCCCCACACGACCAGGACTGCGACCGTCCACCACACCACCCCGGTGGCGTCCTGCGGGCCCAGACCCAGCAGAAGGGTCATCAGGCCGAACCCGACGCCGAACACCGCCATGTAGCGGACGTACCAACGGCTGGCCTGCCGGGTGCGCATGCCGAGGTCGTCGGCGCGGCGAAGGGCGTCAGCGGCCGTGCCGCGGCTCGTGTCGCCGATGGTCGTCCCGGTGGCGGCGGTCATGTCATCACTCATGGGCCAAGCCTGACATATGGTTTCCATATTGGAAAGCGTATGCCGTCCTCCGGGCGACGTCGGTCAGCCCTGGAGCAGGTCGACCGCCTGACGCGCGATCTCGCCCTCCTCGTCGGTCGGCACCACGAGCGCGGCAGTGGCGCTGTCGTTCGTGCTGATCGGCTGCACCGGCCCGCCGTCCGGGGCGACGGCGGCGTTGCGGTCGGCGTCCAACCGGACGCCCAGCACGCCCAGCCCTTCGAGCACGCTCGCCCGCATCGCCGTGTCGTGCTCGCCGACCCCGGCGGTCAGCACGACGGCGTCCAGGCCGCCGAGGGCCACGGCGTAGGCCCCGACGAAGGACCGGATCCGGTAGGCGTACAACTCGAGCGCCTCGGCCGCGGCGGTGTCCCCGCCCTCGGCCAGGCGTCGGACGTCGCGCAGGTCGGACTCCCCGGTCAGCCCGAGCAGCCCGGACGCCCGGTTGAGCTGCTCCTCCACGACGTCCCCGGCCAGGTCGGCCACCCGGCGCAGGTGCCCGGCCAGGGCCGGGTCCACGTCGCCGCTGCGGGTCCCCATCACCAGGCCTGCGAGCGGGGTGAGCCCCATCGAGGTGTCGATGCTGCGACCGCCCAGCACCGCGCACGCACTGGCCCCGTTGCCTAGGTGCAGCACCACGACGCGTGAGGCCGACGGGTCCACCCCGCGCTCGGACTGCAGCCAGGTCGCAGCCGTGCGGGACACGTAGGCGTGCGAGGTGCCGTGGAACCCGTAGCGGCGCACCCCGTGCTCTTCGCGCCACTCCCGGGGCACGGCATAGGTCCGCGCCACCGCCGGCAGGTCCGCGTGGAACGCCGTGTCGAACACGGCCACGTGCGGCACGTCGCCGAACCGCTGCTGCGCGGCGCGGATGCCGGCCACGTTGACGGGGTTGTGCAGCGGCGCCAGGACCGACAGGCGGTCGATCTCCGCCAGCACGTCCTCGTCCACCAGCACCGGTCCGGTGAACGACTCACCACCGTGGACCACGCGGTGCCCGACCGCGACGACGGCGTCGCGGGCCTGCGGACCGTACGTCTGGAAGGCGTCGGCGACGGCAGCCATGGCCTGGGTGTGGTCGTCGGCGTCGATGGCGGTCTCGTGGGTGTCGCCGTCGACCACGTGGCGCAGCGTCGCGGAGCCCGAGCCGACCCGTTCCACCACGCCGTTGGCCAGCACCGTGGCCGGACCGTCACCGTGCGGCTCCACCAGGGCGTACTTGACCGACGAGGAGCCGGCGTTGACGACGAGCACGCTCATGAGGACTCCTCTGCGGCCCGCACCTGCGCCTGCACCGCGGTGACCGCCACCGTGGTGGCGATGTCGTCGACGGTCGCACCGCGGGACAGGTCGTTGACGGGCTTGTTGAGGCCCTGCAGCACGGGACCGACAGCGGTCGCCCCGGCCGAGCGCTGCACGGCCTTGTAGGTGTTGTTGCCGGTGTTGAGGTCGGGGAACACCAGCACGGTGGCGCGGCCCGCGACGTCGGAGCCGGGCAGCTTGCTGGCCGCCACGGCCGGGTCGACCGCCGCGTCGTACTGCAACGGGCCCTCCACCAGCAGGTCCGGACGCCGCTCGCGGACCAGCTCGGTGGCCTCCCGGACCCGGTCGACGTCGGCGCCGCTGCCGGAGCTCCCCGTGGAGTAGGACAGCATCGCGACGCGGGGCGCGACGCCGAACGCCGCGGCCGTCCCGGCGGAGCTGATGGCGATGTCGGCCAGCTGCTCGGCGTCGGGGCTGGGCACCACGGCGCAGTCGCCGTAGACCAGCACCTTGTCGGGCAGCAGCATGAAGAACACGCTCGACACCACGGAGGTGTCCGGACGGGTGCGGATGATCTCGAACGCCGGGCGGATGGTGTGGGCCGTGGTGTGCGCGGCCCCGGACACCATGCCGTCGGCCTCGTCCAGGTGGACCATCAGCGTGCCGAAGTACGACACGTCCGCGACGGTGTCGTGGGCCATGGCCTGCGTGACGCCGCGGTGGGCCCGCAGCTCGGCGTAGACCTCGGCGTAGCGCTCCCGGCGCTCGTCGGTCGACGGGTCGACGACCTCGGCCGCGCCGATGTCGGCGCCGGCCGCGGTGGCCGCTGCGGCGACCTCGTCGACGTCACCGAGCAGCACGACGTCGGCGACCCCGCGGCGCAGCACGGTGGCCGCAGCGCGCAGCACGCGCGGGTCGGTCCCCTCGGGCAGCACGATCCGGCGGCGGTCGGACCGGGCCTGTTCGTACAGGTCGTGGGTGAACATGACCGGGGTGACGATGTCGGTGGGAGACAGCGCCAGCCGGTCCAGCCACGCCTCGGCGGGCACGTGCTCGCCGGCCAGGTGGAGGGCCGCCTCGATCTTGCGGTGCGAGCCCGCCCGCATCCGCCCGCGCAGCCCGGCTGCGATCGTCGCCACCTCGAAGGTCGGGCCCTGGGCCAGCACGACCGGGGGCGCGGGGCTGAACCCGGCCATCAGGCGGGCCGTCACCGGGTCCGGGGCGAACCCGCCGGTCAGCACCAGGCCGGACGGACTGGGGAAGGTGTCGGCCCGCGCAGCCGCCAGCGTGCCCACCAGGACGTCGGAGCGATCACCGGGGACGATCACGACGGCCTGGTCGACGAGCCGCTCGAGCATGTGCGGGAGCGTCATGGCGGCCACCATCACGTCGACCGCGGCCCGGTCGAGGTCCTCGTCGGCCCCGCTCAGCAACCTGGCACCCACCGCCTCGGCGATCTGGCGCAGCGTGGGCGCGGCCAGCAGCGGCAGCTCCGGGACGACCGCGACCGGGACGTCGAGCTCGCGGGAGGCGAGCACGTCGTCGGTGACGGCCCGGACGGCGTCCAGCCCGTCGGGGTCGCAGCGGTTGGCCACCAGGCCGATCACCGGGGTGTGCCGGGCGAGCAGCGAGTCCAGCGCGTGCTCCGCCGCGGCGCGGACGGCCTCGACGGGGCGCACGCCGTCACGGTCGCGGCCGGTGACCACGGCCACCACCGGCGCGGCCAGGTCCTGGGCCAGGTCGATGTTGCGGGCCAGCTCGCTCGCCGCGCCGACGTCGGTGAAGTCGCTGCCGACCACGAGGACGGCGTCGTGCTCGGCCGCCAGCCGGCGGAACCGGCCGACGATGGTGGCGCGGGTGGCGTCCGGGTCGGCGTGGTGCTCGTCGTAGGTCACCCCGACGCAGTCGGACGCGGCCGGGCGGGCGCCCTCGGGCAGGCGCGACAGCAGCAGGTCGACGATGAAGTCGCTCTCGCCGTCGCGAGTGACCGGGCGGAAGACGGCCGGGCGGGGGACCCGGCGGGCCATCGCGTCGAACAGGGCGAGCGCCAGCGCGGACTTGCCGCTGTCGGCCTCGGTGCTCATCAGGAACAAGGCGCTCGACATGCCCCCCACGCTAACGACGTGGCGGCCCATGCGGGTCCGGGCGGGGCGACGTTCCCGGGCGCGGCACCAGGCGGGCCCCGGTTAGGCTCCCCCCGGAACGGCCACCACCCCTCGGCCGTCCAGGAGGAGCGACCGATGACGTTCGCGCTTGCGGATCACCACGAGGATCTGCGTGCAGTCGTCCGAGACTTCGCAGCGGCCGAGATCGCGCCGCACATCGCGAAGTGGGACGAGACCCACCACTTCCCCGCCCACCTCGTCCCCAAGATGGGCGAGCTGGGCCTGTTCGGGCTCGTCGTGCCCGAGGCCTACGGCGGCGCGGGCGGTGACTTCACCAGCCTGTGCGTCGCGATCGAGGAGCTCGGCTACGTCGACCAGTCCGCCGGCATCACGTTGAGCGCGGGGGTCGGCCTGGGCATCAACCCGATCCTCACCTACGGCACCGACGCGCAGCGCGAGCGCTGGCTGCCGGACCTGGTCGAGGGTCGCGCGCTGGCCGCGTTCGGCCTGACCGAGCCCGAGGCCGGCTCCGACGCCGGGGCCACCCGCACCAAGGCCCAGCTGGTCGACGGCCAGTGGGTCGTCGACGGGGCCAAGAGCTACATCACCAACTCCGGCACCGAGCTGACCAGCGTGGTCACGGTCACCGCCCGCACCGGCACGCGTGAGGACGGCAGCCCCGAGATCAGCGCCATCACGATCCCGGCCGGCACCGAGGGGTTCGTGGTCGAGCAGGCGTACCGCAAGCTCGGCTGGAACTCCTCCGACACCCACGGCCTGGCCTTCAAGGGCTGCCGCGTGCCCGAGGACCACCTGCTCGGCGAGCGAGGGGCGGGCTTCAAGCAGTTCCTGGCCATCCTCGACGACGGCCGGATCGCCATCAGCGCGCTGGCGCTCGGCTCGGCCCGGGCCTGCCTCGACCTGGCGACGGAGTACGCGAAGACCCGCGTCGCGTTCGGCTCGCCCATCGGGCGCAACCAGGG
Source organism: Actinomycetales bacterium (assembly GCA_038258055.1). GTDB lineage: Bacteria > Actinomycetota > Actinomycetes > Actinomycetales > JBBAYJ01 > Aquipuribacter. Next base: position 30,142 of record JBBSQH010000033.1, read on the forward strand.
CGTCGCGTTCCCGTTGGCCGACCTGTCGGTGGCGGTCGAGGCCGGGCACCTGCTGACCTACCGGGCGGCCTGGCTCAAGGACGAGCAGACCGCCGGTCGGGCCACGGCCAAGCAGGTCAAGGCCGCCGCGGCCAAGGCCAAGCTGTACACCTCGACCGTGGCCATGGACGCCGCGCGCGTCGCGACCCAGGTGTTCGGCGGGGCGGGCTTCATGGAGGAGTACCCGGTGGCCCGGTTCTACCGCGACGCCAAGATCCTCGAGATCGGGGAGGGCACCAGCGAGGTCCAGCGCCTCGTGCTGGCCCGCGGCCTCGGCCTCCCCGTGGCATGAGCGAGGGCGACGCGACCAGCGCACCGGCCGCGGCGGATCAGGCAGCAGCGGGACCCGCCGGCTTCACCGACTGGCTCGACCAGGCCCAGCAGGCCACGGCCGCCCCCGACGACAAGGGGGCGGCCCGGCTCGCGGCCGCGGGCAAGCTGGCCGTCCGCGAGCGCGTCGACCTGCTGTGCGACCCCGGCTCGTTCGTCGAGGACGGCCGGCTGGCCAACGCGGTGGCCACGGTGGCCGAGCGCGAGACGGGCGGCAGCGGGCTGCCCGCCGACGGCGTGGTCACCGGCCGCGGCACCGTGGACGGCCGCCCCGTCGTGGTCGTGGCCAACGACCCCACGGTCAAGGCCGGGTCCTGGGGCGCGCGGACGGTCGAGAAGATGGTCCGCGCCACCGAGACGGCCCTGCGCGAGGAGCTGCCGATCGTCTGGCTGGTCGACTCCGCCGGCGCCCGGATCACCGACCAGGTCGAGCTTTTCCCGGGTCGGCGCGGCGCGGGGCGGATCTTCCACAACCAGGTCGCGCTGTCCGGCCGGGTGCCGCAGGTCTGCTGCCTGTTCGGTCCGTCCGCGGCCGGAGGGGCCTACGTGCCATCGTTCTGCGACATCGTGATCATGGTCGAGGGCAACGCCAGCATGTACCTGGGCTCGCCCCGGATGGCCGAGATGGTCGTGGGGGAGAAGGTCGACCTGGAGCAGATGGGCGGCGCCCGGATGCACTGCACGGTGTCCGGCTGCGGCGACGTGCTCGCCTCCGACGACGCCGACGCCGTCGAGCAGGCCCGGCTGTACCTGTCCTACCTGCCGCGGACCTGGCGCGAGGACCCGCCCACGTACGCGCCCGAGCCGCCCGTGCGGTCGCTGCGCACCGGGGACGTGCCGGCCCGGGAGTCCGAGCCGTTCGACGTGCACGGGGTCATCGACGCCCTGGTCGACGGGATGAGCTTCTTCGAGGTCAAGGAGCTGTTCGCCCCCGAGCTCGTCGTGGGGTTCGGCCGGCTCGAGGGCCGCAGCATCGGGATCGTGGCCAACAACAGCGCGGTCAAGGGCGGGGTGCTCTTCGGCGACAGCGCCGACAAGGCGGCGCGGTTCATCCTGCTGTGCGACGCGTTCAACGTGCCGCTGGTCTACCTGGCCGACGTGCCCGGGTTCATGATCGGCAGCGACGTCGAGCGGGCCGGCATCATCCGTCACGGCGCCAAGATGGTGGCCGCGGTGTCCGAGGCCACGGTGCCGCAGGTCAGCGTGGTGCTCCGCAAGGCCTACGGGGCCGGGCTCTACGCCATGGCCGGGCCCGGGTTCGCGCCCAACGCCTGCGTCGCGCTGCCCACGGCGGCCATCGCCGTGATGGGCCCGGAGGCCGCGGTCAACGCCGTCTACGCCAAGCGGATCGCGGCCATCGAGGACGAGGCGGACCGGGAGGCGTTCGTGGCCCGCAAGCGCGCCGAGTACCTGGCCGACGTGGACCTGCGTCGGCTGGCGTCCGACCTGGTGATCGACGCCGTCGTCCAGCCGGAGGACCTGCGCGAGGACCTGGTCCGACGACTGCGGTACGCCTCGCGGACCCGACGCGAGTTCTCTGACCGGCGTCACGCCGTCTGGCCGGTCTGAGCGCGCCGGTCAGCTGACCGTGACGTAGGCCGGCGCCCCCGCCGATGACTTCTCGGGGCGCCGGCGGTCGGGACTGCATGACGTTCTCGTACGTGCTGGCAGGCTCGGTCGTCTCGGACCTGGCCACCGCCGAGCCCTGGTACCGGTCGCTGTTCGGCCGGGATCCCGACGCGCGCCCCATGGCGGGGTTGCTGGAGTGGCACCTGGACGGGGCGTCCGGGGTCCAGGTCTGGCAGGACCCCGAGCGAGCCGGCCGGTCGTCCGTGGTCCTGGGCAGCGACGACCTCGACGGCGCGGCGGAACGCCTCACCGCCGACGGTGTGGCCCACGACGGCCCCGAGCCCGGCGGTGGGGCCCGCCTGCTCCGGCTCGTCGCCCCCGACGGCAACAGCGTGGTCCTGCTGGGGGCCTAGGGGCAGCAGCGCGCCCGGACGTGACGCAGTGGGCGTCCACGCGGTCGGAACATCAGGGCAGGGCAGGCGAGCTCTGCGGTCAGGCTGCCCGGCGGGTGCGTCGGGCGCGTTGTCGCCAGGCGGGTCTTGGTTGTCGTAGTGGGTCGACGAACCGTGGAGGCGTAACCCAGACCTGACCCTCGTGGTCTACGTCGACGGCCCAGGTCTCCGCGTGCATCGCGGTGTGGTGGGCGGGGCACAGCAGGCAGAGGTTGTGGAGGTCGGTGGGTCCGCCGTCGGCCCAGTGGGTGATGTGGTGGGCGTCGCAGGGGGTGGGTGGGGCGGTGCAGCCGGGGATGACGCAGCCGCCGTCGCGGATGGCGAGGGCGCGGCGCTGGGCCAACGACGCGAGGCGGATCGAACGGCCGAGCTCGAGGGGGGCCTCGGTGGGGGACAGGACGAGGCGTTGCAGGACGGCGTCGCAGGCCAGCGTCTTCGCGGCCCAGCGGGGGATGGGGCCGTCGCCTTCGACCTCGGGCAGCCCGACCAGGCCGTCCGGTCCGGTGCCTTCGTGCTGGTCGCCGGCTGCGCCGGGTCGCCGGGTCTGCTCGAGCTGTTGGAGCTGGTCGAGGGTGAGGGTGAGGACGACGCGGGGTCGTTCGCCGCGGTGGGGGGCCTCGACGCCGAGGGCGACCTGGAGGAGGTGGGCCAGGGCGTCGGCGCGGCGTTGGCGGGGTTGGCGTCGGTCGGGTTGGCCGGGGGCGGCGCAGTCGGCGCCCCAGCCGTCGGTCTGCTCGCCTCGTAGCAGGCCGAGGTCGGGGTCTGCCGGGTCGTCCGCCGTTGTACCGGGAGCAGTCCCGTCGCCAGCACCAGCGCCGGCCGCCGCACCAGCTGTCGCGGCACCCTGCTCTGGAGATCCGGCGGGGTCGGGGGCGGACCAGCGTTGCAGGGCGACCCGGAGGGCGGTGCCGGTGGTGGGGTCGAGCTGGAACTTGCCGATGGTCATGCCGGTGGCGTCGGTGCTGAGGTCGAGGAACCGTCGGTCGAAGGAGCGTTCGTCGAGGCGGTCCGCGCGGTCGGGGACGAGGGAGGCGAGCAGGTGCTTGGCGGCGACGTCCACGTCGGTCGGGGTGCCGCCGTCGGCCGCGAGCAGCAGGTAGGACACGGCGTCCTCGGCGAAGCCGGGCTGTTCCTGGACTGCGGTGGGGATTGTGTCGAGGCAGCGGACGGCGGCGTCGACGTGGCGGCGGGACACCTGACCGCGGGCGAGCAGGACCCCGAAAGGGTGCAGCGGTGCGTCGGGTGCCACAGCGCGGGCGGCGGCCACGTCGCTGCGGGCCTGTCCCGGGCTCATCAGGCACGCCGAACGGAGAAACCCTTCGGGGGTGGTGGCGACGGGGGACGCCTCGGCGACGCCGCGGGTGTCGACCTCGCGGACCAGGCGCAGGTGGGTCTCCTCCAGCGCGGCCCGGACCCGGGCCAGCTCACCGACCGCGGTGAGCACGGTGCGGTCGGTGTGCTGCCAGACCCGGTCGTCGCCGAGCTGGGACCGCAGCCCCGACACGGCCTCACGGACGGCCTCGATCGCTTGCAGCAGCGGCGCGCCCGAGACGTCGGTCCCCTCGTCCCCTGCCTCGCCGGCCCCCCAGTGCATGCCGGCAGTCTATCGAACGTATGTTCGAAGAACAAGGGGTGTTCGATCCCGGATTCGGCACTGCTGCCGGCTGCGTGTCGCCCGCACCCTCGCCGCCGGGCCTCGGCGGGTTAACCTGGGGTCCGCACGGCGTCGGTGATGCCGAGGGGCCCAGAGGGGTCACGCCGGGGCGAGGAGACACCTGACCGCGCCGTGCGCGAGCGCCACGCGGTCCCAGACGTACGCGGCGGACGCCGCGGGAAGGATCCACCCCATGTCCTCCACCACCGCCCCGGGCCGCGCAGCCGCGCTGGCCGCGAGCCACACCACCGCCGACGGCCGGGTCATCGACCACGCCGTCGCCGACCTGTCCCTGGCCGAGACCGGCCGCCACCAGCTGCGCCTGGCCGAGCACGAGATGCCCGGCCTGATGTCGCTGCGCGAGGAGTACGCCGGCAAGGCGCCCCTGGCCGGCGCCCGCATCACCGGCTCCCTGCACATGACCGTCCAGACCGCCGTCCTCATCGAGACCCTGGTCTCGCTCGGGGCCGACGTCCGCTGGGCGTCCTGCAACATCTTCTCCACCGACGACGCGGCCGCGGCCGCCATCGTCATCGGCCCCGAGGGCACCCCCGAGGCGCCCACCGGCATCCCCGTCTACGCCTGGAAGGGCGAGACGCTCGAGGAGTACTGGTGGTGCACCGACCAGGTGCTGCGCTGGCCCGCCGACGGCAACGGCTCCACCGGCCCGAACATGATCCTCGACGACGGCGGTGACGCCACGATGCTCGTGCACAAGGGTGTCGAGTTCGAGGGCGCCGGCGCCGTGCCCGCGACCACAGAGGACGACAACGAGGAGTACGCGGTCGTCCTGGACACCCTGCGCCGCACCCTGGCCGCGGAGTCCGGTCGCTGGACCAAGGTCGCCGAGGGCATCAAGGGCGTCACCGAGGAGACCACCACCGGTGTCCTGCGGCTGTACGACCGGATGCGCGACGGCACCCTGCTGTTCACCGCGATCAACGTCAACGACTCGGTGACCAAGTCCAAGTTCGACAACAAGTACGGCACCCGCCACTCGATCATCGACGGCATCAACCGCGCCACCGACGTGCTCATCGGCGGCAAGGTGGCCGTCGTCTGCGGCTACGGCGACGTCGGCAAGGGCTCCGCGGAGTCGCTGCGCGGCCAGGGTGCCCGGGTCATCGTCACCGAGATCGACCCCATCAACGCCCTCCAGGCCGCGATGGACGGTTACCAGGTCGCCACCCTCGACGAGGTCATCGGCTCCGCCGACATCATCATCACCGCGACCGGCAACAAGGACGTCGTGACCGCCGAGCAGATCGGCCGGATGAAGAACAAGGCGATCCTGGGCAACATCGGCCACTTCGACAACGAGATCGACATGGCCGGGCTGGCCAAGACCCCGGGCATCACCCGGACGGAGATCAAGCCCCAGGTCCACGAGTGGACGTTCCCGGGGACGGGCAGCACGCCGGAGCGCAGCGTCATCGTCCTGTCCGAGGGCCGCCTGCTCAACCTGGGCAACGCCACCGGCCACCCCAGCTTCGTGATGAGCAACTCCTTCACCAACCAGGTGATGGCGCAGATCGAGCTGTTCACGCGCGGCGAGGAGTACCCCCTGGGCGTGCACGTGCTGCCCAAGGTCCTGGACGAGAAGGTCGCCCGCCTGCACCTGGACGCCCTCGGCGTGCGGCTCACCGAGCTGACCAAGTCGCAGGCCGAGTACCTGGGTGTCGACGTGGCCGGCCCGTACAAGACGGACGCCTACCGCTACTGACCCACCCGCTCGACCCGCACCACGTCTCGACACAACGGCACCCTGCGTCGGTCTACTCGACGCAGGGTGCTGTCGTGTCGTCAGACCCGATCCGACCGAGGTCGTCGCCGGGCCGTCGGGGGCCTCAGCCGGGGTAGCTCGCGCGGGCCGTGACCGGGGCCGCGGCGGGCGCCGCCGGGACCGCGTCGTCGTCCTCGTCGTCCCCGTCGCCGGCGACGGCGAAGCAGGCGTCGGCGAGGGCCCCCACCAGGTCGGCGTACTCCCCGAGGTCGGCCGCCTCCAGCGCGGCGAGGTAGTCCACGACCTGCTGCTCGGTCTCGAAGTCCCGGCCGAGCCGTGCCTCGAGGAGGAAGTCCGCCAGCGCCTGGGTCTCGACGAGCTCAGCCTGCAGCGACCCCAGCGCGTCCTCGGCCGCGTAGAAGGTGACCTCGGCCTGGAACACGACCCCCATCGAGTCGATCTCCGCCTGGTAGGCGGCGTCGTAGGCCGCCTGGGCCTCGGCGATCAGATCCGGGTCGCCGTCCTCCTCGGCCGCCTCGAGCGCGACGACGGCCGCGTCCAGGACCTCCTGGGCCGTGCCCTGGGCCTCGTCGGCCGCGGCGAGGGCCTCGGTCGCCTCGACGAGGTCGGCCTCGGCCGCCCCGATGAGGGCCTCGACCTCGGTGACCCTGGTCTCGGCGGCGGCGGCCAGGTCGGCCACCGGTCCCGCGGCGTAGTCCTCGACCGCCTGCCGGGCGGCGGTGCAGGCGGCGGGTTTCTGGGCCGTGGCCGCGGCGGGCGCCGGTGCGGCGGGCAGCGGTCGGGCCTGCGCCCCCACGGGCATGACGACGAGTGAGGCGAGCAGGCCCGCGGCGACGGTGGCGGCGAGGCCTGCTCGACGGTGAGTGTTCATGGTGGGATCCCCCTGGATCTCGGTGGCCGAGCACCCGATGCGCCGGCTGCGGCACAGCATGGGAGGCCCCTCACCTGCGGCGCAGCCGAACACGTAACGGACTGACAACGATGTCCGGTGGGGTCCGCGCGGGGACCGGGCGGTTCGTGGGTAGGGGGTGCTCAGCCGCCCCGGGCGTGGTCGGCCATGGCCCGAAGCCGCTGCAGCTGGGCCTGCTCGGAGGCGATCCGACGGCTGTCTCGCTCGCGCCGCTCCGCGAGGACGGCGGCGATGAACCGCTCGCGCGGGGTCCCCGGCGGCGGCGGGGGCGAGACCAGCCCCGACAGGTCGGCCGCGAGCCGTTCACCCAGCTGCGCGCGCGCCTGCGGGGACAGCCCGTCGAGGCGGGACAGGAACGACCGGGCGGCCAGGCTCAGCGGCCCGGGCAGCTGGCCTAGGTCGGCGGTCGCCGCCCACCCGGCGAGCTCTGGCGGCATCTGGGCCATCGGCGCGCTCACCAGAGCGGTCCGCTCGTTGATGACGTAGGTACCCGCGACCATGTCGCCGAGCCGCTTGGCGCGGTGGGTGGCGAGCACGAACGGGGCCGACAGCGCACCGAACGCCATGTAGATCTCACCGAAGCCGACCAGCGCACGCGCGATCGCGTGCCGGCTGCGGATCGGCCCGCCGTCGTCGCGGACCGCACGCAGGCCGAGCGCGAGCTTGCCCAGCGACCGGCCGTGGGTGAGCGTCTCCACCGTCGCGGGCAGGACGACGAGCACGAGCACCAGGATGGTGAGGGTGACGGCGGCGACGCCCGCGCCGTCCAGGGACAGGACGAAGCCCCCGAGGAAGTAGAAGATCACGGCCAGGACGACCAGTTGGGCCACGACGTCGATGAAGATCGCGAGCAGCCGGGTGCCGAGCCCCGCGGGCGGCAGCTCCAGGACGACGGCGTCCCCGGTCACCAGCATGCTCACGGCTGCAGGCTATCCGGGTGGCTCGTGCGCCGTCGGGCGCACCGCCGGCCCGGCCCCGGACGGGCCCGTACTAGGGTCGCGGTCGTGGACGTCGACGCCTTCGTGCAGGCCCACTCGGGGGAGTGGGCGCGGCTGGAGCAACTCGTCACACGAGGTCGGCTCAGCGCCACCGAGGCCGACGAGCTGGTCTCGCTCTACCAGCGGGTCTCCACCCACCTGTCGGTGGTCCGCTCCTCCGCGCCGGACCCGTCGCTGGTCGCCCGGCTGTCCACGCTGGTCAACAAGGCCCGGCAGGCCGTGACCGGCTCCCGGGAGCCGGTGTGGCGCGACATTGCCCGGTTCTTCGTCCTGGAGTTCCCCGCCGCGCTGTACCGCACCGGACGACTGACCATCATTGTGGCCGTGTCGTTCCTCCTCCTCGGCGGCGCGTCGGGGGCGTGGGTTGCGGCCAGCCCGGACGTGCAGTCGGCGCTGCTCTCGGACTCCGAGATACGGGCGTTGTGCGAGGTGCAGTTCGAGGCCTACTACTCCGAGAACCCGGCCGCGTCCTTCGCGGGCCAGGTGTGGACCAACAACGCCTGGATTGCGGCGCAGTCCATCGCCTTCGGCATCACGGGCGTGTACCCCGTCTTCGTCTTCGCCAACAACGCCATCCAGATCGGGTCGACCGCCGGCCTGATGGCCTCCTGCGACCGGCTGGACCTGTTCTTCGGCCTCATCACCCCGCACGGGCTGCTCGAGCTCACGGCGGTCTTCGTGGCGCTGGCCGCGGGGCTGAGGCTGTTCTGGGCCTGGATCGACCCGGGTCCCCGCTCGCGCCTGGACGCCCTGGGCCAGGAGGGCCGGGCCATGATCGGTATCGCCGTCGGTCTGATCCCCGTGCTGTTCGTGTCCGGCATCGTCGAGGCCTACGTGACCCCGTCCCCGCTGCCCACGTGGGCCCGGATCGCCATCGGCTTCGTCGTGTGGGCGACGTTCGTGGCCTACGTCGTGGTGCTGGGCCGACGGGCCGTGCGCGCGGGTGAGACGGGCGACCTGCGCAAGGAGCTGCGCGGCGACCGGGACCTCGTCGCCGGTTGAGCCGGGGGAAAGCATGAGGAGACCCATCACGGTCCTTCTGACAACGATCGCACTACTGCTGGGGGGGATGTCATCGGCGAGTGCGGCGTCGAGTGCCGAAGAGATCTCTAAGCCCGTTGGGGGAACGGTCTCGGCGGAGGCGAGCGTCGTCTGCTATCGAGCGGGGGACCTGCCTGGCACCCTGGGCCCACGTTGCGGGACCAAGTTCACAAACGGCGAATCCCGCATCATCGCTTCGGGGATCATCGGGGGAACAACGGCGGCTTCCATAGCGGCTTGCGCCCGACTCCCCTCCGGACTTCGAACGATATGCCGAGGGGTGATCGGGAGTGCTGGCGCAGCAGGCGTAGCTACTGCCAACGCAGTGCTCAGCGGTCCCAACACTCGCTGCCTGTTCTACTCACCCACCGTCATCCCTGGCCCGGACCTGCACATCGTTCGCTGCTGAGTCAGGCGGAACGGGGCGGGGCCGCGTCAGCCCCGCCCCGTTCGTCGTCCGGTGCACAGCCACCTCAGGACGTAGGACCGGGACCTAGAGCCGGCCGGCTGCCTTCATGGCCAGGTAGCGGTCGGCGAGCGCGGGCGGCAGGGACTCCGGGTCGCCGCGGACGACCTCGACCCCCAGCCGGTTCACCCAGCCGGTGACGGTCTCGGCGTCCAGCTGCGACCGGGTGGCCGCGGCGGCGTCGTACACCGCGGGCGCGTCCCCGCGACGGCCGGCCATCTCGGTCAGCTCGGGGTCGCCGACCGACGCGACGACCACGGCGTGGCGGCGGCTGATCTGGCCCAGGACGGGCAGGAGCCCGGAGTCCACGCTCCCGGCCTCCAGCGGCGTCAGCAGCACCACGAGGCTGCGGCGGCTCAGCCGGCCGCGCACCTGCGCGGCGACCATCGACCAGTCGGACTCGACCAGGGCGGGGTCCACCGGCGCCATCACGTCGACCATGCGCTGCAGCAGGTCCGAGCGGGAGGCACCCTCGACACGGCCGACCACACGGCGGTCGTGCATCAGCAGGTCCACCCGGTCCCCGGCCCGCGAGGCCAGGGCGGCCAGCAGCAGCGCCGCGTCCATGGCGGCGTCCAGGCGGGGCTCGTCGCCGACCCTCGCCGCCGCGGTGCGCCCGGCGTCGATGACGATCAGGACGCGGCGGTCCCGCTCGGGTCGCCAGGTGCGGACCACCACGGTCTGCCGGCGCGCCGTGGCCCGCCAGTCGATCGACCGGACGTCGTCGCCGTCGACGTACTCGCGCAAGGAGTCGAACTCGGTGCCCTGGCCTCGTAGCTGCACGGCGGACTTGCCGTCGATCTCGCGCAGCTGGGCCAGCCGGCTCGGCAGGTGCCGCCGCGACCGGAAGGGCGGCAGCACCCGCAGCCGACCGGGCAGGTCCAGGCTGCGCTGCCGGGCCGCGACCCCCAGCGGGCCCAGGCTGCGGACGGCGAGACCGGGGCTGAGCCGGTCGCCGCGACGCGTGGGCACCAGCGCGGTCGTGACCCGTCGCCGCTCACCCGCCGGGATGGTGACCCGCTGCCGGGACGGGCTGGCCCCCGCCGACGGCTGCCACGCGTCACGCACCACGGCCCGCAGCCGTCGCCGGCCCGGGTTGCCGATCACGACGCTGCTGGCGGTCGGCTCGTCCTGCCGGACCGAGCCCAGGGGCTCCCGCTCGAGGACGAGGACCCGCGGGGACGCGGCCAGCAGCAGGTCGGCCACGACGACCAGGAGGAGCACGCCGAGCCAGCCCAGCAGCGTCGTCCAGCCCGGGACCAGCACCACCGGCACCAGCCCCAGCAGCGCCAGCAGCACGGCACGCCCGGTGACGGTCATGCCCGCCCGCTCACGTCAACCCGCGCGTCAGCCCGCACGTCAGGCCCGAACGTCAGGCCCGCACGGCTCGCACACGTCGGCCCCGGCACGTCAGCGCGGCACCGGGGTGGAGGCCAGGACCGAGTCCAGGACCGACTCCACCGACACACCCTCCAGCTCGGCCTCCGGGCGCAGCTGCACCCGGTGGCGCAGGGTCGCCCGCGCCATGGCCTTGACGTCGTCGGGGGTGACGTAGTCCCGCCCGGTCAGCCAGGCCCACGCCCGCGCGGTGGACATCAGGGCGGTCGAGCCGCGCGGGGACACCCCGAGCGACAGCGACGGGGACGTGCGGGTGGCGCGGGCGATGTCGACCACGTACGCCATGACGTCGCGGCCGACCTGCACCCGGGCCACGGCGGCCTGACCGGCCCGCAGGTCCTCGGGGCCGGCGACCTGCTCGAGCCCGGCGGCCACGAGGTCTCGGGGGTCGAAGCCGTGGGCGTGGCGGTTGAGCACCTCGACCTCGGCGTCGCGCTCCGGCAACGGCATGGTCAGCTTGAGCAGGAACCGGTCCAGCTGGGCCTCGGGCAGGGAGTACGTGCCCTCGTACTCCACCGGGTTCTGGGTGGCCGCGACTATGAACGGGTCCGGCAGCATCCGGGGCTTGCCGTCCACGCTGACCTGCCGCTCCTCCATGGCCTCCAGCAGCGAGGCCTGGGTCTTGGGCGGCGTCCGGTTGATCTCGTCCGCCAGCAGGATGTTGGTGAACACCGGGCCCTCGCGGAAGCTGAACTCGCCGGTCCGGCTGTCGTAGACCAGGGAGCCCGTGACGTCGCCGGGCATCAGGTCGGGCGTGAACTGCACCCGGCTCGTCTCCAGCCGCAGCGCCGCCGACAGGGCGCGCACCGTCAGCGTCTTGGCGACGCCGGGCACCCCCTCCAGCAGGACGTGCCCACGGCAGAGCAGCGCGATGACGAGGCCCGTGACCACGGCCTGCTGCCCGACCACCGCCTTGGCCACCTCGACGGGCACGCGCTGCAGCGCGGCCCTCGGGTCGGTGGTCGGTGCGGAGCCCCAGGACGCGGGTGCGTCGGAGCTCGTGCGATCCGGCTGTTCGCTCACCGGTGGCTCACCTCTCGTTCGAGTCGGTCCAGGTCGTCCGCGAGCCTGACCAGGCCCGCGTCGTCGGTGGGTGCGGGGCCGTCGAGCAGGAGCCCGACGGAGACGGGGTCGCGACCGCTGGCCGCGGCGGCCAGTCGCGCGACGGTGGCGGGGTCGGAGACCGACCCGGTGGAAAGCCGCGTGGCCAGGCGGCCCGCGGTGGCCCGGCGCAGCACCTGGGCGCTGGTGGCCCGGGCGCCCGCGGCCCGGTACAACCGCGCCCGGCCCTCGGTGGTCTCCGCGGAGCGGACCACGGCGGGCAGCCGCTCGGGGACCAGCCGGCCCAGCCGGCGGAACCGCCACAGCACGGCCACGGCGGCCA
>JBBSQH010000034.1:0-41288 GCA_038258055.1 Actinomycetales bacterium
CGGCCGCGCGCCCCCCCAGCGCCCCGGCCGCGGCGGTGGCCCGGGCGGCCGTCACCCGGGCCGCGGGGGGCGCCACCCGGGTGACCGGGCAGGTCCCCGCGGTGGCGGGCGCGCTGGTCGTGCGGCTGCTGGACGACGCGAACGCCGCGGTCGGCGACGTCCCCTGGGGGCTCGTGGACCAGCTCGGCGCCCGGCAGGGCGACGTGTCGGGGCTGGACGCGCGACCGGATGAGGACCCGGCGCCGGTGCTCGAGGCCGCGGCCGGTCGCCCGATCGTGGTGGTGTGCCGGGACAGCCACCGCTCCACCGCCGTCCGGACCTGGCTTCTCGAGCTGGTGCGCCGGCGACCGGACGCCGTGCTGGTGGACCTGGGCTGGCCGTCGCCGGGCACCCCGGTCCCGCCCGACGGCGCGCTGGTCCGCACGCACGGGGCCGGCCCGGCCTCGACGGCCGCTGTGGCCGACCTGCTCGCCGGGGCCGGTCCGCGCCTGCCTCAGTAGGGCAGCGGCGTGCTCCTGGCCCCGGCCCCGGTGGGGTCGTCGGTCCACAGCTGCTCGGTGCCCTGGACCGTGCCCGGCGTGGTGACGCCGTCGCCGTCCCAGTCGCCGACGGCGGCGCGGCCGGAGGGGTGACCGAAGGTCACCGACCGGAACGGGCCCGACGCCCGGGCGGTGGCCGCCTGGACCAGGACGCCGTCCCGGAACACGCCGACGCTGTCCGCGCCGCTGCCGTACCAGTCGCCGGCCACCGGCTGGTCGCTCGCGCGTCCCCACCGGAAGGAGATGTTGGCGGCGCCGCCGCTGGCGGAGGTACGCAGGTGCCAGGTGTTGTCCCGGTGGACGCCGACCCCGGTGCGGCCGCCGGCCCACGACCCGACGACGGGTGTGTCACCGGCGCGTCCGAAGGCGAAGCTGCGGGTCGCGACCCCGGGTGTGGCGGTGTCGCGCAGGAGCCACCGGCCGTCACGGACCACGCCGACTCCCGCGCGGCCGTCCCCGTCCCAGTCACCCGCGACGGGGATGTCCCCCGCCCGGCCGAAGGGGAACCGGGTGGTCCCGGCCGACGTCCGGACCGCCACCTTGCCGCGGTCCCAGGTGGCCACGTCGGTACGACCGTCACCGTCGAAGTCTGCGGTCAGGACCTCGAGGTCCCGGATCCCGGGCGCCGGGCAGCTGCCGTAGTTGGGGCCGGAGTACGGCGGGACGGGCTCGCCGACGTACAGCCGGCACGGGCCGATGTCACGCCGGGTGACCGCGGTGCCGGTCCACCACGAGGTCCGCTTGAACGCGCCGTCCCACGACAGCGAGATGTGCACGTGGTCGGTGTGCGGGCTGGCGCCGGTGTAGGTGCGCCACGTCGGGTTCCAGGCCTGCCAGGTGCGGCGGTTCCAGATGACGTACTGCACGCCCAGCCGGTGGGCGTTGCCGCCGACCACGCCTTGTGCGTCGCGGCCCGTCAGCCAGCCGAGGAACGCGTCCGCCATCGCCTTGTCACCGGCGTTGGAGGCGTTGAGCATCCAGTCGTAGGCGCGCCCCTCCTTGTGCTCGCTGGTCCCGCCGACGGAGCAGGCCCGTGCGGTGCCACCGGCGTTCGCCTTGCCGTACGTCGCCCTGAGCAGGGCCCGGATCGCGGTCGCACCCGGCTTCTCCACCGGGTCGCACGAGACCTGGCCCTGGTACGGGGAGGGGGCATCCGGGGGCGTGCTGAACCCCACCGGGGGGACCGGCACCGGGGGCGCCTCGGCGGCGGCCGGGCCGGCCGTCCCGGTGAGCACCAGCGTGCCCACCAGGACCGCGCCGACGAGGGCACCGAGGCGGCGGGACCGCCGGTCGCGGGCGGGACGAGGGGCCGGGAACGGTGTCAGCATCAGCAGCTCTCGTGCTCGGAGGACGTCGGCACCGTCGGCGTCGACGGATCGGGTAGCACCCTAAGAGGTCGGGGGCGGCGGCACGACCCCGGCGTGTCGCCGCCCCCCGGCCTCAGAAGGCGAGGGTGGAGGCGCGCCAGGCGCCGCCACCGCGCGGGTCGTCGATGTAGCGGAGCTCCGTGAGCCGCGCCGTGCCGAACGTGGTGACCCGGTCGCGGTTCCAGTCCCCGGCGACGGGCTTGCCGCTGCCGTGGCCGAACTGACGGGTGACGACGGAGGAGGCCGAGGTGGCCGTCTTCGTCAGGTACCAGGTGCCGCCGCGGAACTGCCCCAGGCTGTCGCGACCGTCACCGTCCCAGTCGCCGGCCACGGGGACGTCGGTGGCCCGGCCGAACGCGACCGAGCTGGTCGCCGCCCCGCCCGAGGGGGTGGGACGCAGGTGCCAGCGACCGGACCGGACGACCCCGATGCCCTCGCGGTTGCCGTCCCAGCTGCCGACGACGGGCTTGTCGCCGCGCGCCCCGAACGAGAAGCTGCGCTGCGCGGCGCCGCTGCTGAGGGAGTCACGCAGGTGCCAGACGCCGTCGCGGAAGACGCCGATCCCGGCCTTGCCGTCACCGTTCCAGTCCCCGGCCACGGCGACGTCGCGCGCCCCGCCGCCGAAGCGGAACACGGAGGTCCCGCTGGCGGAGCGGAGCACGAACTTCCCGGCGGTGTAGGTCCCGACGTCGTCGCGACCGTCGCCGTCGAAGTCACCCGAGACGACCTGGTAGCTGCGCGGCGACAGGTTGGTGGAGCACTTGGAGTAGTTGGGTGTCGTGTAGCGGGGCACGGGCTCCCCCAGGTACTGGGCGCACGGGCTGTAGTCGCGCTTGGTGAGGGCCTTGCCGGTCCACCAGGAGGTGCGCTTGAACGCGCCGTCCCACGACAGCGAGACGTGGACGTGGTCGGTGTGGGGGCTGGCGCCGTTGTAGGCCTTCCAGCCGCTGCCCGCGTTCCAGATGCGCTTGTTCCAGATCAGGTACTGGATGCCGAGCCGGTGGGCGTTGCCGCCGGAGACCCCCTTCGAGTCCTTGCCGGAGGCCCAGCCGACGAACGCGTCGCCCTTGGCCTTGTCGGAGGCGTTGTTGACGTTGAGCGCCCAGTCGTAGGCGCGCCCCTCCTTGTGCTCGCTGCGACCACCGACGGAGCAGGACCGCGCGGAGCCGCCGGAGTTGGCCTTGCCGTACGTCGCCTTGAGCAGGGCCCGGATCGCCGTCGCCCCGGGCTTCTCCACCGGGTCGCAGGACACCTGGGGCTGGTAGGGCGAGGGGGACTCCGGGGCGGTGCTGAACGTGACCGGCGGCCGGGGGGTGGGCTGGGCGGCCGAGGCGGGGGCGCCGGCTGCGAGCAGGCCCGACGCGGCCAGGACGGTGGCCAGGACGGACGCGACGGCCGTCCGGAGGACGGTCGGACGACGGTGGGCGCGATCCCCCCGATGACGTCCTCCGCGTGTCTGCGGGACGGTCGGTCGCGAACGTGTCAGCATGACGAGGCTCTCTGTCGTGAAGGTGTGTGGTCCTCACCCCCATCGGCACGACCTGCCGGAAGCCTGAGCGGGCCCGGTCGCGCCCCGCTCAGCGCAGTCGGTCGTCCGCCGGTGTGCGCAGCCTGAGCCAGCGGTACCCATAGCCGTCCAACGGGACCGTGGCGGCGCCGTCGGCCCCGACCGGGACCTCGTCCCCGGCGAGCAGGTCCACCAGCGAGCCGTCGTGCTTGTCCTGCGCGAAGGAGACGGTCACCTCGACCGGCGCGTCGGCGAAGGAGTGCAGGGCCAGCAGCACCGAGCCGCGGTGCCGGACGACGTGGGCCAGGACGTGGTGGTGGGGCTGGTCCAGGACCTCCAGCTCGCCCCAGCCGAGCTCGGGCGACTGGCGGTAGCGCCGGGCCAGGTGCGACACGAACGTCAGCAACGAGTCCGGGTCGTCCTGC
This sequence comes from Actinomycetales bacterium, assembly GCA_038258055.1. GTDB lineage: Bacteria > Actinomycetota > Actinomycetes > Actinomycetales > JBBAYJ01 > Aquipuribacter. The sequence continues at coordinate 3,839 of JBBSQH010000034.1, forward strand.
TGGGCGGCCACGTTGACGTGCTTGGGCGACCAGGGCCCGGTCACCACGGGGTTGGGCAGGGCCCCGGCGTCCGCGGTGGAGAAGCCGCCGTTGACGCCGCTGGTCCACTGCATCGGGGTGCGGACCGCCTGGCGGTCCTCGGCGGCGAGGTTCTCGCCCATGCCGATCTCCTCGCCGTAGAACAGCACCGGCGTGCCGGGGAGGCTGAACAGCAGGCTGTAGACCATCCGGGTGCGGCGCTGGTCACCGCCGGGCTTCTCGCCCAGCATCGAGGGCAGCCGACGGCGCAGGCCGCGGTCGAACAGCTGGTGCTCGGGCTTCGGGCCGAAGGCGTCGAACACCTCCTGCCGCTCGTTGGTGTCCAGTTTGTCGAGGGTGAGCTCGTCGTGGTTGCGGACGAACGTCGCCCACTGCGAGCGCACCGTGGTCGCCGGGCGCTCGGCCAGGGACCGGGCCAGCGGGCGGGCGTCGGAGCGGGCCAGCGACAGGTACATCTGCTGCATCGCCACGAAGTCGAACTGCATGTCCAGCTCGTCGCCGTCGGCACCGCCGAAGAACTCCAGCTGCTGCGCCCGGGGCAGGTTGACCTCGCCCAGCAGGATCGCCTCGCTGTCGCGCAGGGCGAGGAACTGGCGCAGGTCGCGCAGGAAGTCGTGCGGCTCGGGGAACCGCTCGGCGTCGTCCGACGACATGCCGTCGGTCTCGATCAGGAAGGGCACGGCGTCGACCCGGAACCCGGAGACGCCCAGCTCGAGCCAGAACCCCATGATCTTGGTGATCTCGTCCCGCACGGCCGGGTTGGCGACGTTCAGGTCGGGCTGGTGGGCGTAGAAGCGGTGCAGGTACCACTCGCCGGACGCCTCGTCCAGGGTCCAGATGCCGCCCTCCTCGTCGGGGAACACCACCTCGGCCGAGGTGTCCTCGGGCTCGGTGTCGCGCCAGACGTAGTAGTCGCGGAACGGCGAGTCCTTGCCCTCCAGCGCGGACCGGAACCACGGGTGGTCCGCAGAGGTGTGGTTGACGACCAGGTCGACGATGACCCGCATCCCGCGGTCGCGGGCCATCCGGACCAGGGGCACCACGTCTCCCAGGCTTCCCAACCGGGGGTCCACGCCGTAGAAGTCGGTGATGTCGTAGCCGTCGTCGCGCTCGGCGGTCGGGTAGAACGGCATCAACCACAGGCAGGTGACACCCAGGTCGGCCAGGTGGTCCAGGCGTCGGGTCAGGCCGTGGAAGTCGCCCGTCCCGTCGCCGTCGCTGTCGGCGAAGGTCTCGACGTCCAGGCAGTAGACGACGGCGCTCTTCCACCACATGTCGGCACGCGCGGCGGTGCTCACGTCAGCTGCTCCCGGGAGTCGGTGGTGCCGCTGCCCGCGGTCGTGCGGGCCGGGGTGACGGGCTCGGCGCGGGTGACGTCCAGCTGAGGCAGGACGTGCTCGCCGTAGGCGTTGACGAAGGCCTCCTGCTCGCGGCCCACGTGGTGCACGGCGATCTCGGAGAAGCCCAGCTCGGCGAACCCGGCCAACCAGGCCGCGTGCTGCGCCAGGTCGCTGGACACCAGCACCACCTCGCGCACCTGCGCCTCGGTCACCTGGTCGCCGACCTCGTCGAAGTGCTCGACGGTCTCCAGGTCCCAGCACACGGGCGGGGCGAACACGTTGCCGCGCCACTGGTCGTGCGCCAGGGCCATCGCCTCGTCGTCGGTCGGCGCCCACGACACGTGGACCTGCAGCCGCAGCGGACCAGGGCCGTCGTTGGAGCGGTACGCGTCGACCATCGTCCGCAGCCTGTCGTGCGGGGCGTTGGTGGTGACGAGGCCGTCGGCCCAGGACGCGACCCAGGCCGCGGTCTCCGGGGTGACGGCGGGGCCGATGAGCGCGGGAGGCACCTCGGGGCGGGTCCACAGCCGGGCGCGGTCGACGGTGACGAGCCCGTCGTGGCTCACCTCCTCGCCGGCCATCAGCGCCCGGATCACCTGCACGCACTCCAGCAGCCGCTGGTTGCGCTCGCTCTTGGCCGGCCAGCGGTCACCGGTGATGTGCTCGTTGGAGTTCTCGCCCGAGCCGAGAGCCACCCACAGCCGCTGCGGGAACATGGCCGACAGCGTCGCCATGGCCTGGGCGACGATCGCCGGGTGGTAGCGCTGGCCGGGGGCGTTGACCACGCCGAACGGCAGGTCGGTGCTGGCCATCGCCGCACCGAGCCACGACCAGGCGAACCCGGAGTGGCCCTGCCGCACGCTCCAGGGCGAGAAGTGGTCGCTGGACATGCCGCCGGTGAAACCCACCTCCTCCGCGAGCTGCACGGCGCGCAGCAGGTCGGAGGGGTGTACCTGCTCGTGGGAGGCGTGGAGGCCGATGACTGTCATCGGTTGGTCGGTACCCGGGGGCCCCGACCACGAAACGCAGCAGGACGGGCACCGCCGTGCCCCGGCGCCGGGCCGTCAGCGTTCCGGCGAGCCGTCCGCCAGCACCAGGCCACGGTCCGCGGACGACGTGGCGACCACCCCGGCCTTGGCCCGGTACATCGCGGTGTCCGCCCGGTGGAGGACCTCCTCGGCGTCGCTCCCGCCGCACCAGGCCACGCCGATGCTGATGTGCACCTGCCGCCCCGCCGCGCTCACGGCGGCCAGCGACGTCCGCAGCCGGGCGGCCACCTCGACGGCGTCGGCCCGGCCCAGCGGACCGGCCAGCAGCACCGCGAACTCGTCCCCCGCGATCCGCACGGCCAGGTCCCCCACCCTCACCCCGGCCCGCAGGGCGTCGGCCACCTGCCGCAGCACCAGGTCACCGCCCGCGTGGCCGAGCGTGTCGTTGACCTGCTTGAAGTCGTCGACGTCCAGGTAGACCAGGGCCCCCGACACGTACGGCGAGTCCGCCGCGGCCAGGGCCCGCTCCAGCTCCGTGCGGTTGCCCAACGAGGTCAGCGGGTCGGTGCGCGCCTGCCGCCGCACCTCGGTGAGGGCCGCGTCGAGGTGGGCCGAGCGCCAGGCGATGACCTCCCCCACCACCACGTAGACCGGGAGCGCGTAGACCACGGTCCACGGCGCGTAGTCGGGGGCGGTGCCGAACAGCAACGGCAGGACGTAGGCGAGCGCGGCGGCCGGCGAGACCGCGAGCGACGTGCCCCGCGGGTGCCACAGCCCGATCCAGACGAACAGCACGAGGAAGAACACCCCGTAGCGGTAGGCGTCCTGAGCGGCGTAGCCGTTGTGCACCCCGATCAGGGCGAGCGCGACGGGGATGAACAGCAGGCTCGCGCGCAGTGGCAGGAGCCGCCAGGGCAGCAGCACCAGCAGCCCGGACAGCACCAGGGTGGACACCGCGACCAGGCGGATGACGTCCAGGTCCAGGCCGTGGGGTCCCGGGACCAGGGTCGACACCAGCGTCGTCGTGCCCGACGCGGCCCCGATCAGGCAGATGCTGCGGGCCGCCCCCAGCGCGGACCTCCGGGGTCGCCGCAGCGGCCCGGTCGGGTCGCCGACCGGGCGCTCCGGCGTGGACCGCGGCTGCACCATCCCCGCTGGTATCGGGTGGGCGTCCGCCGACCTTGATGAGCCCCACCCGGTCGTCGGTACCCCCGGCTAGCGTCGCCGACCACCAGCGACACGAGAGGAACCTCGCCATGGCCGAGATCGTGCTGTTCCACCACGCCCAGGGGCTGACCCGCGGGGTGCTGGCGTTCGCCGACGTGCTGCGGGGTGCCGGGCACACCGTGCACACCCCGGACCTGTACGACGGGGCTGTCTTCGACTCCCTCGACGAGGGCATCGCCCACGCCGGGCAGGTCGGCTTCGACGTGGTGCTGGACCGTGGTGTCCACGCCGCCGACGCGCTGCCCGAGGCGCTCGTCCTGATGGGCTTCTCGCTCGGGGTCATGCCGGCGCAGCGGCTCGCCCAGACCCGCCCCGGTGCACGCGGCGCCGTGCTGGTGCACTCCTGCGTCCCCGTCACGGAGTTCTCGCCGGCCTGGCCGGAGGGCGTGCCGGTGCAGGTGCACGGGATGGACGCCGACCCGTTCTTCGTCGACGAGGGGGACCTGGACGCGGCGCGGGCGCTGGTCGCCTCGACCGAGGACGCCGAGCTGTTCCTGTACCCCGGTTCGCAGCACCTGTTCGTCGACGGCTCGCTGCCGTCCTACGACTCCTCCGCCGCGGAGCTGCTCACGAGCCGGGTGCTGGCTTTCCTGCGGGCGCTCTGAACGGCACCGGCCGGGCCTGGCTTAGGCTGCCCGACCGTGACGGAGGGAGGACGGCTGCGGCTGGGGCTGCTGCTGGCCCACGACCTGGCCCCCGAGCGGGCGCAACGGCTGGTCTCCCAGCTGCCGGACCTGCTCACGGCCCGGTTCGGCGTGGCCGGCTGGGACGTCCAGGTGCAGCGCGAGCCTCCGCTGGCTCCGCCGCCCGACGCCCGGGCCCTCGTCGACCTGGGCCGCACCCGCCTGCTGGAGCACGACTGGGACCTGGTGGTGGTGCTGACGGACCTGCCGCTGCGCCTGGACCGGCGACCGGTGACCTCCCACGCGAGCCCGGTCCACGGGGTAGGGCTGCTGAGCGTGCCCGCCCTGGGTGCGGTGCAGGTGGCTCGACGCACCCAGGACGCCGTCGTGGACCTGGTCGCGGCCCTGCTGGGCGGGGACGACGAGGACGACCGGGCCGACGTCGCGGACCGGGTGCGGGAGCTGCAGGGTGACGACGGTGTAGACCGCGCCGGCGGCGGTCTCGTGCTGGCCGCGCGGGTGGTCAGCGGCAACCTGCGCCTGCTGCTGGGCATGGTGCGCGCCAACCGACCGTGGCGGCTGGCGCTGCGGCTGTCGCGGACCCTGTCCGCGGCGGCCGCTGCGGGGGTGCTGGCCCTCATAACACCGGACGTGTGGCTGCTGGCGGATGCCTACGGCCCGGTCCGGCTGGCCCTGCTGGGTGTGGCCTCGGTGCTGGTCACGTCGGTGGCGCTCGTCGCGGGGGCGCAGCTGTGGGAGAGGCAGACCGGGCACGGTTCCCGTCGCCAGGTGGCGCTGTTCAACCTGGCCACGTCCCTGACGGTGCTCGTCGGCGTGACGGCGCTGCACCTGGCGCTGCTGGTGGTCTCGCTCGTCGGCGCGTTCGCCCTGGTCGTGCCGGACGTGCTCGCCGAGGCCGTGGGTCACGACGTCGGCGCGACGGACCTGGTCCGCCTGGCCTGGTTCACCACGATCCTGTCGACCGTCGCCGGAGCGCTGGGTGCCGGTCTGGAGAGCGACGAGGCGGTGCGCGAGGCGGCCTACACGTACCGGGCCGGGGCGGCTGCGGCGCCGACGAGCGACCGGCCGGCGGCGGCCGACCTCGACTAGCCTCGTCGAGGTGGAGGACGAGGGGGTCGTGTTCGAAGGACTCCGGCTCGGCAGCACGCAGGCCTTCGGCGAGCTGCTGGACTCCTACGACGCGCCCATGCGACGCCTGGCCCGGCTCTACGTGACCGAGGACCAGGTGGGGCCGCTGGTGCGGCAGACGTGGTCCACGGCGCTGCCCGGCCTGGACATGTTCACCTGGCACACCACGCTGCGGGCCTGGGTGACCGGCATCTTCGTCACCTACGGCCGCGCCTGGCACACGGCCGCCGAGGGAACCGCCGGGACCGGCACCGCACCGGCAGGAGCGGTACCGGTCGCCCCGGGCGCACCCTCCCCACCGCAGGACCGCGCGACCCTTGACGGCACCGCGGGCACGTCCTCCGACGCCGTGCCCTGGGGCAGCCTCGGTTGGTCCGGCCTGTGGGGCCCCGACGGCTGGCAGCTGCTGGAGGACGTCATGGCCGCGCAGCCGTTGGACGTCCGCGAGGTGCTGTGGCTGCGCGACGTCGAGGCCTGGTCGTGGCGGGAGGTGCTCGACGCCCTCGGCCTGACGGCCGCTCAGGGCCGAGGGCTCCTGGTCTCCGGTCGCACCGCACTGGCCGTCGCGGTCGCCGACCACGTGGGCGCCGCGCCCGACCCGCACGGGCAGCAGCGGGAGCGCACCGACGGCATGGCCACCTTGCTCGGCGCGCTGCGACCGGTCCATCCCGAGCCGGTGAAGGATCGCGACCTGCAACGGCTGTTCGGCACCTGGCGCCGCCACCGAGGCGTCCGACCCTGGCGACGGTGGCACTGGGAGCTGACCCGCCGAGGCTCGAGAGGGCTCGGCTGAGCCCTGATGACCTACCGGGTCCCCCGGGTCAGTCGGCTACGAGGGGGACCCGGGTTCACCCTGTTCGTGGCGACCAGCGCCGCCGGGAGCCGCTGGGGCGTCGCCGCCGAGGCCGCGGGACGCGGTGCGGACGAGCTGACGAGGTCGTGCGTTGCCGACGTACGGGACTCATGGTGACCCCGCCTCTTCCCCGGCCGGGCTCACCGCCCGGTCTCACCGGTTGAGTCGTCGGCGTTCCCGGTAGGCCCTGGCCTTGATGACGTCGCCGCACTCACCCATCGCGCACCAGCGCCCTGACCGGTTGCGAGAGGCGTCGTAGAAGACCCATTGACACCCAGGGTTGCCGCAGGTCTTGAGCCGGTGCCAGGTACCCGACGTGTGGGCGTCGCAGATGACCGCGAACAGCTGCGCGACCTCAGCGGCGAGCCCGGTCACGCCCGGCGCCGGCGTGAGGTGGGAGTGGGAGGTGCCGTCCGCACCGGTCTCGAGCGTGACCGTCAGCGGGTGCCGGGCGGCCAGGACCTCGAGCGCGTCCGTGCCTCCGCTGGTCAGGTACGTCCTTACCGCGTCCCGGAACTCCAGCAGCTCTGTCGGGCCGCCACGCAGACGATCGACGCCGTGGAAGCGGTCGTCGGTGTTGAGCAGCCCACGCAGCGCCTCGAGCGGCTGAGGGGCCACGCCAGGACGGTCGCCCTCGCGCACCCACTCGCTGAGGGGTCCTGCCACCGCACGCTCCTAGATCTCTTGACGCGAAGTAAGGACCCAACCATAGTCATCACCACCGTACAACTTATGCCGGTGACGGCCCGACACAGGAGAACGAGGTCATGTCCTCGACCGAACCAACCGCCCCCGCGCGGCATGGACGGGTGGTGGCCCACCGGGTGCCGACACGACTGGGCGTCCTCGACGTCCAGGAGCACCTGGCGCCGGACCCCGCAGCCCCGGTGGCCCTGCTCTGGCACAGCATGTTCGCCGACTCGACATCATGGGCCGACGTCGTCCCGCTCCTGACGCCTCGGCGCCGGCTCCTGGTGCTCGACGGTCCCGGGTACGGCGCCAGCGCGCCGCTCGCACGCGTGAGCAGTATCGGCGAGAGCGCGGCGGCCGGCGAGGACGTGCTCGACCACCTCGGTCTGGCGTCGGTGGACTGGGTGGGAAACGCCTGGGGCGGAGACGCCGGGATGCACCTGGCCGCCACGAGCCCCGGGCGGATCCGCACGCTGGTGGCGATCAGCGCCCCCGTCAACGCGCTGTCTCGCTCACAGCTGCGTCAGGTCCGACTGCTCACCGGTCTGGTGGCCGCAGCGGGGCCGGTCCGCCCGATCCGCGACCTCATCGCCAAGGTGCAGCTGGCCGATCCCGACGGTCCTCACCGGCCGGTCCTGGATGCCGCCCTGAGCAGACCGTCTCGGCAGAGCCTGGCCAACACCGTCCGCTCTTTCATCCTGCGCCGCGGGGACCTGTCCTGGGCGCTGCCGAAGATCGCGGCTCCCACCCTGGTCGTGGCCACGGACGACCGCTACGACTGGACGCCCGAGCTCGCCGAAGCCGCAGCGCTGGCCCTGCCGGAAGGCTCGTTCACGACGATCAGCGGGACGAACATCGTGGCTCCGTTGGAGCAGCCGACCGCGACCGCCCACGCTGTCCTGTCCTTCTGGGACGGCGGTCCGGGAGTCTTCGCGTGAGCGGCGCACGTCCGACGGGTGCGTCGAGCCGGACGAGCGGTGAAGGCCTGCACTGGCGCGCTTCGCTGCTGCCGGTCACGGATGCGACGTTCACGGCGGAGGTCCTGCGGGCCGACCGACCGGTCGTCGTTGACTTCTGGGCGCCCTGGTGCGCCCCCTGCCGGCTCGTCGTCCCACTGCTGGAGGAGATCGCCACCGCCGACAGCGACGTCGTCCACGTGCGCACCGTCAACGTGGACGAGAACCCGGTGACCGCGGCGGCCTACGGCATCCGCTCGATGCCTACCATCCTCGCCTTCGTGGACGGCGAGCTCGTCCGGGCCGTCGTCGGCGCACGTACCCGCCACGCCCTGCGCGCCGAGCTCGCGCAGGTGCTGCACCCTCGCTGATCCCGGACCAGGCTCTGCGCCCCTCGACCGCCCTCGCACAGGACGCCGTTCACCACCCAGCAGAGGAGCAACGAATGAGCCCGCCACGATCGTCCGCGCCGACCAGGTGCGAACCACCCAGACCCCGGATGCCGTCATGCGCACGCTCGCGTCACCCAACGCCTGGAGTCGCAGGAGCGGGTGCCATCCCCCGTGCCGGCAGATCATCTCTGCACGATCGTCCACCGGCGATCGTCGGCCGTCCGAACGGCTGGACGTCGACGTCGGTACGCGAGGCAGCGTCGGTCGTGCCTGCGCAACCGATGGCCGTCCGCCGCTCGGGACGCTAGACAGAGAGCTCGATTCAGGTTCGACAGCGACCCGGTCGCACCTCCGTGCGTCTGAGACGGGGCGACGAACAACTCTCGGACGGAACTGGGTGGACATGGCATTCGATGCAGCGATGAGCTACTCCACGTCATGACAGAGGGAACAGGCTCTGGTTCGTGGCCTGACACGGGCCGCGTGATCCTTGGCTCGTGGCCCACCCCGCTGCAGGCCGCGCCGCGGCTGGCCGAGGCGCTGGGCTTGGCCGCCGACGACCTGTGGATCAAGCGCGACGACCTGGTGGGTCTTGGCGGCGGGGGGAACAAGGTCCGCAAGCTCGAGCACACCTTGGGCGAGGCCCTGAGGTCTGGCGCGAGGGCGGTCGTCACCAGCGGAGCCGCGCAGAGCAACCACGCCCGGCTCACTGCTGCTGCCGCGGCCCGGAGCGGTCTTGACGCTGTCCTGGTGCTGGAGGGTGAACCGGTGGGGGCTCCGGTGGGCAACCTGCTGCTGGACTCCCTGCTCGGGGCGACAGTGGTGTGGGCCGGCCCGGTGGGACCTGAGGGGCTGGCTGCGCGGGTCGAGGCCGAGACTGATCGGCTGCGGGCCGCGGGGACTCCCACGGCGATCATCCCGTTCGGCGGGTCGAGCGTGGCGGGGGCACGGGGCTACGTGAGCGCAGGGATGGAGCTGCGGGAGCAGCTGCCGGACCTGGACGCCGTGGTGGTCGCCGTGGGCTCGGGCGCAACGATGGCCGGCCTCGTGCACGCTCTGGGCGCCGGGCGAGTGATAGGCGTGGACACGGGCGCCGTGCCTGATCCCGAGCGGCGGGTGCGCGCGATGGCCGAGGGTCTGGCGCTAGAGAGAGGCACGGCGCCGCCGGGGACCCTGCGCGTGAGTCGGGAGCAGGTCGGTGACGGGTACGGGGTTCTCACCCCGGCCGTCCGCGACGCGGTACGCCTGGTCGCCCGGACCGAAGGGGTGGTCCTGGACCCCGTCTACACCGGGCGTGCGGCCGCCGGGCTGGTGACGGCGGTCGCGGCCGGTGACGTGGTCGCCGGCAGCAGCACGGTGCTGCTGCACACCGGTGGGCTGCCGGGACTGTTCGGGCACCCTGAGGCGTCGGCACTGGTCGACTGAGGTCGTCGACGCCGGGCGGCGGACGAGTTGCGGCCCGCTGGTCACGGGTGCGGCCGGTGATGAGCACGTCGGGACGAGCGAGGCCCTCCGGGGTCTGGGAACGAGCCGAGGCCCAGCTTCCCTCGAGCCGATCGACAGCAGGGGACCCGCAGCCGGACGGCGCGCCAGCAGGCCGTCGCGTCATGTCGCGTTGATCACCGCTTCGGTGTCGGCGCCCTTGCCGGCGCGGGCCGCCCGAAGCGGAGGTCGACCGGTTCGACGGCCGGCTCGTGCGGCCTGCAGGGCCATCACGACGGCGGCGACCAGGCACCAGCCGCCGGCGGTCAGCCAGCCGAGCCGGACCGCGTCGTCGCCGGTGAAGAGCTGGCTGGCGAAGGCGCCCCCTACGGCGTTGTTGGTGGCGTGCAGCAGCATCGCGACGAGCACGCTGTCCCGGCCGAGGTGGAACACGGCGGCGATCACGACGCTGGCGGCGAGGATGCTGAGCACGTCGCTGAGCAGGATCTGACCGGTCGCGAACAACGGCAGGTGCCACACCGCGATGACGACGCCGAGCACCAACGGTGCTGCCATCCGACCGAACCGTGTCTCCAGCCGCCCGAGTGCGAAGCCCCGCCATCCCGGCTCCTCCCAGGCGCCGCCGAAGCCGGGTGCGAGCAGTGCCACGAGCAGGGCGGCAGGGACGCCGACGGCCGCGAGTCCGACCGAAGCGGTCAGGTCGGCTCCGGAGGCGACGTTGGCGCCGACGGCCGCACCGCTGATGAGAAGCGGGGCGCCGAACGCGAACAGGTAGGCCCGGGCGGGCACCCGCCAGCGGACCATGCTGCGCAGCATGGACGTGACGCCGGCGTGGCCCTCCCGCAGCCCCAGGACGGCGACCGCGGCGAGGAACGGTCCGAAGCTGGCGATCGGGATCGGCAGGAGGCCGATCGAGTACAGCGGCCAGGCCCACCACGAGAGCAAGGCGCTCAGCAGGAGGAAGAGGAGCAGAGGATGGCGGGCGGCGAGGGTCCTCATGCCACTGCCCGGTCGTAGGCGACCAGTCCGCGGGTGAGGCGTCCGCGGGTGAGGCGATGGAGCAGGACCTCGACCGGCCCCTGTCTCCCGCGCTCGGTCGAGACAGGCGGCGAGCAGCACGGTGCCGTGCGGAACGGGCTGTGGGGGTGGCGTCGTCGTGGTCATGTCGCGCTCCGTCGGTTGGGAGGTACGACCGTCGCGCTCACCCTCGGGCTGGCGCATCGGCCGGGCGGCCCCGGTGGGGCTCCTGCGCCCACGTCCGCGGTACCTGGCGGCCTCGGTCTGCAGGCAGAGTCGGTACCTGACCTCAGACCGACGACGGCGATGCGCTGCGTCCCTATGGTCATGAGGTGCACCCCATCGGTGGTCTCGACGTACGGCGGCTGAGGCGTCGTGCGCCGGACTGGGTGGACCTCGTCATCGGCGCGGCCGCGATGGTCGTCGCGGTCACCGTCGCCGCGAACGCAGACACCGCTGCGGTGGATCCCCGACTGCAACCGGCCACGGGCCTTGCGCTGGTGCTGACCGGCGTCGCCGCCTCGGGGATCACGCTGTGGCGGCGGCAGCCGCTGCTGGGCGTGCTCGTCATCGCGGCGGCCACCACAGCGGTGTCGGCGGGCGGCTACATCGTCGGGGTGCTGCCGGTCCTCATGGTCGCCGCACTGTGCGCCCTGGCCGCCAACGGCACCCGGAGGCAGACCGTGCTCGGCCTCGGGATCACCGCGGCCGGCTACGTCGGCCTGTGGCTGGCGCACGTACCCGACCTGTCGTCGGCCGACGTCGTCACCAGCCTCTCGATCTGCCTCGCCGCGGTGGCCGTCGGCGAGGCGCTCCGGCAGCGGCGCGGCAGGGACGAAGGCCTGATCGAGGCCGCGGAGGCCCGCGGCGAGGCCGCCGGGGAACGCGCGGTCGTGGAGGAGCGGCTCCGCATCGCTCGTGAGCTTCACGACGTCGTCGCGCACAGCATGTCGCTCATCGCGGTCCAGGCCGGCGTGGGCGCCCACGTCCTGCAGACGAATCCCGCCGCGGCGCAGCGCGCGCTGGAGGTGATCGCGGACACCAGCCGCGACGCGCTGACGCAGACCCGCTCGGTGGTGGGGCTGCTGCGCACCGGCGCCGACGCGCAACCCTCGCTGCCGGGACTGGCCTCCGTCGAACCCCTCCTGGAAGGGGTCCGAGGCGCTGGCCTCACCGTGAACCTCGAGGTGATGGGCAAGGCGCGGGAGCTCCCCGCCGTGGTGGACCTCGCCGCCTACCGGATGGTGCAGGAGTCCCTCACCAACACCGTCAAGCACGCGACGGGCTGCCCGGTGACCGTGCGCCTCACCTACGCCCCGGATGAGCTGAGCCTCGACGTCAGCAACCCCTGCAGCCCCTCCTCCGGGCCAACGGTCGGGCGACCAGGCCCGGAGGGCTTCGGGCTGATCGGCCTGAGGGAGCGGGCTCGCGCACTTGGCGGCCGGCTGGACGCCGGACCCACCGCGGACGGCGGGTTCCGGGTGACGGCCCACCTGCCCACGACCCCGCCCGCGGCTGTCCTCGCGTGATCCGGGTCGCGGTCGTCGACGACCAAGAGCTGGTCCGCGCCGCCTTCGTGGTCCTGCTGAGCTCCCAGGACGGCGTGGACGTCGTCGGGGAGGCCGGTGACGGTCGGGCGGCGCTGGAGCTGGTGCGACGCAGCCAGCCCGACGTCGTGCTCATGGACGTCCGGATGCCCGGCGTCGACGGGCTCGAGGCCACCCGGCACATCGTCGCCGACCCCCGCTGCGCCGGGACCCGGGTGCTGGTCCTGACCACCTACGACCAGGACGAGCTGGTCCACGAGGCGCTGAGGGCCGGCGCGAGCGGGTTCCTCCTCAAGGACGTCCGACCGCAGCACCTGCTGGACGCCATCGAGGTCGTCGCCGGCGGGGAAGCCCTGCTCGCCCCCACCGTGACCCGACGGCTCATCGAGCTGTTCGCCGCCCGCCCCGCGCTGCGCGAGGTGGCCGACACCGTCACCGGCCGAGAACGCCAGGTGCTGCAGTCGGTCGCCCGCGGTCTGAGCAACCAGGAGATCGCCGAACGGCTGCACCTCGGGTACGGCACGGTCAAGACCCACGTCAGCTCGCTGCTGCTCAAGCTCGGCTGCCGCGACCGCGCCCAGCTCGTCATGTACGCCTACGAGACCGGGCTCGCGGTGCCCGGCTGCCGGCCGTGACCACTGCCGGGCAGGCGCCTCCCTCCTGTCCGACCTGCTGGCCGTAGGCACGTCGGCCTCTCCCCACCCTGGCGCCGCCAGGTCTTGGGCCGCCAGAGCTTGTCGCCGGAGCAGGGCGACGCACCTGTCCCCAGGCAGAGGCCCCTACGTCTCCACCTATGTCCACGGTCGACAAGAGGTGCACCCGACTGGTCGCATCCTCCTTCATGGTCCTGCTCACCGCCGCGGGCGTGATCTACGCCTGGCTCGTCGCCTTCGCCCACAGCAGCGTCAACACCCTGCTGGGCGGCGCAGGCCTCTTCCTGGTCGTGGCACCCGTTGCCTCCGCCTACACAGCCGGGGAGAGCGGGCTGGTGACAATGGCCTGCACCACGGCCCTGGCCGCGGTGCTGCTCGTCCGGGGCCGGTGCTGGGACAACGACTCCCCAGTGGCCCTGGCCACCGAAGCAGCTCCGCACAGCGCACGCCGCGGGTGAAGACACCCACCACCCGGCCCCCCGCTGACCCACCAGGCACAACCACCACGGTCACCGGCGAGCTTCCCAGCTGAACGACGGCTCCCGGACGGCTGCGGCGGGCGGCGGAAGGTCCGGCTCGGCCGTGGTGGCGCCTGCCAGGATCGTGACATGGCTGTTCATCACCCGGCGACGATCACGCCCGGCAAGCTCGAGCTGCTGCAGGCGTGGGTGCCGCACCAGCCATGGGCCGCCGGCGCAGACACCTCCACGCTGACCAGGCTGGGCTCCTACCGCTTCGATGACCCCGACGGTGAGGTCGGCATGGAGACACACCTCCTGGGCACCGCCGACGGGCAGGTCCTGCAGGTGCCCCTGACCTACCGCGGCTCACCACGCGCCTCCGCTGAACAGTCCCTGATCACGACGATGACGCACACGACCCTCGGTGATCGCTGGATCTACGACGCCTGCCACGACCCGGTCTATGTCACCGCGCTGGCCACGGTGATGCTCACCGGCGCCCGCGAGGCCGACCTGTTCATGACCACCGAGGACGGGCTGGTCCAGGAGATCAACACCACCCACGTCCGGGGCAGTGGGTCCTCCCTGCTCTCGGAGATCGTCGACCTCTCGACGTTCTTGGTCCTCCGTGGCGAGACGACAACGCAATTTCGGGCAGGTGTCTCCTTCACCCTGCTGCACGCACCGACGGCTGCGTCGGCCGTCAGCACGACGCAGCCGGTGCTGACCGGTTCGTGGCCGGGCCAGGAGACACCGCTTCTGCTCGCGGCCATCGACGGAACTCCGTGACGCCCACCCTCACGAGTCCCGGACGCTCCGGCGCGCCCTCGTCTGGCTGAGCCACCCCTCACCGGTGCGACCCGCCTCTCGAACCTCGTTGCTGGCTCCAGAGCGAGCCGCGGCGACCGAACTCGCCTCGTCCCAGCTAACGATCCCCTGCGGGACGGGGAGACCGACCCCACCGTGTCACCCGCTAGGTCGCCGGCAGCCGGTCGTCTGGTGGCATCGGCCCCGGGAGCCGCTGCTCAAAACGGGCCTAGGCCCCAAGCAACCTGCCTTCCCCTGTGCCGGTGTTTCCGCGGCGTCATGCATCCCTTGCCTGCCCGAGCGGCCCACTAGCGAGAACGTTCTGATATCGAGGGGGTAGCCAGGACCCCCGCACAAGCCCGACGTCGGGCGAGAATCCCCGCCAATCGGGGAACATCGACCCGCCCACGCTCGGGTCCGTGTCTTGCACCATGTCGTCGACAGGCTCGCGCTCCGAGATCACAAAGGCCAAAACACGAACATCCGACATCGACGCCGCGCGTCGTCGCCATGGCCACTTGCGTTCGCGCTGTCGAGCCAACGCTCGAGCCGCCGCGAGACGGTGGTTCCCGTCAAGAACCAAACGCTTGGTCGTCCCGTCGGCAAGAACCACGTCGTACACAAGCACGCAGACGGTCGCAATTACATTACGTTCCAGCAGACTCAATAAGTTGGCTATGGCCTGGGTCCGCATGCCGCTTGGCAAGGATACGTGTCGAGTCGGTTCCGGGTAGCGGTTGAGGCCAGGCGTGTCGGCGATCTTGTCATGCGCGGCCGCCTCCCCCAGGTCATCGAACAACACGTTTACCGGCCGCAACGGAGGGGGGTGGTCGGTGACGTACCAAGGAGCGTACCAATCGTCGGTTCCGGTCAAACCTTGAAGTTGGACGACACAGGACACCACCGGAGACGCTTCGATCAACAGATTCCAGTCTCGCTTGATCGTGAGCTCACGACGATATAGGCATTTCAGTCGGTTCTTACGCACCTGGTCTGTCTCGGAACCCGTGTTCTTCGCGTCACCTTCCGGCTGAACGGTCCCCCACGAGCAATCTAGTGTCACTGGCGTCTTGCCCAACAGGGGCTGGTGTTGCGCCCGGATCTGGGAGCCAATGGACAACGCAAAGGTTACGTGCTCCGCCAGTCGTCTCAACTCGTCGCCTTGGACCGACGATCTACGGCCTAAGCCTGCGGCGACCTTCCTGGCATCGGAAGCTACGGCGTTCGCGCCATCCCGCAACTGCTCCCAAACGGAACGGGGAAGTCCATCAGCCCGAGAAAATGTGCCAAACGCTAGATCGCTGTACGAGGTCTCAATGGTATCGATTAACGATACCTGTTGCTCCCGGTCTGCGCTCACATAGTGCTTCAGGGCAGCGCGCGCATCTGCGGCAATCCTCAAGGCTTGCTGATCAAACCCAGCGAAACTGCGCCCACTGCTCATCTGAAGCACTCCTATTGTCGTCAACAGGACCGCGTCTGAGACCGCACTCCCACGACGAGCCCCTTCGCGTCCGACGATCAGGGCAAGAACAAAGAATAGTGTGCCCAGCAGCAGGGACGTGACCACCGCCGCCCAATCATCCCACTTCCATTGAGCAGGATCCAGTCGCTGCGCGGCAAAACCGACTCCTACTGGTAGAACAACCGCCAGCAACCCAGTCGCGACTACCGCGCCCCAGGTAGACCGGCGCATGCTGCGAGCAGGAGCCCGACCGGCGTCCGCCATGTTGGCCTGCTCCCTGTTCAAGGCACCCCCTCTTAGGGTGCTGGAGACTATGATGCAGCCATCGACCCTCTAGACGGCGGTGTTGCCCTGAACAGCCGCTTGCTTCGAGATCTGTCGCGGCACCGCGAGCGCGTGAGGGGCGACAGGGACCGCGCACTCCTCGCTTCCGCCGTCGAGGTTCTGCCAGTCCTAGTCGACCAGCTTGGCTTGGGGACGTACGTCGGACCACTCGTGCGCGACAGCAAGCCCCGGCTCCTTCTGCTGTTCCGACCGATACCCGCCAGCCCGGTCGCAGCGCTGGGGCTTGACGTGGTGGTCAAGGTGTACGGGGACCGCCCTCGCGGAGAGGGTCCCCTGCTGAAGTTGAGTCAGAGCCGAGGCATTCCGACACCGAGGGTGCAGTGCGGGGAGCATGATGGATGCAGCTGGTTGGTCCTTGAATACCTACGCCTTGCCCCGGTGCGCGTCCCCCGCAAGCTCGACCGGACAGCCCTCACACGGCAAGTCGCAGGACTGGCGCGACGGTTGCACCAGCCTGCGCCGGAGCTCCACCCAGTTCTGCGACCACTCTCGTCACTCATGCCGCAGCGGTGGGACGCCGCCACGGGCGCGCTCATGTCCTCGGGCAACCCCGTGCCAACGAGCTGGCGAGAGTCCATGCTCGTGGCGTACGGGCCCAATGACGCCGGTGTGCCACTCCACGGCGACCTCGGGTTGCCGAACCTCGGCCGAACTGGAAAGGGGCAATTGGTCGTCTTTGACGCCTCCGCACTATTGGGTGCATCCGCCTTCGACGCCGCACGCTGGTGCGCACGGCTGTCCGCCCCGGAACTTGACCCGCGAGCACTGCTTCAATCCTGGACGGCAGTCGAACCGCTGGGCAACGGCGTGGATGCACTGTTGGCCGCTGAATGCGTGATGGAAGCCGGCTCACGCGTAATCCAGCATCAAGAGGGAGGCGTCCCCGAGACGGACCTTGCAGGACTGGCGACTCTACTCCGTGCGGCCGCATCGCTGTACTCCAGCAATTGAGTCGACGCGACACCCCCCCACGTCATTTCCGGACACCGGTGTCCGAGCACCAGGCGAGAATCCGATTCACGCCCTTGCGGCTAAACATATTCTTCTCGCGTCCGGAGTCGGTGCCGGCACAAGGCGACCTGTCTGAGTTGCGACCGCCTAACCCTGCCAAGCCTGGTGTCACCTGTTCGTGCGACAGACCCGCCAGGCCAAGCGGTGGACCTGACGCGTTGCCTTGGCAGCGACCGGCTGTGTCCCGTGCATGCCGAGGGGGTCGAGTGAGGCGTCGTTCAGGCAAGCACTGAACCCATTGCGGTTCACCGACGCCCTGATCGTCCCCCTGATCATCTGGATGTTCCTCAGCAGCACCGTCCTCCACGACGACTCGCACGGTCGCTTGTCCTGGTTGGTCGGCCAGCTCGTCAACCTGCTCCATGGCCTGCTCACCCTTGGCGCCGCCTACCTAGTGGCCCGTGTTTGAAGTGTTCTGACGGTTGGCTTTGGCGAGGATCTGCTCGGCGGTCTTGGTCCAGACGAACGGGTGGGCGCGGTCGTTCCAGCCGTCGATGAAGGCGCGGATCTTGGCGTTGAGGTCGCGCACGGAGCGGAACGTGCCGCGGTGGATGGCCTGCCGCTCGATGATCCCGAACCAGACCTCGACGAGGTTGAGCCATGACCCGGACGTCGGGGTGAAGTGGACGTGGATCCGCGGGTTCGATGCGAGCCAGTCGCGGACCTCGACGCGCTTGGGCGCGGCGTAGTTGTCCATCACCAGGTGCAACTGCTGGGCCTGGCCGTCGGGGCCGGGCTGGTCGGGGTAGGCCTTCGCGACCTGCTTCAGGAACGCGAGGAACTCCTGGTGGCGGTGGCGGGGCTTGCAGGCCGCGGTCACCTTCCCGGTGGCGATGTCCAGGGCCGCGAACAGCGTCGTGGTGCCGTTGCGCTTGTAGTCGTGGGTGCGCCGCTCGGGAAGTCCCGGCTGCATGGGCAGCATGGGCGCGGTGCGGTCCAGGGCCTGGATCTGGGACTTCTCGTCCACGCAGAGCACGATCGCGTTCTCCGGCGGTGCGAGGTAGAGCCCGACGACGTCGGTGACCTTGCCTACCAGCTCGGGGTCGGTGGAGAACTTGAACGTCTGGCTGCGCCAGGGCTGAATCCCGTAGTCCCGCCAGGCCCGCGCCACCGTCGTGTTCCCCACGCCCAGCCGGGACGCGAGGAGGCGGCTCGACCAGTGTGTGACGCCGAGCTTCTTGGGGGGCGGGCGCAGCGTCGCCGACACGATCTGGCGGTGGTCGACCAGGCGTGGGCGACCCGAGCGCGGCTCGTCCTGCAGCCCTGCCAGACCGCGGGAGCCGTACCGCTCCCGCCAGGCGATTACCGTCGGCCGGCTCACCCCGACCCGTTCCGCGATCGCCGTGTTCGACACCCCTTCCGCGGCCAGCAGCACGATCCGAGCCCGCTGCGCCAGCCCCGCCCGCACCGACGAAGCCCGACTCAACCGGACGAGCTCCTCACGATCACCCTCACGTAGCCCGAGAGGCACAGCAGGACGATTCGCCATGCCCCATCGTCCCAGCCCACCAACTGTCAACTAACTAACGACACGCTGCACTAGGAGCCCTGCTGGTGCACCTGCTCCGGCGTCGACAAGGCACAGACGAGATGGTCGCCGCACGGTGACGTGCTCCCGGTGCCGGTGGAGGCTCCCACAACATCGATTCACCACTCGGGCCACGACGGTGTCGGGGTCAGCACTGAGGACTTCCAGACCCCCAGCGGGGCCCGGTGGTCTCTGGAGCCGACCATTCCCGGACGACGATCCCCCGCGGGACGGGTGGGCACCCCCGGGACCGACGTCGCACTCCGGCTGTTCGAGGCGCCCGCAGCCGGTCGGTTACCGGACACGGGCGTTCAGGACTCGGCGGTCTGCACGGGAGTTGTCGCCGTCACAGGAGACCGGCTGCGGTAGCCGTCGGCGGCTCAGCCGTCGGGGTGCAGGCTCGCGTCGGCCGGCCCGGTCCGCCACGAGGTGAAGTGGACGGTGAGGCCTTCCCGCGACGGGGCGCAGCACATGGGCCCCGCTGTCACCGCCGCATCGGGATCGAGGGGCGCCACCCGCACCAGGCGCCACGGCTCGTCGTCCACCCGGGCACGGACGGTCAGCGCGTCGCCGGAGTGGCTGGCTCGGATCGTGACCAGTCGCCCGCGCCAACCGGAGACGGGCGACAGCGACCAGTCGGACACCTCACGCGTGACGACCGCGCCGAGGCTGTCTTCGCCGTCGCTGCGTTCGACGCCGGCCTTGATCCACGTGGTGTCGTCGACCTCGACGAAGACGCCCGCCTGGTCGAACTGTGCGGCGAAGTCGAGGAGGAACGACACCTCCATGGCGCTGCCCTGGGCGAACGAGGCCAGAAGGGCGTGCTCGGTGTCGTGCACGAAGCCGTAGGACGTGATGCGCCAGGCGTCGCTTCCTTCGACAGCAGTCACACGCATCCCGTCGTCGGCAACTTCCATGCGCGCGGGCGCGGTCGTCCAGGTGCCTGAGTTCCAGTCGATGTCGGCCACGCGGCCAAGTGTACGTTTGTACACATGGCCATCGACCACTCCGGCGGTGTCGCCAACATCACGATCGTCGAGGACTGCCAGATCGGCCCGCACATCCAGCTGCTCACGCCCACGCACCCCGTCGAACCGCAACCCCGCCGCGACAAGCTCGAGGCGGCCCGGCCCATCACGATCGGCTACGACGTGTGGCTGGGCGGTGGTGTGATCGTCTGCCCTGGCGTGAGCATCGGTGACGACAGCGTCATCGGCGCGGGCTCGGTCGTCACCCGCGACGTCCCGGCCGGGGTGGTCGCCGTCGGCAACCCTGCCAAGGTGAGCAGAGACGTCACGCCGACACCATGACCCCCCCCGACAGCGGCAAGGACGCCCCGCCGGACGGACCCCCGCCGCCGTGACCGGATCATCGAGGCATGCCTCGACGTCATCGCCGAGGTCGGGATCGACGGGACCACCCACCGCCGGGTGGCCGCCGCCGCGGACGTGCCGCTCGGCTCGATGACGTACCACTTCGACGGCATGGACGAGCTGCTCCACGAAGCGTTCACCCTGTTCGCCGACCGCAACGCCCGGCAGATGCGACGCCGCATGGGCAGCGCCGGCACCGCCGAAGAGGCCCAGGCGGCTGTGGTGGACGTCATCCTGCACGCCGTCCTGGGCACCCATCGCGACCTCGTCCTCACCCATGAGCTCTACACGCTCGCAGCCCGGCGACCCGCGTACCGGACCATCACCCAGACATGGATGGCCCGCAGCCGAGCGGCGCTCGAGCAACACGTCGATCCCACGACTGCGCGCATGATCGACGCCCTCGTCGAGGGACTCACGATCCACCGCGCCCTCGACCCCGAGCCACCCGACGACGAGTTCGTCATCGAGGCCGTGCAGCGCATCCTCCGCCCACCAGTCGACAGGAACGGGCCGCCACCGGTCTGAGGGCAGCCATGGTGAACCGCTGCGGCTGCTGGGCGCAGTACCCACGGGCGAGGCTGCGCCAGGTCGTCACGGCCTTCTCGCGCGTGGGGCTTGACCTGGCCCCTGGGTCATGGCCTGCGCTGACGGCATGGATGACGACACCCGCCGAACGGCGATGACGAGAACCAGGATGGCGGCGACCAGCAGCCACGGTCGAGGACGACCACCGACGATGATCGCGGCTGTCGCATCAGGCGCCGCGGCGACGTTGCTGCTCGCGGCGTGCGCATCGGGCGCACCCGACGACGCCGCAGGCACGGACGACCCCGCGGATCACGCCGCGATGGCTCAGTACTACGAGCAGGAGCTGGCTTGGGGCGCCTGCGACGACGACTTCGCCACGAGTGAGCGCGAGGCCGAGGTGCTCGCCGCGAGTCCCGCGGAGTGCGCGTTCCTGACGGTGCCGCGCGACTACGCCGAGCCCGACGGCGAGACCGTCCCGGTCGCCGTCAGCCGCATGGCCTCGACCGGCGAGGCGACGGGATCGCTGGTGTTCAACCCGGGCGGTCCCGGGGGCTCCGGCGTACTGGGACCCCTCGCGCTGAGCCTCGGCCTCGGCGAGACCCGCATCGGAGAGGCGTTCGACCTGGTCGGGTTCGACCCGCGCGGAGTCGGCGTCACGACGCCGGCCGACTGCTACTCGCCGGACGGCACGACGCGTGGTGACGAGCTCTTCCCGACCCTCGCCATCCGTCCGGAGCTGACCGAGGACGACACACGCGCGATCTTCGAGCGGTGTGCGGAGGGCTCCGGCGGCGCCGAAGCGCTGGTGCAGATGGGCACGCGGACGACGGCCAGGGACATGGACGTGCTGCGCGCGGCCCTGGGCGAGGAGCAGCTGACCTTCCTCGGCCAGAGCTACGGCACCCGTCTGGGAGCCGTCTACGCCGAGGAGTTCCCCGAGCGGGTGCGCGCGATGATCCTCGACGGCGCCTTCGACCCGACTCTCGCCACGGTCGACCGATTCTCGACGACCTACACGGGGTTGCAGGCTGCGTTCGAGGCGATGGCCGCGCAGTGCGCGCAGGATGCCTCGTGCCCCCTCGGCGACGATCCCGCTGCCGCGGCCGCCGCGTTCCAGACCATCATGCAGCCGCTCGCCGACGAGCCGGTGCCGGCGCTCGACACCGAGCTGGACTTCGACGCTGCGACCGGCGCCGTCATCCTCGGGCTCTACTCGGCCGACGACTGGCCCACGGTCATCGCCGGCATCTCCGAGGTGCGGCAGGGGCGCGGTGACATCCTGCAGCAGCTCGCGCTCGACGCGACCTCCGGCAGCGCGGACCCCGCGGCCGCGGTGAACGGCAACATGCCCGAGGCGCTCTTCGCCATCAACTGCATGGACGAGCAGCGACTCAGCCCCGACGACATCGCACGGCTGCACGAGCTGACGTACGAGGCGGCGCCGTTCATGGATCGAGGCGAAGAGATCGACGACGCGAGGGACGCCTGCGAGCAGTGGCCCGAGGCGCCGACCCTCGGGTTCCCGTACGCGCAGGACGTCGAGGGGCTGCCCGAGACGCTCGTCGTCTCGTTCACCGACGACCCGACCACGCCGCACACCGGCGGCATCGCGCTCGCGGACGCGCTCGGCAGCTCGCTGCTGACGCTCGAGGGCGCGCAGCACACGATCGTGAGCGCGGGGACGAATCCCTGCGTCCTCGACATCGCGGCCGACTACCTCATCGACCTCGACCTGCCGGCCGAGATGCCCGACTGCTCCGCCTGACCGGGTAGCCGTCACGCTCGACCACCAGTCGTCCGCACGGCGTCCAGCTGCACGGCGTCGATGGGTCATCCGACCAGGTGGACGAGAGTCACCTGCGTGGCCAGGCCTGGTCCAGTGGAGGCCCGGCCGACCGCAGACCGGCCGGCGATCGGCTACGAGAGGCGTGGGCGTCATCCGCCGAAGCGCAGAGCACGCTCCGAGCTGCACGACATCAGAGGGCGTCGCCGCCACCAAGGATCGACGCCTCGAACCGGCCACCGGCGTCGATCTGAAGCACGTGCACCTTCACGCGGTCGCCGACCGAGGAGCGCCCCGCCGCCGGCCCGCGGACGATCCCGCTCTGTTCGCGCGCGACGACCAGAGCGTGCGACGGAAAGACGGACGTGACTCGGGCCACCAGGAGCTCGCCCGGCCGCACAGGACCCTCAGCGATCTGACTCACCACCTCTGAGCGTGATGGGACTCTCCGGCCCCTTGTTCGGGATGGCTGCCCCCAGACTGCGGGCTCCCCAACCGCAACGTATCGGTTTCGGCACCGCCGGACCAGGAGACAGCCAGCCTTCCGCCACCGACGGGATCACCGTCGGCAGGCCGGGTGCGACGGGCGTCGGTGGATGACCCCCCGGGGGTGTTCCCGCAGGGAGACCCGGCGGGCCCATCGAACCCGCCGTGGGGTCGGCTCGTTCCATGAGCCACCGAAGGCGGGTCGGCCCAATCCCCGTGACACCGGGTGGCCCGTGTGGCACCGTGCGGGCAGCCGGTTGCAGGAAGGAGGCGCGACTCACCGTGATCACCATCGCCCCCGTGCCTCCTCGCACTGGCTGAAGCCAGTCTCGTCGAGGCGCCTCTCGACAGGTAGCCCATGACTGACGACCACGACCCCAGCCGTTCCGCCAACCCCCAGGACGTCCTCCTCCTGGGACAGCTCGACGCGGCCAACGCCGCCGTGCAGCGAGTCGTGAGCGGGATCCGCTCCGACCAGTGGTCCTGGCCCACCCCGTGCGAGGAGTGGACGGTGCGCCGGGTGCTCGCCCACCTGGTCGGGATGGACCGCGTGTTCACCGCCCTGCTCACGGCGTCGCCGCTGCCGTCACGCGATGAGGCACCCCCGGTGGACGAGGAGCTGCCTCGAGCCCTGGCCGAGTCCTACGCCGCCCTCCGGGCCGCCTTCGCCCGCCCCGGGGCACCGGCCCACGAGTTCAACAGCCCCATGGGCTCGGCCACCGGGGCCGAACGCCTGCAGATCCGTCTCTACGACCTGCTCGCCCAAGGTTGGGACCTGGCCCGCGCCACCGGCCAACGGATCGAGGTCCCCGAGGACGTCGCCGACGCGAGCCTCGTCTTCGCCGAGGCCCAGCTGAGCGACTCCTCACGCCCAGGGCGCTTCGCACCCGCAGAAGAACCCGCGGAGGGCGCTCCGGCGCTGGACCGCCTGGCCGCCTTCCTCGGGCGAAGGACACGTCGGTGACCTTGCCACCGCCCGACGCACCTGGGCCCAGGGCGCCGGCCTCGCCCACAAGAAGGCCTCGGCGCCACCCGATGGCCGATCGCCGTCCGGAGACGGTGCGGCTTGCGCCCCGGACGCTGCCTGCGTCAGTCAGGCGTGGCGCAGGTGTCCGTGGCAGCCCATGATGAATAGATGGTGGGGGCCAGCAGGCAGACGCGACCGGTACGGGTCGTCAACGTCAACTGGGGGGCCGGGGAGGACGGGGCGGACGGGAGCTTCGGCTTCATGTTCGTCACCGACGACGACGAACGGCACGTCGTGCAACCGAGTGCGGCGTCAGCTGCGGCGCTGGTAGCGCTGTGCGCTTCCGGGGCGCCCCTGATGTGGGACCCCGAGGCCCGGACGCTCATCGCCGGCGGACTCGTCGGCACGTGGTTCGACCCGCAGGAGCACGCGCGGGACGCGTAGGGCTCGGCGGTGGCGAGGGCACGACAGGCATTCGACGACCTGCTCACGGCCGTCGCCTGAGCTCGGTCCCCAAGGTGTCGCTCGACTCGCAACCGACGTCCCGTCGACGACCCACCGGAGGTCTTGGACTGTCCGGCGGCGGGGCTCATGACGCTGTGCCTCCGATTGCTCAGCCACCCGTCGGCATTCCTGGCCCGGGGCGGACGATGGAGAAGAGGATGCGGTCCAGGTGCGCCCCGTCCGTCTCGCTCAGGCCCAGGCCCGCGGGGCCGGTGGCGACGAGGACCGCCGGCCAGACCTCGGCCAGCACCTCACGGCCCTGCGGGCTGAGCGTCACCGGGTTGGGGCGTCCCTTGCCGCGACGTCCCTGGTCCAGGACGAGCCCTCGCGCCGTGAGGCCGTCGAGCACCCCGGCGATGGACTGCGGTCGCACCAGGACCTGCCGGGCCAGCTGCGCCCTGGTCAGCGGGACCCCGGTCGCCAGGTGCGCCAGGACGCCGAACTGCACCGGGGACAACCCCCTGCTGGCGAACAGCTCGGTGAGCTGCTGCTCCACCCGGTGCGCCGCCCTGATGAGCGTCCAGGCCGTCAACCCATCGAGGTCGTCCTGACTCACGTCCACTCGACTTGCCACCTCTCGTCCATGACCCCATGGTGGAGTAACAGGTTACTGCTACTGAAGGAGGTCCACCCATGTCAGGACTCGGAACCGTGCTCGTCACCGGCGCCACGGGAGCCATCGGCACCTTGCTGGTGCGCGAGCTCGTCCAGACCGGCGTGCCGCTGCGGGTCCTGGTCCGACGACCGGAGCAGGTCGAGGACCACCAGCGGCGCGGCATCGACGCGTCCCTCGGGACCCTCGACGACCCGGGAGCCGTCCGGACGGCCATGTCCGGCGTCTCCCAGCTGTTCCTGCTCGCCCCGAACGGACCCGAGCAGTACGCACGGGACCGAACGGCCATCGACGCCGCCTTCTCGACCGGGGTCGAGCACGTGGTCAAGGTGTCCACGTCGGACGCTGACCTCGCCTCCGCCATCCCGTGGGCCCGTGACCACGCCCGGGCCGACGACCACCTGAGCCGCAGCGGTCTGCGCTGGACGCGCCTGGCGCCGGGGGCGTTCACCCAGAACCTCCTGGTCGAGGCAGCCGCCATCCGCAGAGGGTGGCTGCCGCAGACGAGCGGGCACGGCGCCACGGCCTGGGTCGACGTGCACGACATCGCCGCCGTCGCGGCCAGGGTCCTCGCCGAACCGGACCTGCAGGGCGACGCCGGCGACCAGGGACGGGCCTACCACCTCACCCAGGACCGGCCGCTGTCCTACCCCGAGATCGCCAAGATCCTCACGACGACCCTGGGACACCGGGTGCGGTACGTCCACCTGCCGGCTCCGGTGTTCTACGCCGGGCTGCGGCTGGCGGGCGAGCCGCGGTGGAAGGCCCGAGGGCTGGTCCGCCAGTTCGTCGACGTCGTCCGCCGGGGCCACGACGACGGCCGGGTCACCAGCACCGACGTCCCCGAGCTGCTGGGCCGACCCGCGGTGACCGTCGCGGACTTCGCCCGGGCGAACCACGACCAGCTGTCGCCGGCCGGCACGCAGCCCGCAGCAGGACGACTCGTGAGGGCGGGCCGACTGCGGCCAGGAGCGTCATGAGCCCGGTCGAGATGGTCGTCCTCCTCGACGAGGACGGCCGAGAGGTCGGGCACGCCCCCAAGGCGACCGTGCACACGTCGGCGACCCCCCTGCACCGGGCGTTCTCCTGCTACGTGTTCGACACCGACGACCGCCTGCTGATCACCCGTCGGGCCGGGGACAAGCGGACCTTCCCGGGGTTGTGGACCAACAGCGTGTGCGGGCACCCGGGTCCCGGGGAGACGGACCTGGAGGCCATCACCCGTCGCGGCGCTGCCGAGCTGCGACTGCGGGTGCACGACGTCGCACCGGTGCTGCCCCGCTTCCGCTACCGCGCCGAGCACCAGGGAGTGGTCGAGAACGAGATCTGCCCCGTCTACCTCGGCCGTGCCGTCGAACCCGCCGCGATCGCCCCCGACCCGACCGAGGTCGCCGACCTCCGCTGGGTCACCTGGGACGAGCTCATGGACGCCATGCGGTCCCGCCCCGACACCTTCTCGCCCTGGTCGAGGACCCAGACCCAGCTGCTGCTCGCCGACGGCCAGCCGTCGCACTACCTGGCCCGCAGCGACGACGAACCACCCACGACGGCACAACCCGGTGATGGCTGGGCCATGCGGACGACAACCGAACCGTAATCACTCGTGTGTAGTCATAGGTGTGATTAGATGCAGCCATGTCGATCCCTCGCACCCTCCTGGGCCTGCTGGACCCGGGGCCGTCCCACGGTTACGACCTGAAGCGTGAGTACGACGGGCACTTCGGTCAGCACCGCCAGCTCCCGTACGCGCAGGTGTACGCCGCCCTCACCCGGCTGCTGGACAACGGCCTCATCGTCATGGACGGCCTGGAGGCCGGGGCGGGCCCGGAGCGCAAGCGCTACATGATCACCGGGGCGGGGGTGTCGGAGCTGTCGACGTGGCTGGAGACGCCGGAGAAGCCGGCGCAGTACCTGCAGAGCACGCTCTACACCAAGGTCGTGCTGGCGCTGCTGTCCGGTCGTAGCGCGACGGACGTCCTGGACGTGCAGCGCGCGGCCCACCTGCAGCAGATGCGGGAGCTGACGCGTCGCAAGCAGGAGGGGGACCTCGCAGCGACGCTCATCTGTGACCACGCGCTGTTCCACCTGGAGGCCGACCTGCGCTGGCTCGAGCTCGCCGCGGCCCGTGTGGACGACCTGCGCCGTGAGGTGCTCGCGTGAGCGCCACGCAGGCGGGCCCCCCGCTGCTGCGCGCGGACGGGTTGCACAAGTCGTTCGGGGCGACGACGGCGTTGGCCGGGGCGTCGGTGAGCCTGTTCGAGGGCGAGGTGCTCGCGGTGATGGGCCCCTCCGGGTCGGGCAAGTCGACCCTGATGCACTGCTTGGCCGGCATCACCACCCCTGACGCCGGGTCGGTGGACTACGGCGACCTGCGCGTCACCGAGATGTCCGACGCCGGCCGCAGCTCGCTGCGCCGGGGCGAGTTCGGGTTCGTGTTCCAGTTCGGTCAGCTGGTGCCGGAGCTCACCTGCTTGGAGAACGTGGCCATGCCCCTGCGCCTGGCCGGCAGGCGCCGTCGGCACGCCGAGGCGACGGCCCGGCAGTGGCTGGCCCGGTTGGACGTCGCCGACGTCGCGACCAAGCGCCCCGGCGAGGTGTCGGGAGGTCAGGGCCAACGGGTCGCGGTCGCACGCGCCCTGGTGACCGAGCCCAGGGTGGTCTTCGCCGACGAGCCCACGGGCGCGTTGGACTCCCTCAACGGTGAGCGCGTCATGCAGCTGCTGACCGAGGCGGCCAGGGAGACGCGCGCCGCGGTCGTGCTGGTGACCCACGAGGCCCGGGTGGCGGCCTACAGCGACCGCGAGGTCGTGGTCCGGGACGGCGTCGTGCGCGACGTCAGTGTCCTCACGTGAGCGCCGTCCCCGCACGACCCGCGTCCACGTTGTCCACCGCCCTCGTGCTCGGTGCCCGCTTTGCGGTGGGCAGCCGGGCCGCGCTCGGCCGGAGCCTGCTCACCGCCGTCGGCATCGGGGTCTGCGTCGCCGCCCTGCTGCTGGCCGCTGCGGTGCCGAACGCCCTGGCCGACCGCGACCTCCGCGCCTCAGCCCGCTCGGACAGCACGTTCGGGGAACCGGCCCTGCCGGCCGGGCCCGGCACGCTGCTCGTGGGCGACGCGAGCACGTCCCTGGACGGCGCGGGGGTGCGGGGTCGCCTGGTGCTGGCCGAGGGACCGCGGGCCCCGGTCCCGCCAGGGCTTGTCGAGCTCCCGCTGCCGGGGACGGTCGCGGTGTCACCGGCCCTGGCCGAGGCCCTCGACGACCCCGACGCCGACGCCCTGCGGGCTCGTCTGCTCTACGAGGTCGTGGCCACGATCGGCCCGGAGGGTCTCCTGGGGCCCCGAGAGCTCGCCTTCTACGCCGGTGACGACCGGCTCCAGGCCGACCGGCGGGGCCTGGAACGACGCATCGACGGCTTCGGCTCCGCTGCCGCACGCGACCCGCTGGACGGCTTCCTGCTGATGCTCCTGGTGGTCGGCGTGTCCGTGCTGCTGCTGCCCATGCTGGTGTTCGTCTCCGTCGCGACGCGACTGGGGACCGAACGGCGTGACCGCCGCCTGGCCGCCCTCCGGCTCCTGGGCGTGCCGGCCGCCACTGCGCGGGCGACCGCAGCCGTCGAGGCGGCCCTGGGTGCGGTGGCAGGCCTGGTCGTCGGGGGGCTGCTCTTCGCGGTCGGGCGGCAGGTCCTCGGCCAGGTCAGCGTGCTCGGCCTCAGCGTGTTCCCCCAGGACGTCCGCCCGGTCCCGGTCCTGCTGCTGCTGACCGTGCTCCTGGTCCCCGGGCTCGCCGTCGGGTCCTCCCTGCTGGGTCTGCGCGGTGTCGCCCTCGAACCACTGGGCGTCACCCGGCAGAGCACACGACCCCGGCGACGGCTCTGGTGGCGCCTGCTGCTGCCCGCCGCAGGCGCTGCGCTGCTCGCGGTGTCGTTGCGGCCGCTGCCGGTCGGAGACGTGCCGGACACCCGGCTGGTCGCGACAGGCACCGTGCTGATGCTCTGCGGGCTCATCGCCGTCCTCCCCTGGCTGGTCGACGTCGTCGTGCTCCGCCTCGGCCGCAGCCGCCTGTCCGGAGGGGGCGGGCGCGCTGCCGTGGCGTGGTTGCTGGCGGTGCGCCGACTGCAGAACGGCGGGTCCACGTCCTCGAGGGTCGTCAGTGGGGTGACGGTCGCCGCCGCCGGCGCCATCGCCTTGCAGATGCTCTTCGCCGGTCTCGCCGGCAGCTACGCGTCGAACACCGGCGCCGACCTGGCTCGCGCGGAGGTGGTGGCCTCCACCTACGGCCTCACCATCGATCAGGTCGACACCGCCATCACCACGGTCCGCGACCTGGACCAGAGCGCCCAGGTCCTCGACGTCACCGCCACCGACCTGACGGTCGCCGGCCAGGACCTCGACCTGGTGGTGGGGAGCTGTGAGGCCCTCGCCGAGCTGGCCGAGACCCCCGCGTGCCGAGACGGCGAGCTCTACCTGATCGACCCCCAAGGGATCCTCACGAGCGTGCCCGGTGCGGTGGGACAGCTGTCCTCGGGTGCCGCGGTGGCGGTCCCGGCGTCCACCACGACGGTCCCGGGACGGGTGGACCCGACCGGCCTATTGCTCGACGCCGCCCTCCTGGCCACCCCGTCCGCCGTCGACCTGTCGACAGCGACTGGCCTGCGCCTGGACCAGTACGTTCGCAGCCACGACGGCACCCCCGACGCGCTCGCCGAGGCCGTGACCACCGCCCTCGTTCAGGTCGACCCGCTCCCGGTGGTGCGGGTGCAGGAGACGGCCGAGCAGTCCAACCGCTTCACCGGCATCCGCACCGGCCTCACCGTCGGGGGGCTGGTCGTGCTGCTGGCCATCGGCGCCGGCCTGCTCGTGTCGGGACTGGACCAGATCGCCGAGCGACGCCAGGTCCACGCCGTCCTGCACGCCATGGGTACTCCCGCCGGGGTGCTCGGCGGGGCCCTGGTCTTCGCCAGCGTGATCCCCGTCGCGCTCGGCACCCTCCTGGCCGTGGTCACCGGGGTCGGACTGGGCGCGCTGCTCCTCACCGTCGCCGGAACCACCATCGTCCTGGACCCCCTCGGTATCGGCCTCACCGCAGCCACCAGCGGCCTGGTCGTCCTGCTGGTCAGTGCCGGCCTCGTCCCGAGCGTGCAGCGCAGCAGCCACCAAGGCCGTCTGCGGTCGGAGTAGCCGCCGTCAGGAGCACGCCGTGCGCACCACCCGTCGGAGCGAGACACCGGTGGTTCGACCGCGGTCCGGCTTCGGGAGCAGCAGGCTGCGGACGATGGTCCACCCGACGCGCGCACGGCGGCGTCCTACCCACGGCTCGGTCGAGGAGCACCCCATGACACAGCAGGTCGTCGCAGCGCCACGGACCCCACGAGGTGGTGTGAGGAGTGCCGCGGCCGTCACGACGTTCGGGGCCGTCGTCGGTCTGGCCGCCGGGGTCCTGACCTCCTACGGCCAGCTGTGGCTCCCAGCGGGCATGTTGTCGCTGGCCAACTCCGCCGCGTCCTGGTGCGTGGTCGCAGGCCTCGTTGCGTTGCTCGCCCGCTCGGTACCCCTCGGGGCCGTCGCGGGGACCGTCGCCCTGCTGGGGATGGACGTCGGCTACGGCATCGCTTCCGAGCTGCGCGGGTACACCTACAGCACGCAGGCCGCGCTGTTCTGGGCGATCGCCGCCCTCGTCGTGGGCCCGGTCGTCGGCGCCGGCGTCCAGTGGCTGCGGCATGACCGCCCACTGCTGGCGCCCCTGACGACCGGCGTCCTGGCCGGCGTCGTGCTCGGAGAGGGCGCCTACGGTCTCCTCGTCGTCGCCGAGTCGACATCCCCCGCCTACTGGGTCGCGCAGATCGCCCTGGGCCTGGTCGGTCTCGTGGCCGCGTGCGCGCTCCTGCTCCGCACGCCCCGCCGCACGGTTGTCGCCGTGGCGTGTGCCGTCCTGACCTCGGTGGCCTTCGTCACCCTCTACTCGCTCCCGCTCCTGCTCCTGCTCTACTAGTCAGCGGGACGAGTGCTGATGCCTGTCGACGAGGGTCGTAGAACCATGCTGGTCGGGGCCAGGGGGCTGTGACCTGTCAGCTGAGCGAGGCACCTACGGCCACCAGCTCCTGCAGGGCCGCTGCGGTGTGCGAGGTCAGCGCCGAGTCGTCACCGCGGTCTCCCTCGGACCACTGGGCGTAACCACGCTCGAAGGCCAGGACCCCCAGCTCGGCCGCCAGGTGCGCGCTCACCTCTGGCGCCCCCCCGGGAGACGAAGGCCTCGGTCATGGCGACGGCCATACCGACGCTCTCGAGCGCGTCGCGCTCCTGGAGCTCGACACTGGCTGCGACAGCCGCCTCCAGTCGTGGGCCCAGGTCTCGATCCACCGGACCCATGGCCGCCGAGGCGCGTGCCAGCCCTTCCGCGACCGCCTGCAGCGGGCTCGCGCCCACGGGTGCCTCGGCGACGCCCTCGGCCAGCAACCGGCTCAGCGACTCCTGCCCCGCGACCTGCACCTCCCGCTTGTCGGCGAAGTGCCGGAAGAAGGTGCTACGAGTCATCCCCGCGCGCTCGGCGAGTCGCCGGTTACCCCGGCGACGGCACACAGCGCTGGCCCGCCGTGCACGCCGCTGACGGGGCCTCGCTGTTCCGGCTGGGGCTGGAGAGCGCACCTGCAGGCACCGCCTGGCACGCCGTGGCTGACGAGGGCGACCACACCCGTCAAAGTCCTCGGCTGGACCCCGACCCACCCCAGCCTGCTCCAGGACCTGGAGAACCCAGAGGCCTGAGTCACCTGCCCCGCGCCGCCCGGCACGTCCACGACGTCGCCGCGAGGACGACACGCATGCGGCGCCGGACGATCGGGTGGACCACGTCGCTCGTCCCGCTTGCTGACCGGCTAGCAGCGCAAGGCCGTCCCCGGACGTTCGTCCTGGACTCCGAACCCGACCGCGGAACGCAACCTGGGGTCTCCGGCAGAGGATGGTGGAGCGGACCGTCGCGAGATCTCAGCTGGCCACCGTGGAAGCGGCGGGACCCGGGTCAGGACTCCGGATCCCCCATGATCTCCCGGACCTCCTGTGCGCAGCGGCAACCGGCGGCGATGCGTCCCGCCCAGAGCAACGCCTCAGCCCGAGAGGGCACCTCGAGAACCGCGAACCCACCGACCATTGCCTTCGTCCCCGGCTCGGCGCCGTCGCTGATGGTTCCGTCGGTCTCCACCACGGTGGCTCGCTGGCGCCGCAGACCACCACCGAAGATCCACACACCAGCGGCCTCGGCCTCGCGCACCACCGCATGGGAGGCCTCCCCGACGACCCCCCAGTCCTCCTCGCGGATGTGATCCATCGACCCGTCGTCGAAAGAGATCAAGAACCTCGCCACCGCCAACCTCCTCATG
The DNA here is from genome assembly GCA_038258055.1 of Actinomycetales bacterium. Classification (GTDB taxonomy): domain Bacteria; phylum Actinomycetota; class Actinomycetes; order Actinomycetales; family JBBAYJ01; genus Aquipuribacter. The sequence goes on from JBBSQH010000034.1 coordinate 35,999, forward strand.
GATCTGACACGACGGCCCCCGCATCATCGGAGAAGCACCGGGCCGGTGCCCGCGGAGGAACCTCTTGCTCCTACAGGACCCTGCTCGCCCAGAGAACTCATCGGCCTGGGCAGCCGCCCGGTCATGGGGCTGCACCGTCTGAGGATCCTCGACCTGCCCGACCTCACCAGAAGAACCCCAGGTGGTCCACGACCACATGCGTGGCGGAGTTGTGGCTGGACACGGCTAGCTGCCCGTCACGGCCGGCGCGGACGACCGCGAGGCTCGCGGCGTCCTCACCTCGTTGGTAGTTCAGGGTGGACGTCGACGGTTCGGTGCCGTCGCCGCTCCAGGCCGTCAGGTAGCCCGCCCCCAGCGCTCGCGTGGACGTCACGTTGACCACGTGCGCCCGGGCAGACGGCATGGACTGCCCCGGCGCGACCGTGACGCTGCCCGCGGAGGGTGCCTGCGGTCCGGAGGTGCGGGTGTCCTCCACCCTGGCCTGGGTGGTGGCGGTGAACCGCAACCCCTCCTCGCCCTCCGTGTCTCCGTCGTCGTACCAGCCCTGGACGTCGACCACGACGTGCGTGCGGCCGTCGCTGTTGCGCAGCCTGATGGCCGGGTACCCCAGGTGCCTGCCGACGGGGACGACGGCGTGGTTGGCCACTGTCTGACCGGCCACGAAGTTGACGTTCGACGCCAGTGGCGCCGCGCCCAGGCCCGACCAGGCCGTGACGTGGCCCGACGTGGTGGGTCGCGTCACGGTGATGGTGACGTCCACCGCCGTCACGTCGCTCGTGGAGGCCCCGTCCAACCGCAGCCCACGCAGCGGGACCCACACGTCCTGACCGGCACCGACGGGGCCCGCCCCCGTCGCCCGGGTGTCCAGGAATCGCAGCGGCTTCACGACGGGGTGGAACTCGCCCCCGCCCGACCCCGTGACGTCGGAGTAGAAGCCCTGCACGTCCACCACGAGGTGCGTACGCCCTGCGGCGTTGCTCAGGGATACCGTGCCGCCCGCCCCGAGAGGGACGACGACCTGGTTGGCTCGGGTACGACCGGGAACGACGTTCAACGACGACGTACCGGGCCGCGCGGTCCCCGTCGCCCACGCACGCACGTGCGTCCGCTCCGTCGCCGCGGTGGCCGTGACGTTGAGCAGCACCGCCGACACGCCCGCAGGCAGCCGACCGCCGGAGCCGGGCGAGAACGCCACGGTGTCCCCGGGCCCGAGCGGTCCCTTCCGCGCACCGTCTCCGACCCGGGTGTCGAGGGCGCGGAACGGTTCGACCGGGGTGTAGGTGCCCTCCTGCCCGACCGGCGACGGCAGGGGGCCGCCCACCGCGACGGTCGGTTCCGCCTCCAGCCCGCCGCGCAGGGCCACCGCCTCGTAGCGGTACTTCTCACCGGGGACGACGGACGTGTCCGTGATGGGCACCCGCATGCGCGCGTCGTCGACCAGGACGACCGGCGGCCCCGCGGCCCCCAGCGGGGTCCGCATCAACCGGTAGGTCTGCTCGACCGGGACCGGGAGCTCGAGCTCGACGCCACCGCGCACGGGGGTGGCGAAGAGCGCGACCCGGACCGGCGGCCGCACGGCTCGCATGCTCACCGGGGTGTCGACCCGGCGTGCCGGCGTGCCGTCGACGGTCCGTAGCGCCCCGCGCAGCGACGCAACCCCGTCCGAGGGCACACTCACCCCCACGGTGCAGGTGGCCCCCGGCTGCAGGGTCCGGCCCAGGCAGCCGTCGACCAGCGTGACCGGCGCCGTGCTGGTGGACGGGACGGCATAGCGCACGAACTCCGACGCCCCGTACGTCTGCGGCATGGTGCCCGCGTTGCGTACCTCGACCTCCCCGCTCGCCGTGAGACCGGGGCCGGTGTCCGGGAGCGTCAGCGCAGCGGTCTGCGTGAACCCGTACGGGACGTCGGACGCCCACCGCAGCGAGCCCCGGTCGGGGCTGTCGTCCCCTTCGCAGGTGGTCGAGTAGTCCACGGCCAGTCCGGACAGCTGACCGGCGGCGTCACGGGTCGCCTCCAACACGGTCAGGCTCCCCGTCCAGGAGGCGCAGGCCCGCAGGTCCCACTGCAGCAGGAACGACGGCTCGTCCGCCGACCGATCGGGCGTCAGGACGTAGGTGCCAGGCTCGAGACGTGGCCGGTTCAGCGGAGCCGTGAGCGCCAGCTGCCCCGCGACCTGGTCCGGGCCGCCCAGGCGGACGCTGATGTCGTCCCGGCCCCCGTCGGCCACGACCAAGTCCAGGCCGTCCGGGCCGCGCATGGCCGCTGACCAGCCCCTGGAGATGGCGCCGTCCCCGCTGAGCAGGGTCACCACGTCGTCCGGGCCGACCGGGGGGACGGCGGCCCACGTCGGGACGGCGAGGACTGATGCGCCGAGCACGAGGAGAGTGACCGCGACCAGGTGACGAAGGCAAGCACGCACCAGGTGACAGTAGGTGGACGACCTCGTCGGCCGCGGGCGTTCGGCCCCATCAGGCACGCTCAGGCCCTCATGAACGAGGAGCGTCGAGGACGAGGCCGAGGTGCACACCCAGAGGGAGCTGGCGGCGGGACTCGAACCCGCAACCGCCCGATTACAAGTCGGGTGCGCTACCAATTGCGCCACGCCAGCAGGACATTGGGGACTGTACTGGTCCGAGGTCGCCCGGGGGACGGGCCAGACGGCCGTGGGCGTGCGGCGGTGCACCAGCCACACCTAGGCCGACAGCAGCCCCAGGACGCTCATGAGAGCAAAGGTGACCACGGCCACCCCGACCGCCAGCGCCAGGCGCGTCCACCACGCCCGGCTGCCCACGGGGCGAAGTCCAGGCTCCTCGACGAGCCCCAACCGTTCAGCCACCCGCCACGCCCTGGATCGCTGCCGCCCCACTCCGGCACGCTACCGCCGGCGACGACCCGGGTAGCCCGGGAGGGCGACGTTCGCGGCGAACAGGGTCGTTACGAAAAGGATCCTGAGCTCCGGCACCGGCGCGCCGGTGGACGCGGTTGGATGCCGTCCAGGCGCCCCGACGTCGGGGGCCGTGACCACTACCCGGGGGGGACCCACACCATGAGGGACCGCATCATCGCGCTCGCCGTCACCGCGCTCACGCTCGCCGCCGCACCCGCCCTGCCCGCAGCTGCGTCGGCCGAGCCGGGGGACCTCGACTGGTACTTCGTGTCCGCCACCGACCGCAACGACGTCGCGTCCTACCGGGACTGGGGCTCCGTCGACATCGGAACGGACTTCACCATCCCGCTGGTGTGCGACGCCGACGACTCCGGGGCCGAGGAGCCCGCGTTGTGGCAGGAGGGTACGTGGTACCTCGACGGGGCGACCCCGTTCAGCTTCGGGCGGCCCGGCTACTCCGACGTGCCGCTGTGCGGGGACTGGGACGGCAACGGCACCGACACCGCCGGCGTGGTCCGCGGCAACAAGTTCTACCTCGCCTCACGCAACGTCGACGGGGGCGGCCTCGTGACGTCGTTCACGTTCGGCCAGGTCACCGACATCCCGGTCGTAGGGGACTGGGACGGTGACGGGAAGGACACCATCGCCCTGCAGCGAGGCAGCAGCTACTACTTCGCGTCCGCGAACCGGCCCGCCGGCGGCAGCGTCGTCCGGTCGTCCTTCGGCCGGGCAGACGACCTCCCGGTTGCTGGTGACTGGGACGGCAACGGGACCGACACGCTCGCCCTGCGACGGGACAGGACCTTCCACATCACCAACCAGGTCGCAGGCACGCCCACGCCGAGGGCGTACTCGCTGCCGAACATCGGCCGCACGTTCGACCACCCCGTCAGCGGGACGCTGATGGGCGACACGGCGACCCGGCTCGGCCTGGTCCGCGTCCAGGGGTGACCCTCCCCCGCGAGGACGGCCAGGACGAGGTCTCGGACCCGGCTGTGCGGGTGAGGCTGGTCAGGCCCCCGTCCGACGTCCTACCCGCAGGACGAGACGGACGAGGAGTCCGGCGACGAGCGCCCAGAAGGCGGCGCTCACGCCCGCGATCGCGAGACCCGAGGCGGCGACCAGGAACGCGATGACGGCGGGGATCCGCTCGTCCGGGTCCGACAGGGCTGCGTGCATCGACGAGGTCAGGGTCGTGAGGAGGGCGAGGCCGGCGACGGCAGGGATGACTCCGGCGGGGGCGAGGACCACGAGCGCGCCGAACGCGGCCGAGGCGGTGCCCAGCAGCACCAGCACCACGCCCGCGGTGACGCTCGCGATCCAGCGCCTCGAGCGGTCCTCGCCGGCTTCCGGTCCGGCCGCGAGCGCCGCGCTGATGGCGGCCAGGTTGATCGCGTGCCCGCCGGCCGGAGCGCCCAGCAGCGTCCCGGCGCCGGTCACGAGCATCGAGCGCCGCCAGGGCACCTGGTAGCCGAGACCCTTCATCACCGCCACGCCGGGTACGTTCTGCGCGGCCATCGTCACCAGGTACAGCGGCAGGGCGATGCCGAGCAGACCCGCGACACCGAACGTCGGGACCGTGACCTCCACCCTCGGCACGAGGTCGGCGGTGTCGACCGAGGTCGTCGACCACGCCACGTGAGCGGCGATGACGACCGCGGCGGTCAGGAAGGCGAGGGGAGCTGCCCAGCGAGGCCTGAACCGCGCGGCGACGAGCCAGGCGGCCACGACCGGCGCCACCGCGACCGGGTTGGTGGCCAGACCGGTGACCGGTCCCAGGCAGAGCTGGAACAGGACCCCGGCGAGCATCGCCTGGGCCACCGCGGTCGGGATCCCGGCCATCAGGGCGCCGAGCTGCGGCACCAGACCGGTGAGCACGATCAGCACGCCGGTCACGACGAACGCACCGACCGCGGCGGGCCAACCGCCGTCCACCGCTCCGGTCGAGGCCAGCAGGGCCGCCCCGGGGGTCGACCAGGCCACGGTGATCGGCATCCGGGTCCACGCTGCGAGCAGGATGCACGACAGGCCCATCGTCACGCTCACGGCGAGCAGGCCGCTCGCTGCCTCGTCGGGGCTCGCGCCGACGCCGACCAGACCGGTGAGCACGACGACGAAGGCGCTGGTGAACCCGACCAGGGCGGAGACCACACCAGCGGAGATCGGCTGGCGGACGGCAGCCGGGACCGACCTCACCCGATCACCTGCCGGCCCGAGGTGGTGCCGCCGGGGCGACCGGCAGACGGGTCTCCGGGCACCAGCTGGTGAGACGCATCGGGCTCCTCCGATCGACGGGGGCCCAGGCGCGCGGCCGACCGCGATCGACGAGGCCGCTCCCCGGTGGTCGCCCACCGTCCGCGCCGGGCACGGCCCGCCGCGGATGCGAGCGCCTCGAGCGAC
>JBBSQH010000035.1:0-40952 GCA_038258055.1 Actinomycetales bacterium
AGACCACCGCGGCGCCCACCACCAGGCTGCGGGAGCAGGGCTGCCGTCTCACGCGCCGGCGGGACGCTGGTCTTCGGCCACGGCGGCACCGCTGGGCACCGGGAGGATGCGCAGGGTGACCGGACGGTCGTCGTCGGTGTGGAAGCTGGTCAGCTGCAGGTCGGAGGCGATCTGGTTGGTCAGCCGCCGCTGCCGCTTGCTGCGGCGCTCGCGGTCGACCTCGGCCCACTCGCCCTTGAAGGCCTTCAACGTCGCGATCATCATCATGATCATCACGAACGAGAACGGCAGCGCGATGATGACCGCCATGGTCTGCAGGGCCGTGAGCGCGCCGTCCTGGGCGCCCGACAGGGTCCCGACGGTCAGCAGGGCGGCCGCGACCAGCCCCTCGAGGACGGCCCAGAACACCCGGCTCCAGACCGGCGGGTTGGTGTTGCCGCCCGAGGCCAGCATGTCGATGACCAGCGAGCCGGAGTCCGAGGACGTGACGAAGAAGGTCACGATGAGCAGCAGCGCCACCACCGAGACGATGCTGCCCAGGGGCAGCCCGTCGAGCATGAGGAACAGCGAGGTGTTCGTGTCGACGCCGCCGTCGGCGTCGACCAGGCCGCCCGCGCCGAACAGCTCGCGGTGCAACGCGGTGCCACCGAGCACGGAGAACCACAGGAACGTGATGAGGGTCGGGACGGCCAGCACGCCGACCACGAACTCGCGCACCGTGCGGCCCCGCGAGATCCGCGCGATGAAGACACCGACGAACGGCGCCCACGACATCCACCAGCCCCAGTAGAAGGTGGTCCACGAGGCCTGCCAGGCCTGACCGTCCTCGCCCTGCAGCGAGGAGGTGTCGAAGGTCAGGCGCAGGACGTCGGTCGCGTAGGCGCCCAGGCTGGTGACGAACTCACGCAGCAGGAACAGGGTGGGGCCGGCGAGCAGGACGAAGAGCAGGACCACGCCCGCGAGCACCATGTTGACGTTGGACAGGATCCGGATGCCCTTGGTCAGGCCCGTGACGACCGACAGGACCGCAAGTCCGGTGATGAAGGCGATCAGGACGTTGAGCCAGACCAGGCCCTCCGCCGGCAGGCCGACGAAGCCGAGACCGGCCGACAGCTGCAGGACCCCGAGGCCCAGCGAGGTGGCCACGCCGAACAGCGTCCCGACCACGGCGATGACGTCGACCGCGTCGCCGAGCGGGCCACGGGCGATCCGCTCGCCCACCAGCGGCTCGATGGCCCACCGGATGGACACGGGTCGACCGCGACGGTGCACCGCGTAGGCGATGGCCAGACCCACGACGACGTAGATGGCCCAGGCGTGGATGCCCCAGTGCAGGTACGTCGTGGTGAGGGCCTGCATCGCGGCCTCGGTGTCGTTGCCCTCGAAACCAGGACGGGGCGACGCGAAGTGGTTGAGCGGCTCCGCGACGCCCCAGAACACCAGGCCGATCCCCATGCCCGCGCTGAAGAGCATGGCGAACCAGGAACGGAGCCCGAACTCCGGTGCCTCGTCGTCAGCGCCGAGCCGCAGGTCGCCGTACCGGCTGAAGGCCACGTAGGCGGCGAAGGCGACGAACGCCGCGATGAGCAGGACGTAGTACCAGCCGAACGCCCCGATGACGGCGCCCTGGACGGCGCCGATGACCTCGCCCGTCGCGCCGGGCAGCACCACGGCGGCCAGGACGAAGACGACGATCACGGCGGCGGCGGGCCAGAACACCCGGGGGGCGATCGCGTTGCCCCGCGACGCCTCCTCCGCGGTGGTGGGCACGGCGTGGTCGTGGCCTCGGTCGGACGGTGCGGGCGGTGCAGACATGACTACTCCTCCGTCGCCCGGGAGGCGACGTGTGGCGGGCAGGGGGCCCTCCACCCTCGCGTGCATCCGCCGAGTTCTCAACCCGGGCGCCACCCGTGACCTCTGTCCCGGGGCCCTGTCGGCCCCGCCCCGTAGCGTGACCGGCATGTCCTCGACCGAGTCCTCGCCGTCCGCCGGCCCCCGCCGGCTCACCCACTCCGACGTCGCCGCGCAGCTGGTCGACCTGCCCGGCTGGGAGCACGTCGCCGGCGCGCTGCACGCCCGCTTCGACGCCCCCGACGTGCCCGCCGCGGTGCGGCTGGTGACCGAGGCGTTCGACGTCGCGGAGGAGATGGACCACCACCCGGACACGGACCTGCGGTGGAGGCGGGTCCGGTTCGCGCTGTCCACCCACACCGCCCACGGCGTGACGCAGCTGGACGTCGAGCTGGCTCACCGCATCTCTCGCGCCGCCGACGCTTCGGGCGCCACCGGGCTCCCCGCCGCCGCCCAGGCCGTCGAGATCGGGGTGGACACCGCGGACCACACCCGCATCAGCCCGTTCTGGCAGGCCGCGCTCGGCTACCGGCCGCACCCCGAGGACGACGAGGTCCTCCTCGACCCGCACGGCCGGGGGCCCGAGCTGTGGTTCCAGGTCACCGCCACCCCCGGTGCCCCCGTCGGGCAGCGCAACCGCCTCCACCTCGACGTCACGGTCGGGAGCCTCGAGGAGGCCGCCGAGCGCCGGGCCGCGGTGGAGGCCGCCGGCGGCCGGCTCGTCGGGGACGACCGGGCGCCGGCGTGGTGGGTCTACGCCGACGCCGACGGCAACGAGGTGTGCATCTGCACCGGGTTCGGACGGGAGTGATGAGCGCCGAGGTGCACCCCGAGGAGACGACGCTGGCCGAGGTCAGCGCCCGGATGAACTGGCTGCGGGCCGGCGTGCTCGGGGCCAACGACGGCATCGTGTCGACCGCGGGGCTGGTGGTCGGGGTCGCGGGGGCCACCACGGACACCACGGCGCTGCTGGTCGCCGGGGTGGCGGGCCTGGTCGCCGGGGCGCTGTCGATGGCAGGCGGGGAGTACGTCTCGGTCAGCACGCAGCGGGACAGCGAACGGGCGCTCCTGGCCAAGGAGGCCCGCGAGCTGGTCGAGACCCCCGACGAGGAGCTCGCCGAGCTGGCCGGCTTCTACCGGGACCGCGGCCTGTCGGAGGACACCGCCCAGCGTGTCGCCGAGGAGCTGACCGAGCACGACGCGCTGCGGGCCCACGCCGAGATCGAGCTCGGCATCGACGGCACGAGCTTCATCAACCCGTGGAGCGCGGCGCTGGCCTCGCTGGTCTCGTTCACCCTCGGCGCGCTGCTCCCCCTGCTGGCCATCGTGCTACCGCCGGCCGAGGTGCGCCTACCGGTCACCGTGGTCGCCGTGGTCGCGGCGCTGTCGGTGACCGGCTACGTCAGCGCCCGCCTGGGCGGGGCGACGCCGTGGCCCGCCGTGGCCCGCAACGTGGGCGTCGGGGTGCTGGCGATGGGCCTCACCTTCGTCGTCGGCACGGTGGTCGGCGGCGCGATCTAGGACCGCGGTCGGGCCCGCGCCCTAGAACCCGGTCGGGCCCTCCTCCGGGAAGTGGCAGGCGACCAGGTGCCCCGGCGCGGTGCTGCGCTCCACCAGCTGCGGGGTCTCGTTGGCGCAGATGTCCTGCGCCTTCCAGCACCGGGTCCGGAACCGGCACCCGCTCGGCGGGTTGAGCGGGCTCGGGACGTCACCGGTCAGCGTGATCCGCTCACGGTGCCGCTCCTTGACCGGGTCGGCGACCGGGGCCGCCGACAGCAGAGCGCGGGTGTACGGGTGGCGCCCGGAGGCGTACAGGTCCTCGCGCGTGGCGACCTCGACGATGCGACCCAGGTACATCACGGCCACCCGGTCGCTGATGTGGCGGACGATCGACAGGTCGTGCGCGATGAACAGGTAGCCCAGGTTCATCCTCTGCTGAAGGTCCTCCAGCAGGTTGATGACGCCGGCCTGCACCGACACGTCCAGCGCCGAGACCGGCTCGTCGAGCACGAGCATCTTGGGCTCCAGCGCCAGGGCGCGGGCGATCCCGATCCGCTGCCGCTGCCCGCCGGAGAACTCGTGCGCGAACCGGTTGCCGTGCTCGGGACTGAGTCCCACCACACGCAGCAGCTCCGCCACCCGTTCCTTGCCCTGGTCCCGCCACAGGCCGTGGATCTTGAGCGGCTCGGCGACGATGTCGTTGACCGGCAGCTTGGGGTTCAGGGAGGCGTACGGGTCCTGGAAGACGATCTGGAGGTCTCGACGGTAGGGCCGCAGCTCGCGGGTCGACAGGGTCGTCAGCTCCTGGCCCTCGAACTTCACCGACCCCGACGTCGGCTTGTGCAGCTGGAGGACGGCACGGCCCGTGGTCGACTTCCCGCAGCCGGACTCCCCGACGACGCCCAGGGTCTCTCCCGGGTCCACGGTGAACGAGACCCCGCTGACGGCCTGCACCTGACCGACGGTGCGACGCACGAGGCCGCCGCCGCGGACCGGGAAGTTCATGACGAGGTCGTCGACCTCGAGCAGGTGGGTGGTCTCGGTGCTCATGCGGGGGAACTCCCGGGGGTGGCGCCGGGGACGACCCGGAACATCGACGTGGCGTCGTCGTAGGCCGCGACGTCCGACCAGCGGTGGCAGGCGGCCGCGTGGTCACGACGGTCGGTCTCGGACAAGGGCGGCTCGCTGGTCGCGCACTGCGCCACCGCGATGGGGCAGCGCGGGCGGAACGGGCAACCGCTCGGCAGGCTGATGAGCGACGGTGGCGTCCCCTGGATCGGACGCAGCCGCTCACCGATCAGGTCCGTGGTCGGCATGGACCCCAGCAGGCCCGCCGTGTACGGCATCCGGGGGTCGGTGAAGATCTCGTCCACGCCGGCGGTCTCGACGGGCTTGCCGGCGTACATCACGAGGACCCGGTCGGCGACGCTGGCGATGACGCCCAGGTCGTGGGTGATGAACACGATGGCCGCGTCCACGGCGTCCTTGACGTCGAGCAGGGTGTCGAGGATCTGCGCCTGCACCGTCACGTCCAGGGCCGTGGTGGGTTCGTCGGCGAAGATCACGTCGGGTCGGTTGATGACCGCCATCGCGATCATCGCGCGCTGCCGCATGCCTCCGGAGAACTCGTGCGGGTAGGACCGCAGCCGGGTCCTGGCCTGCGGGATCCCGACCAGGTCGAGCATCTCGGTCGCCCGGGCCAGCGCTGCGGACTGCGAGATGTGCTCATGGCTGCGTACCGCCTCGGCCAGCTGGTTGCCGATCGTCAGCACGGGGTTCATGGCGGTCATCGGGTCCTGGAAGATCATGCCGATCTTGCGCCCCCTCAGCCCCCGCTGCTGCTCGGGCCGCATCTTCAGCACGTCGTCGCCGCGGAACAGGATCCGGCCCGACACCCTGGCGCTACGGGGCAGCAGCCCCATGACGGCCATGCTGGACACGGACTTGCCGGAGCCGGACTCGCCGACGATGCCCAGCACCTCGCGCGGGTGCAGCGTGTAGCTGACGCCTCGGACCGCGTTGACCACGCCGTCGTCGGTCGGGAACCGGACCGTCAGGTCCTCGACCTTGAGGATCTCGGTCGAGGGGTCGGCGCGCTCGTCGTCCCCGGGGTCGGTGATGCTGCCCGCCGGGCCCGTGTGGCCGACCCGCCCGGTCTGCTGGGTGGGACCTGTGCTCGGGTTCACGTCGTCCGTCTCCGGCCCGCTCATGCTCGGACCTTGTTCTGGCGCGGGTCGAACGCGTCGCGCAGACCGTCCCCGATGAAGTTGACGCTGAGGGCGATGCCGATGATGAACAGCCCAGGGAACCAGAACAGCCACGGCCGGGTGGCGAAGGCCGTCTGGTAGTTGCTTATGAGCACCCCCAGGCTCGTGTCGGGCGGCTGCACCCCGAAGCCCAGGAAGCTCAGCGCCGTCTCCAGCAGGATCGCCGAGGCGATGACCAGGGTCGCCGACACGATGATGGTGGACACCACGTTGGGCAGGATGTGCCGCGTGATGATGCGGAACGGGCTCGCCCCCAGGGCCCGCGCCGCCTCGACGAACTCCCGTTCCTTGAGCGACAGCACCTCACCGCGCACCAACCGGGCCAGGCTCGTCCACGTGACCAGGCCCAGGAACAGGCCCAGCGAGGCCGCGCTCCCGTCGGTGCCGCGCGCGACGACCGCGGCCAGGATGAGCAGCGGGATCGCGATGACGACGTCGGTGAGGCGCATCACCACGGTCTCGACGACCCCACCGAAGTAACCGGCCATCGCGCCCACCGTCGCGCCGATCAGGGTGGAGAAGAACCCCACCAGGATGGCGATCAGGAGCGACTGCTGCACGCCGCGCATCGTGAGGGCGAAGTAGTCGCGCCCGGCGTTGTCCTGGCCGAACGGGTGCTGGCCCCAGGCCAGCCCGTCGCCGTCGACGAACGCGGGCAGGACGTCCAGGGTCGGTCTGCCCCCGTCCACCGTGGACGCCGTCTGCAGGTACGACAACCCCCACCAGCCGGGGATGGGGCCGTAGCCGATGCTCGAGACCGACACGGCGACGATCAGCAGCAGCGTGAACACGGCGAACATCGCGCCCCGGTGACGCAGGAACCGGCGCAGCACCAGCTCCCACTGGGTCCGGGCCTTGACCGTGAACTCGAAGTCGGCGCCCGGCTCCCCCGTGGTCACCGCGGGCTGCGTGACGTGGGGGTCGTCCGGCGGGGTCGGTGCGGCGGGGGGATCGAGGTTGCTCATGAGGACTCCTGGCAGGTCGCGACGGCGTGGACGGCTGAGGCGCTCACGACAGCCGGATCCGGGGGTCCAGGTAGGCGTAGGCGATGTCGGCCAGGAGGTTGAACACGACGACCAGGGCGCCCGTCACCACGAAGAAGCCCATGACCGGGTTGGGGTCCACGTTGGCGAGGCCGTTGCGGAACAGGGCCCCCATGCCGGCCCAGCCGAACACGGTCTCGGTGATGACCGCCCCGCCGATGACCGCGCCGAAGTCGATGGCCGCGTAGGTGGTGACGGGGATCAGGGCGTTGCGGAAGGCGTGCCGGACGGTCACGGTCCGCTCGGTCAGGCCCTTGGCGCGCGCGGTGCGGATGTAGTCCATGTTGAGGACCTCGAGCATCGACGAGCGGGTGTACCGGACGTAGGCCGCGAACGAGATCAGGATCAGCGCCGCCGTGGGCAGCACCAGCGACGTCGTCTGGTCCAGGAACCGCTCCCAGAACGTCCCCGTGAAGTTGGGTGTCCCCGACCCGATGGTCTTGACCACCCGGCCGTTGACGCTGTCGTAGTAGTCCCCGAAGGCGAACAGCACGTAGTCCGTGAACACCGTCCCCCCCGCGAGCAGGGCCGAGAAGACCCCGGCACGCATCGCCTGCGGTCGGTCCAGCCCCCCGAGCGCGAAGCCCGCAGCCATGCCGGCCAGCACCAGACCCACGACGCACAGACCCAGGAAGCCCCAGGTGGGGTCCGTCAGGTACGGCGCCAGGACGATGCTGCCGAGCAGGGCGACGGCGGTCGCGGCCAGCGCCGCGAACAGCACCCGCCGGTTGGACAGCCCGGCGACCAGGAACGTGACGGCTACGGCCCAGGCCAGGCTGATGACGATGACCAGGACCGGGCCGAGGGCGGGCTGCGCGAACCAGCGGACGGCCGACAGGTAGGCCAGCACGGCCCCGGTCGCGACGGCGGCGACGCCGGCCACGACCAGGCGGCGGCGAGGTGGTCCCCCCAGCACGGCCTGCCAGATGCCCGCCGACAGCAGGGCCACGACCACCAGCACCGGGATCGGGATGACGGGGTCGGCCAGCCAGTCGTTGAGCCGGATCGCGCCGAACTCCTTGAGGAGGACGGCGACCCAGAACACGGGAAGGGAGAAGAACAGGAACGCCATGAAGGTGACCGAGTAGTCGAACCCGGTGTACTGACGCAGCGCCGAGACGATGCCGACGGTGACACCCAGCACCACGGCCAGCAGCGTCGAGGCCACGACCAGCCGCAACGTGGTCACCATGGCCTGCGGGAGCAGGGTGGTGACGTCCTGGCCGGCGATGCTCTGGCCCAGGTCGCAGGCCCCGACGAGGCACCCGGCCGCGCCCGTCAGCCAGCCCAGGTACCGCTGCAGGACGGGCTGGTCGAGGTTGAGGAGCGCCGTGCGGGCCTCGATCGCCGCCTCGCGCTGGTTGCCGTCGGCGATCCCGTAGAGCTCCTCGAGCGGGTCGCCGGAGTTGGCGACCAGCACGTAGACGATGAGGGTCGCCGCCAGCAGCGTGAAGAACGAGATGATGACGCGACGTGCGATGAAGACGCCCACCGCAGACCTCCTGACGACTGTGGGCCGCCGGTCGCGATCCCCGGCCCCGCTCGTGGCGGGTCGGACGTCGGGCCGGTCGGCGTGCTGCGACACGGTAGCCACATCGTTGTGACCGGGTTGTTTCGTCCCCGCGCCGCGACCGAGGCTACGGCGCGGCGCCCGGGACCCGGCACACGTGACGGGGCCTCCCCCTCGGGCGAGACCCCGTCACGGTGCTGGTGCCGGGTGGTTCTGGTGGTGCTACCGGATCATCATTCGGCGGTACGGGCCCACTCGTAGGCGTTCCAGGTCAGACCGGCCTGGGTGGGGTTGTACACGACGCCCTCGGCGTCGGCCGCGGTCGCCACGATGCCGGGGAACGAGAACACGGGGATCGTGGCCAGGTCGTTCCAGAGGATCGTCTCGATCTGGATGATCAGCTCGTTCTGGGCGTCGGGGTCAGGCTCCTGGTTGAGCTGGGCGATGAGCTCGTCCACCTCGGGGTTGGAGTAGTACCCGTTGTTGTTGCCCTTCGACGCACCCTCGGCGACCGTGGTGTAGGTCGAGGACGAGCCGGAGACCAGCGGGGAGCCGGCCCAGGCGAACATGGCGACGTCGAAGGCACCCGTGGCGAGCTCACCCTCGGCCTCGAAGAAGTCGGGGTTGCCGATGTCCTGCACGTCGAAGCCGGCGCCGTTGGGGCCGCAGGCGTCGACGACCAGGGCGGCCTGGTCGACGCGGCGCGGGTTGGCGTTGTGGCCGAGCCGGAGGGTGGTGCCCTCCAGGCCGTTCTCGGCCAGCAGCGCCGCTGCGGCCTCGATGTCCTGCTCGGACTGACCGTCGTAGACCGCGCCCGCGATCTCCTCGTAGTCCGCCTCGAACGGGAACGCGTAGCGGGAGTTCAGGACGTTCGCCTCGGGGTTGAGCGGGGCGATCAGGTTGTCGACGATGGTCTGGCGGGGCAGGCACAGGGCGAACGCCTCGCGCAGGACCGGGTTCGAGAACTCGCTCTGGAAGTTGAAGTCGAAGTGCTCGTACGTGTACTGGTCCTGCGGCTCCACCGTCACCGAGTCACCGATGGCCTCGAGCTGGGCCAGCAGGTCCGTGCTCGGCTGCGGGTCCATGGCCTGGATCTCGCCGTTCTGCAGGGCCTGGGCCTGTGCGTCCTGGGCGATGAAGCGGATGACGACGGTGTTGCTGGCCGGCGGCGTGCCCCACCACTCGGGGTTGGCGACGAGGGTGATGGACTGCCCCGCCTCCCACGACTGGACCGTGTAGGGGCCGGAGGACAGCGCGACGGTGTCGTCCCACTCGCCCGGGTTGAAGTTGAAGCCCGTGTTCCAGACCTCGGCCGCACCGGCGAGCGCCTCGGCGTCACCGGCGTCGACGGCCGCGATGATGTCCTCGACGCCACCGTTCTGCTCGACGATGTGCGCGGGGATGAAGTTCGGGTACTGCGAGGTGTAGTCGCCGTAGGGGGTGTTGTAGGCGATCGTGAAGGTCGTGTCGCCGTCCTCGCACTGGGGACGGTCCGTGCTCTCGTAGCCGCTGGTGCCGGACTGGGAGAAGCCCTCGAAGTTGCCGGACATCGCGGCCCAGTACAGGACGGCGTCGTCGCAGTCGATCGGCTCGCCGTCGGAGAAGACAGCACCCTCGCCGAAGGTGTACTCCACCGTCAGGGGGTCCTCGGAGGTGACCTCGAAGCTGCCGAACTCCTCGTCGGGCTCGATGGTGCCCTCCGGACCGAAGTACCAGAAGCCACGCTTGATCTGGTTGAGCACGATCGCGTTGGCGGAGGCGTTGGTCTCGGCGGTGTCCTGGTTGTAGGAGAACACCTCCTGCTCGTAGCCGTAGGTGAAGACGGCGTCCGAGCCGCCCGCGGGGGCGCTGGCATCGCTCTCGGTCGGCTCTGCGGCGCCGCCGACGGTCGCGTCGCCGTCCGACTCTCCGGACGTCGCGCAAGCGGCGAGCACGAGAGCGGAGCCGGCGAGCAGCGCGATGTACTTCGCGCTCTTCCGGGTGCTGATCACTAGGGATCCTCCATCAGGTTTCGTCACTGCGCAGCAGGTGGCCACGACAGCGTTTGACCGACGAAACATGCCGCAGACCGGACACAGACTGCAAGAACCGCGCGCGGTGCGTTACCGAGATGCAACCGTTGTGCGCCTGGGGTCGTTACCGGTAAGTAGCCGGGATGTCGCGCGCGTCCCGTCCGTCCAGCATCGCCGGCAGCCCGTCCACCTGAGACAGGGCCAGCCCGCGGTCGCCGAGCGCCACGCCGACGTGGTGGTCGGTGTACTCCAGGACCTCCCCGGCCAGCTCGCCGTTCGAGGCGGCCACCACCGCGGAGTTCGCCTGGTTCCGCAGCGTGAAGAGCGCTGGCTTGTGCTGCATCGCCCGGTCGGCCCAGTCCGGGTGGTCGAAGACCTCTCCCATCGTCACGGTGGCGTCGTTCATGTGCATCGCGGCGTAGACGGCCGCGGCCCCGAACGCCGCCTGCGCACCGGGGTCGCCCTCCAGCGGGGTGTCGTAGTAGGCATGGACCTCCCGCTGCAGGTACTCCGCGATCGCCCGCACCGCTTCCACGTCGGCCGGGTCCACCACCTTGGTCTGCCGGGACCGGCCGAGGACCTCGCCGACCAGGTCGAGCCGGGAGGTCAGCTGCTGCCGCAGGGCCGGGCGTCATCGCTCGAAAGTGTCGGTGGGCGAGGTGGACGCTCACCTCGACGACCTCAGACGTTGAACCTCAGACGTTGAACCGGAACTCCACGACGTCGCCGTCGACCATGACGTAGTCCTTGCCCTCGATCCGGGCCTTGCCGCGTGACTTGGCCTCCGCCATCGAGCCCGCCTCGACCAGGTCCTCGAAGCTGGTCACCTCGGCCTTGATGAAGCCCCGTTGGAAGTCGGTGTGGATGACGCCGGCAGCCTCGGGCGCCGTTGCGCCCTGTGCGATGGTCCAGGCCCGTGACTCCTTGGGCCCGGCCGTCAGGTAGGTCTGCAGCCCGAGGGTCGCGAAGCCCACCCGGGCCAGCTGGTGCAGACCGGGCTCGTCCTGGCCGGACTCGGCCAGCAGCTCGGCGGCGTCGGCCTCGTCCAGGCCCGCCAGCTCCGACTCCAGCTGCGCGTCCAGGAAGATCGCCTCGGCGGGGGCGACCAGGGTGGCCAGACGCTCACGGGTGGCGACGGCCTCGGGGCTGTCGCCCAGCGCGTCGGCGTCGACGTTGAACACGTAGATGAACGGCTTGGTGGTCAGCAGGCCGAGCTCGCGCAGGTTGGCGGCGTCGAGCTGCTTGCGGGCCACCGCGACGGACAGCGGGGTGCCCTCGGCCAGGACGGCCTCGGCGGCGCGCGCGGACTCCAGGACGGCCGCGTCGACCTTCTTGCCGCGGACCTCCTTCTCCAGGCGGGGGATGGCGTTCTCGACCGTCTGCAGGTCGGCCAGGACCAGCTCGGTGTTGATGGTCTCGATGTCCTCGGCCGGGTCGACCTTGCCGTCGACGTGGACGACGTCGTCGTCGACGAAGGCCCGGATGACCTGGCAGACCGCGTCGGCCTCGCGGATGTTGGCCAGGAACTTGTTGCCGAGCCCCTGCCCCTCGCTCGCCCCACGGACGATGCCGGCGATGTCGACGAAGGACACGACGGCCGGGACGATCTTCTCGCTGCCGAACACCTCGGCCAGCACCTTGAGCCGTGGGTCGGGCAGCGGGACCACGCCGACGTTGGGCTCGATGGTCGCGAACGGGTAGTTCGCGGCGAGCACGTCGTTGCGGGTCAGGGCGTTGAAGAGGGTGGACTTGCCCACGTTCGGCAGGCCGACGATCCCGATAGTGAGTGCCACGGTCGCAGGAGTCTACGGGGCTGCCAAGGAATGGCCGACGAGCGCGCCTGCCCGGTTGTGTCCCGGGTCGGTCGCATCCTGCTCGGGTGGACCTCGGTGCGCCAGACCTCCCCCTCCTGCTCGGCCTGCTCGTAGCCGGCCTCGTCGTCGGCCTGGCCGTCGGTGCCGCCGTCGCTGCGGCGGTGCTGCGACCTCGGGCCGCTGCGTCGCGGGCCGGGGTGGCCGCCGAGCGCGACCTGCTGCGCTCCCGCGTGGCCGGCCTGGAGACCGCCCTGGACGAGCGCGCCTCCCAGGAGCAGACCCTGGCCCCGCTCAGCTCGACCCTGGCCCGGGTCGAGCGGCAGGTGGCCGTGCTGGAACGCGACCGGGTCGAGCAGTACGCCGGCCTGCGTGAGCAGCTGACCGGTTTGGCCCTGACCAACGAGGCGCTGCGGACGCAGACGGCGGCGCTGGCCGGGGCGCTGCGCTCCCCCAACGCCCGGGGCTCCTGGGGCGAGGTGCAGCTGCGGCGGGTGGTGGAGCACGCCGGCATGCTCAACCGGGTCGACTTCACCGAGCAGGCGACCGGCACGTCGCGCTCGGGCGCCTCGGTCCGTCCGGACCTGGTGGTCAACCTGCCGGGGGGCAAGCACGTGGTGGTGGACGCCAAGGCACCGCTGGCGGCGTTCCTCGAGCAGCGCTACGACGACCATGCCAAGGCGGTGCGGGCCCACGTGGACGCCCTGGCGGGCAAGCAGTACTGGACCGCGTTCAGCGACTCGCCCGAGATCGTCGTCTGCTTCGTGCCCGGTGAGGCGTTCCTGGCCGCCGCCTGCGAGGCCGACCCGTCGCTGCTCGAGGCGGCCATGGCCAAGCGGGTCGTGCTGGCCACGCCTACGACCCTGCTGGCGCTGCTCCGGACCGTGGCCCTGACCTGGCAGCAGGACGCGCTGGCCGGGTCCGCCCGCCAGCTGTTCGACGTCGGACGCGAGCTGCACGCCCGCCTGGGCACCCTCGGTGGGCACGCGGGCAAGCTGGGCCGCGACCTGCAGCGCTCGGTCGAGGGTTACAACGCGCTGGTGTCGTCGCTGGAGTCGCGGGTGCTCGTGACCGCCCGACGGATGCGGGACCTGGGTGTGGTCGACGACGAGCTCGCGGTGGTGGCCCCGCTCGAGGTGGCGCCGAGGCCGCTGACCGCCTCGGAGCTGATCGACGACGTGCTGGGCGACGCCGGGCGTGACGGCGACGGGCTGCTCGACCTGCTGCGGGAGGACGCGGCACCGGAGCCCCGGGGCCGGGACGACCGCCGGACCGGCTAGCGGTCCGTCCTCGCCACCTGCCCGCCGGTGCGTCCGTGGGTGGGCCGCGAGGGGGTTGTGTCCGGGGTGGGGTCGACGATGTTTCTCACGGTGTTCGAGGGGTTTGGAGGGATCGGATGGACGTGATCGCCGCACCCTCGGCGGCCGTGCCCTCGGCCCCGGCCGGGGCCCCAGCCGCTCGCCGCACCTCGGACGAGGCCGTGTCACGGCTCACCGAGCTCGCCGCGGGCTGGACCAGCCTCCCGCTGGAGGCGGGCGACGACGTGGGGCGGGTGGATCTCATCCGGGTCCTGGAGGTCGTCAAGGCGTCAGCCGCGGCGGCGCAGGCACGTCTGGCAGCGGACCTGGACGCCGGCCAGCGGCAGGAGCAGGCGGCAGCCGGGGTGCCGGCGGCCGAACGTGGTCGCGGCGTCGGCGCGCAGGTGGCCCTGGCCCGGCGTGACTCGCCCCACCGTGGCGGCCGCCACCTGGGCCTGGCCAAGGCCCTGGTGCACGAGATGCCGCACACGCTCGCCGCGCTGCAGGCCGGGCTGGTCAGCGAGTGGCGGGCCACCATCCTGGTGCGGGAGACCGCGGTGCTGACCGCCGCCGACCGGACGGCGGTCGACGCCGAGCTGGCCGGCGACGCGGACCGCCTGAGGGTCCTGGAGCAGCTCGGTGACCGCGCGCTGGCCGCGAGGGTGAAGCAGGTGGCCTACCGCCTGGACCCCCGCAGCGTCGTCGAGCGCTCCCGGCGGGCCGAGGGCGAGCGGTGCGTGACCGTCCGGGCCGCGCCGGACACGATGGCCTACCTGACCGCGTTGCTGCCGGCCCGGGACGCGATCGCCGCGCACGCGTCCCTGGGGCGGGCCGCCGAGGCCGCCCGCAACCACGGCGACCCGCGGGGACGGGGCCAGCTGATGGCCGACGTCCTGGTGGACCGGCTGACGAGCGCGGCGGACCTGGCAGGTGCTGGCGCTGCTGCTGGCGTGGGCGCAGGTGGTGCTGCTGTGGCCGGGACGCCCGGTGGCTGGGCGGCCACGATCGCTGCGACCACCTGGGACTCGGCAGGCCCGTCCGGAGCGGCAGGCCCGTCCGGAGCGGCAGGCCCGTCCGGAGCGGCAGGCCCGTCCGGAGCGGCACCGACAACGGCGGCACCCTCTTCGCCACGAACCCGGCCGGGCGACATCGCCGTGCGTCTGGTGATGACCGACCGTGCCCTGCTGGACGGTGACGACGAGCCCGCCCACCTGGACGGCTACGGTCCCGTCCCCGCGGGCTGGGCCCGCCAGCTGGTTGCCGACGCCCTCGACCGCGTGTGGGCGGACAGCGACAGCGACCCTCGAGGCGTGGGAGCCGACCAGGAACGCGAGGCGCGGGTGTTCCTGACCCGGCTGGTCACCGACGGGTTCGGCGCCCTCGTGGCCATGGAGTCCCGCGCCCGGACGGCACCACGAGGGCTGGCCGCCCTCATCCGCACCCGCGACGGCGGGACCTGCCGTACCCCGTGGTGCGACGCCCCGGTCCGCCACGTCGACCACGTCGTGCCCCACGCTGCGGGCGGCCCCACGAGCGGTCACAACTCGCAGGGGCTGTGCGAGCGCTGCAACTACGTCCGCCAGACCGTCGGGTGGCGCTCAGCGGCGCTCGACCCACCGGGCGTCCCCGCCGCAGCCGACCACCCACCCGGCGAGTCACCGGACGAGGCGCCGGTCGAAGCACCGGGCGACCCTCCGACCCGGCACACGGTGGTGACCACGACCCCCACAGGTCACACCTATGTGTCGACGGCCCCTCCCCTACCGGGAGCAACGCCCTGTCGGTCGAGAGCACAGTCGCCGGTCGGTGCCGCCGCCGAGGCGGTGAGCCAGGCGTCCGGGGACACCTCCGGCAGCTGGATCGAGCCCTGGTTGCGTGAGGAGCTGGCGACAGCGGCCTGACCGTCGGCCCTGCCTCTCAGGCGCGGAACGTGAGCAGGGCCTCGGCGACCACGCGGTCGGCGACCTCCCGCAACCAGACGGCCGGTTCCACACCAGCCGGTTCTACGCCGGCCGGTGGCGGAAGGTCCGCCGGCGACCCTTCGGACCGAGCCGACCCGCGACCCGCCTGGGCGTCCTGCCACGCCTCGAGCAACGCGGCGCGGGCCTCGGCCGGAGCGCACCCCGGCACCGCCTCGACCACGGCCGGTACGAGCCAGTCCACGTCGAACGTCCCCGTGGGCGGGGCGAAGACCCTCTCGCCGCTCACCCAGTCCGACGGGGTGCCCACGAGCCGGCCCTCAGCCCCGTCCCCGTCAGCCCCGTTCCCGTCAGCCGCGCGCCGCGGCGGCCTGCTGCTTGGCCGTCTTGATGTCCTTGCGGAGCTCCTTGGGCAGCGAGAACAGCAGGTCCTCCTCGGCCGTGACGACCTCCTCGCAGTCGGCGTAGCCGCGGGCGGCCAGCCACTCGACGACCTCGCGGACCAGGATCTCCGGCACCGACGCGCCCGACGTGACGCCGACCGTGCTCACGCCGTCCAGCCACGCCTCGTCGATCTCTCGGCAGGTGTCGACCCGGTAGGACGTGGCCGCACCGTTCTCCAGGGCGACCTCGACCAGGCGGACGCTGTTCGACGAGTTCGCCGACCCGACCACGATGACCAGCTCGGCCTCGGTGGCGATCTTCTTGACCGCGACCTGACGGTTCTGGGTGGCGTAGCAGATGTCGTCGCTGGGCGGGTCGGCCAGCTCGGGGAAGCGCACGCGCAGCTGGCGGACGGTCTCCATGGTCTCGTCGACGCTGAGCGTGGTCTGCGACAGCCACACCACTCGCGAGGGGTCCCGGACGACGACGTTGGCGACGTCCTCGGGGCCGTCGACCAGCTGGATCCGGTCGGGTGCCTCACCGGCGGTGCCCTCGACCTCCTCGTGGCCCTCGTGGCCGATCAGGAGGATGTCGTAGTCGTCGTCGGCGAACCGGACGGCCTCCTTGTGGACCTTGGTCACCAGGGGGCACGTCGCGTCGATCGTCTGCAGCATCCGCTTGGCCGCCTCGGCGTGGACCTGCGGCGACACGCCGTGCGCGCTGAACACGACCCGGGCGCCCTCGGGCACCTCGTCGGTCTCGTTGACGAAGATCGCGCCACGCCCGGCCAGGGTCTCCACGACGTGCTTGTTGTGGACGATCTCCTTGCGGACGTAGACGGGGGGGCCGTACAGCTCCAACGCCTTCTCGACGGCGACCACCGCCCGGTCGACGCCGGCGCAGTAACCCCGGGGAGCGGCGAGCAGGACACGCTTGCGAAGTTCCGTCACCCCCCCATCGTAGGTTGGCGCCGATGGAACGCGCCCCAGTACCGCCGTCCGGCCCCGAGCCGGTGCCCGAGCGGGCCTCTGACACCACCCCCAGCCGCCCCTGGCCGCTGAGGCTGCTGACCCACAACATCGGCGGGTACGTGTCCAGGATGCCCTCGCTGTGGGTCGAGGCGCAGATCGTGTCGCTCAAGCAGCGGCCCGGTCAGTCCATGGCGTTCCTCGACCTGCGTGACACCGACGCCGAGGTGTCGATGTCGGCGATGGCGCCGGTCACGACCCTGGACGCGGCCGGGCCGGCGGTGCGAGAGGGCGCCCGCGTGGTCCTCCGGGTCGAGCCCCGCTTCTACGCCAAGCGCGGCACCCTGTCGCTGTGGATCCAGGTGGCCCGCCCCGTCGGCGAGGGCCAGCTCCTGGCCCAGGTCGAGCAGCTCAAGCGGACCCTGGCCGGTGAGGGGCTGTTCGACCCGGCCCGCAAGCAGCCGCTGCCGTTCCTGCCCGCCGCGGTGGGGCTGGTCTGCGGGCACGGCAGCGCGGCCGAGAAGGACGTGGTCGACAACGCCCGGCTCCGCTGGCCCGCGCTGCGCATCGAGCTGCGCGAGGTCGCCGTCCAGGGACCCGACGCGGTGAGCCAGGTGTCACGGGCGGTGAAGGAGCTGGACGCGTCGGGCGACGTCGACGTCATCGTGGTCGCCCGCGGCGGGGGGTCCACCGAGGACCTGCTCCCGTTCAGCAACGAGGCCCTGCTCCGGGTCGTCGCCGCGTGCCGCACCCCGGTGGTGTCGGCCATCGGGCACGAGGTGGACACGCCGCTGCTGGACCTGGTGGCCGACGTCCGGGCCTCGACCCCCACCGACGCCGCCCGCCGGGTCGTCCCGGACGTCACCGCCGAGCAGGCCGTGCTCGACCAGGTGCGCTCCCGGGGCCGGACCGTGCTGCGGCAGCGGGTCGAGCGCGAGCGCCGGCTGCTGCACGACCTGCGGGCCCGGCCGGCCCTGACGGACCTGCGCGGGCTGTTCGTGGACCGGGTGGCCGCCCTGGACGACTGGCGCACCCGGCTGCGCACGGCCACCGAGCGCGGGGTGCGACGACGGGCCGAGAGCCTGGCGTCCACGCTGGCGCACCTGCGGGCCATCTCGCCCGCGGCGACCCTGGAGCGTGGCTACGCCATCGTCCGGACCCGACCGGACGGCCCCGACGAGGTGTCCCACGTGGTGCGCGACCCGGGGCAGGCGCCGGTGGGCGCGGTGCTGGACGTCACGCTGGCCCGGGGCGCACTGGTGGTCACGGCGGCAACAGCCGGTGCGGGCGACCCGCGGACCGGTACGACGCGGACCAACGCCGAGCGGACCAGCAGCAAGCCGACCAGCAAGAAGCAGACCGAGCGCAGGAGCAGCTGATGACCGACACCCCCGCCGACACGGCGACCATGCCGTACGAGGCCGCCCGGGACGAGCTCGTCGACGTGGTCCGGCGACTCGAGTCGGGCAGCGCGGACCTCGAGGAGTCGCTCGCCCTGTGGGAGCGTGGTGAGCAGCTGGCAGTCCGCTGCCAGGAGGTCCTGGACGGGGCGCTGCGGCGCCTCGACGCCTCCGACGGGCCGGCTGCCGGTCCGGACTAGCCCAACGAGGCCCCGACCAGCTCGACCACGCGGCGCAGGTCCTCGTGGTCCGACGTGCCCGACACCACCGTGGTCAGCTCCGGCTCGCCGTCGCCGTCCGTGGTGTCGCCGACGTGGGTGTAGGCGGTGTCGCCGTCCCCTCGCACCTGCCGGCTCCACGACAGCCCGCCCAGGTCGACGGGCTCGGGCGGACCCACCGCGCCTGCGTCGGCCCGGGTCAGCCACTCGTCGCTGGGCCCGACGGCCTGCTCCAGGTCCACGCGACGGTCCTGCGGCGACAGCAGGCCGAGCCGCCAGGTCGCCACGTCGTCGGTGGTCTCGGTGCGGGTGTAGTCCAGCCGCCAGCCCTCGCCGACGTCGACGACGTCGGAGGCCTCGGGCACGTCGGACGGCGCCAGCTCGTCCGCCGCCGGGCCCGCCACCAGCAGCAGGGGCGTGGTGCCGAGCACCGTCGCCGCCTCGCCGACCGCCGTGACGGCCTGCGTCCCGCCCACCTGCGGCTGCTCGACCGCGCCGGGCTGCGGCGCGAACAGCAGCACGGCCCCGACCACGCCCAGGATGACCACGAGACTGACGACCATGTCGAACGCGGTCTGACGGCCCCGCCGCCGCGCTGGTGCGGGGCTCGGTCCGGCTGCTGGCTGGGAGACGCTCACGCCCCCATGGTGACCGATGACTAGCCTGCCCTCATGGTGAGGGCTCTGGTGGTCGGTGAGGCGCTGGTCGACGTCGTGGTCGGCCCGGACGGCGAGGCGCTCGGTCGCCACCCCGGCGGCAGCCCCGCCAACGTGGCCCTGGGGCTGGCCCGGCTGGGCCACCGGGCCGAGCTGCTGACCTGGCTCGGGCCGGACGCCGACGGCGAGCTGGTCCGCGACCACCTGGCCGCCTCGGGGGTCGGCGTGGTCGAGGGCAGCGACGGCGCACCGGCGACGTCGACGGCCACCGCCCGGCTCGACGCCTCCGGGATCGCGATGTACGACTTCGACCTGGACCCGGCGATGCCGGCGGTGGACCTGGACGCCCTCGCCGGCGCCGAGGGGTTCGACGTCGTGCACACCGGGTCGATCGCGGCGGTCCTCCCGCCGGGGGCGTCGGTGGTGGAGGCGCTGCTCTCCCGCACCCGCCACCGCGCCACCGTGTCCTACGACCCCAACGCCCGCCCGGGCCTGATGGGCGACGCCGACGTCACGCTGGCCAAGGTGCTCGGCTACGTCGGGATCTCCGACGTGGTCAAGGTCAGCGACGAGGACCTGGACTGGCTGCGGCCAGGGGTCGACCCGCTCGACGTGGCCGGGTCCTGGCTGATGCGGGGCGCGGCCGTGGTCGTGGTCACCCGGGGCGAGGGCGGCGCGGACGCCCTGACCGCGAGCGGCCACACCCACGTCGCCAGCCCGGCGACCGACGTGGTCGACACCGTCGGCGCCGGCGACTCGTTCATGTCCGGGCTGCTGGACGGCTTCGCCCGGCACGGCCTGCTGGGGGCGGACCGGCGTGACGCCCTGCGGGCCGTGCCCGACAGCACCGTGCGCGAGGTGCTGACCCACGCGGCCCGGATCGCCTCGATCACCTGCTCGCGCCCGGGCGCGGACCCGCCCTGGCAGCGGGAGCTCGACCTGACGGAGGAGACCCGATGACCCCCGACCGCCCGTCCACCCCGGCCGAGGCCTGGCGCGAGCTCGCGCAGGGCAACGCCCGCTTCGCGGCCGACGAGGCGACGCACCCCAACGCCGACGCCGAGCAGCGACGGCGGGTGAGCACGGCCCAGGCCCCCTTCGCCGTCGTGCTCGGCTGCTCGGACTCCCGCGTGGCCGCCGAGCTCGTCTTCGACCGCGGCCTGGGTGACCTGTTCGTGGTCCGCACCGCGGGCCACGCGCTGGACACCGCGGTGCTGGGCTCGGTGGAGTTCGCCGTCGAGGTGCTCGGGGTCCCCCTGCTCGTCGTCCTGGGCCACGACTCGTGCGGGGCGGTCACCGCGGCCATGCAGGCCCGACGGGAGGGGACGGTCCCCGGCGGGTTCGTCCGCGACATCGTCGAACGGGTGACCACCAGCGTGCTCACCGCCGAGCACCGCGGGGAGACGTCGGTGGCGGGGATCGTCCGCGAGCACGTGCAGGCCACCGCCGCCCAGCTGCTCGAGCGGTCCGAGACCGTCCGGGCCGCCGTCTCGGCCGGTCGCCTGGGCGTCGTCGGTGCGTACTACACGCTGGCCGACGGCCACGTCGAGGCCGTCTGGGCCGACGGGGTCGACGGGGTCGACGGGGCCGCCGGGGTCGACGGCCTGGACCCGGGCACCACGACCAGCGACGGGTGACTCAGCGCCGCGGCAGCCCGACCAGCCGCGGCACCCGGGACGCGTACTCCTGCCAGGCCCCGCCGAACCGGCCGGCCAGCACCCGGTCCTCCTCCCCCGCCTTGACGTGCAGCACCGCCGCGAGCACGGCTGCGGCCACGGCGGTGCTCACCCGGCCCCGCACGAGCACCGTCCCGGCCGAGGCCAGCAGCAGCCCGACGTACATCGGGTGCCGGCTCAGGCCGTAGGCGCCGGCCGTCCGCAGCCGGGCTCCGTCGCGGGGCACGACGGCCGCCGTCAGGTCCCGCCGCAGCGCCGCCGCCGAGGCCGCCACGGCGCCGCAGCCGAGGACGAGCAGCCCCGCCCCGACCGCGCGGCTGCCGGCGGGCAGGGGCAGGCGGGGGCCTCCGGGCAGCAGCAACGCCCCCTCGGCCACCGCCTGCACCGGGACGATCCAGGACGGCGGCGAGGCGGGGCGCGTCATCACCCCAGGGTGGCACCGGCGGCCCGGGGTCGCCACGGCCGACGCGTCGCCTCGGCGCCGGGGAGCGGCCAGGATGGAGCCATGACGAACACCACCGGAGAGCCGGAGTTCCGCATCGAGCACGACACGATGGGCGAGGTGAGGGTCCCGGCCCGTGCGTTGTACCGGGCGCAGACCCAGCGCGCGGTCGAGAACTTCCCCATCAGCGGCGTCGGCCTCGAGCGGGCCCACGTCGTCGCCCTGGCCCGCGTCAAGAAGGCCGCCGCCCTGGTCAACGCCGACCTGGGTGTCCTCGAGCAGCCCGTGGCCGACGCCATCGCGGCCGCGGCGGACGAGGTCGTCGCCGGCGCCCCGACCGGCGCCTTCGACGCGGAGTTCCCCGTCGACGTGTTCCAGACCGGGTCCGGCACCAGCAGCAACATGAACATGAACGAGGTGCTGGCCACGCTGGCCACCCGCCACCTGGGCGCCGACGTGCACCCCAACGACCACGTCAACGCCTCTCAGTCCAGCAACGACGTGTTCCCCACGTCGGTGCACGTGGCCGCCACGTCCGCCCTGGCCCAGGACCTGGTGCCCGCGCTGGAGCACCTGGCGCAGGCGCTGGAGGCCAAGGCCTCCGAGCTGGCCGACGTCGTGACGTCCGGGCGCACCCACCTGATGGACGCCACCCCGGTCACCCTGGGCCAGGAGTTCGCGGGCTGGGCGGCCCAGGTCCGCCGCGGCGTGGAGCGGGTCCAGGCGGCGCTGCCCCGGGTGGCCGAGGTGCCGCTGGGCGGGACCGCCGTCGGCACCGGCATCAACACCCCCGACGGGTTCGCCGCCGCCGTCGTGGCCCGCCTGGCGACCGAGACGGGCCTGCCCGTCACCGAGGCCCGGGACCACTTCGAGGCCCAGGGGGCCCGGGACGGCCTGGTCGAGGCCTCCGGCGCGGTCCGCACGGTCGCGGTCAGCCTCACGAAGGTCTGCAACGACCTGCGCTGGAAGTCCTCCGGCCCGACGACCGGGCTGGCCGAGATCCGGCTGCCGGACCTGCAGCCCGGCAGCTCGATCATGCCCGGCAAGGTCAACCCGGTGCTGCCCGAGGCCACGCTCATGGTCTGCTCGCAGGTGGTCGGCAACGACGCCGCGGTCGCCTGGGCAGGTGCGTCGGGCACCTTCGAGCTCAACGTGCAGATCCCCGTGATGGCGCGCAACGTGCTGGAGTCCGCCCGCCTGCTCGCCAACGCGTCGCGGCTGCTGGCGGACCGCTGCGTGGCCGGCATCGAGGCCGACGTCGACCGGTGCCGGGCGTTCGCGGAGTCCTCGCCGTCGATCGTCACCCCGCTCAACCGCGTCATCGGCTACGAGGCAGCCGCCAAGGTCGCCAAGCACGCCCTCGCCGAGCGGATCACCATCAAGCAGGCCGTGATCGCCCTCGGCCACGTCGACGGGGACACCCTCACCGAGGAGCAGCTGGACGCCTACCTCGACGTCACCACCATGACGGGACCGGCCGGGCGCGGTTGAGCTCGCAGCGCGAGAGAAGCCCCGCACCAGCCGGTGCGGGGCTTCTCCTGCTTGCTCAGTACCAGTTGTTGTTGACGCTGTGCTCCCACGCGGAGCAGGGGCTGCCGTAGCGGTCCCCGATGTAGCCGAGGCCCCAGCGGATCTGCGTCTCGGGGTTGGTCTCCCAGTCGCCGCCGGCGCTCGACATCTTGCTGCCGGGCAGGGCCTGCGGGATGCCGTAGGCGCTCGAGCTGGGGTTGTCGGCGGTGTGGTTCCAGTTGGACTCCTTCTCCCACAGGGAGTCCAGGCAGGACCACTGGTCGCTGCTCCAGCCGTAGGAGCCCAGCAGGGACTGCGCGATGGCCCGGTTGGAGCCGGGGTCCGCGGAGACCACCTGGCGCTCGGCCTCCTCCTCGGCGGCCTCGCGCTCGGCCTCCTGCTCGGCCTCCACGGCGGCCTGGCGGGCGGCCTCCTCCTCGGCGGCGACCCGAGCGGCCTCCTCCTCGGCGGCGACCCGAGCGGCCTCCTCCTCGGCGGCGATGCGCGCGGCCTCCTCCTCGGCGGCGACCCGAGCGGCCTCCTCCTCGGCGGCGATGCGCGCGGCCTCCTCGGCGGCGGCGGTCTCGGCGGCGATGACGTCCTCGAGCTCACCGACCTCGTCCACCCAGGACTGCGCCTCGGCGGAGGTCGTCGGCAGGCCGGGGGCCAGGGCCCCACGGGCGGAGCGGGACGCCTGCTCGTCGTCGCGGCGGACCGCGTCGGTGTCGAGCTGGTCGGTGGTGTCGTCGCTGCCGAACAGGTCGGACACGGCGAACCGGTCACCGGGGGCCGCGGCGAGCGCGGGGGACGTGGCGACGGTGTAGCCACCCACCCCCACGACGAGGGCGGCGGCGGTCAGTCCGGCGGTGGCAGCGGCTCGCCTGAGGGGGGCCAGGCGGCGGGGCAGGGGGGAGGTGTGACGGGGCATGGGCTCTCTGTCGTCGGGTCGCGTCTCGTACCTGCGCGACGAGGGACGACCACCCTCAGGTCTGCCCGCACCGTTCCGGCTGTCACCGGGCGGAGGTGCGAGATGTCGTGCACGAGGACCTGAGCCGGGGCCGACGGGTGGCGTCGGCACCCGAGGGGCGCGAGCCGCCCCGGCGCCCTTCGTGCGGGCACCGCGACGACCCGGGTGGGCGTGCTGTCCAGCCATGACCATGACGTCCTTGGTAACGATTTGGCAAATTCCCTCGTCAACCATCTCGTCCGGGGACGGGTCGCGCTGAAGGACCGCGGGGTCGCGTCACCCGACCGCGGCCCCCCTCGTCACCGCCCGTGCCCACCCAGGTCCGTCCGCGACGGCGGGTGGGAGCAGCGTGCGCGGCCGGATGAGGGTCGCCTATCCTCAGCCGCATACGGAAGGCGGCCCATGCCAGATTCGCGGTTCCTCGTCGCCGAGGGCGTCACCAAGACGTTCGACGGCACGACCGCCCTCGACGACGCCGCCATCAGCGTCCCCGAGGGCCGCAGCCTGGCCCTGCTGGGCCCCTCCGGCTGCGGCAAGACGACCCTGCTCCGCGTCGTCGCCGGGCTCGAGACCCCCGACGCCGGGACGGTGTCGGTGGGGCGCGAGGTGCTGACGGGGTTCTGCCACCACGTCCCGGCCGAGCGTCGTCGCGTGGGCATGGTGTTCCAGGACGCCGCCCTGTTCCCGCACCTGAGCGTCGCCCGCAACGTCGCCTACGGCCTGACCCGCGCCGAGGTGGCCGCCGGGCGGGTCCAGGAGACGCTGGAGCTGGTGGACCTCGGCCACCTGGCGGAGCGGCGCCCCCACGAGCTGTCCGGGGGTCAGGCGCAGCGGGTGGCCCTGGCCCGTGCCCTGGCACCCCGGCCCCGGATCCTGCTGTTCGACGAGCCCTTCACCGGTCTGGACACCGGCCTGCGGGTCCGGGTCCGGACCGAGATCCACGCCCTGCTGCGCGAGATGGGCATGACCTCGGTCTTCGTCACCCACGACCAGGAGGAGGCGTTCGTCCTGGGCGACCGCGTCGCGGTGATGCGCGACGGCCGGGTCCGCCAGGAGGGCTCCCCCGCCGAGGTCTACGCCGGCCCGGTCGACCCGTGGGTGGCCCGGTTCGTGGGCGAGGCCAACCTGCTGCCGGGACGGAGCGACGACCGGGTGGCCAGCACGGTGGTCGGGCAGGTCCCGGTCGTGGACGGCAGCCCGCGCGGCCAGGTGACGGTGCTGGTTCGCCCCGAGCACCTGGACCTGGCCCCCGGCCGGGACGGCACGGTGACCGGCGTCGCCTTCTACGGCCACGACTCCAGCTACACCGTGCGCGTGGGCGAGCACCTCGTGACGGTGCGCGCGGCCGCAGCCCCGCGCTTCGGCGTCGGCGACGACGTCGCGGTCCGGTTCGGGGGGCCGCGGACGACGGTCTACGCCGTGGACACCGCGGCGCATTAGAAACCTCTCACGCACTAAAATCGGTAAGGGATGGCTCAGGTAGGGTCCGGCTGTCGGGGTCGACCGACCCCCTCGCGACGAGACGACGGAGCCTGAGCCATGCGCACCAACACCCGCCCCGCCCGCCTGCGGGGGACCGCCCTGGCCTCCGGTGCCCTGCTGGCGGTGACCGCCCTGGCCGCGTGCGGCGACGGGCAGGACGGCGTGACCACCGAGGGCTCGCCGGCCGCGGCCGCCACCGACGAGGTCCTGACCGTCTACTCCGGGCGCACCGAGAACCTGATCCAGCCGCTGCTGGACTCCTTCGCCGAGGACACCGGCGCCACGGTCGACGTCCGCTACTTCGACTCCGCCGACCTGGCCCTGCTCATCGAGCAGGAGGGCGAGCGCTCCCCCGCCGACGTGTTCATCTCGCAGAGCCCGGGCGCGCTCGGCTACCTCAACGACCTCGGTGTGCTCACCGAGCTCGAGCCGGAGGTGCTGGACCTGGTCAGCGAGGACTTCCAGGCCACGGACGGCCGCTGGGTGGGCATGTCGGGCCGGGTCCGAACGCTGGTCTACAACAGCGAGCTGGTCGACGAGGCCGAGCTCCCCGCGAGCGTGTTCGACCTCACCGACCCCGCCTGGGCCGGGCGCATCGGCCTGCCGCCCACCAACGGCTCCTTCCAGGACTTCGTCACCGCCCTGCGCGAGACCGAGGGTGACGACGTCGCCCAGGAGTGGCTCGAGGGCATCGTGGCCAACGAGCCGGTCACCTACTCCAACAACTCGGCCACGCTGCAGGCCGTCGCCGCCGGCGAGGTCGAGGTCGGTCTGGTCAACCACTACTACAACTACCGGGCCCTGGCCGAGGACCCGTCGCTGCCCACGCTCAACCACTTCTTCGACGCCGGTGACATCGGCAACCTCAACATCGTGACCGGGGTGGCCGTGGTCGAGACCACCGACGACGCCGAGCTGGCCAACGACTTCGTCGAGTACATGCTCGGCGAGCAGGCCCAGACGTTCTTCAGCGAGGAGACCTTCGAGTACCCGCTGGTCGAGGGCATCGAGCCCGGCGCCGACCTGCCCCCCATCACCGACCTGGGCATCGCGACGTTCGACGTCAACAGCCTGGGCGGCGGGCTCGAGCGCACGCAGGAGCTCATCGCCGACTCCGGCCTCGAGGGCTGAGGCCGCCGTCGCCGTCACGCAGGACCCGCTGAGCGCCGCCGCCCCCGTCGGGCGGCGGCGCTCGCCCGTGCGACGGCCCTGGTTGCTGCAGGTCGCCGTCGTCCTGACGGGCCTGCTGTTCGTCTCGCCGGCGTTCTTCCTGCTGTGGGAGTCGGTCCGCCTGGGCGGGGACCTGGTGGCGGTCGTGGCCACGGCCGACGTGCTGGCCCCGCTGGCCCGCTCGCTGCTGCTCGCCTCGGCCTGCGCCGCCGGCTGCATGGTCCTGGGCACGACGCTGGCGGTGCTGGTCACGCGCACCGACGTGCTGGGCCGCCACGTGCTCCGGGTCGCCCTGGCGATGCCGATCGTGGTGCCCAGCTTCGTCGGGGCGACGGCGTTGATCGCGGCCACCGGTCGCGGTGGGCTGGTCCCGTTCGTGCCACGGCCGGAGGGGTTCCTGGGCGCGCTCACGGTCCTGACCGTGCTCAGCTACCCCTACGTCTACCTGCTGGTGCTGGCCCGGCTGCGGCACACCCCGCGCAGCCACGAGGAGGCCGCCCGGCTGCTGGGCGCCGGCACCTGGCGGACCATGACCACCGTCCTGCTGCCGCAGCTGCGCCCGGCCGCCTCGGCGGGCGGCCTGCTGGTCTTCCTCTACGTGCTCAGCGACTTCGGCGCCGTGGCGCTGCTGCGCTACGACACCATCACCCGCGTCATCTACTCCACCCGGCTGCTGGACCGCACCACGTCGGTGACGCTGGGGCTGTTCCTGGCGGTGCTGGCGATCGGCGTCACCCTGCTGGCCCGCTCGGCCGCGCCGGAGCCCCCCGGCCCCAAGCCGGCCAAGGCCGCGCAGCGGGTCCGGCTCGGCCGCTGGCGCGTGCCCGTCAGCCTGCTGCCCTGGACGGTGCTGCTCGTCGGGCTCGTCGGTCCCGTGGTGGTGTTCGCCACCTGGGCGCTGCGGGGCTCGACCGCCGTCGGGTTCGGCTACAGCGGACCGGGGGACTCCCTGTCGTTCCTCGTCGAGCCGACCCTGAGCTCCGCCGGCGCCGCGGTGACGGCGGCGGCCGTGGCGGTGGTCCTGGTGCTGCCTCTGGCGGTGGCCTCGGTCCGCCGTCCCGACCGGTTGTCGCGCGGCGTCGTCGCGGTCGTGACCAGCGTGTTCGCCCTGCCGGGCCTGCTGGTGGCGCTGACCCTGGTGTTCGTCGCGCTGTCGGTCCCGGGCCCGCTGGGCGCGCTGTACCAGACCTTCCCCCTGCTGATCCTGGGGTACGTGCTGCACTTCGGCGCGCAGGCGCTGCGCTCGTCGCAGACGGCGCTCGCCGGGGTCCCGGTCCGCCTCGACGAGGCCGCCCGGACGCTGGGGGCCTCACCGGCCCGCCGGTTCGTCACGGTCGACCTGCCGCTGGTGGCGCCGGGTCTGGCCGCCGGGGCGGGGCTCGTCCTGCTGAGCACGCTCAAGGAGCTGCCCGCGACGGCGCTGCTGGCCCCGCCGGGGTTCCAGACGCTGGCGACGCGGATCTTCAACGCGGCCCAGGACGGGTTCTTCGCCGAGGTGGGCGTGACGTCGCTGGTCCTGCTGGCCATGTCGACGGTGCTGACGTGGGTGCTGGTGCTGCGTCCCGAGCTGACCGGGGGGCGACGGTGACCTCGTCCTACTCCCAGCCGCGGCTGGCCGCGCTGTACGACGTGGAGAACCCCGGCCGCTGGGACCAGGACTTCTACCTGGCCCTGGCGGTCGAGCTGGGCGCGGGCGACGTGGTCGACCTGGGCTGCGGCACGGGCGTGCTGGCCGTCGACCTGGCCGCCCGCGGGATGCGCGTCACCGGTGTCGACCCCGCGGCGGCCATGCTCGACCTGGCCCGGCTCCGGCCGGGGGCCCAGCGCGTCACCTGGTGCCACGGTGATGCGGCGGAGCTGCGCACCGCCGCCGCCGACCTGGTCGTGATGAGCGGTCACGTCGCCCAGCTGTTCGAGGCCGACGACGACTGGGAGCAGGCGCTGCGCCACGTCCGACGGGCCCTGCGCCCCGTCG
The DNA here is from genome assembly GCA_038258055.1 of Actinomycetales bacterium. Classification (GTDB taxonomy): domain Bacteria; phylum Actinomycetota; class Actinomycetes; order Actinomycetales; family JBBAYJ01; genus Aquipuribacter. Next base: position 28,059 of record JBBSQH010000035.1, read on the forward strand.
GCCACCTGGCCTTCGAGATGCGCGACCCGGCCGCGCAGGCGTGGCGGGGCTGGACCCGGGAGGCCACCCACGAGGTCCTCGCCCACCCCGACGGAGGCCGGTACGAGGCGTGGGTGGAGGTGGTGCAGGAGACGTCCGACACCACCGGCACCACCGTGGTCCTGCACGGTCACACCGTGCTGCCGGACGGGGAGCACCTGGTCACGCCCGAGACGCTGCGCTTCCGCAGCCGGGAGCGGCTGGTCACGGACCTCGCCTCGGCGGGCCTGGTCGGGCTGCAGACCTGGGGCGACTGGGACCGCTCCCCCGTCGGGTCGGGCACGCTTGAGCTGATCGTCCTGGCCGGCGTCGACGGCGGCTGATCAGCCGCCCCGCAGCCAGGGCCGCAGCAGGGCCGCGGCCTCCCGCGGGTAGAGCGGCACCGGGCCGTCGAGCACCTCGGCGCCGGGCACCCAGTGGGCGGTGCTCGTGGTGCCGGGGATGGTGCCCAGGTCGTCCCGGTCCAGGACGTGCGGGTCGTCGACCCGGCCCACGTGCACGGCGAGCAGCTCGTGCCCCGGGGCACCCTCGAACGTGAAGAGGTTCTCGACCCAGCCCAGCAGCCGGACGTCCAGCAGCTGGGCCGACAGCTCCTCCCGCCACTCACGGACGACCGCCTGCTGCGCGGTCTCGCCGAAGTCGATGCCGCCGCCGATCAGCCGGTGGAAGGTCAGGCCGCGGCTCTGGTCACGACCCCGCTGGACCAGCACCGCGCCGTCGGGGCGCCGGACCGCGGCCAGGGCCACCGGTCGGAGCCGTCGCTTGCGCTGCTTGCTCACGGGCACCTGCTGACGCGCACCCGCCGACCGTAGGGCCCGTGGCGACGTCGCGGCCAACCGCTGCGACCCGGCCGTCCACCAAGTGGGCGAGCAGGTGCGCGGCGACGTCCTCGGCCGCCCCGGCCACACCGCGGTAACCCGGCCCGGCGTTGACGTCGACCACCACCGGCCCCCCCGGTCCCAGCAGGACGTCGACGCCATACAGGTGCAGCCCGAGGGCGGCCCCGGCGGCACGGGCCAGGACCGTGAGCCCGTCGTCGGGGTCCAGGCGCTCCGGGGCCCGCGCGGCGTCGACCGGGACCCCCAGGGCCGGCTTGAGCAGGCCGCGGACGTGCGCACCGGTGACGTAGAGCTTGCGGTCGACCCCGTCCGAGGCGACGGCCTCCTGCACCAGCCAGGGCCCGTCGAACGGTGGCCGGTCGACCGGACCGGTCAGCAGCACCACCCGGGCGGAGCGACCGGTGGCGTCCCGTGCGGCCTTGACCACCCGGGGGCCCCGGGTCAGCTCGGCCTGCACCTGCGTCCACGTCGCGGCGGTGGTGCTGTCGGGGACGGGGACCCCTGCCTCGCCCAACCGCCGGACGACCGTCGAGCGGTCGGCGAGCCCGGCGCAGGCACGCGCGGGGTTGCAGCACGACACCCCCCGGTCCTCGAGGTCGGTCACCGCGGCCAGGGCGTCGGGCCGAAGACCGCGGTGCACCAGCAGGTCGGGGGCGGCCGGGCCCCGCAGGGCGTCCGGGTCCTCGTGCGGCAGCCGCAGCTCGACGAGGACGCCGGCCCGCTGCATCCGCTCCGCGACCTCGGCCACGAGCGTGCCGGGGCGTGGAGGCTTGCCGACGGCGAGCACGACCAGGGGCTGCGACGGCGCTGACATGGCCGCAGCCTGGGCCGGCCGCAGGCCGGCGAGCATGAGACCGGGGTGAGAACCGCCTCATGCCCCCCCGGTTAGCACGGCCCCGAGCGCCTCGAGGAACCGGTCGGTGACCGCGGGGTCGGGGTGCACGGCCACCCGGACGAACGAGGCGTCCAGCCCGGGAAAGGTGTCGGCCCGACGGACGGCCACCTGGTGCCTCAGCAGCTCGACTCGCAGGTCCCGGCCGGGGCAGCGGAGGAGGACGAAGTTGGTCTCCCCCGCCCACACCTGCAGCCCCAGACCCCGCAGCGCCGCCACCAGCCGGGTCCGGGCCACCTCGACCGCGCCGGTGCGGCGGCGACGTTCCTGCTCCACCTCGTCCCGGTGCTCAGGGCCGAGCAGGCGGGTCGTCACCGCGAGCGCCACGGCGTTGACCGGCCACGGCTGCAGCACCGCCGTCAGCGCCCGGACCGTGGCGGTGTCGGCCAGGACGTACCCCATCCGCAGGCCCGCGGCGCCCCACACCTTGGTCAGCGAGCGCACCTGCACCAGGCCCGGCAGCTCGTCGCGGTAGGCCGTGAGGCCCAGCCCGTCACCCGCGTGCTCCGCGAACGCCTCGTCGACCACCAGCGGCCGTGACGGGCGGGCCAGCCGTCGCAGCACGTCCAGGTCCTCGCTGCGTCCCGTCGGGTTGTCCGGGCGTCCCAGGACCACCAGGTCCACGTCGTCGGGGACATCGTGGTCGTCGAGCACGAAGTCGTCGGCGGGGCGACGCACCACCTGGACCACGTCGTGCCCGGCCGAGCGCAGCGCCGCCTCGGGCGCGGTGAACGACGGGTGGACCACCGCGGCGCGGCTGCGCGGCGCCAGGGCGTGGGCCAGCGCCCAGAACGCCTCCGCGGCCCCGTTGACCAGCAGCACCTCGTCCGGGTCCACCCCGTGCCTCTGGGCGACCGCGGTCCTGGCCGGCTGCTGGTCCGGGTAGGCGGTCACGTCCATCCCGGCCAGCACCTCACGCAGCCCCGGCGGCGGCTCGGGGTGGACGTTGACCGCCAGGTCCAGGTGGCCGGGCGGGACCTGGGTGTCGCCGTGCTCCCGCAGCGCCGCTCGCCGGCTCGAGCGGTCAGAAGTCGATGCCACGCTTGGCGCGCACCCCCGAGGCGTAGGCGTGCTTGACCAGCCGCATCTCGGTCACGGTGTCGGCCAGGTCGACGAGCTCGTCGGTGGCGTTGCGGCCGGTGCAGATGACGTTGGTGTGGGCGGCGCGGCCGCGGATGGCGGCGTAGACGCGTTCGGCCTCGACCCAGCCGTAGGTGACCGGGTAGGTGACCTCGTCCAGCACCACCATGTCGTACTCGCCGCCGGCCAGGGCCGCCTCGGCCGCCTTCCAGGCCTCGCGGGCGATGTCGGCGGAGCGGTCCAGGTCGTCGCTCTCCCACGTGAAGCCGTCGCCGATCGTCCACCACTCGACCCCCAGGCGACGGCAGACGGCCTCCTCGCCGACGTGCCACTTGCCGGACTTCATGAACTGCACGACCAGGACCCGCCAGTCCCGCGCCACGGCCCGCAGCACGGTGCCGAAGGCGGACGTGGACTTGCCCTTGCCGTGCCCGGTGTTGACGAGCACGATCGAGGCGACCCGCCGCGGCTCGGGCTTGTCACGGGGCCCGCGCCGGGGGACCCCGGAGCCGGTCTCGCCGGTCTCGTCGGTGCTCGGTTCCTCGGTCACAGCAGGCCTCTCGTCAGTCGGCGTAGCAGGTCGGTGTCCAGGTGCGTCTCGACCGCCGCGGACAGTGCGTCGAGGGTCTCCTCGAGCCGGTCGACCGGGCGGCGCCCGAGCACCGCCTCGACGACGTCGGGGTCCTCGAGCACGCCGTGGCCGGCCAGGCCCAGCACGGGACCGAGGGCCCAGCCGTGCTCCTGGCCCAGGACCGGGTCGACCTGGCTCCCGGTCCCCAGCGTGGTGCCGTGGCGGATGTCGTAGGTCCGGACGGTCAGGCCGGAGAGCCCGACCCACGGGGACCCGGCGGGCAGGGCGAAGGTGGCGCGGGTCTGCGCGGTCCGCTTGGTCGCGGAGTAGAGCGTGGTCACCGGCAGCATTCCCAACGCCTCGACCGGAGCCGTCCCCCCGCCGCCGACCGGCTCCGACCCGAGCCGCTCCCCCAGCAGCTGCAGCCCGCCGCAGACGCCCAGCACCCGACCGCCGCGCCCGACCCGGTCGGCCAGCGCGCGGTCCAGGCCGCGGGCCCGCAGCCAGGCCAGGTCGGCGTGCACGTGCTTGGAGCCGGGGAGCACGACCAGGTCGGCGTCGGCCACCGCGGCCGGGGAGTCCACCCACCGCACCCGGGCCACCGTGGCCAGCAGGGTCAGCTCGTCGAGGTTGCTCGCGCTCGGGTAGCGGAGGACGGCCACCTCGGGGACGTCGGCGGTCAGGTCGCCCTCGAGCAGGGGCGTGAGGTCACGGGCGCCGTCCTCGTCCGGCAGGCGGTGGGTCAGCATCGGCATCACGCCGGCGGGCGCCATGCCCGTGCGGGTGCTCAGCTCGGCGGGGGCCTCACGCAGCAGGGTGGGGTCGCCGCGGAACTTGTTGAGGACGAACCCGGCCAGCCGGCCCCGGTCGGCCTCCTCCACCAGCAGCCAGGTGCCGAGCAGGTGGGCGAAGGCGCCACCGCGGTCGATGTCGGCGACCAGCAGGGCCGGGGCGTCCGCGTGGCGGGCCACCCGCAGGTTGGCCAGGTCGGTGTCGCGGAGGTTGGTCTCGGCGGGGCTGCCCGCGCCCTCGCACACGACCAGGTCGTGCTCGGCCACCAACGCGTCCAGGCTGGCGGTGATCGGGCCCCAGAGACCGGGCGGGCGGGCGGTCCAGCCCAGGCTCGACAGCCGCGCGTCGACCTGGCCCAGGACCACGACCTGGCTGCCGTCCCGCTCGGGCTTGACCAGGACGGGGTTCATCCGGACGTCGGCCTCGACCCGCGCGGCGCGGGCCTGCAGCCACTGCGCGACGCCGATCTCACCCGCCCCGTCGGCTCCCGCGCGCACCACTCGGGCGTTGTTGGACATGTTCTGGCCCTTGAACGGCGCCACCCGCAACCCCTGGTCGGCGTACCAGCGGCACAGCGCCGTCGCCAGCAGGCTCTTGCCGGCCCAGCTGGTGCACCCCAGCACCATGACGGCGCTCATGCGCGCGCCGCGGCTGCCGCGGCTGCCGCGGCTGCCGCGGCTGCCGCGGCTGCGAGCAGGACCGCAGCCCCCACGGTCGCCTGCCGGAACAGCCGCAGCCCGCGGGCCGTGTCGTCCGGCCCGGCCACCCGTCCGTCGGGGTGCAGGGCGTAGACCCCCGGCTTGGTCAGCCTGATGCCCAGCCGCAGCGCCAGCGCCCCCATCGGCCAGCCACCGTTGGGCGAGGGGGTCCGGGCCGCTTCGCGGGGCAACCGGGCGAGCAGACCGGCGTCGGGGCCGACCAGCAGCAGACCGGTGAGGCGGGCGGGCAGCAGGTTGGCGACGTCGTCGGCGCGTGCCGCCACCCGCCCGGCGTGCCGCCAGCGGGGGCTGCGGTACCCCCACATCGCGTCGGCGGTGTTGACGAACCGGTAGGCCGCGGCCGCCGTCAGCCCACCCATTGCGTGGGCCAGGGCGGGCGCGACGACGGAGTCCGAGAGGTTCTCCGACAGCGAGCCCAGCGCCGCGCCCCGCACCTGCTCGGCGTCCAGGGCGGCGGTGTCGCGGCTGACCAGACGGGCGACCCGGTCGCGGCCGTCGGCGGTGGAGCGGGCGAGGGACTGCTCGACCGCGGTCACCTCGTCGCGGAGCAGCCGCGCGGACAGCAGGGTCCACAGCACCGTGGCCTGCAGCGCGACGGCCCCCGGCCAGGGCAGCCGGCGGGAGCCGCGGTCCAGCAGCAGCCCGGCGCCGGCGCAGGCGGCGGCGCCCAGCAGCCACGCGGCGCCGCCGGCCGCCACGGCGCGTGCGGCGGGCGCGGCCGGGACGTGCGCCTCGGCCCGGCGCAGGTAGGTGCCCATGGCCACCACGGGGTGCCAGCGGACGGGTGGCTCGCCGAGCAGCTCGTCCAGCACCAGGGCGACCACGAGCGCCACCGGGCGGACCGACCACCTCAGGTCGAGGCAAGCCGTCACAGGCGCTGGCCGCTGCGCGGCACCGGGTGGGGCACGAACCGGTCGCCCGAACGCACCGGGACCACGACCGGCCCGTCCGGCCCGCTGAGCACCTGCACGCGGGCGCCGTAGACCCGGGCGAGCGTCTCGGGCACGAGCACCTCGGCGGCAGGACCGTCGGCGGCGACGCGGCCGTCCTCCAGCAGCACCAGCCGGTCGCCGTACTGCCCGGCCGAGGTCAGGTCGTGCATGGCCGCCACCACGGTCAGCCCCTCCTCGCGGCGCAGCTGGTCGACCAGCTCCAGGACGGTCTGCTGGTGCCCGATGTCCAGGGCGCTCGTGGGCTCGTCCAGCAGCAGCACCTGCGGCTGCTGGGCCAGCGCCCGCGCCAGCACCACGCGCTGCAGCTCCCCGCCGGACAGCTGCGTCGCCGGGCGCGAGGCGACGTGGTCCAGGCACAACCGCTCGATGCACTGCTCGACCACGCGGTGGTCCTCGTCGGACTCCGACCCGAAGCGCGGCAGGTGAGGGGTCCGGCCCAGCGCGACCAGCTCGCGGACGCTCGTGGACTCCGGCACGACCGGTCGCTGCGGCATCAGGCCGACGACCCGGGCCAGCACCCGTTCGCCGGCGCGGGCGGGGTCGACGCCGGCCACCTCGACGCTCCCGGTGAAGGGCAGCAGCCCGCCCACGGCGTGCAGCAGCGACGTCTTGCCCGCCCCGTTGGGCCCGACCAGGCAGACCCACTCGCCGCGCGCCACCGTCAGGTCGAGGTCGTGGACCACCTCGACCCCGCCGCGGCTCACGCCCACGCCGCGGCAGGCGACGGCAGTCCCGCTGCGGGTCGGCGGGGTCACGACATCCTCGACCGACGCAGCACGACGACGAAGAACGGGGCCCCGACCAGGGCGGTGACGACGCCGATGGGCAGCTCGGCCGGGCTCATCACCGTGCGGGCCAGGATGTCCGCGGCCACCAGGAACGCGGCCCCCAGCAGCATCGACACCGGCAGCAGCACCCGGTGCGAGCCGCCGAACAGCAGTCGCACGGCGTGCGGGACGACGATGCCGACGAAGCCGATCAGCCCGCTGACGCTGACCACGGCCGCGGTGCCCAGCGTGGCGGCCAGCACCAGCACCAGCCGGGTGCGCGACGCGTCGACGCCCAGGCTGCGGGCCTCGGTGTCGCCGACGGCCATGACGTCCAGCACCCGTCGGTGCAGCAGGATCACCGCGGCCGACAGCACGACGTAGGGCAGGACGGTGAGGACCTCCGACCAGCCCTGCGTGCTGAGGCGGCCCAGCAGCCAGGAGTAGACCGAGCGGAGGGTCTCGTCGTACTGCTGCTGGACGAAGGTCTGCACGGCGTTGAGGAACGCCGCCACCGCCACGCCGGCCAGCACGATGACGACCGAGGACCGCGTGCCGTGCCCGACGCTGCTGCCCAGGGCGTAGGTGGCCGCCACCCCGAGCAGCCCGCCGAGGAACGCGACGACCGGCAGCCCCAGGCCGGCGACCACCCCACCGCTGACGATGGCGATGGTGGCGCCCAGCCCCGCGCCGCTGGACACCCCCAGCAGGTAGGGGTCCGCCAACGGGTTGCGGAACACGCCCTGGTAGGCGGCACCGGCGACGGCGAGCATGGCCCCGACCAGCGCGCCCAGCACCACCCGCGGCAGCCGGATCTGCCACAGGATGGCCTCCTGCTGCGACGTGAGCCCGGACGCGACGTCCACGCCGGGCAGCGCCGAGACCAGCGAGGCCAGCACCCCGGAAGGGGTCAGACCGGCCGGTCCCACGAGCACCCCCAGCAGCGACGTCCCCGCCAGCACCCCGCCGGCCCCGACGACGAGCAGGGCCCGCCGTCCGGGTCGCGGCAGGCCGAGCCGGACGGCGGCGGCCCGGGTGCTCGCGGCGGCGTCGCTGGTCATGGCGTGCGTCCCGGCCGGACCGGCGTCAGTCCTGGACCGCGGGCAGCGCCTCGGCGACGGACTCGACGAAGTCGACCACGCGCGGGCCCCAGCGGCTGGACTCGTCCGCGTCGACCACCACGACGTCACCGTCGGAGACCGCGTCGATCTCGGCCCAGCCCGGCCGGGCGGCGATGGTCTCCGGGCTGTCGGAGAAGTCGCCGGAGGTCACGAAGATGACGTCCGGGTCGGCCTCGACGATGAACTCCTGCGACAGCTGGGGGTAGGCCTCGCCCGTCGCGTCGGCGATGTTCTCCAGGCCGAACAGCCCGTAGACCTCGCCGATGAAGGTGTCGCCGCTGGCGGAGAAGAACGACGGGTCCAGCTCGTGGTAGTAGCTGAGCGGCTCGTCCTGGGGCACCGAGGCGACGGCGGCCTCGATGTCGGCGGCCATCTGCTCGGTCAGCTCGGTCGCGTCGGCGGCGTGGCCGGTGGCCCGGCCGACCCGCTGGATCTGGTCGTACGCCTCGTCCAGGGTCAGCGCCGAGGGCAGGACGAGCGTCGGCACCCCGGCGGCCTCCAGGCCGCTGGCGAGGTCTCCCGGGTCGCCCGAGGAGATGACCAGGTCGGGTCCGTAGCCGAGGATGGCCTCGAGGTTGGGCTCGAAGCCCGACAGGTCGGTGACCGGCGCGTCCTCGGGGTAGTACGAGAACGCGTCGACGGCCACGACCTGCTCGCCCGCGCCGATGGCGAAGAGCATCTCGGTCGCGGTGGGGCTGATGGACACGATCGCGGCCGGCTCGGCCTCGATGGTCACCTCGGTGGTCTCGGGCTCCTGCCCGGACGTGACCGTGACGGGGAACGCGGCGGCCGCGTCCTCGCTGGGCCCGGCGGCCGCGGCGGTGCCGGTGGGCGCGATGCTCGCGGCGCCGCTGCTCTCGCTGTCGGTGCTGCCGCCGCAGGCGGCCAGGGCCAGGGCCGCGGCGGTGGCGACGGCGACCGTCGTGAGCCCGGTGCGGGTGCGGCTGGTGCGTGAAGTCAAGGCAATCCCCTGGGAGGTGTCAGGGGACGAGGGTGCTCCGGGCCGTCTCCCCGACAGGGGCTGCGACACGAACCGTCCTTCGTCCGAGGACCGTGCGTGACCACAGACCAGGCGACCTGGCTGACCCCTCGCGCGGAGCTCGGGGATCACAGTTGCGGGACAGCGCCGGTCTCTCACCGGACTTCGCTGGACCTGTGGTGCCCCGCGGTGCAGGGCGGGAGCAACCTATCGGACCCCGACGCCGGGAGCGACACCCTGCTCAGGGCCGGGGGCCCTCCTCGCGGACCCGCTCCACCGCGGTCATCGCCTCCCGCAGCTCGGCCAGCCACTCCCCGGAGTGCTGCCCGACCAGACGCACGCACCAGGCCAGCGCGTGGGCGCGGGAGCGCGCGACACCCGCCTCGACCAGGGTCTCCAGCACCACGCGCTCGGGCTGGCGGAGCCGGGTCATCACCGGGACGGACAGCGTGGTGAACAGCTCCGTCCGCTCGCCCGCGCTCACCCCCCACGACACCTTGCGCGCGAAGCGGCGCTCGGCCTCGTCGGCGATCGTCATCCGCTCGGCCCGGCTCTCGGACCGGAACCGGCTGATCCGGCCGTCGAGCTCGTCGGGGTCGGCCGGCTCGACGGCCTCGCCGTCCGCACCGACCCCGTGGCCCGGCCCGCCGGGCAAGGGCAGGACCACCGTGATCTCCTCCCGGTCCACCGTCACGTCGGCCTGCTCGGCCGACCACGCCTCGGGGAGGCGGCCCTTGAGCCAGCTCCCCACCTTCACCGCTGTCACGTCTGTCTGCATGTACTCATGATTACTCGATTACGAGCCGCAGACCAGACCGTTCGCCGGGGGCTTACTCCGGGCGCTCGAGCAGGTCGGTCACCAGCGCGGCGATCGGGCTGCGCTCGGACCGGGTCAGGGTGACGTGGGCGAACAGCGGGTGGCCCTTGAGCCGCTCGATGACGCTGGCCACGCCGTCGTGCCGGCCCACCCGCAGGTTGTCGCGCTGGGCGACGTCGTGGGTGAGGACGACCTTGGAGTTCTGCCCTATCCGGCTGAGCATGGTCAGCAGCACGTTGCGCTCCAGGCTCTGCGCCTCGTCGACGATGACGAACGCGTCGTGCAGCGACCGGCCGCGGATGTGGGTGAGCGGCAGCACCTCGAGCATGCCGCGGTCGAGGATCTCCTCGACCACCTCGCTGGACACCAGGGCGCCGAGGGTGTCGAAGACCGCCTGGCCCCAGGGACCCATCTTCTCGGCCTCGGTGCCGGGCAGGTACCCCAGGTCCTGACCGCCCACGGCGTACAGCGGCCGGAACACCATGACCTTGCGGTGCTCCCGGCGCTCCATCACGGCCTCGAGCCCGGCGCACAGCGCCAGCGCGGACTTGCCGGTGCCGGCGCGACCGCCCATCGACATGATCCCGATCGAGTCGTCGAGCAGCAGGTCGATGGCGATCCGCTGCTCGGCGCTGCGCCCGTGCAGGCCGAACACGTCGGTGTCGCCGCGCACCAGCCGGATCTGCTTGTCCGGCGTCACCCGCCCGAGCGCGCTCCCCCGGTCCGAGGTGATCACCAGTCCCGTGTGGCACAGCAGGTCCCGCGCGGCGTCGTGGTCCAGGTGGCGCTCGTCGTACAGCACGGCCATGTCCTCGGCCGAGACGTCCAGCTCGGCGAGGCCCGTCCAGCCGGAGTCCACCGCGACACCCGCGCTGTACTCCTCGGCGACCAGGCCCACCGCGGACGCCTTGACCCGCATCGGGACGTCCTTGCTGACCAGGACCACCCGGAAGCCGTCCGCGGCCAGGTTGGTCGCCACGGCCAGGATCCGGGTGTCGTTGTCGTTGCCGCGCAGACCGGCCGGCAGGCTCGTCACGTCGGTGTGGTTGAGCTCCACGCGCAACGTGCCGCCCTGCTCACCCACGGGCAGCGGGACGTCGAGCCGACCGTGCTCCAGGCGGAGGTCGTCCAGGTAGCGCAGCGCCTGACGGGCGAAGTACCCGATCTCCGGGTGGTGGCGCTTGCCCTCCAGCTCACCGACGACGACCACCGGCAGGACGACCTCGTGACCGGAGAACCGGAACATCGCGTCCGGGTCGGACAGCAGCACGGAGGTGTCCAGGACATACGTGGTCCGGGTGCTCGTGGTCCGGGTAGTTGGCTCGCTCACGGTGTCTCCCGCCCGGGCGCGCACGACGCCCTGGTCGTGTCCGGTGGAGCTCCGGTCCGACCCCTCGGGGAGGCCGGGACCGGCCTCCCCCGGAGCAGCGATCGCTCCATGGCTGGGCCTCCCGGGTCGACGGTGTCGACGCCTCCGACGGTAGGTCGGGCCGGGACCGCCGTGGGGTCGACACGCCAGATCGCTCACCCGGATGCGTGTGAACGTCTCGTGACGCCGGGGTGTCGACCCGGGTTCAGCCGCCGAAGCGGCGGTGACGCATGGAGTAGGACCGCAGCGCGCGCAGGAAGTCGACCTTGCGGAACTCGGGCCAGTACGCCTCGCAGAAGTAGTACTCGCTGTGCGCGCTCTGCCACATCAGGAAGCCCGACAGCCGCTGCTCCCCCGAGGTGCGGATGACGAAGTCCGGGTCGGGCTGGCCCTTGGTGTAGAGGTGCTCGGAGATGTGCTCGACGTCCAGGGTGTCGGCCAGCTCCGCCAACGACGTGCCCCGTTCGGCGTGCTCGGCCAGCAGCGAGCGCACGGCGTCGGTGATCTCCTGCCGGCCGCCGTAGCCGATGGCCAGGTTGACGGTGATGCCGTCGATCGCCGCGGTGGCCTCGCCGACCTCCTTGAGCCGGTTGGCCGTGGCCGCGGGGAGCAGGTCCAGCCGGCCGACCGGGTTGACGCGCCAGCGACCGGTCTCGGCCAACCGCTCCACCAGGTCGGGGATGATCTCCAGCAGCTGGTCGAGCTCCGCGCTGGCCCGGGTCAGGTTGTCGGTCGACAGCAGCCAGACGGTGACGACCTCGACCCCGACCTCGTCGCACCAGCCCAGGAACTCCACGACCTTGTCGGCCCCGGCCCGGTGGCCGTCGTGGGTCGTGGTGCCGTACGCCTTGGCCCAGCGCCGGTTGCCGTCGATGATCACGCCCACGTGGCGGGGCAGGGCGGAGGGGGCGAGCCGCGACCGCAGCACGCGCTGGTACGCCCGGTACGCGAGCACCCTGGCTCCCACGGCGCCTCCTCGTCCCGAACGGTGTGCCGGCCTGATCCAACGCTACTGCCCCGGAGTAGCCGGTCGATGCCTGATCGTCACGACGGATCCGGGCGCGGCGAGCCGCACCGGAACCGGCAGGGGCGGCGCGACAGACGTTCATCTCGACGTAATCTTACTCACCAGTAACTTACGCAACCGTAGGTTATGCTCACCCGGTGAGCCACCAGACGACGCCCCGCGACGACCACGGCGTCCTGCCCAGCAAGGCCGAGGTCGCCGCCGTCGTCAAGCCGCTGCTGCGGGGCTGGCTGCACCTGGGCATGTTCCCCGTCGCCCTGCTGGGCGGGCTCGTCCTGGTGCTGCTGGCGGACTCCCCGACCGAGCGCGTGGTGACCGTCGTGTTCACCGTCTGCACGTCCGCGCTGTTCGGGGTGAGCGCGACCTACCACCGCGGGCGCTGGTCGGAGCGGAACCGGATCCTGATGAAGCGGCTGGACCACTCCAGCATCTTCCTGCTCATCGCCGGGTCCTACACGCCCTACGCCGTCCTGCTGCTGCCCACCGGGCAGGCCCGCCTGCTGATGGGGCTGGTCTGGGGCGGCGCCGTGCTGGGGATCCTGTTCCGGGTGTTCTGGGTCGGGGCGCCGCGCTGGCTCTACACGCCCATCTACATCGTGCTCGGCTGGACCGCCGTGTGGTTCCTGCCCGGGCTCTACGCCTCCGGCGGCCTGGTCGTGGTCGTCCTGCTCGCCGCCGGCGGGCTGCTCTACTCCGGCGGGGCGGTCGTCTACGCCCTCAAGCGGCCCGACCCCTGGCCGCAGCACTTCGGGTTCCACGAGATCTTCCACGCCTGCACCGTCCTGGCCTTCGCCTGCCACTACGCCGGCGTCGCCCTGGTCGTCGCCCGCTCCTGAGCCCGCCGGTTGCGAGGCCCCACGCCCCCGCGGGGGGAGCTACGCACCCCCGGGGCCGGGGGGGCGCCACCCCCCGCCGCGCGGGGGCGCGGG
>JBBSQH010000036.1:0-38872 GCA_038258055.1 Actinomycetales bacterium
ACGCCGCCGAGCCGAGGGCAAGACCACCCGAGAGATCAAGCGCTGCCTCAAGCGCTACATCGCCAGACAGATCTACCGACAGCTAGAACACCCCACCCACCCCCTTGCCGCTTGACGCGCCATAGGAGCATCCAGCGACACGACAGGGGGCCTGGACGGCCACGGCGCCCGCAGGCGCGTCCTGTGTCGCTGGTGGGTACGGCCTCTACCGGGTTCAGCCGGCCAGGAACGACAGCAGCTCGCGGTTGAACTCCTCGACGTGGCTGGCGTTGATGGCGTGGGGGCCACCCTCGACCACGTGGAGCCGGGCCCCGGCGATCTGCTCGGCCGAGCGACGACCGCTCACCTCGAAGGGCACGACGGCGTCGGAGTCGCCGTGGATGACCAGCGTCGGCACGTCGATCGAGGCGACGTCACCCCGGAAGTCGGTCCGGCCGAACGCCCCGATGCAGGCCAGGGTCGCGGCGGGCGAGGCCGGCAGCGCCATCCGGATGGCCTCCTGCCGGACGTCCTCGCTGACGGTCAGCGTGCCACCGGCCGAGAAGAAGTCCTTGGTGAAGCCGTCGAGGAACGCAGCGCGGTCCTCCTTGACCCCGCTCTCGAACTGCTCGATGGTCGCGTCGTCGAGCCCGCCCTCGGGGTTGTCGTCGGACGCGTACAGGTACGGCGGGACAGCCGCCGCCAGGACCGCCTTCGAGACGCGGTCGCTGCCGTAGCGACCCAGGTAGCGGACCACCTCGCCGCCACCCATCGAGAAGCCCACGAGCGCCACGTCGCGCAGGTCGAGCTGCTCGAGGACGACGCGCAGGTCGGCGGCGAAGGTGTCGTAGTCGTACCCGCCCTCGGGCTGAGAGGACCCGCCGAACCCGCGACGGTCGTAGGTGACGACCCGGTGACCGGCCTCGACGAGCGCCGGGACCTGGTTGCTCCAGGAGTCGCCCGACAGCGGCCAGCCGTGGATCAGGACGACGGGGGTGCCGCTGCCCTGGTCGGTGACGTGCAGGTCGATGTCGCGGCCGTTCTCGGTGCCGACGGTGATGGTGGCCATGGAGGTCCTCCGGTGGTCGAGGCGTTCAGGACCAGACGAACGTAGCGACCGATCAAGTCGTGCGCGACTTAGATCGGACGGAAGCGGCGCCGCCCCTGAGGACGACGGTCCTGCGGTGGGCCGTCCGTGCCGACCTCCGCCGTCCTGTCAGCGCGGCTGCGGGGGGACCCGGCCGGCCCCGGACGAGTCGAGGCGGTCGGCCACCGAGCGCAGCCGGGCGACGAGCTCCGCCTGCTCGCCCGGGCCCAGGCCCGCGGCGTCGCACACCCGGTCGGGGATGCCGGCGGCATCGGCCTGCATGGCCGCCCCTCGGGGGGTCAGGTCCACCGTCACGGAACGTTCGTCGTACGACGAGCGCGTCCGCGTGAGGAGTCCCGTGGCCTCGAGCCGCTTGAGCAGCGGCGACAGGGTGCTGGACTCCAGCCCCAGCCTGGCGCCCACCTGGCCCACGCTGCAGGCGCCCTCCTGCCAGAGCAGAACCATGACCAGGTACTGCGGGTAGGTGAGCCCCAGCTCGCGCAGCATCGGCCGGTACCGGGCGGTCATGGCACGGGACGCCTGGTGCAGGGCCAGGCAGAGCATGTCGTCGAGCGCGGTGGCTGGTGCCGGGGGCATCTGGTCAGGCTAGTGCCGGCTGCAGCCAAGGAGCCCGGTGCGCCCGGTGCGCCCGGTGCGCCCGGTGCGCCCGGTCAGGGCGTCGCCCGTCGAGCGGTGTACCGGTTAGCGACACGACACGCGGTCTCGACGGTCACGGACCCGCCAGAGCGCCTTCTGTGTCGCTGGTCGGTACAGGCCCGACCGAGGCCCGACCGAGGCCCGACCGAGGCCGGACCGCGCCGGACCGGACCGCTCAGTTGAGCTTGCGCGTCCCCTCGGGCAGGGCGCCGCCGTCGTAGGCGCTCGCGGCGAGGTCCGCCAGCGCGGTCAGGGCCACGTTCTGGCTCCACGGCCCGAACGACGCCCGGGCCACCCCGAGCTCCTGCATCCGGCGCAGGGGCAGCGCACCGGGGATCGCGATCAGGTTGAGCTTCTGCGGGCCGAGCGCCTCGACCAGCGCACCCACCTGCGCCTCGTCCAACTTGCCGGGCGCGAAGAACGTCGACGCCCCGGCGTCGAGGTAGGCCTTGCCGCGCTCGATCGCCTCGGCCAGCACGTCGGCGGGGTCGCGGTCACCGGCCTTGAGGAACACGTCGGTCCGGGCGTTGAGGACGAACGGCACGCCGGCGGCCTCGCCGGCCGCGACGGCGGCGCGGACGGCGGCGACGGACTCCTCGAGCGGCTTCACCTGGTCCTCGAGGTTGGCCCCGACGATCCCGACGTCGATGGCCTTGGACACCGTGGCCCCTGCGTCGCCGTAGCCGGCCTCGAGGTCGGCGCTGACGGGCAGGTCGACCGCGGCGGCGATCCGGCCGACGGCCGCGATCATCTCGTCCACGGGGATCACCTCGCCGTCGGGGTAGCCCGCCGAGGCGGCGATGGAGTGGCTGGCCGTGGCGAGCGCCGTGGTGCCGGGGACGGCGGCGACGGTCGTCGCGGTGATGGCGTCCCAGACGTTGACGACCACGAGGAGCTCGGGGTCGGTGTGCAGACGCTGGAACGTGGCGGCCCGGTCGGCGGTGGTGACGACATCAGTCATCCCATGACGGTAGCCAGGCCTGGTGGGCACCGCCCGACCAGGCCAGGATCGACCCATGAGTGGACACCCGCGTGCTGGACAGCTCGCCCTCCCCGAGGACCTGGTCGACGTCGCCCACCTCGTCACCGCCTACTACGCGCTGGTCCCCGACCCCGACGAGGTGTCGCAGGCCGTCGCGTTCGGCACGTCCGGGCACCGTGGCTCCAGCCTGGACACCGCGTTCAACGAGCAGCACATCGTCGCGACGACCCAGGCGATCGTCGAGTACCGCAAGGAGCAGGGGATCGCGGGGCCGCTGTTCATGGGCCGCGACACCCACGCCCTGTCCGAGCCCGCGTGGAGCACGGCGCTGGAGGTGCTGGCCGCCGCCGACGTCACGGTGCTCGTCGACGACGCGGACCGGTTCACCCCGACCCCGGCCGTCTCCCACGCCATCCTGCGGCACAACCTGGGCAAGGCCGCCGACGACTCCTCCCGCGCCGACGGGATCGTCGTCACGCCCTCGCACAACCCGCCCCGCGACGGCGGGTTCAAGTACAACGCCAGCCACGGCGGCCCGGCCGACTCCGACGCCACGTCGTGGATCGCGCGCCGCGCCAACGAGATCCTGCGCTCCGGCGACGGGCGCGCCGACTCGGTCGCGCGGGTGCCGTTCACCCGGGCCCGGGCCCACGCCCAGGGCTACGACTTCATGGGGACCTACGTCGCCGACCTGCCGTCGGTGCTCGACCTGGACGCGATCCGCGCCGCCGGGGTGCGGATCGGTGCGGACCCCCTGGGCGGGGCCGCGGTGGACTACTGGGGCGCGATCGGCGAGGCCCACCGCCTCGACCTGACGGTGGTCAACCCGGAGGTGGACCCCACCTGGCGGTTCATGACCCTGGACCGCGACGGCAAGATCCGGATGGACTGCTCGAGCCCGTGGGCGATGGCGAGCCTGCGGGAGCGGATGACCGACCTGAGCGCCGACGGCCGCGCGCCGTTCGACGTGGCCACGGGCAACGACGCGGACTCCGACCGGCACGGCATCGTCACACCGGACGGCGGTCTGATGAACCCCAACCACTTCCTCGCGGTGGCCATCGAGCACCTGTTCGCGCACCGGTCGTGGGCCGCCGACGTCGCGGTGGGCAAGACGCTGGTGTCCAGCTCGATCATCGACCGGGTGGTGGCCGGGCTCGACCGGCGGCTGCTCGAGGTCCCGGTCGGGTTCAAGTGGTTCGTGCCGGGACTCGTCGACGGCAGCGTCGGCTTCGGCGGCGAGGAGTCGGCCGGGGCGTCGTTCCTGCGCAAGGACGGCACGGTGTGGACCACGGACAAGGACGGCATCATCCTGGCGCTGCTGGCCTCGGAGATCACCGCCGTCAGCGGGGCTTCCCCCAGCGCCGCCTACGCCGACATCGAGTCCCGCTACGGCGCGCCGGTCTACGCCCGGGTCGACGCCCCCGCCTCGCGGGAGGAGAAGGCCAAGCTGGCCGCACTCAGCGCGTCCGACGTCAGCGCCACCGAGCTGGCCGGCGACCCCGTGACCGCCGTCCTGACCGAGGCCCCCGGCAACGGGGCGGCCCTGGGCGGGCTCAAGGTGACCACGGAGCACGCCTGGTTCGCGGCCCGGCCGTCCGGGACCGAGGACGTCTACAAGATCTACGCGGAGTCGTTCCGGGGCGAGGAGCACCTGGCCCAGGTGCAGGACGCAGCCCGGGAGGTGGTGGCGGGCGCCCTGGGCGGTTAGTCACGCAGGGATGATGCGTGTTCTACTCGCAGTGGCTGCATCCCCCGTCCCCCCGGAGCCTCCCGTGCCGTCCGCACCTCTTGCCCTGCCCTCGCGCGCCCTGCCGGCGACCGGTCGACCGCGCGCGGCCGGCGCCGTGCTGGTCGCCGTAGTGCTCGCCGTGACGGCCCTGCTGGGGCCCGCGTCGGCCGCGGCCGCGTCGTCCCCCGACGTGGTCGCCCGGGTCAACGACGAACGGGCGGGGGCCGGGCTGGCCCCGCTCCGGCCGTCGTCGGACCTCACGTCGGTGGCCCAGCGCTGGGCAGAGCGGCTGGCGGAGACCGGGGAGCTCGCGCACAACCCGGCCCTCGCCGGCGAGGTGGGCGGCTGGTCGTCCATCGCGGAGAACGTGGGCCACGGGGCTGACGTCGCGGCCGTGCACGCAGCCCTGATGGGCAGCAGCGGTCACCGGGCGAACATCCTGGGCAGCCACACGCAGATCGGCGCCGGCGTCGCCTCGGGTCACGGCGCGGTCTGGGTCGTGCAGGTCTTCCGGACGCCCAGCGGCGCAGCACCCCCAGCACCCGCCCCCGAGCCCGAGCCCGAGCCTCCGGCCGAGGAGCGCGTCGACGAGCCCGTGCCCGCGACGGCCGACGACCCCGAGCCGGAACGCCGCGACGCCGCGGCGCCGGACCAGGACCAGGACCAGGACCAGGACCAGGACCAGGACCAGGAGGATTCGGGCTCCGGCACCGGGTCCGAGGCGCGCCAGTCGCAGGACCAGGCGTCCCGGTCCACGCCGGTGCGGGCCTACCTGGTCGCGTTCGACGTGGCCGCGGCCGCGGCAGCGGGCGCCCACGCACGCGTCGTGGATGGCCCCGAGGTCGGTCCGCGCGGCCCGGCCCGGCTCCACGGTTCGACCGCCCTCTGAGGTCCCGCACGGGGCTTCCCCAGCGCGAGGGCGGGGTCTAGCGTCGACCCACGATGCACTCCGAGGAAGTCAGGGCCCGGGCCTGGGCCCGGGAGATGCAGCAGGTGCACCGGCGGCTGCGTGAGGCGCTCGACCTGGCCCGCGAGCAGGTCGAGGACGGCGGGACGCCCGATCGCCCGACCCGCGATCGGCTGCTGTACTGCTGGGGCTTCTGCCGGGCCCTCGACGGGCACCACCGCAGCGAGGACCACGTCCTGTTCCCACGGCTGGTCGCCGCCCACCCGGACCTGCGACCCGTCGTCGCCCGGCTCGAGCAGGACCACTCGATGATCGCCCACCTGCTGGTCGGGCTCGACGCGGCGCTGAGCGCGGGCGCGGGCGCGGCGGAGACCCTTCGTCACCTCGAGGGCATCGGGGCGATCATGGAGAACCACTTCCGGTACGAGGAGCGGGAGCTCCTGCCCCGCCTGGGGGCCCTCGACGGCCTCGACCTCGACCCGACCGAGGTGCTCGGGCCCCTGGCCTGAGCACCCCCACAGGCGGTCAGGCGGTCAGACCCTCAGACGCCCCGTCGGCTCACCAGATCCGGACCCGAGCCGACTCCTCCAGCCAGAGCCCGTCACCGGCGGCGGTGGCGAACGCGTCGTGGAACGCGTCGACGTTGCGCAGGACGTTGGCGCGGAACTCGGCCGGCGAGTGCGGGTCGGTGGCGATCCGTCGGGCGGCCTCCTCGCCCCGGATGACCTGCTGCCAGATCCGGCCGAAGCCCATGAAGAACCGCTGGTCCCCGGTCAGGCCGTCGACCACGGGCGCCTCCTGCCCGCCGAGCGACAGCCGGTAGGCGTGCAGCGCGACCTCCGCCCCGCCCAGGTCTCCGATGTTCTCGCCGAGGGTGAACGCGCCGTTGACGTGACGGTCGGGCGCCTCGGCCGGCGCGAACGCGTCGTACTGCTCGACCAGCGTCTTCGTCCGCTCCTCGAAGCGGGTCCGGTCGTCGGTGGTCCACCAGTCCTCCAGCGACCCGTCGCCGGCGTAGCGGCTGCCCTGGTCGTCGAAGCCGTGGCCGATCTCGTGACCGATGACCGCGCCGATGCCGCCGTAGTTGTAGGCGTCGTCGACCTCGAGGTCGAAGAACGGCGGCTGGAGGATCGCGGCCGGGAAGACGATCTCGTTCATCGCCGGGTTGTAGTACGCGTTGACGGTCTGCGGCGTCATCAGCCACTCGTCGCGGTCGATCGGCCCGCCCAGCTTGGCCAGCTCGCGGTCGGTCTCGGCCGCGGTGGCGCGGCGGACGTTGCCGAGCAGGTCGGCCGCATCGATGTCGACGCCCGCGTAGTCGCGCCAGCGGACGGGGTAGCCGATCTTGGGCGTGAAGGCCGACAGCTTGGCCTGGGCCCGCGCCTTGGTCTCCGGGCTCATCCAGTCGAGGCCGTCGATCCGCTCCCGGTAGGCGGCGATCAGGTTGTCGACCAGCTGCACCATGCGCTCGTGCGCGGCGGGCGGGTAGTGGCGGGCCACGTAGAGCTCGCCCACGGCCTCGCCCAGGACCCCCTCGACGAGCGAGACGCCGCGCTTCCAGCGCTCACGGATCTGCGGCACCCCGCTGAGCGTCGTGCCGTAGAAGGCGAAGTTCTCGTCCACCAGGGACTGCGACAGGTAGGACGCCATGCCGGTCACGACGCGCCAGCGCAGCAGGGTGAGCCAGTCCGCCAACGGCTCGGTCGCCAGCGCCTCGGCCAGCCCGCGCAGCGCGTCGGGCTCGCCGACGACCAGCTCGCCCCGGCCCGCCTCGGGCACACCGAGCCCGTCCGCCCAGCCGCGCCAGCCCGGCAGCAGCTCGTCGACCTGCGCCCCGGTCATCAGGTTGTACGTCTTCACCGCGTCGTGGGCCTGCACGGTGTCCCAGTGCGAGGCGGCGAGACGGGTCTCCAGGCGCAGCACGGTCGCGGCGGCGGCGTCCGCGTCGGCCCCGCTCGCCACGTCGGCCAGCGTGAGCATGCGGGCGACGTGACCGGGCAGCGCGTCCCGCAGCTCGGCGTGCTGCTCCTCGCGGTAGTACGACTCGTCGGGCAGGCTCAGCCCACCCTGCGACAGGTGGAGCAGGTACCGGGTGGGGTCGCCCTTGTCGACCCAGACGTAGGACCCGAACACCCCGCCGATGCCCTGGCGCTCGAGCTCGCCCAGCAGGCGCCACAGCTCGTCCAGGCTGGTGACGGCGTCCACGCGGGCGACCACCTCGCCCAGCGGGGCCGCGCCGAGCGCCTCGACCCGCTCGGTGTCCAGGAAGCTCGCGTACAGGTCGCCGACCTTGCGCTCGACCGTCCCGGGGGCGGGCTCCGCGGCCGCTGCCTCCTCGATGATGGCGCGCACGTCGGCCTCGGCCTGCTCGCGCAGGACGTAGAAGCTGCCGTAGCTCGACTTGTCGTCCGGGATGGTCGCGGTGGCGAGCCACCGACCGTTGACGTGGCGGTAGAGGTCGTCCTGCGGGCGGACCGCGGGGTCGACGTGCTCCAGGGGCGAGGCGTGCGTCTGCGTCGTCACCGCTCCATCGTGCCCTCGCCCTCTGCCGAGCGCTAACGTGGGGCCACGCGAGATCCGGCAACGGTGCCGGAGTCGCGTGGGGGTGGTCGAATGACGGCAGGACCCACCGTCCCGGAGGCCGCCGCGCCGGCCCGGGCCCGACTGGTCGCGCCGGACCTGCGCCTGCCGTTCGTGCTGCTCGTCCTGTGCTTCGCGGCCTGGGGGGCGGCCGCCAACCTGACCGACGTCCTGGTCGGGGTGTTCCGCAGCATCTTCGACATGACGAACTTCCAGGCCTCCCTGGTGCAGTTCGCCTACTACGGCGCGTACTTCCTGCTGGCGCTGCCGGCGGCGCTGATCACCAGCCGCTTCGGCTACAAGGCCGGGGTGCTGACCGGGCTCGGCCTGGCCGCCGCCGGTGGGGTGCTGTTCGTCCCCGCGAGCCAGCTGCTGGTCTACGAGTGGTTCCTGCTGGCGCTGTTCGTGCTGGCCGCGGGCCTGTCCATCCTGGAGACGTCCGCCAACCCGATGGTCATCGCCATGGGCGAGGAGTCCAGCGCGACCCGACGGCTCAACCTGGCCCAGGCGTTCAACCCGGTGGGCGCGAACATCGGCGTCGCCCTGGGCGCGCTGCTGATCCTGCCGTACCTGACCACCGAGGCCGCCAAGACGATCATGTCCGAGGACGACCTGCTGGCCAGCCAGGAGCGGGACCTGGCGCTCGTGCTCGGTCCCTACCTCGGGATCGCCGCGGTGCTGCTGACCATCTGGCTGCTCATCGCCCTCACCAAGATGCGACTGCCCACCCCTCCGGACGCCGGGCTCAACGCCTCCGGCAACGTGCTCGGTCGGCTGTGGGCCAACCGCCACTACCGCTACGGGGTGGGGGCGCAGTTCTTCAACGTCGCGGCCCAGACCTGCGTGTGGACCTTCACCATCATCTACGCCCAGGACGTGGTCGGGCTGTCCTCCGGCGCCTCCGGGTGGTTCCTGCAGGCGAGCCTCATCGTGTTCCTGGTCTCACGCTTCGTCATGGTGTGGCTGCTCGGGCTGTTCCGTCCGACCCTGCTTCTGCTGGTCATGGCGCTGTTCGGGGTCGCGTGCTGCGTCGTCGCGGTGCTGTCACCAAACATCGTCGGGCTGCTCGCGGTGGTGGCCATCTCGGCCTCGCTGTCGCTGATGTTCCCGACGATCTACGGCGTCGCGCTGCAGGGCCTGGGCGAGGACGCCAAGTTCGGCGCGGCCGGCCTGGTGATGGCGATCCTCGGCGGGGCGCTGCTACCGATGGCGCACGGGGCCGTGATGGACGTCGCGGGCACGGCGGCCGGGTACGTCGTCCCGGGGGTGTGCCTGGCCCTGGTCGCCTGCTACGCCCTGTTCGACCTGCGGACCACGCGCGAGCAGGTGCCTGCGGGCAGGGGTGTCTCGTGAGCACCCGCCCCCTCGCGTGCGGACTGCTGGGGCTGCTCGCGCTCGCGACCTCGGCGGGCTGCGGGTCGGACGGGTCGGACGTCACCGTCGGACTCATCACCAAGCAGGAGGAGAACCCCTACTGGGTGACCATGCGGGACGTCGCGCAGACCACCGCCGACCGGGACGGGGTCGAGCTGGTGACCGCCACCGGGACCAGCGACGTCGACGTGGACAGCCAGGTCGAGGCGCTGGAGCAGATGACGGCCGCCGGGGTCGACGGCATCCTCATCGCCCCCACCGACTCCGAGGCCGTCGTGCCCGCGATCGAGGCCGCCCGCGAGGCAGGGGTCGTCGTGATCGCCGTCGACACCCCCACCGACCCGACCGACGCCGTCGACGCGGTGTTCTCGACCGACAACGTCGAGGCCGGGCGGCTGGTCGGCGAGTTCGCCCGGGCCGGGGTGGACGAGCTCGGGGCCGAGCCGGTGGTGGCGCTGCTCGACCTGGCCCCGGGCATCGCCTCGGGCGAGGAGCGGCTCGAGGGGTTCCTGGCCGGCTTCGGCGTCGAGCAGGACGACCCCGCCGTGGTCGGGCGGGTGGACACCGAGGGCGACGAGGACCTGGCCCGGGACGCCATGGCCGGGCTGCTGGCCGAGGAACCGGGCATCAACGTGGTCTACACGGTCAACGAGCCGGCGGCCGCCGGTGCGGTCGCGGCGCTGGAGGACGCCGGCGTGGACCTGGCCGAGGTCGTGGTGGTGTCGGTCGACGGCGGCTGCGAGGCCGTCCGGGGTCTGCTGCGGTCGGGGCAGGTGGACGCCACGGCGCAGCAGTACCCCGAGAACATGGCGCGCGAGGGAGTCCTGGCGCTGGCCGAGGCCGCACGCGGGGGCGAGACGCCGACGGGCTACCTGGACACCGGGGTGCGGCTCATAGCGGGCGACCCCGTGCAGGGGGTGGAGTCGGAGAGCATCGAGTTCGGCACCCGCAACTGCTGGGGCTGAGGTCTCGGGGCCGATCCGGGGTCAGCGAGGCAGCACGACGACGCCGACACCGCGGGTGGCGGGGTAGGCGGTGACTGTGCCGGCGACGGCGACGCGGTGGGCGCGACGGGCGCGGACGCGGTCACGGAGCGAGGGCGCACGGCGGGCGGTGGGAGCGTCGCCCGCGACGGTGGTGGCGGGGCGCGTCGTGGTGAGCGTGTTCGTCATGTGTTCGAGTGTCGGAGCCAGAAACCGATGCGTCCAATGACCATTACGTGATCGATCCATGCACTGACGACATCGTGCCTGTTCGGAGCATCTCCGTCGTTCGCAGCCCGCCGGGCCGACGCGGTGCTATACCTGCAGGACGAGGAGGGTCGATGGTGACCTGGCCACGAACGGTGACCCGCCCGGGACGTGGTGCGGTCCGGGTGGCGCTGCTCCTCGGCCTGACGTCGGTCCTGGTCGTGGGCGTGACGCTGGCGGCGCGGGACCCGCTCGACGCCCTGTCCGCGAGCGACCTCGAGCGGATGGAGGACGCAGTGGAGCAGGGGTGCGCCGACACCGGCGTGGACCTGACCGACGGCACGGCGTACGCGCTGGACGGGATGGTCGTCGACGTGGTCACCCCTCCCGGCCGCAGCCCCGTGCGGGTGACGCTGCGGGTGAGGGAGTGGTTCCTCGGCCCGCCCCTGGAGACCGTGGACGCCTGGGTGGACCCGACCACCGCGCGGCACCTGGCCGAGGACGACTCGGCCCTGGTGGTGGGCCGGCGGCTGCTGGTGTCCGGTCGGAGCTGGCGGGGGCAGGACGACGGGCTGCTGGCCAGCGGCTGCGGGTGGACCCGCGGCTACGACGCCGGGGCCGCGGAGGACTGGCAGCGGGCGCTCGGTGCCCCCGGACCTTCACGCCCGGCGGGACCCGCCGCGACGTACCCGTCGGTGGACTACGTCAGGGCGGGGACGGTGCCGGACCTGCGCGGCGTCGCCGTCCTGGCCTCGGGCTGCCTGTACGTGCAGGACGGGCTGACCCGGTGGGTCCCCGTGCTCCCGTCCGGGACCACCGCCTGGCAGGTTCAGCCGCCCGCCCTCACGCTGGCCGGGGTCACCACCGACGTCGGCCACATGATCCGGCTCGCGGGGGTGCCGGCCGACGGTCTGGCCGCAGGGGGCGCCGGTCGCACCGACCCCTCGGACGTCGCGGCGGGCCTCGTCGACCCGGCGGGCGTTCCCGAGGGCTGCGACCCCACCGCGCCCCGCTTCGTCGTCGCCGAGGGCGGCGGGCTCGGTCGACCGGACGTCGAGGCGGCGGGGGACAGCAGCGCCCCGGTGTCGGTCGCCGTCGAGGCGGCCCGGCGTGCCGGGCTGGAGCCGACCGTCGTGGACGGGGGGCTCGTGACCGACGCGTTCGGTGCGACGAGCTATCGCGTCGCGCTACGCACCCGCGGCGGCGCCGACGTCCTGGTGCACGTGGAGTCGGTGGCCGTCCTCGCCTGGCCTCACGCCTACGCCCCCCGGGACGCCGACTGGGCGTGGAGCAGCGACCCCCGGCAGAGCGAGGCGCTCCCGCCGGTACCCCCGGGCTGGGAGCTGGCGGTCGTCACCCGTGACGACGGCGTCACGCAAGTTCTCCTACGCACGCCGGGCCGGGTCGTGGTGTCGGTCAGCGCCGAGCTGCCCGTGCTGTCCCGGTCCGACGTCGGAGGCGACGGGGTGCGGACCCTGGCGGACGTCGCGCTCGAGGTCGCCGCGCTCAGCCCTGACGACGTCGGGAGCTGATCACCCCGGTGTCGAAGCCGGCCAGGTGCAGCCCGCCGTGGAACCGGGCGTGCTCGATCTTGAGGCACCGGTCCATGACGACCTCGAGCCCGGCGGCCTCGCCGTCGCGGGCCACCTGCTCGTGCCACAGCCCCAGCTGCAGCCACAGCGTGCGGGCGCCGACGGCCAGCGTCTCCTCCAGCACCCCGGGCAGCGCGTCGTGGGCCCGGAAGGCGTCGACCATGTCCGGGACCACGGGCAGCTCGGCCAGGCTCGGGTAGACGGGACGACCCAGGATCTCCTTGACCCGCGGGTTGACGAAGTAAACCTCGTAAGACGACGTCGACAGCAGGTACGTGGCCACGAAGTAGCTGGCCCGGGCCGGGTTGTCCGAGGCCCCGACGACCGCGACGGTGCGGGTCCGGCGCATGATGGCCAGCCGCTCCTGCGCGCTCGGTCCGACCCAGGTGCGCGCCCCGCGTCCGGTACTGGCGGCCGGCACCTCGGCCGCGCCGCCGGCGTACCCGCCGATCTCGGTCTCGCTCATGCCTGCTCCCCCGTCCGGGTCGTGCCGGTGGCGCGGGTCAGCGCCTGGTCGAGGTCCCACAGCACGTCGTCGACGTCCTCGAGCCCGACGCTGATCCGGACCAGGTCGGGGTCGACGCCACCGGTCCGCAGCTGGTCCTCGCTGAGCTGCTGGTGCGTGGTCGAGGCCGGGTGCAGCACCAGGGTGCGGGCGTCGCCGATGTTCGCCAGGTGGCTGCACAGCTCCACCGAGTTGATGAACCGTTCGCCCGCCTCGCGCCCACCCGCCACCCCGAACGCGAACACGGCCCCGGGGCCTTCGGGCAGGTAGCGCGCCGCACGGTCGTGGTCCGGGTGGCTGGGGAGCCCGGCGTAGCGCACCCAGGCGACGCGCGGGTCCCCGTCGAGCCAGTGGGCGACCTGCCGGGCGTTGGCGGCGTGCTCCCGCATCCGCTGCGGCAGCGTCTCGACGCCCTGCAGCAGCAGGAAGGCGGAGTGCGCGCTGAGCGTGGCGCCGATGTCGCGCAGCTGCTCGCTGCGCAGCTTGGTGAGGAACCCGTACTCGGCGAAGTTGCCCCACCAGGTCAGCCCGCCGTAGCTGGCGACCGGCTCGGTCATGGCCGGGAACCGGCCGTTGTCCCACGGGAAGGTCCCGGCGTCGACGACGACACCACCGATCGTCGTGCCGTGACCACCGATGAACTTGGTGGTCGAGTGGATGACGATGTCCGCGCCGTGCTCGATGGGCCGGCACAGGTACGGCGTCGCGGTGGTGGCGTCCACGACGAGCGGGACGCCGGCGGCGTGGGCCACCTCGGCCAGACCGGCGACGTCGGCGACCTCGCCCCCGGGGTTGCTGACGACCTCCGCGAACACGAAGCGGGTCCGGTCGGTGATCGCGGCGGCGAAGTCGGCGGGGTCGTTGCCGCGCACGAACGTGGTGTCCACCCCGAACCGGCGGAGGGTCACGTCGAGCTGGGTGATGGTGCCGCCGTACAGGCTGGCGCCGGCGACCACGTGGTCCCCGGCCCCGGCGAGCGCGGTGAAGGTGATGAACTCCGCGGCCTGCCCGCTGCTGGTCGCGACCGCCCCCAGCCCGCCCTCGAGGCTGGCCAGACGCTCCTCGAGCGCAGCCACCGTCGGGTTGCCGATCCGGGAGTAGATGACGCCGTACTTCTGCAGCGCGAACAGGTTGGCCGCGTCCGCGGTGTCCTCGAACACGAAGCTGGTCGTCTGGTAGATCGGCACGGCCCGGGCCCCGGTCGTGGGGTCGGGCGTGGCCCCGGCGTGCAGGGCCCGCGTGCGGAACCCGAACTGGCGGTCGGTCATGGGCGCAAGCGTGCCACCTGGGCGGGACGGAACCCGGACCGGCGCCGGCGGTCACGGCGCGTGAGAGCCCTAAGACACCCCGGCCCGGCGCTGTCAACCGTCCCGCCGACCCGTTGCAGGACCGTGACCTGCACGGTGATGAACCGAACGGATGAACGGTAAATCACGCATGCAGAGCAACCGATGTCACGCAGAGTCTTCCCTTGTGTCCCGGGTCGCGCATAGGTTCCGACCACCCCCACCGACCGAGAGGCGACACCGCATGTCAGCTCCCGCCACGTTCGACCCGCCCGGTCAGCCCGACCAGGGCTCCCAGGGCACGGCCGACCGCCGCTCCCGCACCCGTTCCCGAACCGCGATCGGCCTCACCGGCCTGCTCGTCGCGACCGGCGCCCTGGTCACGCTCCCCTCGGCCCAGGCCGGGCCGACCAACGTCCTCGAGGTCCGCGGCGCGCAGGCCCGTACCTGCGCCGACGGCGTCGCCCGCGGCCGCGGCGTCGACTCCTACACGCTGACCGCACCGTCCTCCGGGATCGTCGAGGCCGGCATCGTCGGCGCCGGCGACTGGGACCTCGCCATCTTCGACGGCGCCGGTGACGTGGTGGCCGCGAGCGCCGGCTTCACGGGCACCGAGAAGGCGACCGGCTTCGTCGACGCCGGAACCGAGCTCACGGTGCAGGGGTGCCTGCTCAGCGGCCGCGCCGCGTCGGTCGACGTCGACCTCACCTTCCTGGAGATCGAGGGGGACCCCGAGACCCAGTCGCTGGTGGCCGTCAGCACGCCGAAGCGCGCCGACAAGGAGCGCCTGCAGGACCTGGACCTGGACCTGACCGAGCACGCCTCCACCACGCACGTCGACGTCGTCCTCAACGGGGCCGACGACGAGCAGGTGCTCGAGGACGCCGGGTTCACGTGGGACGTCGAGATCGCCGACATGGCCGCCGCCTCGGCCGCCGACCGTCGCGCCGACGCCCGGTTCGCCGCGGCGGTCGACGAGTCCCAGCTGCCCAGCGGTCGGACCGAGTACCGCCGCCTGGCCGACTACGAGGCCGAGATGAAGGCCCTGGCCGAGACCTACCCCGACATGGTGCGTCCGATCACCCTGGAAGAGCCCACCGTCGAGGGCCGCATGGTCCACGGCATCGAGATCACCACGAACGCCGACGACGTCAACGACGGCAAGCCCGTGTTCCTGCACATGGGCACCCACCACGCACGTGAGTGGCCCGCCGCGGAGCACACCATGGAGTGGGCCTACGAGCTGCTCCAGGGCTACGGCTCCGACGACGAGATCACCGACCTCGTCGAGGCCACCCGCACGATCATCGTCCCGGTGGTCAACCCCGACGGGTTCACGATCTCGCGCGAGGCGGCCACGACCGACACGTTCGGGACGTTCAGCTACGACAACAAGCGCAAGAACTGCTCGATCTCCGTCAACACCCCGGCCAACTTCACGACGGGGACCTGCTCGGCCAACAACGCCGGCCGGCTGCGCGGCACCGACCTGAACCGCAACTACGGCGGCTTCTGGGGCGGGCCCGGCGCGAGCACCAGCTGGTCGAGCGACACCTACCGCGGCGACGGCCCGTTCTCCGAGCCCGAGACCCGCAACATCAAGAACCTGGTCGGGACGCGCGCGGTCACCACGCTCGTCACCAACCACACCTTCGGGAACCTGTGGCTGCGCCCCCCGGGCGTCCAGGCGACGGGCGAGCCGCTGGACGAGCCCATCTACGAGGCGCTCGGCGCCGCGGCGACATCGCACAACAACTACGAGAACATCCCGTCCTACGAGCTGTACGACACCACGGGCGGCACGGAGGACTGGACGTTCTGGACCGCCGGTGGCCTCGGGTTCACGCCCGAGATCGGCACCCTGGGCTTCCACCCGCCGTTCCAGGACGGGGTCATCGCCGAGTACGCCGGTCTGGAGCCCGCTGCGGGCGCCGGTCTGGGTGGCAACCGTGAGGCCTACCTCGAGGTGCAGCGCGCCACCGCCGACCCCGCCTACCACTCGGTCATCACCGGCACCGCCCCCTCCGGCTGGGAGCTCGAGGTCAGCAAGGAGTTCATGACCGCGACGAGCCCCGTGGTCGGTCAGGGCAACGTGGTCCAGTACTTCGAGGACTCGCTGTCCACCACCTACGACTCCGACGGCGGCAAGTTCTCCTTCGCGGTCAACCCCTCCACCCGGCCCGTCGTGGCCGGTCGCGACGGTCGCGACCCGACCGGCCCGACCCAGCCGGGCAGCAGCCTGACCAACCCGGCCGGCATCCCCGCCCCCAACCCTCAGCTGTCCTTCAACGGTCCGCTGGAGTCGACGACCTTCGTCATCGGTGAGGGCTTCGACAACGCCTACGCCGACCTCCGGTTCAGCTGGGGCACCAACGCCGACTGGGACTTCTACGTCCGCAACGCCGACGGTCAGGTCGTGGCCAGCGCGGCCACGGGTGACAACCCGGAGGTCATCACCATCCGTGACCCCCAGCCGGGCACGTACGAGCTCGTCGCCTTCAACTACGCCCGGGGCGCCGAGGGTGCCGGCGACTGGACCGGCACGCTCGACTTCCGGGGTCCGACGCCCCGCGTCGTCAACGAGCCGGAGCCGTGGATCCTCACGTGCACCGACCGTCGCGGCACGGTCAAGTCGGTCAAGGAGGTGTTCGTCGAGCGCGGTGAGTCCGTGGACGTCGGCAACGCCTGCTCGCCGCGCAGCCCCGTCCGCAGCCCCCGCGGCTGATCCTGGGCTGAGCGCCCGCACCACCTGACCGCCCGAGGGCGGGGAACCGACCGGCACGCACCGCGTGCCGGAAGGGGCCCCGCCCTCGTCGCGTCAGTAGCAGGTGCGTTCGATCAGGTCCTGCAGGGCTCCGCGCTCCGGCACCGGGACCGCGATCTCGACCAGGGTCTCCTCGCCGCCGTCGGGTGTCACCCGGACGGGGAACAGGTAGCCCTTCTTGTCCTCCGCCACCGAGTGCGGGTCGCACCGGGTCACGGTGACGACCACGTCGAGGGTCTCGGGACGGCCCTCGAGCATCGCCTCGGCCCGCTCCTGGATCGTGAACAGGGTCGTGGCCCCCTCGACGGCCGCCGTCACCGGGACGGACGACGTCGGGGTCAGGACCAGGTGACCGCGCAACGACGGCTCGCCGTCGACCACGCCGGCGTCCTCCCACGTCGGCTGCCACGCCGCCCCGACGAGCTCCCCGACCGCGGCCTCGGCGCAGCGTTGCGCCCGGACCTCCTCCAGCACCCGGTCGTCGACCGGCAGCTCCACGGTGGTTCCGTCCACCACGAGGACGGCCAGGTGCTCGTCGGTGCTGTCGGCGTCGGTCGCGTCGGTCCCCTCGGCGTCGTCGTCGGCGCACCGGGGCTCGGCGAGCGGGACCGACAGGTCGACGGACAGGCCGGCACCGACGGTCGAGTCCTTGTCGGCCACGGCGGGCGTGATGAAGGTACCGCTGACCACCTCGACCCGCTGGACCCGGACCGCGGCACCGCCGTGGTTGGTGACCTTCACCTGCACGACGCCTCGCTGGGCGTCACGTCGGTACTGGACCATCTCGGCGGTGAGGTCGGCGGCCGAGACGGGCGGCGACGTCGAGGTCTCGGGCGAGGCCCCGTCGGACGTGGCCCCGGCGGCAGGACCTTCGTCGCCCGGGCCGGCGACGCAGCCGGCCGACAGCACCGCAGCCGCCGCGACCGCGCCCAGCAGGGCGACCCGACGGGGTCGCCCCGGCCGACCTGGCGGGCTGGGCACGTGCAGATGGTAGGCAGACGAGCCGACGGCGACCGGCCCGGAACGCCCCGGACTACTCGGCGAAGGTCTCGCGCAGCGCGTCCTCCTCGGCCTTGGACAGGTTGGTGTGGATGAGCTGGGCCTGCAGACCGGCCTCCTTGACCGCGTCGAGCACCTTGTCCTGCACTGCGCCGCTGGTCATCAGGAACAGTGCGGACGTGCCCTCGGTGACCTCGGCCCGGACGCTTGTGATGAAGTCGTCGTCGATGCCGACGTCAGTGAGCGACCCGGTCAGGGCGCCGGTGGCCGCACCGACCGCCAGGCCGAGCAGCGGCACGAAGAAGATGAGTCCGAACAGCAGTCCCCAGAACGCCCCGCCCAGGGCCCCGGCGCCGGCCAGGTTGTGCAGCTGACGGGTCTTGGGCCGCTTCCTGCCCTGCTCCCACACCACCGTCGCCGCGTCGTGCACGGTGATCAGCTCCTGCTTCTGCAGGTCCTGCACGAGCTGGACCGTCCGCTCCGCCGCGGTCGCGTCCTCGAACTTCCACACCGTCAGGGTTGCCACGTCTACCTCCAGGCTCCGACGACCAGTCCCTCCGGTCGGCGCAGCCACGATGTCGGGGATCCGCGTCCCCGGCCTCGTCCGCCGAGGGTGAGGCGGGTGAGGGGGCTCAGGTGCAGCAGGCTCAGCGGAAGCGCGGTCGCGGCGGGGGCGCCAGGAACGGTCCCGCGTCGTCGATCGGCTCGCCTCCCCCGAACCGGTCACGGACCTGGTCCAGCGTCATGAGCCGCACCGGGGTGACGGCGTCACCGGCCAGGCGTCGGCCCCAGGTCGCGACCGGCAGGTCGGCGTCGGAGGCCACCAGGACGACGTTGCCGGTGCGGCGGCCCCGAAGGGTGGCGGGCTCGGCCACCGCGAGGACGTTCGCAAAGCGGGTGCGCAGCGTGGCGACCTCGGCCCGGGTGTGCGGGAACGGCGTGGAGTCGGGCAGGTTGACCGCCAGGACGCCTCCCGGGCGGAGCACCGCGGCCACGGCGTCGCACCACTGCGTGGTGGTGAGCGACGGCGGGACGCCCGCGTCGGCGAACGCGTCCCTGACCACCAGGTCGAACGACGCCTGACGGCAGCCCGCGAGCCCGGCGCGGCCGTCCTCGGCGCGGACCTTGAGGAACGGTCCGCTGCGCAGCCGCAGCCGCTCCCGGACCAGGTCGAGCAGGGCGGCGTCGGGGTCCAGCAGCACCTGCCTCGAACCGGGCCGGGTGGCCGCCACGTAGCGGGCCAGCGTTCCTGCCCCGACGCCGACGTGGACGGTGTGCAGGTCCTCGCCCTCCGGGGCCAGGCTGTCGAGGAGTCCCCCGATCCACCGGACGTACTCGAACACCAGGACGGTGGGGTCGGCCAGGTCGACGTGGGACTGCGGCACGTCGTCCACGGCGAGCAGCCAGCCGTCGGAGCCGACGGGCTCGTTGACCAGCGTCGCGGTGCCGCCCGCCACCGGCCACGGGCCGTCGGCCGGCGCCCGCTCGTCCCGTCGGCGGCTCCCCTCGGAGCGGCTCACGGACGCCAGGAACCGTGCACGGCCAGCGGGTCGGCGTCGGGAGACGGGTCGGCGGGGACCAGCGGGTCGTGCCCGGCGGACCCGGCGGTACCCGGACCCGTGGCCGGGCGGGGGCCCGGGAGCAGCGACACGGCGATCTCCTCGGCGACGGCCGGCCCGATGGTCCAGCCCGACCCGCCCCAGCCGTGAGTCAGCACCACGTCCCGTCCGCCCACGAGCGCGGGTTCCACGCGACCGAGCGCGACGGTGTCGCGGACGGGCCGGATGCCCCACCACGGCGGGCCGTCCGGCTGCCACCCGACCAGGTCCGGGAAGCGTTCCGCGACGTCGGCGAGCAGTGCGGGCACCTCGGCCAGCGCCCGCTGGGTCAGCCTCGAGGGGTCGTCCCAGTCGGCCGGGTCGTCCACGGGCAGGTACGTGCCGCCGACGTGCAGGTGCCCCTCGCGGCCCGACCCGTCCGGTCCCGACGAGCCGTGGGGGACGGTGTAGCGGGGCCGTAGCTCGTCGTCGTCGTCGATCACGGCGCGCTAGGCGTGCACCGACCCGACCGGCAGCGGACCGCGCAGCAGCACGCCGAGGCGCCCGGCCAGCCGGGTGTCGCCGAGCACGTGAGCACCCAGACCGAGACAGGCCACCGTCGTGCCCGCCCCGTGCAGGTCGTGCAGCACGGCCAGGTCGGCGATGGCGGTCACGGGCTCCGGCATCTCCAGCAGCCGGACGCGGGGGTCCTCGCTCAGCGCGAGCGCCCAGCGCGGCAGCAGCCCGCACGGGTCCCACTGCGGCGAGGTGTCGTGGAGCAGGCCGTGCTCGTGCGGCAGGCCGTGCGCCGCCGGGTCCACCACCTGACCGGGGTAGCCGAGAACCGGCGCGCGGCGCGAGAGCAGGAGGGCACGGGTGCTCCCGATGAACGGGCGCAGGTGGTCGTGGCGGGCGGCGAGCCCGGCTGCGAGGACGGCGGAGCGTGCGGTCCAGGCGTCGCCGCGAGGGTCGGCGGAGGCGTAGCGGAGCGACAGCCCACCGCTGCGCGACGCCGTGCCGTACCCGGGTCGGTGGACCAGCCAGGTGACGGTGAGCGTGCCGTCCGACCGGGCGACCTCGCCGTCGCCCGCCGCTGCCCGGGCCTGGGCCTGGGCCTGGGCCGTGGTCAGGTCGTCCGCCCGGTCGAGCAGTGCCTGCACGGTCAGCAGGCCGGCGACGCCGCCCCCGACGACCAGGACGTCGGTCACGACCGGTGGCGGTCGGCGACGACCCAGCTCGCAGCGGCGACGGCAGCCGACACCGTGAGCACCGCCGGCCAGGCGCCGATCTCCCGCGCCAGCACGTGGCTGCCCACGAACGCCCCGGTGTAGCCCGCCAGGAGCCCGACCGCCGGCACCGGGCCGCGGCGCCACCACCGGGTGCCGCACCACGCGGCCCCGGCGAGCAGCACGACCCCGCCCAGGGCCCTGACGTCCGTCGCCTGGGCGACGGCGAACCCGGCGACCAGGGACCCGGCGGCGACGACCCCCGTCGGGATCAGGGGTGCGCCGCGGTCGGACGCGCTACGGGTCGGGCTGCTCGGCACGGTCGGGGTCATCAGCCCAGGGTAGGGACCGGCTCGCTGTCGGGACGGCCCGGTCGGGTCGGCGTTCCGGGCCGGCCGTGGAACGGGCGGGTGAGCCACGACCTCAGGGAGGAGGGGCGGGCCCCGAGCCCGGACCCGCCCTCGAGCTCAGCCGTGCCAGCGGGTGGGGACGCCGTGGCCGACGCTGGTGCCCAGCACGACGCGCTCGCCGCCGGGCCAGCTGCGGGCGGCGACCAGGAACTCGTGGCGCGCGCCGGGGCGGGGGCGCTCCGGCTCCAGCGACAGCTCCACGAGCGGGGCGTCGGGGGTGGCCGTCGCCCCCAGCCGGGCCAACCCGTCCACCACCCGTCCCTGGTCCTCCCGCGTCAGGTACTGCCACATCACCGAGTGCCAGAGCACGGTCAGGTGGCCGGGTCTGAGGTCCAGGCGGTCGACCGCGGACACGGCGTCGAGACGCTCGACCGGGACGGGGTGCACCGCGGCCAGCGCGAGCGCGGCCCGGGTGCGTTCGACGCGGGTCACCTGGTCGGCCCAGACGTAGGCGAGGAGCCGGTCCGCGGTCCCGGGCCGAGCCAGGTCGACCGGGGCCACGTCCGTGCCGACGCGCTCCACCACGCGCAGCGGGGCGTCGGCGTCGGGCACGGGTCCGAGCCAGGCGTCGGCCAGCTGAACCGGGCTGTCGGCCGGTCCCCACCAGGGCCCGCCCGGCCCGGCCTGAACGCGGTACCGGTCGGCGTTGAGGTTGAGCCCGGCGCTGCTGCCGATCTCGTGCAGCCGGACGGGCAGGTCACGCCCGGCCAGCACCGTGAGGAGCCCACCCACCAGGGCTGCGGAACGACCGACCTCGTTGGTCTGGGGCGGACCCGTCATGAACGCCCCGACCTCGGCGGCGTGGTCGGCGAGCGCAGCGCGGAAGGCGGACCACAGACCCGCCCCGGGGGTGCCGCCCACGCTGGGGTAGTGCGCGGCCAGGAGGGGCGCACGGCCGGTCAGCACCAGGTGGTGCACCGCCCCCAGGAGCCGGATGCCCGTGGCCGCCGGTCCGGGCGCGTGCAGGTGGTCGGCCAGCACGACCCGGACCGCGTCGGGGGCGAGGGGATCCACCAGGTCGTCGACGCAGGCCCGCATCAGGTCCGCGTACAGCGGCGAACCCATCTCGGCGCACGCCTGCGCCTGGTCGCGGAGGTGGCCGACCAGCGGTGGTTCCGCGGGTCTGTCGCGACCACCCTGCGCCCGACCCGTCCCGGCCCCGCGGTCCGCCGCGTCCACGCTCAGCCCTCGGTCGTGGTCGGCTCCACCGCCGTGCCGGGTGCGGCCGGGCTGCCGTCGCTCGAGCCGCGCGAGGACGGCGCAAAGGTGCTGCCGGTGCTCTCGGTGACCCGGGCCATCATCTGCTGCAGGTCGACGCCGGTCGCGCCCTTGAGCAGCTCGAGGGTCTGGACGAGGTTGTCGGTGACCTGCCGCGGCAGCGCCCCCGCGCCGTCCGTCGACACCACGGTGAGCTTGTCGATGGACGCCATGGGCGAGGCGAGCTCGCGGGCGACCTCGGGCAGGATCTTGACGAACAGGTCCAGGACGGCGGCCTCGTTGTAGTGGCTGAACGCCTCGGCGCGCTGCTGCATGGCCTCGGCCTCGGCGTTGCCCTTGGCCAGGGTCGCGGCGGCCTCGGCCTCACCCTCGAGCTTGACCGCCTCGGCGATGGCGGAACGACGCGCCTTCTCGGCCTCACCCGTGCGGGCCCCCTCGATGGCCTCGGCCTCGGCGAGCGCGGTCCGGCGGCCCTTCTCGGCGACACCGGACAGCTTGGTCTCCTCGGCCTTGGCCTCGGCCGCGGCGATCGAGGCGGCCTTGCGGGCCTCGGCGGTGAAGATGTCGGCGTTGCGGCGGCCCTCCGCCTCCTGCTCGACGCGGTACCGCTCGGCGTCGGCGGGCTTGCGGACCTGGGTGTCGAGCTGGCGCTCGGTGAGCGAGGCCTGCCGGATCGCGACCTTCTCCTGCTCGGCCAGGATCATCTGGTCCCGGTCGGCCTGGGCCAGCGGGCCGGCGGCGGCGGCCTGGGCGGCGGCGGCGTCGGTCTCGGCCTTGATCTCGGCCTGCTTGAGGTTCAGCGCCCGGTTGGAGATCGCGATCTGCTCCTCGGCGCGGATCCGGGCCTGCTCGGCCTCCTGCCGGGAGTTGGCCTCGGCCACCGACGCGGTCTGCAGCAGCCGTGCGGCCTCGGGTCGGCCCAGGTCGGCCAGGTACGTGCCGTCGTCGCTGATGTCCTGGATCTGGAAGGTGTCCATGACCAGGCCCTGGCCGGTCAGGGAGTTCTCGGACTCGTCGGCCACCCGCTGGGCGAACGCGGCCCGGTCGCGGATGATCTGCTCGACGCTCAGCGCACCGACGATGGAGCGCAGCGCGCCGGCCAGCACCTCCTGCGTGTACGGCGTGATGTCGTCCTGCTGGGACAGGAACCGCTGGGCGGCGGCCCGGATCGAGTCCTCGTTGCCGCCCACCTTGACGATGGCGACGCCCTCGACGTTGAGCTTGATGCCCTGGCCGGACACGGCGCTCTTGATCTGCACCGGGATGCGACGGCTCGACATGTCCATGATGTGCAGCTTCTGCACGAGCGGGACGACGAACACCCCGCCGCCCAGGACGACCTTCTGGCCCGACACGTCGGCCTGGCCCGGCACGGTGGTCCCGCTGCCGCGGCGACCCGTGACGATGAACGCCTGGTCCGGGCCGGCCACCTTGTAGCGGCGGACCACCACGACGACGACGAGCAGGACGAGTACGACCAGCCCGATGATGGGGACCAGCGTGGTGTCGAGACCGAGCATCAGGGGTTCTCACCGTTCTCGGCGTCGCCTGACGCCGGTAGGGGCTCGACCTGGACGGCCGAGGCGGAGATCACGGCGGTGACGCGCACGACCGAGCCGGTGCTCACCGCCACGTCACCGGCGGTGCGGGCGTTCAGGCGCGTGGGGTGGCCGGCGACGACCAGGGAGACGGTGCCGTAGCCGTCGGCGGGGATGTCGGACACGACGGTCGCCCTGGCGTCGGCGAGGGCGCTGCTGCGGGGGGTGGAACCGTCGTCCTCCCGCGTCAGCGAGCGGGTGAGCAGACCTGCAAGCACCCCAGCACCGGCCCCGGCGCCGACCCCGACCGCGGTGGCCACCCCGGTCGACGCCCCGGCCTGGAGCGCGAGCGCACCGGCGAAACCCACGGCGGCCAGGAACGCGGCGAGCGCGGTGCCCGACAGCCAGTCGGGTCCGAACCCGTCGACGAAGCCGTCGACGAGGTCGCCGAGCAGGAGCGTGAGGACCAGGAGCAGCAGACCGACGCCGCCGATGACGAGGAACGTCGCCACTGCACCCCCTGTCCCGCCGGGGCGGGCCCCCTGACGTCCGCGGGTCGCAGTCAAGCACAGGAGGTACCCGTGGCGCGTGGGTCCGGTGACCCTGTGGACGAGTGCACCCGACTGCGCCCGGGAACCGACTCGTCCCAGACCGCCCCGACCAGCCGGTAACGATCGGGTAACGGTTGGGTCCCGCTCTACCGCCGGTCCCCCACGGGGCAGTCAGATGTGCCAGCGCACATCGGGTGTCGCGCCGGGGGAGCACGTCCAGGGGGAGCACATGGTCCATCGCGGGGACCTCGGTCGGCGCGGGTTCTTGGTAACGGGTCTCGGTATCGCTGCCGGTCTGGGGTTGGGCGTGACCTCGGCCGCCGCGGGACCGGGGACAGCGGCCACGGCCGCTCCGGACGTCGCGCACGCCTGGGTGAGGGCGGCCTACGACGCCGTCCTGCTGGAGAACCTCACCCCGCCGACGGCGGCCCGGGCGTACGCGCACCTGACCGTGGCGATGTACCAGTCCGCGGTCGTCGGGATGCCGAACCACGTCTCGCTCGAGGGACGGCTCAACGGGCTCGGTCCCACCGCGACGGCGGTGCGACGGCGCGGCGACCTCGACTGGGCCATCTCCGTGTCGGTCGCCGCCCACGAGGTGCTGACCGCCGTCCTGCCCCACCGCTCGCCGCTGACCCGTCCCCGCCTGGCGGAGACGCACGCCGAGGTCCTGCGTTCCCGCTGGGCGGCCGGTGTCCCCGCGGCCCGGATCCAGGCCTCGCTGGTGCACGGTCGGGCCGTCGCGGCGGGCCTGGTGGCCTGGCGGGCCGGCGACGGGCACGCCGCGGCCGCCGCGCGGTCCTACACGCCCCCGTCGGGTGAGCCGTGGCTGTGGGAGTCGACGCCCCCCAACTACCGGCCGGCGATCGAGCCGTACTGCGCCGACGTCCGGCCGATGGTCCTGCGGGCCACCGACGAGGTCATGGCCGCCCCGCACGTCCCGTTCTCGGACGCGCCGGGCTCGGCGTTCCACGCACAGGCCGTGGCCGTGCTGGACCAGAGCCGGGCCAACGGGGCCGAGGAGCGCGAGATCGCCCGGTTCTGGACCGACAACCCGGGCTCGTTCACCCCCCCGCTCGGCACGGCCACCGGGCTGCCGGCGGGGCACTGGATGCTGATCGCGTCGCAGACGACGAGGCAGCTCGGGCTCCGGCTGGACCGGACGCTGGAGGCCCTGGTGCGCCTGGGCGTCGCCACGAACGACGCGTTCCTGGCCTGCTGGACGGAGAAGTACCGCAGCAACCTGCTGCGGCCCATCACCTACCTGCAGCGCTACGTCGACCCCACCTGGACGTCGTTCGTCAACACACCGCAGTTCCCGGAGCACACGTCCGGGCACTCGGTGTCCTCGGCCGCGGCCGCCGTGGTCCTCACCGACCTGCTGGGGTCCTTCCCCTTCGTCGACGAGTCCCACGACGTCCGCGGCTACCCCGCCCGGCGGTTCTCGTCCTACTCCGACGCCGCGCTCGAGGCGGCCGGCTCACGGCTGTTCGGCGGCATCCACTACCCGTGGGGCATCGAGGCCGGGCTCGCCCAGGGCAGCGAGATCGGGGCGGTCGTCGTCGACCGCCTCCGGACCCGCCGCCGCTGAGGGCACCCGCACCCCGCGACGACCTACCGCCGCAGCACTGAAGCACCGCAGACCAGCACCCCCGGACCAGCACCCCCAGACCAGCACCTCAGACCAGCACCTCAGACCAGCACCGCCGCACGGTCACGCACCCATCACCCGACCCACCTCTCAGGAGACCGTCATGCCCAGCACCCTCCGCCGTCTTGCGACGGCCCTCACCGCGACCGGCGCGGTCCTCGCCCTGACCCTCACCACGGCGCCGTCCGCCTCGGCCGCGGACCTCGAACCGCCCCAGAACGAGCGCAACGCGTCGTCGGGCCGTTCCATCAGCATGAACTGGCAGGAGGTCGGCCGGCTGCCGGGAGGCGTCCTGGGCAACTACCACCAGGGCTGGTTGAGCGTCGAGACGCCGGGTGACGGGAGCGGGACCTACGTCTACGGCGACGTGATCGACCTGGAGTGCCCGCCCGGCGTGACGCCCGACGACGGCTGGGGCGGCCACGAGGAGGAGCCGGAGGGCCCGTTCTGCGAGGAGGTGGCCTACCGCACCATCGAGGACGGTGACCTGACGGTCGTCGCGGACAAGCGCAACCGCAACGCCCGCATCACCGGGACGCTCGCCGTCACCGACCACGGCACCCCGCTCGGCAACCCCGCCGTCGACATCCGCATCACCGGCGGCACCGGGACGTTCGTCGAGCGGTACAGCTCGCGCTACAGCGACGGCGGCGTCACCTGGTCCTCGACGTACAGCCAGACCGGCCGGGAGGGGACCGTCACGGGGCGGATCGGTCCGATGGTCTTCGACGACGCCGAGGGCGAGTACTCCTCCGCGCGGCTGTCGACCTGGGTCGAGGTCTCCCGGGTCCGGGTCCGCACCCGCTGACGCTCGCGGGGGAGGCGGCACGGACCCCTTCGGCCGTCTCCCCCGCCGACCGTCGGTCGCTCCGGACGCGTCACATCGAGCCCGGTGACACCCTTCGGGGCAGCGGGATCTCGTCCACCCGCCAGGTCGTCATGCCGCTGGCCGTCCGCAGCGTCGCCGCGCGCCCGGTCGCGTCCCGGGTCGCCCGGATGTGCTCGCCCACCGCGCCGTACCCCGGCCCGGCCGCCATCACGAGGGTGTCGGCGTCGACGACCGTCAGGTCGACGAGGGCCGCCGTCGGGTCCGCCAGCGCCGGGTTGAGCCCGACGAGCCGGTCGCCCAGCAGAACGATGTCCTGCACTCCCCACAGCGTCGCCCACCGTCCGACGAAGCCGGCGGCCACCTCCTTGTCCTCCGGCGTCAGGGCGTGCTGGCCGGGCGAGGCGGCCAGGTCGACGAGCATGACCGCCCCGACCGCCAGCTCCAGCGCGGGGCCGTCGATGGCGTTGGTCAGCACGGACACCACCAGGCCGCTGGCGGGGTCCAGCAGCGTCCGGGTGATGTGCCCCGGCCAGCCGCCGCCGTGCCCGACCAGCCGTCGCTCGCCGACCGTGCTCACGCCCATCCCGAGGCCGTAGCCGTCGCCGCCGCTGCCGGGCACGTCCCACCAGCCGTGCTGGAGCTGGCGACGTCCGCTCGGGTCGAGCAGCCGGGGGTCGTCGGGGGTGCCCTCACCGTCACGGTGCGCGGCCATGTACCGGACCAGGTCGGCGGCGGTCGAGCAGAACCCGGTCGCGGCCGCCATGGCCCGGGTCCCTACCTGCTCGACCGGCACGCGCTCGTCGGCGTAGGCGAGCGAGGTGTAGCCCGTTGCGACGCGGTCGGCCAGGGCGTCCCCCGGGGCCAGGTCGGGTGAGGTCGACGTCAGCCCCAGCGGCTCGACCACGCGGGTGCGGACCTCGTCCGCCCAGCTCGTCCCCGTCGCCGCCGCCACCACCAGACCGAGCAGGGCGTACCCGATGTTGGAGTACTTGAAGGACACGTCGGGCTCGGTCACGACGGCGTCGCGGACCACCTCACGCAGGTCGGCCTCGTCGTGGAACGGCCGGCGCAGCTGCCACTGGTCGCCGTCGGCGCCGTCGCGGACCAGCCCGGCGCTGTGGTTGAGCAGCTGCCGGAGGGTGACGGCCGCCACGCCCGCCGACGCCTCGGCGGTCCACGGCAGCCACGCGTCGAGCCGGTCGTCGAGGCGCAGCGCGCCCTCGGCCGCCAGCTGGTGCACGACGGTGGCGGTGAAGGTCTTGGAGTGCGACGCGACGCGGAACACGTGGTCGGTGGTCAGCACCGTGCCCTGCTCGACGTCGGCGAGGCCGTGCGCGGTGCTCAGCAGCAGCTGTCCGTCCAGGCCGACGGCACCCTGCACCCCAGGCACCCGGTGGTGCCGTCGTCGGAACGCCCACCAGGAGTCCACGTAGTCGGTGGTGCTGCGGACGAGGTCGGCGGTCAGCCCGGGTGCGCTCACACCGGGCGAGTCTGCCCCAGGGCCATGATGGGCGGGTGGCCGACGACACGACCGACCAGACACCGGGCAGCAGGGCACCCCTGACCTACGGCACCTACCTGCGCGTGGACGACCTGCTGCGCCTGCAGCGGCTCAGCTCCGACCCGCCCGAGCACGACGAGCTGCTGTTCATCACCATCCACCAGGTCTACGAGCTGTGGTTCAAGCAGATCCTGTGGGAGCTCGACCGGGTCGTCCGCCTGCTCGGTACCGACGACCGCGCCCGGGCCCGGCACACGCTGGGTCGGGTCCGCAGCATCGTCAAGGTGCTCGTGAGCCAGCTGGACGTGCTGGAGACCATGACGCCGCTGGAGTTCGCGTCGTTCCGCGCGCACCTGGAGTCCGGGTCCGGGTTCCAGTCGGCGCAGTTCCGCGAGGTCGAGTTCGTCCTCGGGCTCAAGGACCCCGCGGCGATGCGCCGTGCCGAGCACGGCGAGGCGCGCGGGCGGCTGCAGGCCCGACTGGACGCGCCCTCGCTGTGGGACGCGCTGCTGGCCCACCTGTCCCGCACCGGGCACCCGGTCGAGGCGACCGACGAGCCGGCCGTCGAGGACATGCTCGTCGACCTCTACCACCACCACCCCGACGCCGCCGGGCTGTGCGAGAGCCTCGTGGACCTGGACGAGGGGATCCAGGAGTGGCGCTACCGCCACGTCAAGATGGTCGAACGGACCATCGGCGCCAAGCTGGGCACCGGCGGCTCCGACGGCGCCGCCTACCTGCGCTCCACGCT
Organism: Actinomycetales bacterium; assembly: GCA_038258055.1. Lineage (GTDB taxonomy): Bacteria > Actinomycetota > Actinomycetes > Actinomycetales > JBBAYJ01 > Aquipuribacter. The sequence goes on from JBBSQH010000036.1 coordinate 28,848, forward strand.
GCGGCCCGCGTTCCCGCTGCTGTGGTCGATCCGGAGCCGGTTCTGATGGACCGCCCCGGGACCGCCGCACCGCACGACCCGCGGGCGGTGGCCGAGCACTACCGCGCGGCCCAGGTGCACGAGCGGCTGCTGCTGACCGGGCACAGCCACCAGGCCTGGCCCGACGTGGCGCGGGAGGGACAGCTCGAGGCGTTCGAGGACGCGACCGCCCTGGTCGACGAGAAGTGGGACCGCGCGCTGGCCAAGGCGGCCCGGGTGCAGGACGGCTGGCTGCGGTGGCTGGGCGACGACGGCTCCGGGGTGGTCACCCTGGCGGACAGCACCCACACCCTGCTGGTCCGGCTGATGTCCGCCCTGGACTGGGGCGCCCGGCCCCGGGTCGTGACCACGGACGGGGAGTTCCACTCCGCCCGCCGCCAGCTCGACCGGCTCTCGGAGACCGGGGTCGAGGTGGTCCGGGTGCCGGCGCTGCCGGTGTCGACCCTCGCCGAGCGCGTCGCGGCCCAGGTCGACGACCGGACCGCGCTGGTCCTGGTGTCCAAGGTGCTGTTCGGCACGGCCTCGGTCGTCCCCGGCCTGGCCGAGACCGCGGCGGCCGCCCGGCGCCGCGGTGCAGTGCTCGTCGTCGACACCTACCACGCGCTCGGGGCGCTGGACTGGTCGCTGGCCGACGACGACCTGCTCGACGCGTTCGTGGTCGGCGGCGGCTACAAGTACCTGCAGCACGGCGAGGGGTCGTGCTTCCTGCGCTGGCCGGCCGGGACCGACCTGCGACCGGTCGTCACGGGCTGGTTCGCCGAGTTCGCCGACCTGGCCGCGACGCCCGCCGGCGAGGTCGGCTACGGGTCCGGGCCCGAGCGTTTCGCGGGGTCCACGTACGACCCGACCAGCCACTACCGGGCGGCCCGGGTGCTCGACTTCTTCGACTCCCAGGGCTTCACGCCCGGGTGGCTGCGTGCCGTGAGCCGTCACCAGGTGGGCCGGCTCGCGAGCGCGGTCGAGGCCCTGGGTGCAGATCCGTCCGTGCTGGCCGTGGCGGTGCCCGATCCGGACGGGCGCGCCGGGTTCCTCGCACTGCGGACGCCGCACGCCGGGGCCCTGCAGACGGCGCTGCGCGAGCGCGGCGTGCTGACCGACCACCGCGGCGACGTGCTGCGCCTCGGGCCGGCCCCGTACCTGCGCGACGACCAGCTCGACCAGGCCGTCGAGCACCTGGCCGAGGCGTTGCGGACGCTCTGACGCCTCGGGGCTGGCGGGGTGGGCGGTGACCCCACCCGGGCCCGGCCGACCCGCTGGGGCGGCGTACCGACCAGCGACACAAGAGGCTCCGATCCGGGCCGGTAGCCGTCGAGCGCGCGTGTCGTGACGCTGGTCGGTGCAGCAGAGCCGCGCCGGACAGCCCGACCGGACCAGCGTGACCGCCGCGCCAAACCGGCCGCGACGGACCCGCGGCCCTCTCGGCGGGGGCCGACCCCGGCGGGCCTGGCTCCGTCAGTCCCGACCGAGGCGGGCCAGGACGCGGCCGGTCAGGGAACGGCGGTGCGCCGGGGCGTCCTCGACCGGGACCCCGTCAGCCTCGACGTGGCTCGTGTCGCCGACGGCGGGGTCGTCCGGGATGGTCGACCGTCGGACCTCCTCGTCCACGGCGCGCTGGTCGGCCCTGGCCTCGCGAGAGGCCTGGATGGCCGACCAGGCGACGGCGGCGAACGGCACGGCGAGGATCGCGCCGATGATGCCGGCCACGATCGACCCGGCGGTCAGGGCGAGCAGGATGACCAGGGGGTGCAGGGACAGGTACTTGCCCATCAGCACCGGCTGCAGGAGGTTGCTCTCGATCTGCTGCACCGCGAGCACGACGACGAGCACCCAGACGGCGTCGATCGGGCCGTTGGACACCAGCGCCACCAGCACGGCCACCGCACCCGCCACGACCGCACCGACGATGGGCACGAAGGCCAGGACGAACGTCAGCAGCGCCAGAGGCAGCGCCAGCGGCACCCCGATGATGAGCAGACCGATGCCGATCCCGACGGCGTCCACGAACGCGACGGTGGCGGTGCCGCGGACGTAACCACCCATCACCTGCACCGACCGGAGACCGACGAGGTCGAACCGGCGGTGCTCGCGGGTCGGGAGCTGGGCCCGGAAGAACGCCCAGATCTGACGGCCGTCCTTGAGCAGGAAGAACAGCACGACCAGCGCCAGCACGACACCCGTGGCGATCTGGGCGACGGCGGTGGCCCCGGTGATGGCACCGGCCTGCACGGCCGAGCCCTGCAGCACCGACTCCAGCTGGCTGGTCAGGTCCTCGATGTCGACCGACGGCAGGCCGAACGGCCCGTTCTCGACGAAGTCCTGCAGCTGCTGGAAGCCCTGGACGGCGCCGTCGCGCAGCTCGCCCCACTGCGACGCCACGGCGTCACCGACCAGCCAGCCCAGCCCACCCAGCACCGCGAACCCCAGGAGCAACGTCGCCCAGACGGCGAGGACACGGGGGACCCACCGGTCGAACAGGTCGACCAGCGGTCCGGCCGCGGCGGCGAGCAGCACGGCGATCAGGACGGGCACGACGACCAGCCGCAGCTGGACGCCGACGTAGGCCACGACCGTGACCGCGCCGAGGACGATCAGGATCTGGGCGCTACGGGTGGCCGCGCCCCCGAGGCCGTCTCTCCAGCGGTCACGCCGCGCAGTGGTGTCGCTCACCCGCTGAACGTACCCGCGCGGGGGGCGATGAACCCTCGACCCGGACGCGGGGGACCCGGGGCGGCAGGATGGTCCGATGCATGACACCCACCACGACGTCGTGGTCGTCGGGGGCGGCCACAACGGCCTGACCGCCGCCGCCTACCTGGCCCGGGCCGGCCGCCGGGTCCTGCTGCTGGAGCAGGCCGACCACCTGGGCGGCGCGTCCGTCAGCGAGCAGGTCTTCCCCGGGGTGGACGCACGGCTGTCCCGGTACTCCTACCTGGTGAGCCTGCTGCCTCAGCAGGTCCGCGACGAGCTCGGCCTGGACCTGCGGCTGGTCCGCCGCCGGGTGTCGTCGTACACCCCGGACCCGCGACGTGAGGGCCGGTCCGGGCTGCTGGTCACCGACGACGAGGCGGCCACCACCGCGTCGTTCGAGCGGATCGGGGCCGGGGCCGACCGGCGCGGCTGGGACGAGCTGTACGCCCGCACCGCTCGGGCGGCCCGGGCGCTGTGGCCCACGGTCACCGAGCCGCTGCTGTCCCGCGAGCAGGCCCGCGCCCGGGTCGGTGACGACGCCGTCTGGGACCTGCTGGTCACCCGACCCGTCGGGGTCGGGGTGGCCGAGGCCGTGCAGGACGACCTGGTGCGCGGCGTCGCGCTCACCGACGCCCTGATCGGCACCTTTGCCGACCCGGCGACGGACCTCTTGGCGAACCGCTGCTTCCTCTACCACGTGATCGGCGGCGGGACCGGGGACTGGGACGTGCCCGTCGGCGGGATGGGCGCGGTGTCGGGGGCGCTCGCCGCCGCGGCCCGCGAGGCCGGGGCGGACCTGCGGACCGGGGCCAGGGTGGTGCAGCTGGACCCCGAGGGGCGGCTGGTGCTCGACGTCGACGGCACCGAGCAGGTGGTCAGCGCCGACCGCGTGGTGTGGGCCGGGGCGCCGGCCGCCCTGGACCGGGCCCTGGCCGCGGCCGGGGCGGGCGACCACGGCGGGTCCGGCGACCCCGTCAGCGACGCCACACCCGAGGGCTCCCAGCTCAAGGTCAACATGCTGCTTCGCCGGCTGCCCCGGCTGCGGGACGAGGCCGTCAGCGCCGAGGACGCGTTCGCCGGCACGTTCCACGTCAACGAGACCGCCGAGCAGCTGGCCGCGGCGTTCGCCCAGGCCTCGTCGGGCCGCATCCCCGACCTGCCGCCGTGCGAGGTGTACTGCCACACGCTGTCCGACCGGTCGATCCTGGGCCCGGCGCTGGCCGAGGAGGGTGTCCACACCATGACGCTGTTCGGGCTGCACATGCCGGCGCGGCTGTTCCGCGAGGACCCGGACGGCGCCCGCGAGCGCGCGCTGGCGGCGACGCTCGCGTCGATCGGGTCGGTGCTGTCCGAGCCGGTCGAGGACGTGCTGCTCACCGACGACCAGGGGCGCCCGTGCCTCGAGGTCCGGACGCCCGTCGACCTCGAGGGCGACGTCGGGCTGCCGGGCGGGCACATCTTCCACCGCGACCTGTCGTGGCCCTGGGCCGAGCGCGACTCCGACGTCGGCACCTGGGGCGTGGCCACGGCGCACGAGCGGGTGCTGCTGGGCGGGGCCGGGGCACGACGGGGCGGCGGCGTCAGCGGCATCCCCGGAAGATCGGCGGCCATGGCGGCGCTGCACCTGGCATGAGCGCCACGACGACGACCCCGGGCAAGAAGGACTTCAGCGAGCTCTACACCAGCCGGGACCCGCGGCCGTACATGCGCTACTTCGCGACGCAGGACTACCGGGTGCTGACCGCGGGGGGCGAGCTGTACCGCCGGGTGGTCGACGCGATGGGCGACCCGGGCTCGCTGGTCGACGTATGCGCGTCCTACGGCCAGGACGCCGCGACGCTCAACCACCACCTGAGCGGGCCGGAGCTGTTCGACCACTACACCGACGCCGCCGCGGCCGACCTGTCGCGCGACGACCTCGTGGCCCGCGACCGCGTCTTCTACGCCGGCCTCCGCCGCTCCACCGCGGTGCCGGTGCTGGGGCTGGACGCCTCCGCGCCCGCCGTGGCCTACGGCGTGGACGCGGGCCTGCTGAGCGCGGCGGTCGCGGGCGACGTCGAGTCCGACGGCACCGACAGCAACGACAGCACCGACAGCACCGACAGCACCGACAGCACCGACAGCACCGTCGACTTGTCGCCGTTCCGAGAGGCAGGTGGCGTCGTCGTCACCGGTGGCGTCGGCTACGTCGGCCCGCGCACCTTCTCGCGGCTGCTCGACGCCTCGTCCGGCCGACCGTGGGTCGCGGGTCTGGTGCTCCGCTGGGTCGACCTGACCCCGCTGGCCGACGAGCTGCGCTCCCGGGGCTACCGGGTGCAGGTCGCCGAGGACGCCCCCGTCGTGCAGCGGCTGGTGGCCGACCCCCTCGAGCAGGCGGCGATGCTGGACCGGCTGCGGGCGCTCGGCCGCACCGTCGGGCCGGTCGAGGACGGCGGGCACCACGCGGCGCTGCCGTTCCTGGCCACGCCGGCCGACGGTCCGAGCCCTGACCTCGGCCCCCTCGTCAGGGGTCTGGACCAGGTCCCGTGAGCGACGGCGCGACCGGACTCCGCGAGGCGCTCACCGAGGGGCCCGTGGTGCTCGACGGCGGGCTCGCCACCCACCTGGAGACCCGCGGGCACGACCTGTCGGGAGACCTGTGGTCGGCCGTCCTGCTGCGTGAGGACCCGGGCGCGGTCCGCGACGCGCACGCGGACTACCTGCGGGCCGGGGCCCAGGTGCTGGTCACGGCGTCCTACCAGGCCTCGGTCGAGGGGTTCGCGCTACTGGGCCTGGACCGCGACGACGCGCTCGCGCTCGTGGCCCGGTCCGTGGCCGTGGCGCGGGAGGCGGTCGACGTGGCCGGGCGCCCGGCGTGGGTGGCCGGGTCGGTGGGCCCGTACGGCGCCGTCCTGGCCGGCGGGCAGGAGTACACCGGGGAGTACCTGGAGCCGGGCTTCGACGGCGGGCGACCGTTGACGGTGCCGGCGCTGCGGGCCTTCCACCGCGAGCGGATGACCGCCCTGGCCGAGGCCGGCGCCGACGTGCTGGCCCTGGAGACGGTGCCCGCCCTGGCCGAGGCCGAGGCGCTGCTCCTGGCCGCGACCGACGTCGGGCTGCCGGTCTGGCTGTCGCTGACCACGGTGGTCGACGCCGACGGGGTGGTCAGGACCAGGCGCGGCGAGCCCGCCGCCGAGGCGTTCGCCATGGCGCGCGACGTGGCCGAGGTGCTCGCGGTCGGCGTCAACTGCTGCGACCCGCTCGGGGTCGGGACGGCGGTGACGGTCGCGGCGCAGGCGTCGGGCCTGCCGGCGGTCGTCTACCCCAACAGCGGGGAGGTCTGGGACGGCGCCGCCCGCCGCTGGACCGGGCAGCCCGACCTGGACCTGACCGCCGTGCAGGGCTGGGTCGACGACGGCGCCCGGCTGGTCGGCGGCTGCTGCCGGGTGGGGCCGCCCCAGGTCGCCGCGCTGGCCGGACGACTGACGGTGCCTCCCGGTTGACCGCCACCCGTCTTCGCCGCCACCCGTCTTCACCGCCACCCGCCTGCACCGCCACCCGCCTTCATCGCCACCGACCTCGGTCGCGTCGGCGGCTCCGTCACCGAGGGGCGGGGACCACGTCCACCCCCACGGCGAGAGCGCCGACCGCGAGCCGGGCGTCCCAGCACGCCAGCAGCAGCCCGCCCCCCACCGCCAGAGCGGAGGCCAGGTGCACGGCATCGGCACCGCGGACCGCGTGCTCGGCCGAGAGCCCCGCGGCCCGGGCGGCGACGTCCGCCGTGAGCTCGACGGGTCTCGTCGCCGACCAGCACCCCTGCCAGACGTCGACGGTCGTGGCGAGCTGGTCACGGTCCAACCGGCCTGCCCGTCCGGCGGCCGCGAGCGCCGCCGGCACCTCGACCTGGGCCAGCCGGCTGGACACGGCGGCGTCGCAGCGGTCCCACAGCCCGGCCGCGAGGTCGCTGCCGTCCTCCTCGACCAGCAGCTTCACGAACGCGCTGCTGTCGAAGTAGACCAGCGTCACCCTCAGCTGTCTCGCTGCTCGCCGACCAGGTCCGTCACCGGCCCGCTCGCCCGGACCCGCTCGACCCCGCGCGCGACCGGCCGGTCCGGCCGCCCCGCGCGGGCCAGGACGCCGTCGCGGGTGAGCTGCTCCAGCAGCGAGGTCGACCCGACCGCCGTCAGCCGGGCGACAGGGACCCCGCGCTCGGTGATGACCACGTCGTCGCCCTGCTGGGCCCGGTGGACCCACTGCCCGAGCTCGGCCCTGAGGGTGCTGATGGCGACGTCCACCGCCAGATCGTACAACTGTCGATGCGGCAGTTGTACAGGACCGCGACCGCGACTTCTCGCTCGCCTCGCGGGATGATCGGACCGTGCCTCAGTCCACCGCCGCCACCGTCGACCTGAACGCCGACGTCGGCGAGGGCTTCGGCCCCTGGCGGCTGACCGACGACGAGGCGCTGCTGGACGTGGTCACCAGCGCCAACGTGGCCTGCGGGTTCCACGCCGGGGACCCCAGCACCATGCGCCGGCTGTGCGTCGCGGCGCAGGAGCGCGGCGTCAGCATCGGCGCGCACGTCGGCTACCGCGACCTGGTCGGGTTCGGTCGCCGGTTCATGGACGTCGAGGCCGAAGAGCTGCGCGACGACGTCGTCTACCAGCTCTCGGCGCTGGTCGGCACGGCCGCGTCGGTCGGCACCCGGGTCCGCTACGTCAAGCCGCACGGCGCGCTGTACAACGCGGTCGTGCACCACCGGGAGCAGGCCCGGGCGGTGGTCGAGGCCGTGGTCTCCGTCGACCCGACCCTGCCGCTGCTGGGGCTGCAGGGCTCGGTCGTGCTCGAGCTGGCGGCCGCCGCGGGCCTGCCGACCGTGACCGAGGCGTTCGCCGACCGCGCCTACACGGCGCAGGGCACGCTGGTCCCCCGCTCGGTGGACGGCGCCGTGCTGCACGACGTGGACGAGGTGGTCGCCCGCTGCGTCGCCATGGCCACGGACCGGCCCATCACCGAGATCGGCGGGCAGCCGGTGCAGGTGTCGGCGCGGTCCCTCTGCCTGCACGGCGACACCCCGGGCGCGGTCGCGATGGCCCGGGCGGCCCGCGACGCCCTCGCCGCGGCCGGTGTGACCGTGGCGGCGTTCGCCTGATGCGGCTGCTGCCGTCCGGCTCGCGCGGGGTGCTCGTCGAGCTGGACGACCTGCGTCAGGTGCTGGACCTGCACGCCCGGTTGCGGCAGGCCGCCCTGCCCGGGGTGGTCGACCTGGTCCCCGCGGCCCGGACCGTGCTGCTGGTCCTCGACCCCGCCGTGACCGCCCCGCCGGAGGTGGCCGCCGCCGTCCGGACCCTGACGGCCGACGACCCGGTCCGGACCGACCAGGAGCCGACCGACCAGGCGCCGCTCGGGATCGGGCCGACGGGCCTCGAGCCGCCCGTGCTCCAGACGCCCGTGCTCGAGGTCCCCGTGGTCTACGACGGCCAGGACCTGGACGAGGTCGGCGAGCTCACGGGCTGGGGTGCCGACGGGGTCGTGGCCCGCCACGCCGGGACCACGTGGACGGTGGCGTTCAGCGGGTTCGCGCCCGGGTTCTGCTACGCCGTCGCGGACGACGGGCCGGCCTGGAGGGTGCCGCGACGCCACGAGCCGCGCACCCGCGTCCCGGCCGGGTCGGTGGCGCTCGCCGACGGCTGGACCGGGGTGTACCCGACGGCGTCACCGGGCGGCTGGCAGCTCGTCGGCAGGACGACCGCGACGGTCTGGGACCTCGACCGGGACCCGCCGGCGCTGCTGCGGCCGGGGGTCCGGGTGCGGTTCGTCCCGACGGACGACCGGTGAGCCCCGTGCGGGCGGGCGCCCTGCGCGTCCTGGAGCCGGGCCCGCTCACGACGGTCCAGGACGGCGGCCGTCCTGGCTACGCGTCGTGGGGGGTGACCCGCTCCGGGGCCTGCGACCGCGGGTCGTACGAGCTCGCCAACCGCCTGGTGGGCAACCCCGACGGCGCCGCCGCGCTGGAGGTGACCCTCGGGGGTCTGGCGCTGGTCGGCGACGGCACGGTCACCCTGGCGGTCACCGGTGCCCCGTGCCCCGGCACCCCGCTGCACGCGCCCTTCGTCCTGCGACCAGGGGACGTGCTCCGGCTCGGGCCCCCGGCCAACGGGCTGCGCAGCTACGTCGCGGTGAGGGGCGGGGTTGACGTCGACCCCGTGCTGGGCTCCCGGTCCTACGACACCCTGTCCGGGCTGGGACCGCCGCCGCTGCGGGCGGGCGACGTGCTCCGGGTCGGCCGGGAGGCCGGGCCGATGCCCGGGGTGGACCACGCCCCCGTGCCCCACCCGACCGACGGGACGGTGACGGTGCGGGTGACACCGGGGCCCCGGTTGGACCTGCTGGCCACCTCGGCCTGGTCGGACCTGCTGGCCCACGTCAGGCCGGTCGGCACGGACAGCGACCGGGTCGGGCTGCGGCTCGGTGGCCATCCGCTGCCCCGGGACCCTGCCCGCACGGGTGAGGAGCTGCCCAGCGAGGGGGTGCTCCGCGGCGCGGTCCAGGTGCCACCGTCCGGGACACCCGTGGTCTTCCTGGCCGACCACCCCGTGACCGGCGGCTACCCCGTCGTCGCGTACGTCCGCGACGACCTGCCCCGTTCCGACGTCGACCGGCTGGCGCAGGCCAGGCCCGGTCAGGCGGTCCGGTTCTCGCCCTGACCCCTCACAGCACCTGAAGCGTCATCCCCGCCTCGCGCAACCGCTCCACCAGCACGTCGCCCATCGCCGTCGCGGGGGTGAGGACGCCGGCCCGGTCGGGCAGCCGGTCCCGGTCGAGCACCAGCGCGAGGGCGCTCTCGCCGAGCATCCGGGCCGTCGCCGCGTAGCCCGGGTCCCCCGGGGACGACACCTTGGCCTGCACCAGGCGTCCCGTGCTCGTGCGCGAGTGCAGCCGGACCGAGAAGAACCCCGCCTCGCGCGCCTGCTCGTCGGGCCCCGTCCCGACCGCGGGCAGGACCCGGTCCAGCAGCCGCCGGGTCGGGGGCAGGGCCATCCCCAGCCCCAGCGCCCCCGTGCCGACGGCCAGACCCGCCGCCAGGGGGGCGCCCAGGACCCGACCGGGCAGGCCGACGGCCTCGCGGTAGGTGAAGCCACGGCCGTAGGAGTAGCCGGTCAGGGCGTTGCTGCGACGCACCACCCGGCTGTTGACCGGCCCCAACACGAACGGCGCGAGCCAACGACCCGCGTCCGCGTCCCAGCCCAACCCCCAGGAGTAGCGCCCGTACCCCGGTCCGTCGAAGGTGCGGTCGGGCTCGCGCGCCCGGTCGGGGC
>JBBSQH010000037.1:0-38498 GCA_038258055.1 Actinomycetales bacterium
GCCCCCCCCCCGCAGGCCGCGGGCCGCCGCCCCTCGGGCTCGAGCTCGCGCAGTCGTGCTCGCAGGCTCAGCCGGCGTTGGCGACCAGGCCCATCTCGGCGACCGAGGCCAGCGCGGGGTGGGCCGGCAGCACGCGCACCGTGTAGCCGAACGCACCTGTGCGGCGCAGGTCGATGGTGGCCGAGAACTTGTGCCGACCGTGCTCGTAGGTCTCGACGTGCTCCAGGTTGGCGCTACGGGTGTCGGTGAGCGCGTCGGCGTCGTTGACCCGGCCGTGGACCAGCTCGACCCGGACGTCCTCGGGACGCAGGTCGCCCAGGCTGACGTAGGCGTCGACCCGCAGCGAGTCGCCCACCTGCGGGCTGTCGGCCACGTCACCGGACTCGACGTGGTCCACCCGCACCGCGTGCCAGCCGCCGGCCACGTGGTTCTTCCAGGCCGCGAGCTCCTTGGCCCCGGCGTGGTCGGCCGCGGACTCCAGGGACGCTGACCCGCGCGCGCTGGGGGCGTACAGCTCGTTGACGTAGTCGGCGACCATGCGGTCCGCGAGGACCTTGGGCCCGAGCGTGGCCAGCGTGTGCCGGACCATCTGCAGCCAGCGACGCGGCAGGCCCTGCTCGTCACGGTCGTAGAACCGCGCCGCCACCGAGGTCTCGATCAGGTCGTACAGCGCGGCCGCCTCGAGGTCGTCGCGGTGGTCGGGGTCGTCGACGCCGTCGGCGGTGGGGATTGCCCAGCCGTTCTCGCCGTCGTACCACTCGTCCCACCAGCCGTCGAGGATCGACAGGTTGAGCCCGCCGTTCAGCGCCGACTTCATGCCCGACGTGCCGCACGCCTCCAGCGGGCGCAACGGGTTGTTGAGCCAGACGTCGCAGCCCGGGTACAGCGACTGCGCCATGGCGATGTCGTAGTTGGGCAGGAACGCGATGCGGTGACGCACGTCGTGCTCGTCGGCGAACCGGATGACCTGCTGGATCAGGCGCTTGCCCTGCTCGTCGGCGGGGTGGGACTTGCCGGCGATGAGCAGCTGGACCGGGCGCGTCGGGTGCAGCAGCAGCGAGCGGAGCCGCTCCGGGTCGCGCAGCATCAGCGTGAGCCGCTTGTAGGTCGGCACGCGACGGGCGAAGCCGATGGTCAGCACGTCGGGGTCGAACGCGTCGTCCACCCAGCGCAGCTCGGCCGGGGAGGCGCCACGACGGAGCCAGGAGCGACGGACCCGGCGCCGCGCCTCGACGACCAGCTGCTCGCGCAGCGTGCGCCGCAGCGCCCAGATCTCCTCGTCGGGGATGTTCTCCACCGACGCCCAGTCCACGGCCCCGCGGTCGGAGCCGTCGCCGTCGACGCCGCCGTGGCGGGCGATCAGGTCGACGACCCGGGTGTCGACCCAGGTCGGGTGGTGCACGCCGTTGGTGATGGAGCTGATGGGCGTCTCGGTGGGGTCGAAGCCGGTGAACAGGCCCTCGAACATGTCGCGGCTGACCACGCCGTGCAGGCGGGACACGCCGTTGGCGCGCTGCGCCAGGCGCAGGCCCATCACGGCCATGTTGAACACGCTGGGGTCGCCGCCGACGAAGTCCTCGGCGCCCAGGGCCAGGATCTTGTGCACCCCGAGACCGGCGACGGCGTTGTCGCCGCCGAAGTACGTCTCGATCTGGTCGCGGCCGAACCGGTCGATGCCGGCGGGCACGGGGGTGTGGGTGGTGAACACGGTGCCGGCGCGGACGGACTCGAGCGCCTCGTCGAAGTCGAGACCCTCCTCGACGAGCTCGCGGATGCGCTCCAGGCCCAGGAACCCGGCGTGGCCCTCGTTGGAGTGGAACACCTCGGGCCGGGGCGAGCCGGTGAGGCGGCTGAACAGGCGCAGGGCCCGGACGCCACCGATGCCCAGGAGCATCTCCTGCTGCAGGCGGTGCTCCTTGCTGCCGCCGTACAGCCGGTCGGTGACGGTGCGGGCGCGCTCGTCGTTCTCGGGGATGTCGGAGTCCAGCAGCAGCAGCGGCACCCGGCCCACCTGGGAGCGCCACACGTGGGCGTGCAGCTGACGACCGCCGGGCAGCCCGACCGTGACCACGCCGGGGGTGCCGTCGGCCTCGCGCAGGATCGACAGCGGCAGCCCGTCGGGGTCGAGGACCGGGTAGGTCTCCTGCTGCCACCCGTCACGGCTGAGGGACTGCTTGAAGTACCCGGTCTTGTAGAACAGGCCGACACCGACGATCGGCACGCCCAGGTCGGACGCCGACTTGAGGTGGTCGCCGGCGAGGATGCCGAGGCCGCCGGAGTACTGCGGCAGGGCGGCGGCGATACCGAACTCGGGCGAGAAGTACGCCACGGCGGCAGGCACGTCCTGCTGGTGCTGGTACCACCGGTCGCTGGTCAGGTACTCCTGCAGCTCGTCGGCCGCAGCCCGGACCCGGGCGACGACCGCGGGGTCCGCAGCCAGCGCCTCGAGGTCCTCGGGCGTCAGCAGCCCCAGGAGACGACCCGGCTCCTGCCCCGCCTCGGCCCACTTGGCGGCGTCGAGCGAGGCGAACAGCTCTCGCGTCGGCGCGTGCCAGGACCAGCGCAGGTTGAGGGCGAGGTCTCCCAGGGGGGCCAGGGACTCGGGCAGGACGGTGCGGACGGTGAACCGCCGGATAGCTCTCACGTCGCAGGAGCGTAAGCGCTTACGGCCCCCCGGGGGTAACCCGTCCTGGGAGTGGGACCGGACGGGTGATCCCCCTGGGGCACGGCCCGGCGCCGCTCACCGCTGGTGCTGCGGCGCAGGTTCGGCCTCAGGCCGTGGCGTGCGTCAGGCAGACGGCGTGCCCGGCGCTGTAGTCGACCTCGATCTCGGCGGCCGTGCACTCCAGCCGCACGTTGTGGACGCAACCGGACTCCTTGCAGGCCCCGACGGAGGCCGTGCCGGACTCGGTCCCGCCCCGGGTGTCGGCCCCCAGGTACGTCTCGCAGGCGGCGGACCCGCTGTTGCCGATGGTGATCGCGGCGGCGTGGCAGGTGTGCTCGCCGTTGTAGGCGCACGAGGACGCCTCGCACGAGTGGACGATCGGGAGTGCGGCACCTACAGGCATGGCTGTCTCCTAGCTGGTGGTCAGGTCCTTGGTGTCGACGCTACCCGTTCCGACCCATTTGCGATACCCGCGACACGGGAAGTTTCCGCAGGTCAGAGGCACATTGTGGCGTTTCTGCGTTGCGTAATTCGCTGAGGCTATCCAGCGCTCGCCCCCGCCGCTGAGCCCTCAGGAGGTCGCTGACGTGCCGCAGGTGCCCGGGCATCGGTACGGTCGACGGGTGGCAGCCGACAGGACACCCGCCCGCCCGACTCCCTCCGCACCCGGCCCCACGGCCGCGGGACCGCACCTGACCGGTGAGGCCCCCACGACCCCGTTGCCGCCTGCGGTCGACCCGTCGCCCGCCGGCGTCGCCCTGTCACCGGCCCCGGTGGACCTGTCGAGGCGCAGCGTCGGCCGCATCCCCGTCCTGGACGTGACCCCGCGCGTGGACGACGGCGCCTGGCCCGCCCGCGCCGTGGTCGGCGAGGCCGTCCCGGTCCGGGCCACGGTGTTCCGCGAGGGCCACGACGCCCTGGCCGCCACGGCCGTGCTCACCGCGCCCGACGGCACGGAGAAGACCCGGGTCCGCATGGTCGAGGTCTCCCCCGGCAGCGACCGGTACGGCGCGGACGTGCTCGCCGACGCCCCGGGCGACTGGACGTTCCACGTCGAGGGCGCCTCCGACGTCTACGCCACCTGGGAGCACAACGCGACGGTCAAGATCGCGGCAGACGTGGACGTGGACGTCATGCTGGCCGAGGGCGTGCCCGTGCTGCGTCGCGCGACCGACCTGGCCCGCGCGGCCGGCGACACCGGCGCCGTCGACCTGCTCGAGGACGCCGTCACCGCGCTGCTCGACACCGCGCGGCCCGTCGGGGCCCGGCTGGCCCCGGCGGTCGGGCCGGAGGTCGCCGCCGTCGTGGCGCGCCACCCCGTCCTGGACCTGGTCACCGCGTCCCGGCCCCAGCGGCTGCGCGTGGAGCGAGAGCGGGCCCTGTTCAGCGCCTGGTACGAGCTGTTCCCCCGCAGCGAGGGCGCCTACTACGACGAGGACGCCAAGCGCTGGGTGTCGGGCACGTTCCGCACCGCGGCGCAGCGGCTGCCGGCGGTGGCGGCGATGGGCTTCGACATCGTCTACATGCCCCCGATCCACCCGATCGGCGAGATCAACCGCAAGGGCCGCAACAACACCCTGGAGCCCGGTCCGGGGGACCCCGGCTCGCCGTGGGCCATCGGCTCCGGCGCGGGCGGCCACGACGCCATCCACCCGGACCTGGGCGACGAGGAGGACTTCGCTCACTTCGTCGCGACCGCCAAGGACCTCGGCCTCGAGGTCGCCCTGGACTTCGCGCTGCAGTGCGCCCCGGACCACCCCTGGGCCACCGCGCACCCCGAGTGGTTCACCACCCGGATCGACGGGTCCATCGCCTACGCCGAGAACCCGCCCAAGAAGTACCAGGACATCTACCCGGTCAACTTCGACAACGACCCCGAGGGCATCTACGCGGAGTCGCTGCGGGTCCTGGAGCTGTGGATCAGCCGCGGGGTGACGGTGTTCCGGGTCGACAACCCGCACACCAAGCCGGTCGAGTTCTGGGAGTGGGTCATCGGCCGCGTGAACGAGGCCCACCCCGAGGTCATCTTCCTGGCCGAGGCCTTCACCCGGCCTCAGATGATGCGCACCCTGGGCAAGGTGGGGTTCCAGCAGTCGTACACGTACTTCACGTGGCGGACCACCAAGGAGGAGCTGACCGACTACGTCACCGAGCTCGCCACGGAGTCCGCGCACTACATGCGGCCCAGCTTCTGGCCGAGCACGCCGGACATCCTCCACGCGTTCCTGCAGCACGGCGGGCCCGCCGCCCACCGGCTGCGGGCTGTGCTGGCCGCGACGCTGGTCCCCAGCTGGGGCATCTACGCCGCCTACGAGCTGGGCGAGCACGTGGCCCGCCCCGGCGCGGAGGAGTACATCGACAACGAGAAGTTCGAGTACCGCCCCCGCGACTGGGCGGCGGCCGAGGCGGAGGGCCGCTCCCTGGCCCCGCTGCTCACCCGGCTCAACGAGGTCCGGCGCGCGCACCCGTCGTTGCAGCGGCTGCGCGGCATCACGTTCCACCCCACCGACGACGACCTGGTCATCGCCTACTCCCGCCACGTCCCCGCGCAGCACTCCCCCACGGGGCGCGCCGACACGGTGCTGGTGGTGGTCAACCTGGACCCGCACGCCGCGCACGAGACGATGGTCCACGTCGACCCGACGACGCTGGGGCTGCCGGCCGGGGCGGGCTACTCCGTCCACGACCTGCTCAGCGGCCACACCTGGGCCTGGGGCGGGTACAACTACGTGAGGCTCGACCCGTACGTCGAGACCGCTCACGTGTTCGTCGTGCACCCCCACTGACCCCGCACCGACCGCCCCACCGACACCGCCGACCGCAGGCACCTGAGGAGACCACGCGTGCAGGGACTTCAGCTGTCCAGCCCTGGGCTGGACAACGACCCCAACTGGTACAAGAAGGCCGTCTTCTACGAGGTCCTCGTCCGGGCCTTCTCGGACTCCACGGGATCGGGCTCGGGCGACTTCACCGGCCTGATCGACAAGCTGGACTACATCCAGTGGCTCGGCGTGGACTGCCTCTGGCTGCCGCCGTTCTACGCCTCGCCGCTGCGCGACGGCGGGTACGACATCAGTGACTACTACGCCGTGCTGCCGGAGTTCGGCACGCTGCCGCAGTTCACCGAGCTGGTCTCCGCCGCCCACGCCCGTGGGATCCGGGTCGTGACCGACCTGGTGATGAACCACACCTCCGACGCGCACCCGTGGTTCCAGGCGTCGCGGTCGGACCCCGAGGGCCCGTACGGCGACTTCTACGTCTGGAGCGACACCGACGACAAGTACGCCGACGCCCGCATCATCTTCGTCGACACCGAGACGTCCAACTGGACGTTCGACCCGGTCCGTCGGCAGTACTTCTGGCACCGGTTCTTCGGCCACCAGCCGGACCTGAACTTCGAGAACCCGGCCGTGCAGGACGCCATCATCGACGTCGTCCGGTTCTGGATGGACGCCGGCATCGACGGGTTCCGCCTGGACGCCGTGCCCTACCTGTTCGAGGAGGAGGGCACCAACTGCGAGAACCTGCCCCGCACCCACGACTTCCTGGCCAAGGTCCGCAAGGTCGTCGACACCGAGTACCCCGGCCGGATCCTGCTCGCCGAGGCCAACCAGTGGCCGCAGGAGGTCACGCCGTACTTCGGCGACGACGAGGCGCCCGAGTGCCACATGTGCTTCCACTTCCCCGTCATGCCGCGGCTGTACTACGCGCTGCGTGACGAGCGGGCCGGGTCGGTCCTCGACATCCTGGCCGACACCCCGGAGATCCCCGCCACCGGCCAGTGGGGCACGTTCCTTCGCAACCACGACGAGCTCACCCTCGAGATGGTGACCACGTCGGAGCGCGCCGCCATGTACGGCTGGTACGCCCCCGACCCGCGGATGCGCGCCAACGTCGGCATCCGCCGCCGGCTCGCGACGCTGCTGGACAACAGCCGCGCCGAGATCGAGCTGATCCACGCCCTGCTGCTGTCGATGCCCGGCTCGCCCTGCCTGTACTACGGGGACGAGATCGGCATGGGCGACAACATCTGGCTGGACGACCGTGACGGCGTCCGCACCCCGATGCAGTGGAACCCCGACCGCAACGCCGGCTTCTCCACCGTCCCGGACCCGGGCAAGCTGTACCTGCCGGTCGTGCAGTCCCTGACCAACAGCTTCGGCGGGGTCAACGTCGAGGCCCAGCTGGCGCAGGGCTCGTCCCTGCTGCACTGGGTGCGCGGCATGCTCGCCCTGCGCAAGCGCCACCCCGTGTTCGGGCTCGGGTCGTTCGTGGCCCTGCCCCTGGTCGACCCGGGCACCGTGGTGACCGACACCCACGCCTGCGACAACGAGGCCGTGCTGTCGTTCCTGCGGGTGCTGGACCAGAGCACCTCCGGCGGGGAGCACGAGGACCCCGAGACGGTGCTGGCCGTGCACAACCTGGCGTCCTCGCCCCAGGCGGTCACCCTGACGGTCCCCGGCCACGCCGGGGCCCAGGTGGTCGACCTGTTCGGCGGCAACGGCTTCCCGGACGTGGGGGCGGACGGGCGGATCACCCTCACCCTCGGCAGCCGGGACTTCTTCTGGCTGCGCCTCGTCGACCCCGTCACGCCGTGAGCGGCGCCGACGGCCTGACCGGCCTGCTGCACGGGTGGATGCCCGCGCAGCGCTGGTACCCGGCCAAGGGTCGCGGCGTGGGCCTGCGGGACCTGGGCACGCACCCGTGGCCGGTGCCCGTGGTGCCCGGCCGGTCGACCGCACCGGGCGGCCCCGGCGCCGTGCAGGTGGTCGTGCACGTGGTCGGGCTCGACTCCGGCGACCGCCTGGACGTCGTGCAGGTCCCGCTGACCTCGCGCGCGGAGCCGCTGGCCGGCGCCGAGCACGCGCTGGTCGGGACCCTGGACGACGGCGACGGCGGCACCCGGTGGGTCTACGACGGCCCGCACGACCCGGCCTACGTCGACGCCCTGCTGGCCTCGCTGCGCGGCGCCGACGGCGGGGACGCGCCCCGGCCGGGGTCGCCCTCGCGCGTGCTGCGCGGCGAGCAGTCGAACACCAGCATCATCGTGGAGCCCGAGGGCGGCGGGCCCGTCATCGTCAAGGTCTTCCGCACCCTGCACCCCGGCGCCAACCCCGACGTCGAGGTGCTGGCCGCCCTGACCCGGGTCGGCTGCCCGCACGTCCCGGCGCTGCGGGGCTGGCTCGAGGGCCGGTGGGCCGCGACCGAGGGCGGGTCCCCGTCGGTCGAGGGGCACCTCGCGGTCGCGGTGGAGTTCCTGCCCGGCAGCGAGGACGCCTGGCGGGTGGCCCTGTCCGCCGTGGGCGCGGGGACCCCGTTCGACGAGCAGGCACGGGGGCTCGGCGCCGCCACGGCCCGGGTCCACCAGGACCTGGCGCTGGCGTTCGGCACCACCGAGGTGGACGAGGTCGCCCGTACGGCGATGGTCGAGGCCCTGCTGGCCCGGGTGGCCTGGGCCCGGGGCGCCGTCCCGGACCTGGATGCGTTCGCCGACGGCCTGGACGCCCACGCGGCTGCGCTGGGCGAGCTGCACGACCTGCCGCCGATGCAGCGGGTCCACGGCGACCTGCACCTGGGTCAGGTCCTCCACGCCCCGGGCAAGGGCTGGGTGCTGCTGGACTTCGAGGGCGAGCCGCTGCGGCCGCTGGCCGAACGCACGGTGCCCGACCTGGCCTTGCGCGACGTCGCGGGGATGCTGCGCTCCCTGGACTACGCCGCCGGGCACGACACGGTGTCGCGCGGGGACGCCGAGGCCGCCGCGTCGGTCCAGGCCTGGGCCGCGGCCGCGCGCGACGCGTTCTGCGCGGGCTACGGCGAGGTCACCGGCCGCGACCCCCGGGACGACGCCGCCCTGCTGCGCGCCCTCGAGCTGGACAAGGCGCTGTACGAAGTGGTCTACGAGGCTCGCAACCGCCCCGCCTGGCTGCAGATCCCGCTGGGCGCGGTCGCCCGCCTGCTGGCCTGACGGCGGAAGGCGGCGGGCCCGGTCGGTCGGCGGTCGGTCGGCGGTCGGTCGGTGCGCGGTCGGCGGTCGGTCGGCGGTCGGTCGGTGCGCGGTCGGCGGTCGGCGGTCGGCGGTCGGCGGTCGGTCGAGTCAGAGCACTGGTCCACGTTCTTGGACAGGCGATCGACTCGGCCACCCGTCCGAGTCCGACGGCGTTCTCGTGGCCGAGCCTTGCGCCGAGACCGCCGCAGGCCCGCCGCCCGGTGCAGGCCGGCCGGGCTCAGGTCAGCGGACCCGGCGCACCGCGGCGGGGTCCGGGTCCCCGAGGGCGTCGGGGTGCAGAACGGCGGCGAGCGCCTCCACGCCGTCGACCAGGCGAGGTCCCGGCCGGACCACGAGGCCGTCGGCGTCCACGGCCCACACCGGCACGTCCGGCGCACCGGCCGCGGTCAGGGCGTCCACGACCACCAGGGCCTGCTCCGCGGCCGCGTCCAGGTGGTAGCCGCACGGGGCGACCACGACCAGGTCGGGGGCGGCGGCGACCACGTCGGCCCACGTGGTGGTCACCGACCGTGCCCCGGCGGTCCCCAGGACCTCCTGCCCACCCGCGGCCGTGACCAGGTCCGGCACCCAGTGACCGGCCGAGAACGGCGGGTCCACCCACTCCACGACCGCCACCCGCGGGCGGGGCCGACCCGTCACGGCGGTGGCGACGTCGTCGAGCCGGGCCCGCAGTCCCCCGACGACGCCCTCGGCCCGCTCGCCCAGCCCCAGGACCCCGCCCACGGTCAGGACCGTCGCCAGCACCTCGTCGAGCGAGCCGGGGTCCAGGGCGACGACGTCGGCCGAGCACCCCAGGTGGGCCAGGGCGTCGTCGACCACGTCGGAGGGCAGCGCGCACACCCGGCACAGGTCCTGCGTGAGGACCAGGTCGGGGTCGATACCCCGCAGCGCGCCCTCGTGCAGCGTGTAGAGGTCCTCGCCCGCGGCCGCCCGGGCGCGCACCTGCGCGTCGATCTGGGCGGGGGTCATGCCGGAGGTGTCCGTCCCTCCCACCACCACGGCGTGACGGGTGCGGGCGGTGGCCGGGTGGTCGCACTCGAAGGTGACGCCGACCAGGCGGTCGGCCGCGCCCAGGGCGTAGACGATCTCCGTCGCCGACGGCAGGAGGGACACGACGCGCTGCGGGGTGGTGGGGGTGCTCACCGGCCCAGGCTAGGTGGGCGACGACCGAGCAGCAGGTCAGGAGCCCCGTCACGCAACATGAGAGACGCCTCATCGGCGGGCTGTACGGTCCGGCGCATGAGCCGCCTGCCTGTCCTGGCCACCGCCGTGGTGGCCTCGGTCCTCCTGGGCTCCTGCACCCTGTCGGACCGGGCGGAGGCCGACGAGGACGGCCCGGACGACGGCGCGACGACCCCGGAGCTGGTCGAGGGGATGCGCGACG
Source organism: Actinomycetales bacterium (assembly GCA_038258055.1). Classification (GTDB taxonomy): domain Bacteria; phylum Actinomycetota; class Actinomycetes; order Actinomycetales; family JBBAYJ01; genus Aquipuribacter. Next base: position 10,057 of record JBBSQH010000037.1, read on the forward strand.
GGGTGTGGCCGGTGGCGGACGTGGGCGAGATCGAGTTCGAGCTCACCCCCCGGGGCCTGGAGCTGGTGGAGATGCGGCCGGCGCCGGGCCGGCAGGTCGTCGACGAGGAGGTCGGTCCCGACGAGATCGAGATCGACCTGCGCGACGGTGACGTCCGGACCACGGTCGAGGTCGGGTACCAGAGCGGCATCCTGGAGATCGAGGTCGACCAGCTCCTCGACCCGCCGCCGGACGGGCCGCTGCGGCTCGGGGAGGCCGGCTCGGTCGAGCTGCTCGTCGAGGGCGACGACGTCCGGGTCGGCGACGTGTCGCTCGAGGAGCCGTGGCGCGAGACCCAGCGGTCGGAGACCGGTGGCGACGCCGAGCTGGGGCTGCGGCGAAACCGCAGCGGTGCGGTCGAGACCTGGGAGGTCGACGCCTGGGTCGACGACGGCGGCCTGGAGGTCGCGACGGACTACGAGATCCAGGGCCTGGCGTCGCCCTGAGGGCCCGGCGACCCGCCCGCGGTTTGCGCAGGGTGATCGACTCGGCAGGATGGGGGTCATGACAACCGACGAGACGGCCCCGCGCCCGACCGACGTGCCGCGAGACGTGCTCGCTGCCGTCGCCGCCGGCGCCCACCACGACCCCCACGGGGTGCTGGGCGCGCACGTGGCAGACGGCGGCCTGGTCGTCCGCACCCTCAAGCCCTTCGCCCGCAGCGTCACGGTGGTCACCGAGCAGGGCCGCACGGAGGCCCACCACGAGCACGACGGCATCTGGGCGGCCCTGCTGCCGGGCGCCCAGGCGTCCGACTACCGCCTCGAGGTCACCTACGACACCAACGAGGGCCAGGCCGTCCACACGGTCGACGACCCGTACCGCTACCTGCCGAGCCTCGGCGAGGTCGACCTGCACCTGATCGGCGAGGGCCGCCACGAGGAGCTGTGGAACGTCCTCGGCGCCCACGTCCGCAGCTACGACGGCCCGCTGGGCCCCAGCGAGGGCACGAGCTTCTCGGTCTGGGCCCCCAACGCACGCGCCGTCCGGCTCGTCAGCGACTTCAACGCCTGGAACGGCCGCACCCACGCCCTGCGCTCGCTCGGCGGCTCGGGCGTCTGGGAGATCTTCGTCCCCGGCCTGTCCGCCGGCACGCGGTACAAGTTCGAGCTGCTGGGCCGGGACGGGCACTGGCACCAGAAGGCCGACCCGATGGCCCGCCACACCGAGGTCCCGCCGTCCACCGCGTCGGTGGTCACGCAGTCGACGCACGCCTGGGGCGACCAGGACTGGCTGACGGAGCGCGCGGCACGTGACGTGCACAACGGCCCGATGAGCGTCTACGAGGTCCACCTGGGGTCCTGGCGGCAGGGGCTGTCGTACCGGCAGCTGGCCGAGGAGCTCGTCGACTACGTCAAGGACCTCGCCTTCACCCACGTCGAGCTGTTGCCCGTGGCCGAGCACCCGTTCGGCGGGTCGTGGGGCTACCAGGTGACGGGCTACTACGCCCCGACCAGCCGGTTCGGGCACCCGGACGACTTCCGTCACCTCGTCGACCGGCTCCACCAGGCCGGCATCGGCGTGATCATGGACTGGGTCCCGGCCCACTTCCCCAAGGACTCCTTCGCGCTGGCCCGCTTCGACGGCGAGCCGCTGTACGAGCACTCCGACCCGCGCCGGGGCGAGCACCCGGAGTGGGGCACGCTGGTCTTCGACTACGGCCGCAGCGAGGTCCGCAACTTCCTGGTCGCCAACGCCCTGTACTGGCTCGAGGAGTTCCACATCGACGGGCTGCGCGTCGACGCCGTCGCCTCGATGCTCTACCTGGACTACTCGCGCAAGGACGGCGAGTGGGAGCCCAACGTGCACGGCGGGCGCGAGAACCTCGAGGTCGTCGAGTTCATCAAGGAGCTCAACGCCACCGCGTACAAGCGGGTCCCCGGCATCATCACCATCGCCGAGGAGTCCACGGCCTACCCGGGCGTCACGCAGCCGACGCACCTGGGCGGGCTCGGCTTCGGCCTGAAGTGGAACATGGGCTGGATGCACGACTCCCTGGGCTACGTCGCCGAGGACCCGGTCAACCGGCAGTACCACCACCAGCAGATGACGTTCTCACTGGTCTACGCGTTCAGCGAGCAGTACCTGCTGCCCATCAGCCACGACGAGGTCGTCCACGGCAAGGGGTCCCTGCTGCGCAAGATGCCGGGCGACCGCTGGCAGCAGCTCGCCACCGTGCGGGCCTACCTGGGGTACATGTGGGCCCATCCCGGCAAGCAGCTGCTGTTCATGGGCAGCGAGCTGGGCCAGGAGGCCGAGTGGAGCGAGTCCCGCTCGCTGGACTGGTGGCTGATGGACACGCCCTGGCACCGCGGCCTGCACGACATGGTCCGCCAGCTCAACACCACCTACGTCGGTCAGCGCGCGCTGTGGGCGGACGACTTCACCTCCGGCGGCTTCCAGTGGCTGGACGCCGACGACTACGGGCGCAACGTGTTCGCGTGGCTGCGCACCGCCGAGGGCAGCAAGCCGGTCGTGTGCATCACGAACTTCGCCGGGCAGCCGCACGAGGAGTACCGGATCGGGCTGCCGCAGGCCGGGGCCTGGAAGGAGCTGCTCAACACCGACGCCGAGGAGTACGGCGGCTCCGGCGTGGGCAACCTGGGTCTGGTCGAGGCGACCGACACCCCGTCCCACGGCCGACCGGCCTCGGCGGTGCTACGGGTACCGCCGCTGGCCACGGTCTGGCTGACGCCGCAGGACTGACCCGGCCGGGGGCGACACGACGAGGAAGGGCCCGGGGCTCACCCCGGGCCCTTCCTCGTGCCTCGCGTCGGCGAGACCGGCTCGCCGCGACCCTCAGAACAGGGCGTTGGCCAGCTTGACCCGGGCCGCCGCGACCCGGGGGTCCTCACCGCCGACGATCTCGAACAGCTCCAGCAGGCGGGTGCGGACCCGGGCCCGCTCGTCGCCGGCCGTCACCCGGACCAGGTCGACGAGCCGACCGAAAGCGTCCTCGACGTTCCCCCCGAACAGCTCGCGGTCGGCGACCGCCAGACCGGCGTCCACGTTGGTCGGGTCCGCCGCGGCCGCGCTGGCCAGCCCGGTCATCACGTCGGCGGGCAGCGCGTCGACGCGGGCGAACAGCTGGGACTGCGCCAGGCCCGCCTTGGCGTCGGCGTCGGCGGGGTTCTCGTTGAGCGCCTGCGTGAAGGCCTGCGCGGCTGCGTCGTAGTCACCGGCCTCGAAGGCCTGGGCAGCGGCGAGGTGCAGCGGGGGCAGCGGCGGCTCCTCCGGCGGGGCGGCCGGCTCGTCACCGGGGTCGCCCACGGCCACGGTCCCGTCGACACCGTTCTGCGCGGCCACCTTGAGCAGCTCGTCGATGACCTGACGGGCCTGCGCCTCGGGCACGGCGCCGGTGAACATCGGCACGGGCTGCCCCTTGACGAGGGCCACGACCATCGGGATGGACTGCGCCTGGAACGCCTGCGCGATCCGCGGGTTGGCGTCCACGTCGACCTTGGCCAGCACGAAGCGACCGTTGTACTCCACCGCCAGCTTCTCCAGCACCGGGGACAGCTGCTTGCACGGGCCGCACCACTCCGCCCAGAGGTCGACCACCACGGGGACGGTGAGGGACTGCTGGAGGATCGCGTCGAAGTCGGCCTCGGCGACGTCCACGACGACGGCGGAGGCGCCTGACGGGGCCGGCGCGCCGGGTGCGGGCGGGGGCGTGGCGGGGCGGGCGAGCGCGGTCAGGTCCACCGCGCCTCGCAGGCTCGGGCCGGACATGGGCTGGGTCATGGTGCTGATCCTCTCGTCACGTTGCGTCGGCCGCCACGAGGCCCTCGCCTACGGCCACGAGCCGGATGGCTCCTCGCTCGGCCGGCACGACGAACGCCAGGGCGGCGACCGATCGTGTGGTCAACGTGCCGTCCGTCGACTCGATTCCCACGACCTCGCGCACCTCCGCACCGGGCTGCAGGACACCCGCCCCGGGCTGCACCGTCATGGTGGTGACCGTCTCGACCGCCGTGACCGCGAGGACGTCGCCCTCGACACCCTCCACGGCGTACAGCACGGGGTCGTCGCCGAACGGGGCGTGGGTGACGGTCGTGTCGGCGACGCCGGCGACCGCGGCCCGCTCGGCTTCGGCCCGCGCCAGAACGCCCTCGACGAACGGGTCTGGCTCGAACTCGGCCGCCGCCGGGCTGGCGTCGCCCTCGGTCAACACGGACGCGTACCCGTCCGCCAGACCCGCGAGGACGGCCTCCAGCTCGGCGGTGTCGCCGGGGCCGGTGGCGTCGTCCGAGCCGTCCTCGGCGGCGTCGCCGTCCTGGTCCGCGTCGTCGTCCGACGCCGCCGGCTCCGCAGCGGTGCCGTCGGCCAAGGACACCGCGCCCGCGCGGGCGTCGGGGAACGCGGGCAGCTCGGCGCCGGGCCGCAGGGTCATCCGGCCCCCCAACCGGTAGGGGCTGCGCACGTCGGCGGAGTCGTACAGCTCCAGGACCGGCAGCTCGCCGCCCGGGCCGGAGACCGCCGACGGCTCGTCCGACGGCTCGTCCGACCGCTCGTCCGGCGGCTCGTCCGGCGGGACGCTCGCGGCCGGCCCGGCAGCGCCGGCGGCGGGGTCGGTGACCGCGGCGAACCAGCGCGGCCAGCCGTCGGTGCGAGGACCGACCAGCACCGCCACCGAACCGTCGTCGAGCGCCAGGGCCGCGGGCTGCGGGCCGTCCACGTCAAGCCGCAGCAGCTCCAGGGCCGCGGCCGGGCCGACGGCCGTCTGCTCGACCAGGTCCACCTCACCCGCTCCCCTGGCCGCCTGCAGCCGGGCGGCCACCTCCCGCCGGACCTGCGCGGCCTGCCCGGGCAGGACCGACGGCGCCGCGACGGTCGCCTCCGCCGGGGCGGCCGGGTCCACCGTCGGCGGTGCAGCACACCCGGCGAGCACGACGCCGAGCAGGACGACCGGCCCCAGGAGCCGGGCCGACCACGGCGGGCGGCTCATCGTGGTCCCCTCGCGGTCGCCGCGACCCTGCCGTCGCGACGGCCCGGGCGGTCCCGTCGGGTGCGTCGGCGGTTGAGGGCCACCAGCCACGCCGTGCCGAGGACCAGGAGCAGCACCCCTCCCACCAGCAGGGGCCAGGCACCGGGGTGCGTGGCGGGACGCTGCCAGGTGAGCGTGACAGACGCGGTGGACCCCGCCACGACGACGACCGTCTGGTCGGGGCCAGGGGCCTGCACCACCAGCGACGGCGAGGCCCCGGCCTGCTCCTGCAGCCAGATGTCCGCCAGGCCCGGGTCGGCGACCGGGTCGACCAGCCCGGGCGCGTCACCGTCCACGACGGTGGTGTCGGGCTCCAGGTCCTCACCCACGCCGTCGACGCGGGTGTGCGCCACCCCGTCCGCCCACCTGGCGACCTCGTCGGTGCGGCCGAGGCCGACGAACCCGTCCCCGCTCACGTCGACGGCGACGGCCTCACCGGTGAGCGCGAGGACCCCGGGGGCGGTGAGCAGCACCGGGGCGGCCTGCGCGGCCCCGCCCACCTGCTGCGACGGTGCCTGCACGGTCAGCATCACGACACCGACGACGGCGAGGACCAATCCCAGGGCCGCCACCGCGGTGGGGACGACACGAGGCACCACGCCCGCGAGGATAGGGGCAGGACCGCGTCGGACCGGTCAGGCAGGACGGCCCGCCGGACCGCCGTCAGAACCGGGCCGGCTCGGTGTACTCGCCCCACTCCGCGCGCAGCGCGTCGCAGATCTCGCCGAGGGTGGCCTCGGCGCGGCACGCCTCGAGCATGGCGGGGAGCATGTTCCGCCCGTCCCGCGCCGCCGCGAGCATGTCCGCCAGCGAGGCCGACACGCGGGCGTCGTCCCGGGCCGCACGGCGGGCCCGCAGCGCGGCGACCTGGTCCGTCTCGACCTCGTGGCCCACCCGGAGGATCTCCAGGGGGGTGCTGACCGACCCGGTGTGGCAGTTGACGCCCACGACCCGCTTGTCCCCCTTCTCCAGCGCCACCTGGTAGGCGAACGAGGCGTCGGCGATCTCGGTCAGGAACCAGCCGTCCTCGATGCCGCGCAGCACCCCGGAGGTCATCGGGCCGATGTCGTGGCCGACGTGGCCGTCGGCGTCGCGGTCGCGGCCGGCCTCGCCCATCGCCTCGATGGTGGCGAAGATGCGCTCGGCCTCCGCCTCCATCCGGTCGGTGAGGGCCTCGACGTACCAGGACCCGCCCAGGGGGTCGGCGACGTTGGCCACGCCGGTCTCCTCGGCCAGCACCTGCTGGGTGCGCAGGGCGATCTCGGCCGCCTGCTCGCTGGGCAGCGCCAGGGTCTCGTCCAGGGCGTTGGTGTGCAGGCTGTTGGTACCACCCAGCACGGCCGCGAGCGCCTCCACGGCGGTGCGGACGACGTTGTTGTACGGCTGCTGCGCCGTCAGCGACACCCCGGCGGTCTGGGTGTGGAACCGCAGCCACTGGGCCTTGTCGGTCGTCGCGCCGTAGCGCTCCTTCAGCCAGCGGGCCCAGATCCGGCGGGCGGCCCGGAACTTGGCCACCTCCTCGAACAGGTCGATGTGCGCGTCGAAGAAGAACGACAGACCGGGGGCGAAAACGTCGACGTCCAGGCCGCGCGACAGCCCCAGCTCGACGTAGGCGAAGCCGTCCGCGAGCGTGAACGCGAGCTCCTGCGCGGCCGTGGAGCCGGCCTCGCGGATGTGGTACCCGGACACCGAGACCGGCTTGAAGCGGGGCACCTCGGCGGCGCAGTGCTCGAGCAGGTCACCGATCAGGCGTAGGTGCGGCTCCGGGCCGAACAGCCACTCCTTCTGGGCGATGTACTCCTTGAAGATGTCGGTCTGCAGCGTGCCGTCCAGGACACGCGTGTCGACGCCGGCCCGCTCGGCCGCGACCAGGTACATGCAGAACACCGGGACGGCGGGACCGGAGATGGTCATCGAGGTCGTGACCTGGTCCAGCGGGATGTCGGCGAACAGCACCTCCATGTCGGCCGCGGAGTCGATCGCCACGCCGCAGTGGCCCACCTCACCCAGGCTCCGGGGATCGTCGGAGTCGCGTCCCATCAGGGTCGGCATGTCGAAGGCCACGCTCAGCCCGCCACCCCCCTGGCCCAGGATCATCTTGTAGCGGGCGTTGGACTGCTCGGCGTTGCCGAACCCCGCGAACTGGCGGATGGTCCAGGCGCGACCGCGGTAGCCCGTCGGGTGGAGCCCACGGGTGAACGGGTACTCCCCCGGCCAGCCGACCCGCTCGTCGACCTCGTCACCGGCGGGACCGTAGACGGGGTCCACCGGGAGCCCCGACAGCGTGCTGAAGTCGGCGTCCCTGATCCGGCCCGAGGCCTCGGCCGCCTCGAACCGGGCCTGCCAGCGTGCACGCGCATCCATGGTGACCTCCCGCGCCGACGTCGGTGTCGGACTCGTCCGCGCCAGCCTACGACGCGTCCGGGGAACCGGTCGTCGGTGCGGTGCGTCCCAGCCACGAGGAACCAGCCCCGCGCAGAGCAGGAGACCATCGTGGACGCAGCCCAGGGACGCACGAGCCGCCGGGGACGTCGGGCCCTCGCCGTCGGCCTGGGCTCCCTGCTGGCGGCGGGGGCCGGGATCGTCGCGGTCGACCTGCTCCGGGCGCCGGAGGCCTTGGCGGACGCCGCGCTGCAGCCGTTCTCCGACTGCGAGGAGCTGGTCGGGTGGTACCGGGACGCGACCCTGCCCCAGGTGAGCGCCTACGGGCTGGGTGGTGACGGCGGCGCCTTCCCGATGGCCGCGGTGTCCGAGGACTCGATGGCGGACACGTCCGGCGGCGCTGCGGCCCCCGCCGCCGTGGCCCGGGACGGGGCCGCGGCGACGGGGGACGCGGTGGGCTCCTCGCAGACCGGGACCAACGTGCAGGAGGCCGGCGTGGACGAGCCGAGCCGCATCAAGGTGGCCGACGGCGTCGCCTGGACGCTGGCCGGCAGCCGTCTGCTCGCCGTCGACCTGGCCGGCGGTGCGGTGCTCGGCGAGCTCGACCTCGCTCCCGCCGCACCCGACAGCCCCGACGGCTCGGACGGTTCCGACGGCTCCGGTTCCGACGGTTCCGACGGCTCGGACGGCTCGGACGGCTCGGACGGCTCGGACGGCTGGGGAGTGGACCCGGCGCTGCTGCCGCCCGACCGGTCCTTCACCGAGCTGCTGCTGCTGGAGGACCGGGTCGTGGTCCTGGGCTCGGCGTCGCTGCCGGCGGAGGAGGACGAGGGCACGGCCGGGTCCGGGACCAGCCGCGAGCTCACGATGCCGGGCTGGGGCCCGGTCGGGGGCAGCGCCACCACGACCGCGACCACCGTGGACGTCACCGAGCCGTCGGCCCCCACGGTCCTGGACCGCGTCGAGGTGGAGGGCGGTTACGTGTCGGCCCGGGCCAGCACGGGCGACGTCCGGCTGGTCACGACCGCCTCGCCCCAGCTCCCGCTGGTCGACCCGTGGCTGGTGCAGCAGGAGCGACTCGCGGCCGAGGGGAAAGAGGGGAACGAGGGGACGGGCACGGCCTACCAGGAGCCCGACGAGCAGGACGAGGCCGAGGCGCTGGCCCGCAACGAGCAGGCCGTGCGCGACGCCACGGCGTCGGACTGGCTGCCCGACCTCGTGCAGCGGGACGAGGCGGGCGTCGTCGTGGCCCGGGCGCCCGTCGACTGCGCCACCGTCGCCCACCCGGGTACCCAGGCCGGCGCGGGCACCGTCACGGTCCTCACGCTCGACCCGGCGGCGGAGCAGACCCTCACCGGCACGACGTCGGTCAGCGCCGACGGCTCGCTGGTCTACGCGAGCACCGACCGGTTGTACGTGGCCACCACCCGCGGCGGCTGGCTGTGGAGCGGCGACCAGGAGCAGACCCGCACCGACCTGCACGGCTTCGCGACCGGTGAGCGAGGCCGGACGGACTACCTGGGCTCCGCCAGCGTCGAGGGCTGGCTGCTGGGGTCGTGGGCGATGGACGCCCACGAGGGCCACCTGCGGGTCGGCACGACGAGCAGCGCCCCGGTCGCCGACGGGGCCGGGGACGGTCTGACCGGACGCCCTGCTCCCACCGGGTCGACGAGCTCCAGCGTGGTGGCGCTGCGTGAGGGGGCCGACGGGCTGACCGAGGTCGGCCGCGTGGACGGCCTGGGGCCGGGCGAGCAGATCCGGTCCCTGCGCTGGTTCGACGACCTGGCGGTGGTCGTCACCTTCGAGCAGACCGACCCGCTGTACACCGTGGACCTGTCCGAGGTGACCTCCCCGCGGGTGGTGGGAGAGCTGAAGGTGCTGGGCTACTCCGGCTACCTGCACCCCGTCGGTGACGGCATGCTCCTGGGGGTCGGCCAGGACGGCGCCGAGGACGGCGCCCTGCTGGGGGCCAAGGTCGAGACGTACGACGTGGGCGACCTCGCGGCCCCCACCGACCTCGACACCCTGACCTGGCCGGAGTCCTCCAGCGCCGTGGAGTGGGACAGCCGGCTGTTCGCCTACCTCCCGGGGACGCGCACCGCGGTCCTGCCCCTGGAGCGCTACGAGGTCGATCGGTACAGCAACGGCCTGGTGGCGGTCCGGGTCGGAGAGGACGGCGGGCTCACCGAGGCCGGCGCCTGGCAGATGCCCGATGGCGGCTGGACGAGCGGGGTGGCCACCACGGCGGACCTGGTCCTGGTCACGGCCGAGACCTACGGCGCGGACGGCAGTCCCGGGACGGCGCTCACGCTGCTGTCCGCCGTGGACCTGCAGCCGGTCGCGGAGGTGTCACTGGGCTGACGACGCTGACGGCCGCCTCAGGCCAGCAGGGTCCTGACGACTCGGCGGGTGCGCCACACCTGGGCCAGCACGCCGACGCCGATGATGGCCAGCGCCGCCCAGGCGGCCAGCTCGACCGGGGTCGGCGGGGAGTTCCTGGCCACGGCCAGCACCCCCCAGGCCGCGGCGGCGGCGAACGGCCCCGCCGACACGCGCAGCCGCAGCGTGACGTCGAGGACCACCACGGCGGCGGCGACCAGCGCCACGATCCCCGCCCCGCGGGCCAGCGCCGAGTCGGTGGGGGCACCCAGGTGCACGCCGGAGATCGCCACGTTGGCCACCGTCGCGATGGTGACCCAGCCCAGCAGAAGCGACGCCGCCGCGGTCGGCAGCGCCCGGGCCAGCCCCGCGGGCTCCGGGCGCTGCAGGCGCGCCAGCGCCGTCGCCGTGGTGGCGACGACCACCACGATGAGGACGTTGGCGACCAGCAGCCACGTCCCCTCCTGGGGGAACACCAGCTCCCAGGCCGCGTTGGCCGCGAACGAGGCCGCCAACCACCACCCGACCCGCCGGTGGACCTGCCGGTCCAGCTGGGCCGGCAGCGCCTGGTAGACGGCGTAGGCCAGGCACGCCGCGAAGATCAGGCCCCAGATGGCGAACGCGTACCCGGCCGGGGTCACCACGGTGGCGTAGGTGTCCGACACCTCGGCCACGCTGCGGGCACCAGGCAGCGCGGAGCCGAGCGGGCTGCCGATGATCTGGGCCAGCGCGGCCGCCACGACCGCGGCCGCCCGGACGACGTCGCCACGGTCGTGGCCGGGGGGCTCGGGCCGGGGGGGCTCGTCGGTGGCAGGAGGGTGCGGACCGACGGCCTCGGTCGACGGCACGTCGGCGTGGCTCATGACGGACCATCCTGGTCCGACGGGTCCGCCTGCGCCAGCGCGGCCTCGAGCCGGTCCAGCTTGCCCGTGAGCTCACCGGTCCGGCCCGGACGCACGTCGGCCTTGAGGACGAGCGACACCCGGGGGGACGACTCGGCCAGCAGGTCGACGCAGGCCTTCACCAGGCCCATGCACTCGTCCCAGTCCCCCTCGACCGTGGTGAACATGGAGTCCGTCCGGTGGGGCAGGCCTGAGTCCCGCACCAGCCTCACGACGCGGGCGACGGCGTCCGACACCGACCCGTCGGGACCGGACAGGGACGGCGCGACCGAGAAGGCGACCAGCATCGCGCCAGGCTAACCAGCCCGGGCACCGCTCACCCCTCGACGGCCTCCACCAGCCGGTCCGCCGCCGAGAACGGGTCCAGCGTCCCGCCCGCGACCTGGCCGGAGACCTCGTCCAGGAGACCGCCCGAGCCGAGCTCGCCGAAGCGTCGCTGCAGCCCCGCCAGCGCGAGGGCCCGGACCTCGACGGCCGCCCGGCGGCGCCGCACGTGCTCGGCCCGGCCGTGGGCCAGCGACCACGCCTGGTGCTGCTGCAGCGCCTCGAGCAGCTCGTCGACCTCGCCGCGCGAGGCGACCGTGCGGACCACGACGGGTCGCCAGTCACCAGGGGCCCGGCCGTCCCCGCCGAGCGCGACGGACTGGCGCAGCTCCCGCACCGTGGCATCGGCCCCGTCCCGGTCGGCCTTGTTGACCGCCAGCACGTCGGCGACCTCGAGGATGCCCGCCTTGGCCGCCTGCACCCCGTCGCCCATGCCGGGGGCGAGCAGGACCACCGTGGTGTCCGCCAGCCCGGCGACCTCGACCTCGCTCTGGCCGACGCCCACGGTCTCCACCAGGACCACGTCCACCCCCGCGGCCTCGAGGACCCTGACGGCCTGGGGGGTCGTGGCGGCCAGGCCGCCCAGGTGCCCGCGCGAGGCCATCGACCGGACGTACACGCCGTCGTCCAGCGCATGGCTGCCCATCCGCACCCGGTCGCCCAGCAGCGCCCCGCCCGAGAACGGCGACGACGGGTCGACCGCGAGCACCCCCACCCGGGAACCGCGGGCCCGCAGCGCGGTCACCAGGGCCGACACCGTGGTGGACTTGCCGACCCCGGGCGGACCGGTCAGCCCCAGGACCCAGGCCGTGGCCGGTGAGCCGTCCGCGAGCGCCCGGGCGACCTCGCGCAGCTGCGGCCCGCCGTCGCTCACGACCGACACCAGCCGGGCGACGGCCCGGTGAGAGCCCTGCCGCGCCGCGGCGAGCTCGGCCGCGACGTCAAGCTGCCGTCGCTGCCGGGCGCCGCCCGCCATCAGGGCCGCGGCACGCGCAGCAGCAGCGCGTCGCCCTGGCCACCGCCGCCGCACAGCGCAGCGGCGCCCGTGCCACCGCCGAGACGGCGCAGCTCCAGGGCCAGGGTGAGCGCCAAGCGGGTGCCGGACATCCCGATCGGGTGCCCCAGCGCGATGGCGCCGCCGTTGACGTTGACCCGCTCGTCGACCTGCTCGGGGCTCAGCCCGAGGTCGGCGACCGAGGCCAGCGCCACCACGGCGAAGGCCTCGTTGATCTCGTAGCGGTCCAGGCCCGCGGGGTCGAGGCCCGCCCGCTCGCACGCGGCCCGGATGGCGGCGGACGGCTGCGTCTGCAGCGTGGAGTCCGGCCCGGCGACCATGCCGGCCTCGCCCACCTCGGCGAGCCAGGCCAGCCCGCGCGACTCCACCAGGTCCTTGCGGGCGACGACCACCGCGGCCGCCCCGTCGGAGATCTGGGAGGCGGACCCGGCCGTCACCGTGCCGTCGGACCGGAACGCCGGACGGAGCCGGCCGAGCGACTCCACGGTGGTGTCGGCCCGGATGCCCTCGTCGGTGTCCACCGTGAGCGGCTCGCCGCGGCGCTGCGGCACCTGGACGGGGACCACCTCGTCGGCGAAGCGGCCGTCCTTCCAGGCCCGGGCCGCGCGCTGGTGGGAACGGGCCGAGAAGGCGTCCTGCTCCTCACGCGTGAAGCGGTACCGCGCGGCGGTCGCGGCGTGACCGGGGCCGCCGTGGCTGCCCGTCGGGTCCGTCGGGTCGTTGGCGTCCTCGGTCAGGGCGCCCATCGCCTGGGCGGTGAAGGTGTCGCGCAGGCCGTCGTAGGCCATGTGGTCCAGCAGCGTGACGTCGCCGAAGGTGTGCCCGGCGCGGCTGCCCGGCAGCAGGTGCGGGGCCTGGGACATCGACTCGGTGCCGCCCGCCACCACGACGTCCGCGAGGCCGGCGGTGATCATCGCGTCGGCCATCGTGATGGCGTTGAGCCCCGACAGGCAGACCTTGTTGACCGCGACGGCGGGCACCGACATCGGCAGCCCGCCGGCCACCGCGGCCTGCCGGGCCGGGCTCTGCCCCACCCCGGCCTGCAGCACCTGACCGATGACAGCCTGGTCGACCTCCTCGGGCGAGAAGCCAGAGCGCTCCAGGGCGGCCCGGATGGCGGCTCCGGCGAGGACCGGGGCGGGCACGGACGACAACGCACCCTGCAGGCGCCCCATGGGCGTGCGGGCACCGGCGACGATGACGGAGACCATGTGGACACGCTAACGCCCGGCCCGACGGCCGCGGCTCCCGGAGCGGCGGGCGACCCGGGTCCGCCCTACCGTGGGGTCGTGGCCACCGCCCTGCCCCTCCCCGACGGACCCGACGGACCCGACGGACGCGACGGACCCGACGGACCCGACGGACCCGACGGACCCGACCTGGCGGGCATGCCCGGTGTGCTGGGGGTCGACCACGTCGGGATCGCGGTCCCCGACCTGGACGTGGCGGTCGAGTTCCACACCCGCGTCCTGGGGCTGCGGCTGACCCACCGGGAGACCAACGCCGAGCAGCAGGTCGAGGAGGCCATGCTCGCCGGCCCGGACCAGGACGCCGGGTCGGTGCAGGTGCAGCTGCTCGCCCCGACGGGCCCGGCCTCCACCCTGGCGCGGTTCCTGGACACCTCCGGCCCGGGCCTGCAGCAGCTGGCCTACCGGGTGCAGGACGTCGAGGCGGCGGCCGCCCACCTGCGGGCCGCCGGCCTCCGGGTCCTGTACGAGCGGGCCCGCCGCGGCACGGCCGGGAGCCTCGTCAACTTCGTGCACCCCAAGGACTGCGGCGGCGTGCTCGTCGAGCTCGTGCAGCCGCCGCCGGACCCGCCCGGCCCGTCGCGCGCCCAGTAGGGTCGAGCCACGAGCGTCCGGAACCACGTACACCAGCACGAACCGCCGGTCATGAGGAGCATCACCGTGAGCGACATCAGCCCGACCCAGTTCGCCGTCGTCATGCGCGGGTACGACCGCTCGCAGGTCGAGGCCCGCCTGGCTCAGCTCGAACGGTCGCTCAAGGAGGCCCGCTCCCGGGTCGAGGACCTCGACTCCCGGTCCATGCAGCTGGGCGGCGAGCTGTCCGAGGCGCACCGCCAGCTGCGCGAGGCCGAGCGCCCCTCCTACTCCGGTCTCGGTTCCCGCATCGAGCAGCTGCTGCGCCTGGCCGAGGAGCAGTCCTCGGACATGGTCAACCAGGCCACCAACGACGCCGACGAGATGCGCGCCCAGGCCCGCCTCGAGATCACCGAGCTCCGCGCCTCCGCCGAGAACGCCGTCGCCGAGACCCGGGCCACCGCCTCGCGGGAGTCCCAGGAGATGCTCGACCAGGCCCGCAACGAGGCCGAGGAGATCCTGGACGACGCCCACCGCAAGGCCGACGACGCCGTGCAGGCCGCCGAGCGGCACGCCGCCAAGCTCGTCTCGGCCGCCGAGCAGGAGGCCGCGGACAAGCGGTCCACCGCCGACCGGGACGTGGCCCGACTGCGCGCGACCGGTGACCGCGAGGCCACCGAGGTCCGGCTGACCGCCAAGAAGGAGGCCGAGGACGCCCGCACCGCCGCCAAGCAGGACGCGGACCGGATGCGGGCCGAGGCCGCGGCCCTGCTCGAGGCCACCCGCGAGCAGACGAACCAGGCGCGGGCGGACGTCGAGATGCAGATCGCGTCCGACCTCGAGGACGCCGAGCGAGAGATCGCCGGGCGGCACGAGGCGGCGGTCCACCAGGCGCAGACCATCGTCGGGGACGCGGAGGGTCGCGCCAACACCGCCGAGGCCCGGGCCGCCAAGGCCCTGGAGGCGGCCGAGGCCACCCGCCGCAACGCCGACGAGCAGGCCAAGGCCCTGATCGCGAACGCCCGGCGCAACGCCGACGAGGCCCTGGCCCAGGCCCGGCTGCACGCCGAGCGCGTGCTCGGCGAGGCCAAGGCCGAGGCCGAGCGCTCCCGCGGCACGGCCCAGCGCGACGTCGACGACCTGACGAAGCAGCGTGAGTCCATCACCGAGCACCTCAACCAGCTGCGCAACCTCCTGGGCGGTTCGGCCTCCCCCGCCCTGGCGGGCGCGGTGGACCGGGGCGAGCTCCCGTCCTCGGCCTCGGCCCCCGCCGAGGACGGCGTCGGCGCGGCCACGCCCGACACCGAGGAGGGGCACGAGGACGGCGTGGTCGAGGGCGTGGTCGAGGACGAGGACCAGGACGGCGCCGGCGCCGGCGAGGACGGGACCGAGACCGACACCGAGGTCGAGGTCGAGGTCGAGGAGGACAGCTCCGAGGGCGCCGGCACCGCGCCCGGTGGCCGGGGCTGACCCGACCGACCCGCACCGCTGCCACGGCATCACCGGCACGTCATCGCTGCGTCGGGCCCCCCACCGGGGCCCGCCGGGCCTAACGTGGGCCGCGTGAGCGCCCCCACGTCCCGTCCGGTCGCGGGCCACGAGCCCGGCCGCGGGCCGGGTGACCCCGACCCCGGTCGTCCGGACGGGTCCGAGGCGGGTACCGACGGGCCCGAGCCGCAGGACCACTCACCCGAGCACCACGACCCACCCGGTCAGGACCCGACCGACGACCGGCAGCCGCCGGCGGAGGCCCCGGCGCCCGAGGCCGACCCCGTGCACCCGGCGGTGGCCGTCGCCGTCACGGGCTCCCGGTCGTTCTCGCCGTTCGGAGTGGGGTTCGTCGGGGCCCTGGGTGTCCTGCTGGCGGTCGGGCTGGTGCAGGCGTTCGTCCAGGCCGGTCAGATCATCACGCTGGTGTTCGCCGCCCTGTTCCTGGCGCTCAGCCTCGACCCGTTCGTCGCCTGGCTGGAGCGGCGGGGCCTGCCCCGGCCGGCGGCGGTCGCGGTGACCTTCGGCCTGCTGGTGGTCGCCGTCGGCGGGTTCTTCGCCGCCGTCGCCCCGCTGGTCGTGTCCGAGGGCACCCAGCTGCTGCGGGTCTCCCCGATCTACGCCACCAGGATCGAGCAGAGCGACCTGGCCCAACGCCTCGACGACCGGTTCGGGCTGTTCGAGCGGATCAACGCCGAGATCGAGAGCCGCCTCAGCAGCAGCTCCACGGTCGACGCGTTGTTCGGCGGGGTCCTGGGGGCCGGCCGGGCCGTCGTCACCGGCGTCTTCAGCCTGCTCCTCGTCCTCATCCTCACCCTCTACTTCCTGGCCTCCCTCAAGAGCATCACCGCCGGCGCCTACAAGCTGGTGCCGCGCAGCAGCCGCGACCGCGTCCGCGAGATCGGCGAGGAGGCGCAGCGCCGCGTCGGTGGCTACGTGCTGGGACAGCTGGCCGTGGCGACCCTGAACGGGCTGCTGTCGTTCGTCGTGATGTCGGTCCTCGACGTGCGGTACTCGGTGGCGCTGGCGTTCGCGGTCGGGGTGTTCGGGCTGATCCCGCTCGTCGGGGCCACGCTGGGCGCGATCCTCGCCTGCACGGTGGCCGGGCTCGGCGACCTGACCGACGGTGTGGTGCTCGCGGTCTGGTTCCTGATCTACCAGCAGGTCGAGAACTACCTGATCCTGCCGCGGATCATGGCCCGCACGGTCGCGGTCCCCAGCACCCTGGCCGTGGTGGCCGCACTGGTGGGCGGGTCGTTGCTCGGGCTCATCGGCGCCCTGGTCGCGATCCCGCTGGCCGCGACGATCCTGCTCGTGGTGCAGCGGGTGGTGTACCCGCGCCAGGAGGCGGCCTGAGCGGTACGCCGGGGCACGGCACCGCCAGGAATAGTGCATCTCGGACATCTTCGCTATACACGCCTCGCGCCGCTCCACCGTCGGGGCGTGCCGACCGCCGAGGAGTCCACCATGACCGTCGTCGCCCCCACCCCTCCGCACCGGCTGCCGTCCCGGCGATGAGCCGTGTCGCCGAGAGCGCCCCGCAGGGCTCCACCGCCCCGGCCATCCGGGCCCGAGGACCGCTCCAGGTCGTCGTCTGGGCCGCCGTCGCCGCCGTCGGCGCCGTCGCGTGGACCGTCCTCGCGGTCTCGCGCGGGGAGCAGGTCTCGGCCCTGTGGATCCTGTTCGCCGCGCTGGCGTCCTACGCCATCGCCTACCGGTTCTACCCCCGCTTCATCGCCTACCGCGTCCTCGTCCTCGACGACACCCGGGCGACCCCGGCCGAACGGCTGGACAACGGCGTCGACTACGAGGTGACCGACCGGCGGGTGCTGTTCGGCCACCACTTCGCGGCCATCGCCGGGGCCGGTCCCCTGGTCGGCCCGGTGCTGGCCGCGCAGATGGGCTACCTGCCGGGCACGATCTGGATCGTCGTGGGCGTCATCTTCGCCGGGGCCGTGCAGGACATGGTCGTCCTGTTCTTCTCGATGCGCCGCAACGGCAAGAGCCTCGGCCAGATGGTCCGCGAGGAGATCGGCCTCGTCGGCGGCACAGCGGCGCTCATCGCGGTCTTCGCCATCATGATCATCATCCTGGCGGTGCTGGCCCTGATCGTGGTCAACGCGCTCGCCGAGTCGCCCTGGGGCGTGTTCTCGATCGCCCTGACCATCCCGATCGCGCTGTTCATGGGCGTCTACCTCCGCGTCATCCGGCCCGGTCGGGTGCTGGAGGCCACGGCCATCGGCGTGGTCCTGCTCCTGCTCGCGATCGTGGGCGGCGGCTACGTCGAGGCCTGGGGCCTGGGGCCTGGGCGACGCCCTCACCCTGACCCCGGAGACCCTGGTCGTCGCGCTGGTCGTCTACGGCTTCGTCGCCTCGGTGCTGCCGGTGTGGATGCTGCTGACCCCGCGGGACTACCTGTCCACGTTCATGAAGGTCGGCGTCATCGTCCTGCTGGCGCTCGCCCTGCTGCTGGCCCGGCCCGTGCTGGCCAACGAGGCCGTGACCGACTTCGCCATCGAGGGCAACGGTCCGGTCTTCGCCGGCTCGCTGTTCCCGTTCGTGTTCATCACGATCGCCTGCGGGGCCCTGTCCGGCTTCCACGCGCTCATCGCCTCCGGCACCACCCCCAAGCTCATCGCCAAGGAGCGCCAGGTCCGGATGATCGGCTACGGCGGCATGCTGATGGAGTCCTTCGTGGCCATCAGCGCCCTGATCGCCGCGTCCGTGATCGACCAGGGGCTGTACTTCGCCATCAACTCCCCCGCCGGCGCGACCGGCGGCACGGCCGAGTCCGCGGCCGCCTTCGTGCAGGGCCTGGGGTTCTCGACCGACGCCGCGACCATCACCGCGGAGTCCGCGGCGGTGGAGGAGGACCTGGTCTCACGGACCGGCGGGGCCCCGACGCTCGCGCTCGGCATCTCGCAGATCTTCGCCACGGCGTTCGGGGGCGGGCTGCAGGCGTTCTGGTACCACTTCGCGATCATGTTCGAGGCGCTGTTCATCCTGACCGCCGTCGACGCCGGGACCCGCGTCGGCCGGTTCATGCTGCAGGACACCATCGGCAACGTCTGGCCCCGGTTCGGCGACCTGTCCTGGCGCCCGGCCAACTACCTGGCCAGCGCCGCGGTCGTGGGCGCCTGGGGGTACTTCCTGTACGTCGGGGTCACCGACCCCCTGGGCGGGATCAACCAGCTGTTCCCGCTGTTCGGCATCGCCAACCAGCTGCTGGCCGCCATCGCCCTGACGCTGTGCGTGACCCTGATGATCAAGCACGGGAAGGTCCGGTGGGCCTGGGTGCCCGGCATCCCGCTGGTGTGGGACCTGGTCGTGACCATGACCGCCAGCTACCAGAAGGTGTTCAGCGACGTGCCCGCCATCGGCTACTTCGCCCAGCGGTCCCGCTACGTCGAGGCGCTGGAGAACGGGGAGCTGCTGGCCCCGGCGACGGACGTCGGGCAGATGGAGCAGGTCGTCTTCAACTCCACGGTCAACGGCGTCCTGCAGTCCGTGTTCGCGCTGCTCGTGCTCGTGGTGGTGGTCAACGCCGTCGTCGTGGTGGTCAAGGCGCTGCGGGCCGGCAGCCTGCCGACGACCGAGGTCCCCCACAGCCCCAGCGCCCTCGTGGAGCCGGCCGGGATGGTCGCGACCGCGGAGGAGAAGGCGGCGATGGCGGAGCACGCGCAGCGGCGGGGCCTGACCGGGGCCCAGCAGTGAGCGCGCTGGCCCGGGCCTGGCGGGGCGTGGTCTGGTACCTGCGCTCCGCCTCCGGCGAGGACCGCTGGGACGTCCACGTGGAGCACTGCCGGAGCGCCGGGACCGACCCCGGCACCCGGCGGGCCTTCGAGCGGCGCCGTCAGGACCTGGCGGAGACCACCCCGCAGGCGCGCTGCTGCTGACCCGCCCGGCGGCCCCGGCCGTTCGCCGACCTCACCAAGCGACGAGGTCCAGCTCCTGGAAGGACGTGACCTCGGGGACCCACCGCCGCGCCACGAACCCGACGTGGTCTGGGTGGGCGTCGTAGGCCCGGTAGGCCTGCTGGTCGGCGAAGCGCATCGAGAGCTGGAACCGGTGGTCGCTCTTCGGGCTCACCTGACGGCTGACCACGAGGTCCTGCACCCCGGGGATCGCGGACAGCACCGCGCGCGCCTCGGTCAGGAACCCGCGCTCGGCGTCGGAGCCCTCCGGGTGCACGAGGCTGAAGCTGACGGTGTGCTGGATCGTGCTGTCCTGGGTCACGTCGTCCTGGCTCACGTCGTCCTGGGTCACGCTGGTGTCCGTCTCGTCGGGGGGCGGGCCGCCCTGGCCCGGGGGCCCGATCCTGCCAGCCGCCAGGGACGACGGGCTCAGCCCGCCCGCACCTTGGTGGTGACCCGCTCGTAGGGTCCGTCCCAGGTCAGGGGCAGCGGTGACGCGGCGGGGGCCACGACGGCGACGACCTCGTCCAGGACGCGCTTGACGTGCTGCTCCCCGACCCACAGGTGCTTGGCCCCGTCCACCCCGACGACCCGCGCCTGCGGCACGGCCGCAAACCGCTCGCGGGCCTCGGGCGGCTGCAGGTAGTCGTCGTGCTCGGGCACCAGGGCCAGCACCTCGCGACCGTCGGCCGCCCACCAGGCCAGGTCGGCCTGGGTCGAGTAGCGCAGCGGCGGGGACAGCAGGACGAGCCGGCGCACCAGGGGGTCCCGGGCGTGCAGCAGGGCGAGGTCGGTGCCGAACGACCAGCCCAGCACCGTGACGTCGGGCAGCCCGGCGTCGTCGGCGAAGGCCAGCGCGGCCGCCACGTCGTACCGCTCGTCCCGACCGGAGTCGAAGGTCCCCTGGCTGGTCCCGCGCGGGCTGCTCACGCCCCGCAGGTTGAACCGCAGCACCGCGACCTGCGCCAGCGCCGGGAGCCGGTAGGACGCCTTGAGCAGCACGTGGGAGTCCATGTAGCCGCCGTGGGTGGGCAGCGGGTGCAGGCAGACCAGGGTCGCGACGGGGTCGCCCTCCGGCGGCAGGGCGAGCTCACCCACCAGGCGCAGGCCGTCCGGGGTGTGCAGCTCGACGTCGTCCCGACGCGCGGGCAGCCGGGTCGTGGGGCCGATCTCGACCGGACCGACCTCGGCGGTGACGACGGTCTCGGTGCGGGGGGCGCTGGGGGTGGACGGCACGGCCCGCACGCTACCGGCGACCGGACGTGCCCCGACGGGGCAGGTGCGCTCAGCGCCCGGTGCGGCTGCGGCGCTCCCAGCAGGCGGTGTGCCAGTGCCGTCGGCCGTCCGAGGCCTGGCCACCCAGGAGGGGTCGGGCCTCGGGCCAGGCGACCACGTGCGGGGTGGCAGGCGGGATCCGGCCGAAGCAACCGGGGCAGGTGTAGTCCTTGCTGCTGGTGGCGCCGCTGATCCGCCGCACCACCCAGGCCCCGTCGCCGTGGTGCTCGGTCGTGTCGCCGGTCGGACCGCCGGAGAACAGCGGCCGCTCCTGGCCCGCGGCCCGCTGCCACTTGGACAGCCCCCGCGACGAGGGTCGCCCGCCGGGGCGTGAGGATCGGGCCATGCCCCCAGTGTCCCCGCTCCGGACGCACCCGCCGGACGCCCTAGGCTGCCGGGCGTGCGGATGGTGATCGCGAGGTGCGAGGTGACCTACTCGGGTCGCCTCGACGCCTACCTGCCCCCGGCGGCCCGGCTACTGGTGCGCAAGGCCGACGGCTCGGTGCTGGTGCACTCCGACGGCGGGTCCTACAAGCCGCTCAACTGGATGTCGCCGCCGTGCACCACCACGGTCCAGGCGCCCGAGGAGACCGACCCGGCCGGCGCGGTCGAGGTCTGGCGGGTCCGGGCCAAGAAGGGCGACGACGAGCTGCGCGTGGTGATCCACGAGGTCCTCCACGACCACCAGGTCGAGCTGGGCATCGACCCGGGACTCGTGAAGGACGGCGTCGAGGCCCACCTGCAGACCTTGCTGGCCGCCCACACCGACACCTTCGGCGAGGGGTACCGGCTCGTCCGGCGCGAGCACATGACCCCGATCGGCCCCGTCGACCTGCTGCTGCGCGACGCCTCGGGCGCCCACGTGGCCGTCGAGGTCAAGCGACGGGGCGAGATCGACGGCGTCGAGCAGCTGACCCGCTACCTGGACCTGATGAACCGCGACCCCATGCTCGCCCCGGTCCGTGGCGTCTTCGCCGCGCAGGAGATCAAGCCCCAGGCGCGGGTGCTGGCCACCGACCGCGGCATCGACTGCCTGGTCGTGGACTACGTCGCCCTGTCCGGCCGCGACGACCCGACCGCCCGGTTGTTCTGAGGCAGCGGCGGGGCCAGGTCGTCCCACACCAGGAGCAGGTCGTCGGTGAGCCCGGCCAGCAGCCCGGTCCGCGCCGGGTCCGTGGCCGGCGCCGGGGCGGCGGGGGCCGCGAGCAGGGGCACCCCGCTGAGCCGGGCCAGCGCGAAGCCGTCGAGCGCCGCGAGCAGCACCCTGACCCGGGCCGGGCTGCGGCCCGCCCCCTGGAGCAGGCTCACCACCAGCCCCTGCAGCGACTCGTCGTAGCGGCGCAGGCGCGGGGCGAGCGCCGGGGAGTCCGCCGCCGAGGCCAGCGACACCAGCAGGCTCCTGACCCGCTGCGGGTCCGGCCCGGCGTCGGTCGGGTCGAGCCACACCCGGACCACCGTTGCGGCCACCTGACGGTCGTCGGGCTGCCCGTGACCCGCGGCCGCTCCCCCGGTCCGCCCGGCGTCCGGCCCCGCGTCGACCAGGGCGGTGGCGGCCGCCAGGTAGCCGTCGTACAGCCGCTCCGCGGCCGCCCGGACCAGGTCGTCGACCGTGTCGAAGTAGTAGCTGACGGCCGCGAGCGGTACCCCGGCCTCGGCGGCGACGGCGCGCGCGCTGATCGCGTGCGGCCCGTCCCGGCCCAGCAGGGCGGCGGCCGCAGCCACCAGGGCGTCGCGGCGCTGCTCCCCCCGCGCACTCACCGGCTGGTGAGCTGCAGGCCGACGACACCGGCCACGACGAGCACGATGCTCAGCAACCGGGCCACGCCGACGCCCTCGCCGAGCCACACCATGCCCACCACCGCCGTACCCACGGCACCGATGCCGACCCACACCGCGTAGGCGCTGCCGACCGGCAGGCTGCGCAGGGCGGTGCTGAGCAGCGTGAAGCTGAGCCCGGCGAAGACCACGAAGGCGATCGTCCAGCCGACGTTGCGGAACCCGTCCGACAGCTTGAGCGAGATGGCGAACGCCGTCTCGAAGAACCCCGCCAGTACCACCAGTGCCCAGGCCATCTCGGGCCTCCATCTCGTCTAGTACGTCCGTACCACTTGGTACGACCGTACCACTACGACGTGGTCCGCAGCACCTCCTGGGCCATCGCGACGTCGTCCGGGAAGACCATCACGCGCGGACCGGCAGTGGTGGGCGCCAACGTGGCCCGGATGCTGTGCTCCAGCAGGCGGCGCCGCAGCATCTCGGCCTCCACGAAGGTGGACGGTGCGGCCACGGCCCTCAGCAGGCCGTAGTCCTGCTCGTCGCCGGGCTGGGCCCGCCGCTCGACCACCGACCGACCCCGGCTGAAGGTCCAGCGCAGCAGCAGGACCAGCACCAGGACGACGACCAGCGCGACCAGGGGGCCGAAGGCGTAGCTGTAGTTCTCCCAGGCGGGCACGGGTCCAGTGTGCGCCTCGGCACCGGGGGCGGCACGGCGCCGCGGTGGCGTCCGGGCCACGGCGACCTAGGCTGAGGCGCGTGGTCATCCTCTCTCGCATCTACACGAAGACCGGCGACGCCGGAACGACCGACCTGGGCGACATGTCCCGGACCCACAAGACCGACCCGAGGCTGGTGGCCTACGCCGACACGGACGAGGCCAACTGCGCCATCGGCGAGGCCATGGCCGGCGCGCCCCGCGCGGAGCTGGACGACGACGTCGCCGCGCTGCTGCTGCGGGTCCAGAACGACCTGTTCGACGTCGGGGCCGACCTGTGCACGCCGCTGCGCCCCAGCTACGAGTACCCACCGCTGCGGGTCACCGAGGACTACGTCGCCGACCTCGAGTCCGCCATCGACACCTACAACGCCGACCTGCCCAAGCTGCGCTCCTTCGTGCTCCCCGGCGGCACGCTGGCCGCGGCGCGGCTGCACACCGCCCGCACGGTGGTCCGACGTGCGGAGCGCTCCACCTGGGAGGCCATCGAGCGCTACGGCACCGCCGCCGTGGCCGCCGACGACGGCGACGGCGGGGTCTCCACGCTCACGGCGCAGTACCTGAACCGGTTGTCGGACCTGCTCTTCGTGCTGTCCCGCTACGCCAACCGCGCCGTCGGGGACGTGATGTGGGCCCCGGGCGGGGGCCGGCAGCAGCAGCCGGGATGAGACCGGTCTCACCGGTGTCTCATCCGGGGCCCGGGTCGGGGTTGGTCTGCTCCTCCCGTGGACGCGGCAGCACCCCCGCCTGAGCCGGCCGCGGACGAGGTGGGCCTCGTCCACGGCCCGGCGGCGCAGGCCGCGCTCCGGACCGCGGCCGAGCAGCTGGGCGGCCACCTGGAGCGCTCGGCCCTCCGCTCGGTGGACCACCGCCCCGGGCGGGGGGCGACCGCGGTGCACGACGTCCGGGTGCGCCTGCCGACCGGGGTGGTCGACCACGTCCTGGCCCTGACCACGGACGCCCCCGCTCTCCGCGGGGCCCCCGGCACGCTGGTCCTCGCCGGCGACGGGACCACGCTCGGGGTCTGGCGGCTGCCCCACGACCCGTCGCTCCCGGGCCTGCTGCCCGCCATGGACGCCGGTGCGGTGGCGGGTCTGCTGCGCGCGTGCGGCGTCCCCACCCGTCGCGAGGACGTGACCGTCCGGCTGCGGTCCTACCGGCCCCGCCGCCGTGCCGTCGTGGAGGTCTCCGCCGCCGGGGCGGGCCTGTTCCTCAAGGTGGTCCCGCCGGACGACGCGCGCGCCCTGCACGACCGGCACCGCGAGCTTGCCGAGGCCGGGGTGCCCGCAGCGCGCAGCCTCGGGTTCGACCCCCGCGGCGTGGTGGTGCTGCAGCGCCTCGACGGCCGCAGCTGGCGGCAGGCCCTGCGCGAGGGACTGGCCTCCCCCTCGGCCGAGGAGCTGTGGCGGGCCGTCGACCGGCTGCCCGACCGTCTGCTGCTGGCTCCCGGGCGACCGTCCTGGGCCGAGCAGTCCTGGCACCACGTCGACCTGCTGTGCGCCGCACGCCCGGACTCCGCCGACGAGGTGCGCGCCCTGGCCGCCGACGCCGACGTCGCCGCGAGCGTGGCGGACCTGCCCGTCGTGCCGGTCCACGGCGACCTGTACGAGGCGCAGGTGATGGTCGCCGGCGGCCGGCTGTCCGGCCTGCTGGACCTGGACACCGCCGGACCCGGGCACCGGGTGGACGACGAGGCCTGCGTCCTGGCCCACCTGGCCCTGCTGCCGCTGGCCCACCGCGACGCGGCCGCGGCCTGCTCGACGGCGTTCCACGCACACCTGGCCGCCGCCCGGAGCGAGCCGGCGCTCCTCTGGCGCCGGATGTCCCTGGTCCTGCTCACCCTGGCCACCGGACCGGCCCGCAACCGACGGCCGGGCTGGCAGCAGCGCACCGACGAGTGGTTGGCGCTGCCCCGGGTCGCCCTGGGGCTGGTCCACGAGGAGCCCTGGACCCAGGACCACGACCTGCTGCCACGGCTGCTGGCCGCCGCCCGGGCGTCCGGATGAGAGACCGCTCATCGCCGTCTCCTCGTGCTCTTCGCGGCAACGCGCAGGGTAGGAGCAGCGAGGTCCCGTGCGGGGGCCCCGACGGACCGGGGAGCGACCGATGTCGATCAGCAGACCATGGGCGGTCGCGGCCGCCGTCGGCTTCGGCACGAGCGCCGTCGTGGGAGTCAGCGCCTTCGCCCTCGAGGACGCCGACCCACGGCTCGGTCAAGGTGCTGCGGTCGTCGTCGGGTCGGACCCGTCGGCGAGCGGTGACCCCGACCTGAGCAGCGCGGCCGGGGCGGGCCGCGACCCCGCACCGGCCCCCAGCGCCACCCCCGGTGCGGACGCCACGCCGACGCCGACCCCCAGCCCGACCCCCAGCCCGACCCCACCACCGGCGCCAGAGGTGGACAGCCCGGCGTCACCGGACACCTCGGAGCCCGCGCCGGCGCGCGCCCCGGCCCCGGCCCCCGCCCCGGCCCCGGCCCCGGCCCCGGACCCCCCGGACCCCCCCGCCGCCGCACCGCGTCCGGCACCCGCACCGGCACCCGCACCCGCACCGGAGTCCCCGGACTCACCAGACTCGCCCGACGCGCCGGCGGCGGAGGACAGCCCCGACTCCCCCGACGACGACTGACGACGAGTCGACGACGTCCGCCGACCGACCGTGGTGGTCCGTCGTCGTGGCGGTGACCCTCAGGCCACGTTGAGTTGGGCAGCAAGCGTTGTTTCTATGTGTGAAAGTCCTGGACCCTGCTCAGGGGTGGACAGGTCCGCGGCCGCACGTGCTCGTGTACCCCAACCACAGTGCGCGTCACCTCGAGCAGGTGTCCACGCCGGTGACCGCCCAGCCGCCACCGACCTCCTCGACGTTGAACTCCGCAATGACGACGCCGTCGGCGACGACGACACCGCGGTTGCTGTCGTCGAGGCTCACCTCACCGGCGGGCAGCCAACGAGTGTCCTGGGCATCGCCCACGGCAGCGGCCGGGTCCGGGAGGCCGGCGCCCTCCTCAAGGGCGACCTGCGCGCTCTGGACCTCGCGGTTGCCGCAGTCCAAGCGCACGGTTCGGCTATCCACGGACTCCCCTACCGCCGACCCGGGACCACAGGCCGACAGGTACACGAGCGACACGAGTGCAGCCGTTACGCGCCGGACCTGCCGGAGTCTCATGCGACGACTGTGGCAGGCCGAGCACCCGCGCGCCGGGCGCGCGGACATCTGGCCAGCGACGAAGCTCCATTCGTGCAGCTCCCAGTGCGATACACCCCGACCATGTCCGGCTCCAGCGGCGACTTTCACACATCTACCAACGCTTGCTGCCGAACTCAGGCCACGTTGACGCCGCGCCCCGGTGGGCCGGACTCGACCCACAGGACGAGCGCGGCCGCCGAGGTGACCGGCACGGCCAGCTCCACGGTGCGGCCGCGGACCGAGCCGCGCAGCACGGTCAGGCCCTGCGGGACGCCGTCGTCCTCACCGGCGGCCCAACGGCCGAACAGCTCGAGCTCGCCCCGGTCCAGGACGAGCGAGCGAGACGCCAGCAGCGTGTACGACGGGAACCACCGCAACGCGTCGGTGTCGAAACGGGCCGCCCCCCGACGCCACCGCGAGAACGCGCCGTCGGTCCCGGGCAGGCGCACGTAGCAACGGAACGCCCCCAGCCCGCTGGAGAACCGGCGCCAGGCCAGGACCACCGCCAGGACGACGGCAGCCGCCGACACGACCAGCACGAGGGCCACGAGCACCGACGGCACCTCGGTGCCGGGTACGTCCGGTCCCGGTACGTCCGGTCGGTCGCCCCCCGCGACCACCGCACCGACGAACCACCCCAGGTCGGTCCCCCGCAGCGTGTCCGTCGGCGTGCCCTGTCAGGCCTTGGCCGAACCGGAGGAGACCGTGACCTGCTGGGCGACGATGGTGACCAGGTCGTGGTCGACCGACAGGAAGCCGCTCGAGACCTCGGCGACCACCTGCTCGCCGTCCGCGCCCTGCACCGAGACGGGACCGTCGGCCAGCAGGGACAGGAACGGCTCGTGACCCGGGAGCACGCCGAGCGACCCCTCGGGCGTGGCCGCCGAGACCATGCGGGCCTCGCCGGACCACACCTCCCGGTCGGCCGCCACGAGCTGCACCTTCAGAGCCATCAGGAACCGGTCTCCTTCTGGATCTTGTCCCATTGCTTCATGACGTCGTCGATGCCACCGACGTTGTAGAACGCCTGCTCGGCGACGTGGTCGAGCTCGCCGTCGGCGATCTTGGAGAAGCCCTCGATCGTCTCGGCCAGCGGCACGGTGGAGCCGGGCACCGACGTGAACTTCTCGGCCATGTAGGTGTTCTGGCTGAGGAACTGCTCGATGCGGCGGGCGCGGTTGACGACCAGCTTGTCCTCCTCGGACAGCTCGTCGACCCCGAGGATCGCGATGATGTCCTGCAGCTCCTTGTTGCGCTGGAGGATCTGCTTGACCCGGGTCGCGGTGCGGTAGTGGTCCTCGGAGATGAACCGGGGGTCGAGGATCCGCGACGTCGAGGTCAGCGGGTCCACAGCCGGGTACAGACCGCGCGAGGCGATGTCGCGGCTCAGCGCCGTGGTGGCGTCGAGGTGCGCGAACGTGGTGGCCGGCGCCGGGTCGGTGTAGTCGTCGGCGGGGACGTAGACGGCCTGCAGCGAGGTGATGGAGTGACCACGCGTGGACGTGATCCGCTCCTGCAGCTGACCCATCTCGTCGGCCAGGTTGGGCTGGTAGCCCACGGCCGAGGGCATGCGGCCGAGCAGGGTCGACACCTCGGACCCGGCCTGCGTGAACCGGAAGATGTTGTCGATGAACAGCAGCACGTCCTGGCCCTGGACGTCGCGGAAGTACTCCGCCATCGTCAGCGCGGACAGGGCGACGCGCAGACGCGTGCCCGGCGGCTCGTCCATCTGGCCGAAGACCAGGGCGGTCTTGTCGATGACACCCGACTCGGTCATCTCGCCGATGAGGTCGTTGCCCTCACGGGTGCGCTCGCCGACCCCGGCGAACACCGACACACCACCGAAGTTCTCGGCGACGCGGTAGATCATCTCCTGGATGAGGACGGTCTTGCCCACGCCGGCGCCGCCGAACAGGCCGATCTTGCCGCCCTGGACGTACGGGGTGAGCAGGTCGATGACCTTGATGCCCGTCTCGAACATCTGGGTCTTGGACTCCAGCTGATCGAACGCGGGGGCGGTGCGGTGGATCGGCCAGCGCTCCTTGACCTCGAAGGTCTCGCCCTCCTTGAGGTTGAGGACGTCGCCGATCGTGTTGAAGACCTTGCCCTTGGTCTGGTCGCCGACGGGGACCGTGATGGGCGAGCCGGTGTCGACGACGGTCGCACCGCGGACCATGCCGTCGGTGGGCTGCATCGAGATGGCGCGGACCAGGTTGTCGCCGATGTGCTGGGCGACCTCGAGC
>JBBSQH010000038.1:0-38121 GCA_038258055.1 Actinomycetales bacterium
ACGCCCGGTCCCATTCCGAACCCGGAAGCTAAGCCCTTCTGCGCCGATGGTACTGCACGGGACACTGTGTGGGAGAGTAGGTCACCGCCGGACATTCTTTACGATAGGCCGCCCCGATTGGGGCGGCCTATCGTGCGTTGCGCACCATTGGCTGGACCGGTGATGTCGACGACGACCTCGCCAGCCCAGCCGCTTGCGCGTCCTGCCCCTACGCCGCTCCAGGGGGTGAGGACTGACCACGCGTCAGCGAGATCGCTCGGTGGAATCGCGGCCTCGTCCAGGGTCGACGCGAGGTCAGGGTCGCGTGGGTCCTCGAGCTCGGCCGCGGATCTCGACCGCCTCCGCTCGCTCGATACGCAGTGCCTTGCCCCGTCGACAAGGTCTTGATCCCGGCCCTTGTCGACGTTCATAGGGCCAGGCCTGTCGACAGGGTCGTGATCCCGGTGCTCGACCGCGGGGGCGAGTGCACGGACGGCCGACAGCTGGTGCCTGCCCTACGGGCCGTCTCGGCCCTCGGGTCTCGCGCTTCGGGACGGACCGTTCGCCAGACGGGACGTCGTGGGTTATCGTTCCACCAGCCATCCAGAGCGACCGAGAGACCTGGCTCGTCGACGTCGCAGCAACCCCCCGGCAACGGGTGCGGGTGCTTCCGCCAGGACCGATGGAGGAATCCGTGTCCCAGGTCCACACCACAGTCCCGCTGGTCTCGCGCGTCCACGTCGACCTCTGCCGCCGCACGGCCGCAGCGTGTCCGTGCTCGCCGCGAATGCCCCAGGCCTGACGGCCTCGTCGGCGCGCCCCCTCGCGCGCCACCAGATCTGCCCTGCCCGCCCCCGACCTGCGTGGGCCCGGCGAAAGCGCCGGTGCCCGTTCGCACCCTGGAGCCCCCATGACCGCCCCCACCTCGTCCCGAGGCCCCACCGGCACCCCCGCCGACGGGGCGACCTCGCTACCGGTCGACGTCCACGGAGTCGGCGTCGACTTCGGCCGTGGGCCCGTGCTCGCCGGTCTCGAACTGCACGTCCCCTCCGGGGCCGTGCACGCCGTCCTCGGCCCGTCCGGCTGCGGCAAGTCCACGCTGCTGCGGGTCCTGGCGGGGCTCACCCGGCCGACCGCCGGACGGGCCCGTCTCGGCGGCAGCGACGTCGTCGAAGGGGACGAGCGCGTCGCCGTGGTCTTCCAGCAGCCGCGGCTGCTGCCGTGGTTGGACCTGCGCGGCAACGTCGCCCTGGGGGCGACCAGGCGTCGCCGTCACGACCCGGCCGCGGGCTCCAAGGACGAGGTCGACCAGCTGCTCGAACGCGTCGGGCTCACCGGCTACGGCGACTACCGACCCGCGTCGGTCAGCGGTGGCATGGCGCAGCGCACCGCCCTGGCCCGCGCACTGATCGCTCGTCCCGGTGTTCTGCTGCTGGACGAGCCGTTCGCCGCTCTCGACGCGCTCACCCGCCTCAACATGCAGGCCCTGGTGGACGAGCTCGTCCACGCGGACGGGACCACGGTGGTCCTGGTCACCCACGACGTCGACGAGGCCGTCCGGCTCGCCGACGGTGTCACCGTCCTGGGCGTGGCCGGCAGCGGCCACGCCACTCAGGTCCCGGTGGAGCTCGACCGCCCCCGCGACAGCACCGAACCTGCCCAGCTCGCCGCGGCCGCCCGGCTGCGCACCCGCCTGCTCGAACTCGTCGGAGTGGAGTCCCACACATGAACCGCGCACACCTCGTCCTCGCCGCCACCGTCGCCGCAGCCGCCGTGCTGTCGGCCTGCGGCTCGGACACCGCCACCGACGAGGCCTCTGCCGAGGCCGGCGGTTCCGGTCTGGGCGTCGAGGAGATCCGCCTCGACTGGGCCACGTACAACCCGGCGAGCCTGGTGCTCAAGGAGCAGGGCTGGCTCGAGGAGGCCGTGGGTGACGACGTCAGCGTCACCTGGGAGTTCTCGGCCGGCTCCGCCCCCGCGAACGAGCTGCTCCGGGGCGACGTCGTCGACTTCAACTCCACCGCCGGTGCCGCCGCCCTGCTGGCTCGGGCCAACGGCTCGCCGCTGCGGACCGTCGACGTCCTCGCTCAGCCCGAGTGGTCGGCCATCGTCGTCGGGCCCGACTCCGACATCGCCTCGGCGGAGGACCTCGAGGGCCGCAGCATCGCGGCGCTGTCCGGCACCGACCCCTACTTCTTCCTGCTGCAGACCCTCGAGGCGGCCGGACTCACCACCGAGGACGTCGACATCGTGGACCTGCCGCACGCCGACGGCCGACTGGCGCTGCAGCAGGGCCAGGTGGACGCCTGGGCCGGCCTCGACCCGATCATGGCCGACGCGGTGGACAGCGACGGCGCCGAGCTCGTGGTCCGGGAACCGAGCCGGTTGTCCTACAGCGTCCTGAACGTCCGCGAGGACTTCCTCGAGGAGAGCCCCGAGGCGGTCGAGCTCGTGCTCGAGCAGTACGAGCGGGCGCGGCAGTGGATCCAGGAGAACCCCGACGAGACCGTCGACATCCTGGCCGCGGCCGCCGAGATCGAGCCTGCGATCGCCGAGCAGGTGCTGACCGAGCGCACCAACTTCGACGTGGACCCGGTCCCCGGAGAGGAGCTCGCGGGCGTGCTGTCGAACATCGTGCCGATCTTCGTCGACCTGGGACAGGTCAGCGGCCAGGAGGACGCGGACACCGCCCTGGACGAGCTGTTCGCGCCGGAGCCCGTCACCGCGGCCGTCGAGGCCGCCGGATCGGAAGGATGAGCCGATGAGCCTCACCACGTCGGAGCGGGTCGCGCTGGCCCGCAACACCCTGGGGACGGAGGGGCCGGTCGCTCCGTCCGGCTGGGTGGGCGTGCCCAGCGCCGACGGTGGTCCGGTGGCCCCCGGCCAGCACGGGCCGGCACGCGGTCGACGCGGGCGACGTGGAGCCACGGACCTCGCCCTTGCCCTGGTCCTGCCCATCGCGTTGCTCGCCCTGTGGCAGGCGCTCGCCAGCGCTGAGGTGCTGGACCCCTCCCGCTACTCGTCGCCCGCCGCCCTGGGTGGGGCGCTCGTCGGTGCCGTCGAGTCCGGGCGGCTCTGGCCCAACCTGGCCATCAGCCTGCAGCGGGTGTTCCTCGGCTTCGCCATCGGGGCCCTGCTCGCGGTGGCCGTCGGCCTGCTCGTCGCGTTGAGCAGCACCGCCAACAAGCTGCTCTCGCCGCTGCTGTCGGCCATCAGGGCTGTCCCCTCCCTGGCCTGGGTCAGCGTCCTCATCATCTGGTTCGGCATCGGCGAGGAGAACAAGGTCGGCCTGATCGCGATCGGGGCGTTCTTCCCGGTGCTGGCCACCCTGGTCGCCGGGATCCGCCAGGTCGACGTCGGCCTGCTCGAGGTGGCCCAGGCGTACGGGTTGTCCTGGCGCCAGCGGGTCACCACGGTGCTGCTGCCCTCGGCTGCCCCGTCGCTGCTCGCCGGGGCGCGGCTGGGGCTCAACCAGGCCTGGCTGTTCCTCGTCGCGGCCGAGCTGCTCGGGGCCACCGCAGGCCTGGGCTGGCAGCTGCAGAACGCCCAGCGCAACGGTCAGATCGAGCTGGTGCTCGTCACGATCATGCTGTTCGCCCTGATCGGGAAGCTCACCGACTCCGTGCTCGCGGTGGTCGAGACCCGGGTGCTGGCCCGGCTGCGCTGACCCGCCCAGACCACGGCACCCCGCTCCCTCCCGGGCGGGGTGCCGTTCTGCGTCCGTCAGGCGCGGAGACCTGGCGCCGAGGTGCCTAGGCCCCCAGGTAGCGGTCGACGAACGCGTTGGCGAACCGGCGGTCCGGGTCCAGCTCGTCGCGCAGGGCGACGAAGTCGGGCAGCCGCGGGTACAGGGACCGGACCACGTCGGGCGCGGTGGTGAACACCTTCCCCCAGTGCGGCCTCGCGTCGAAGGGCGCGATGGCGGCCTCGATCGCGGCCAGGACCGGCAGCACCGCGTCCAGGTCGGGCACCCAGGTGAAGTGCAGCGCCAGGCTGTCGCGCCCGTACGCCGAGCTCAGCCACAGGCCGTCCGCCGCGATGCTCCGCAGCTCCCCGATCTGCAGCACCGGCGCGATGCGGTCGCCCAGGCCGGCCACGGCCGCCGCCGCCGCGGCCGCGTGCTCGCGGGGCACCAGGTACTCCGTCTGCAGCTCGTCGCCGCTGCTGGGCGTGAACTCCATCCGGAAGTGCGGCAGCCGTTCGTGCCACGGACCGATCTCGCCCAGCTGCTGGGTGGCGTGCTCGGTCGGCATGCCGGGCACCGGGTGACGCGGGCCGTCGGCGACCACCCCGCCCAGCCATCCCTCGACCGGGGCGGGCGAGGAGGGGTCGCGCTTGACCCACACCTCGGCGGTGCTGCCGGGTGCCCACGACGTGAAGGCGCTCACGCTGTACCCGGCGCTGAGCACCTCGTCGACCGCGCCGACCAGCGCGTCCACCGGGACCCGGTCCTGGACCTGCTGGACGAGCTGGTAGCCGGGCACCGCCGCGAGCGTCACGCGGGTGACGACCCCCAGGGTGCCGAGCGCCACGAGGGCGCCGTCGAAGCGGGCGTCGTCACCGTCGATCTCCAGGAGGTCGCCGGTCGCGGTCACCAGCTGCACGGCCACCACGGACGCCGCGAGGACGCGGTTGGTGTCGCCGGACCCGTGGGTACCGGTCGACATGGCTCCCGCGACCGAGATGTGCGGCAGCGACCCCATGGCGGGCAGGGCCAGACCTGCCCCGTGGAGCGGGCCGACCACGTCGCCGTAGGTGCACCCGCCCGACACCGTGACGGTGCTGGTGGACGGGTCGACCACCACGTCCTTGGGCAGGCGGTCCAGCAGGACCAGGTCCCCGTCGGTGTCGGCCACCGTGCTGAAGGAGTGGCCCGAGCCGAGGGCCCGGACCCGTTCGGCCCCCGTGACGAGCCGTCGGACCTCGTCCACCGAGGTGGGGCGGTGCACCGCACGAGCGGAGAAGGTGACGTTGCCGGCCCAGTTTGTCGTCGGCGTCAGCGTGTCGGTCATGGGTCCATCATCGGGCCAGGCGGGCCACGGCGCTCGCGTCCGCGAACCAGATGTGCTCAGATGAGCGACGGAGGTGGCTGATGGCGGACACGCAGCAGGCCGGGCCGGCGAGGCTGGTCCTGACGGCGTCGGTGGCGCGGCGGTACTACATCGACGGTCGGTCCAAGGTGGAGATCGCCGACGAGTTCCGGCTCAGCCGGTTCAAGATCGCGCGGCTGCTCGACGAGGCCCGGGAGTCCGGCCTGGTCCGCATCGAGATCGGGCACGCGGGCTCGGTGGACGTCGGGCTGTCGGACCAGGTCCAGCAGGCCCTGGGGCTGCGGCACGTGGTCGTCGTCGACACCCCGGAGGAGGACCCGGCGTCCCTGCGCGCACAGCTGGGGACCGCGGCGGCGCAGCTGCTCACCGAGATCGT
Organism: Actinomycetales bacterium; assembly: GCA_038258055.1. Lineage (GTDB taxonomy): Bacteria > Actinomycetota > Actinomycetes > Actinomycetales > JBBAYJ01 > Aquipuribacter. Next base: position 5,407 of record JBBSQH010000038.1, read on the forward strand.
CAAGGCCGACGACGTGCTCGGGCTGGCCTGGGCGCGGTCGGTGAGCGCTATGGGCTCTGCGCTGACGAGCCTGGCGCCGTGCTCGGTGGTGCAGCTGACCGGGGCCCTGTCCGGGGCGAACGTGCACGAGAGCTCCATCGAGCTGGTCCGCGAGGTGGCCCGCATCGCCGGCGGCCCGGCGTCGTACTTCTACGCACCCCTGATCGTCCCCGACGCCACCACGGCCAAGGCGCTGCGTCAGCAGCCGGAGGTAGCACGGGCCATGGACCTGATCCCGTCGGTCACCATCGCCGTCGCCGGCGTCGGTGGTTGGGGGCCGGGGCTGTCGACCGTCTACGACGCCATCGACGCGACCGAGCGGGACGCCCTGCACGCCAGCGGCGTCAGGGCCGACATCTCGGGGATCCTGCTGGACTCGGACGCCAAGCCGATGCGGACGCCGCTGACCGACCGCATGATCGGCATCACGGCCGAGCAGATGCTCGCCATCCCCGAGGTCATCGCCATCGCCTACCAGACGTCGAAGACACCGGCGCTCCGGCTGGCCGTCCGCAGCGGGCTCGTCGGTGGCCTCGTGACGCACACCGCGGTCGCCCGTGAGCTGCTCGAGCAGCGCTGACGCGCCCCGGGAGCTGCTGCTCCCCGGGGGCACGGCCAACCGGGGGCGGGTGGTCCGGGTGGGGGACACCGTGCGCCGACCGATGCGTCGGACCAGCGCGGCCACGCGCGCGCTGCTGCAGCACCTGGAGCGGGTCGGCTTCTCCGGAGCCCCCCGTCACCTGGGGACGGACGGCCAGGGGCGCGAGGTGCTGAGCTACGTGGTCGGGCACGCCGTCACCCACCCGTACCCGGTCTGGGCGCTGGACGAGGCCGCCCTGGTCAGCGTCGCCGACCTGCTGCGGTCCTTCCACGAGGCGGTGGACGGCTTCGACGCCTCCGGGCACCGCTGGCCCGGGCCGGTGCCGGCGCCGTTCCGCACCTCGTTGGTGACCCACAACGACCCCAACCTGGACAACGTGGTGTTCCGCGACGGCCGGGCCGTCGCGCTGATCGACTTCGACCTGGCCGCACCCGGCTCCCGGGTCTGGGAGGTCGCGGCGGCCGCGCGTCTGTGGGTCCCGCTGCGGCTGGACGGCGACGTCGACGACGTACGGGTGGGGCAGCAGATGGAGCGGCTGTCGGCGTTCGTCGACGCCTACGGCCTGCGCCCCGACGAGCGAGCGGTCCTGCCGGAGGCCGTCCTGGCCAACCACGACTGGTTGTACGGCATCGTGGCGGACGAGGCCGCCCAGGGGCACGAGGCGTTCGCCCAGTACTGGCGCGAGGGCGCCGCGGACCGGTCCAGGCGGACCCGGGAGTGGTACGTCAGGGACCTGGAGGTGCTGAGGGCGGCCGTCGGCTGAGACCCGGACGGATGGTCCGCCCGCGTCGGTTCCGACGTTCGGAGGATGCCGTCGGCCGCTCGTCCCGACCTACCCTCGTGACGACGTCGGAGCGCAGCTCCTGCCGGGGGCACCGTGCCGCGACCCGGGTCGGACCGGGGGGGCGCAGATGAGCAGGGCCGTACGGATCACCGTCGGTGCCGTCGTGGCGGGCACGCTGGCGTTCGTCGCGCTCGTCGCCGGGGTGATGTCGGCCTCCGACCGAGGGGCCGGGGGAGGGTTCTTCGACGCCTTCGACACGCAGTACCTGGACACGGAGTACCTCGACACCTACGCCACGGCCGAGGTGCTGGACGTCGACGACGAGTGGGACTGGCCGACCGTGGACGTGCGGTGGACCACTCCGGACGACGAGCTGGTGGTCACCGCCGTCGACTGGGAGTGGACGGACGTGATGCCGGAGGTCGGCGACGACGTGGAGGTCGTCTACGACAGCGCGGACCCCGAGTGGGCGTTCGCGGCCGACGACCCGTACGTCGACTCGGCCCCCGCCGTCACCGGCGGGCAGGAGGACGAGCCGGTCGCCGCGACGGACGCCGCCGCCGACGGGGGCGCGGTCGGCACGGTCGCCGGCTGGGTGTCGCTCGGGGCGCTCGCCGCCCTGGTGGTCACGGTCGTGCTGACGGTGGTCGCGGCGGTCCGGGCTCCGGTACCGGCCGGTCGGGACGTCCCCGCCGGACCGTACGGACCACCAGGTCACGTGGGTCACTTCTACCCGCCGCCGCACCAGCTCCCGCCGCACCAGCTCCCGCAGCAGCAGTTCCCGCAGCAGCTCCCGCCTCAGCAACCTGCCGGGCAGCCCGTGCCTGGGCACCCCGGTGGGGCGTCGGTCTCGCGGTCGTCGGGCCAGGGCGACGGGTGGTCGGCGCCGTGACACCCCGCCGCGTGACGCCCGGCTCAGACCGGTCGGCCTACTGCTGCTTGAGGTCGCGGTCCCGGCTCGGCTGCACGCGCTTGGGCTCGCCCGGCATCTTGGGATAGCTGGGCGGGTACGGCAGGTCGCCCAGGCCGTCGGCCTGGTCCCGGTCGGCCAGGTCCAGCAGCGGCTGCAGGTCGTGGTGCACGTCGTCGATGGTGGCCATCGGGTCCCCGCGACGGTCGAGCAGCCCCGGCACGGTGGCCATCGTGCAGTCGTCGGGGTCGACGTCCACCAGCTCCTCCCAGGTCACCGGGGTGCTGACGGTGGCCCGAGGGGTGCGCCGGACCGAGTAGGCGCAGGCGATCGTGCGGTCGCGGGCGTTCTGGTTGAAGTCGACGAAGACGCGCTCGCCGCGCTCCTCCTTCCACCAGGCGGTGGTCAGCCGGTCCGGGGCCCGTCGCTCGAACGCCCGGGCCAGCGCGATGGCCGCGCGCCGCAGCCCGACGAAGTCCCAGTCCGGTCGGACCCGGACGTAAACGTGGATGCCCCGCCCGCCACTCGTCTTGGGGAACCCGAGCAGCCCCAGCTCGTCGAGCACGGGGTGCACCACGTCCAGCGCGACGGCCCTGGCCTCCTCGAACCCGGTGCCTGCGTGGGGGTCGAGGTCGATGCGGAGCTCGTCGGGGTGGTCGGTGTCGGGGCAGCGGGTGTGCCACGGGTGCAGCGTCACGGTGGACATCTGCGCCGCCCACACCACGTCGGCCGGCCGAGTCACCCGCAGCACGTCGGCGCCGCGCCCCGACGGGAAGGTGACGTGGCAGGTCTGCACCCCGTCCGGGGCTCCCCTGGGTAGTCGCTTCTGGTAGACCTCGTCGCCGTCCACCCCGTCCGGGAACCGCTGGAGGTGCGTGGGCCGGTCCCGCAGCGCCGTCATGACGGCGCCGCTGGGGTGGGTGGACACGGTCCGGTAGTACTGCGCCAGGTGCCGCTTGGTGCCCGAGCCGGGACCCAGCGCCGGGAACACCACCCGGTCGCCGCTGGTGAGGCGCACGGGGACGCCGTCGACGTCGATCGACTCCGCGGCAGAGGCCATGACGGGCAGTCTGGCCCGGACCACCGACGGTGGCGAGGGGCGGCGGTGCCCGTCGTGGCGCGCTCGAGGGCTGTCACGGCCGGTCCCACGGGGCAGACTGGCCACGTGCAGCTGCCTGTGATGCCGCCCGTCAAGCCGATGCTGGCCAAGCCCGCCCCCGAGATCCCGGCGGGTCAGCACTACGAGCCCAAGTGGGACGGGTTCCGGGCGGTGGTGTTCCGCGACGGTGACGAGGTCGTCATCGGCAGCCGCAACGAGAAGCCGCTGACCCGGTACTTCCCCGAGGTCGTGGCCGCGGTGCTGCAGGCGTTCCCGGAGCGCTGCGTCGTGGACGGCGAGGTGGTGGTGGCCGACACCGAGGGCAACCGGCTGGACTTCGAGGCGCTGCAGCAGCGGATCCACCCCGCCGTCAGCCGGGTGACCATGCTGTCGGAGCAGACCCCGGCCGCGTTCGTCGCCTTCGACCTGCTGGCGCTCGGCGACGACGACCTGACGGGGCGCCCGCTGCACGAGCGACGGGCGCTGCTGGAGCAGATCCTGCCCGGGCGCCACCCGGACGTCCACGTCACACCGGCGACCCAGGACCTGGAGGAGGCCCGGCGCTGGTTCGAGGTGTTCGAGGGCGCCGGCCTGGACGGCCTGATCGCCAAGAAGCTCGACCTCACCTACCAGCCCGACAAGCGCGTGATGACGAAGATCAAGCACGTCCGTACCGCCGACTGCGTCCTGGCCGGCTACCGGGTGCACGCCTCGGGCCCCGGTGCGGTGGGCTCGTTGCTGCTCGGTCTGCACGACGACGCCGGCACGCTGGCCAGCGTGGGCGTCGTCGGGGCGTTCCCGATGGCGCGGCGACGGGAGCTGTTCACCGAGCTGCAGCCGCTCGTGGTCCCGTTCACCGAGCACCCGTGGAACTGGGCCGCCCACGAGGCGGGGGAGCGCACCCCGCGCAAGAACGAGACGAGCCGCTGGAACGCCGGCAAGGACCTGTCGTTCGTCCCGTTGCGGCCCGAACGCGTGGTCGAGGTGAAGTACGACTACATGGAGGGGGCGCGGTTCCGGCACACCACCCAGTTCGTCCGCTGGCGGCCGGACCGCGACCCGGCGTCCTGCACCTACGACCAGCTGGACCACCCCGTGAGGTTCTCGCTGGCCGACGTCCTGGGGCACGGCTGACGCCGTTGTCGGACCCGATGCGGGCACGGGGCCCCAACCGCCTCGGACCTCGCAGAACGGGCAGGATCGTCACCTCGCGACTCGCCTACGGTCTTCCGTTGTTCACCTTCCGTGTCTAACGTCACCCGGTCAGACCCCCACGGAAGGACCACCCAGTGACAGGAACGTTCACACGTCGTGCGCGCACGCTCATCGCGTGCACCGCGACGGTCGGCGTCGCGTCGGTCGGCCTCGCGGCCGCACCCGCGAGTGCCGCAGCAGACCCCAGCGCCACCCCGTTCATCAGCGAGATCCACTACGACAACGACGGCACCGACAGCGGCGAGTTCATCGAGGTCCAGGCCGCCGCCGGCACCGACCTGACCGGTTGGGACCTCGTCCTGTACAACGGCAGCGGCGGGGCGGTCTACAACACCCGCGCCCTGAGCGGCGTCGTCCCCGCGGGCGACGCCAGCGGCGACGGCGCGGTCGCCTTCACCTACCCCGCGAACGGCATCCAGAACGGCAGCCCGGACGGCGTCGCGCTGGTGTCCCCCACCGACGAGGTCGTCGAGTTCCTGTCCTACGAGGGGACCTTCACCGCGGCGGGTGGTCCCGCGAACGGGCTCCTGAGCGCGGACATCGGGGTCGAGGAGACCGGCACCACCCCGGTCGGCTTCTCCCTGGGCCGTGTCGACGCCGACACCTGGAACGGCCCGGCCGCCGCCACGCCGGGCGTCGTCAACTCCGCGCCCACCGGCGGGGGCGACCCGGACCCCGACCCGGACCCGGACCCCGACCCGGAGGAGCCCGGTGAGGGCGACGTCTTCCTGAGCGAGTTCCACTACGACAACGCCGGCGCCGACGTCGGCGAGCGCGTCGAGGTCCAGGCCCCCCTCGGCGCCGACCTGACCGGCTACACCGTCGGGGCCTACAACGGCAACGGCGGCGCCCCCTACGCCACCGTGACGCTCAGCGGCACCGTGACCGAGCCGGCCGGCGACCCCAGCGGCGACGGCGTGGTCGTGGTGGACGTCGTGCTGCAGAACGGGTCCCCGGACGGCATCGCCCTGGCCGACCCGTCCGGCGCGCTCCTGGAGTTCATCTCCTACGAGGGCACCTTCGCAGCCGCGGGTGGCCCCGCGGACGGCGTGACGTCGGTGGACGTCGGCGTCGAGCAGACCACCAACACCCCGGAAGGTGCCTCCATCCAGCTGGTCGAGGGCGTCTGGGGGGCCTACGACTTCGACTCCTTCGGTCAGGTCAACGACACCGTCGGCGGCGGCCCCGAGCCGGAGCCGGAGCCGGAGCCCGAGCTGTGCGGCGTGCCCACGACGTCGACCATCGGTGCGGTACAGGGCAGCGGCGCGGTCAGCCCGGTCGAGGGGCAGACCGTGACCCTGACGGGCACCGTCACCTCCGACACCCCCGGCCTGAGCGGCTTCACCGTCCAGGACGCCGGTGACGGCGACGTCGCCACGTCCGACGCGATCTTCGTCTGGTCGCCCGCCGAGGTGTCCGTCGGCGACGTCGTGACGGTCCGGGGTGCGGTCGACGAGTTCTTCACCCTCACCCAGGTCGGCAGCTCCGACGTCGGCAACGCCGGCGTCGACGTCTGCAGCAGCGGCGGTACGGTCCCCGCGGCCGTGGTCCTGCCCATGCCGTCGACCGACGCCCAGCGCGAGCCGTTCGAGTCGATGGTCGTCACCATCGCCCAGGAGCTCACCGTCACCGGCGCGTTCGGCCTCGAGCAGTTCGGCGAGGTCCGCGTGTCCACCGGGGGCGTCCTGGTCAACGGCACCGAGGCGGCCCTGCCGGGCGACCCGGCCAACGCGGTCGAGGCCGAGAACCGGACGCGTGAGATCACCATCGACGACGGGTCCAGCAGCTCCAACCTGCGTCCCGTGCCGTACCTCACGCTCGAGCAGTCCCTGCGCATCGGCGACACCGTGGACGAGCTCGGCACCCACGTCCTGTCCTACGGGTTCAGCCAGTGGCGGCTCCAGCCGGTCACCGGCGCCCCCGACCAGGTCGACTTCGCGCAGACCAGCCCGCGCGAGGACTCCCCGGCCGACGTCGGCGGGGACGTCACCGTCGCGGCGTTCAACGTGCTGAACTACTTCGTCACCCTGACGAGCGAGAACAGCAACGCGCGGGGCGCCGACACCGAGGCGGAGCTGCGTCAGCAGGAGGCCAAGATCGTCACGGCGATCAACGCCCTCGACGCGGACGTGGTCGCGCTGCAGGAGATCGAGTACGGCGTGCCGTTCGGCAAGGACGCGGACGTCGCCACCGAGACCCTGGTCGACGCGCTCAACACCGCACTCGGGTCCGAGGTCTGGGCGCACGTCGAGACGCCGGACTACCTCCGGTCGAACCCCGACGTCATCCAGAACGCGATCATCTACCGCACCGACGTGGTCGACCTGGCCGGCGAGTCGCTGTCCGGCGGCGAGGACCCGACCGGCACCGTCTGGGACAACGCGCGTGAGCCCGTCGCCCAGCTGTTCTCCGCGGCCGACGGCGACCAGTTCTGGGTCGTCAGCAACCACCTCAAGTCCAAGAGCGCCGGAGGAGCCACGGGCGCGAACGCCGACCAGGGCGACGGCCAGGGAGCCTGGAACGCCGACCGCACCCTGCAGGCCGCGGCTCTCGCGGCCTTCGCGGACGAGCTGTCCGACACCGACGAGGACATCTTCCTCATGGGGGACTTCAACTCCTACGGCAACGAGGACCCGATCCGCCTGCTCGAGGCGGCCGGGTTCGTCGACGTGATCGAGGCCCTGGACGACTACACGTACACCTTCGACCAGCGCAACGGGAACCTGGACCACGGCCTCGTCAGCGCCTCGGCGTTCGAGAAGGTCACCGGCTTCGACATCTGGCAGGTCAACGCGGCCGAGCCGTTCGCTTACCAGTACGACTCCGGCATCCCGGAGCTGTACGCCCCGTACGCGTTCCGGGCCAGCGACCACAACCCCGTGGTCGTCGGCTTCGACACCGAGGCGCCCCTGGGCACGGACGTCTCGCTGGGCAGCATCCTGCTGGCCGACACCTCCGGCCCCGAGAACCGCAACGCGAACGGCGACGACTACGACATCCTGCTCGCCCAGGTGCTGCGGGTCCTCGAGGCCAAGCCCGACTCCCCGGTCGGGGTCCTGCTCGACCCGACCGTGGCGCTGACGGCGTTCCTGCCGAACGACGAGGCGTTCCTCGCGACCGGTCTCTTCCCCGGGCGCGTCACGAACGAGGTGGCCTTCGACCGCCGCCTGTCGGCGGCGTTCACCGTCGACGAGATCGAGCAGGTCCTGCTCGGTCACGTCGTCGTGGGCCAGACCCTCGACTCGTCGGTGGTCGTCGAGTCCGACGGGGTGTCGCTGACGACCGCGGCGGGCACCACGCTCACCATCGACGTGCGGGACGACGGCTCCATCGCGATCGTCGACGACGCCGAGGGCAACCGGGACGCGCTCCTGGTGCTCGGCGCGATCGACATCAACCTGGGGCAGGTCCAGATCGGCCACACGGTCGACCGGGTGCTCCTGCCCTGATCACCACCAGCACCTGAACCACCTGAACCACCCAGCCACGCGAGGGGCCCGGTCCACGGACCGGGCCCCTCGTCGTGCAGCACGTACCCTCACCCGGTGCTCCTGCTGCTGCCGCCGTCCGAGGGCAAGACCCGTGCTCCGGCCGGCGCCCGCCCCGTCGACCTGGACGCGCTGTCCCGTCCCGCGCTGACCGAGGCCCGGTCGCAGGTGCTGGAGGCGCTGGTGGGCGTCTCGTCCCGCCCCGACGCCCCGGACCTGCTGGGCGTGGGTGCCTCGCTCGGCGACGAGGTCAGGCGCAACGTCCTCCTGCGCGCCGAACCCGCGACCGACATGGTCAGGGTCTACTCGGGCGTGCTGTTCTCGGCCCTGGGCCTGGCCGACCTGCCGCCCGTCGCGCGACGCCGGGCCCGGGCCCACGTCGTGGTGGTGTCGGCGCTGTGGGGTGCGCTGTCGCCCGGCGACCGGGTCCCCGCGTACCGGTTGTCGATGGGCACGGACCTGCCGGGCCCGGGTCCGCTCGCGGCGCGCTGGCGTGGTCCGCTCGGCCAGGTCCTGGGGGCCGAGGTGGACGGTCTCGTGGTGGACTGCCGCTCGGCGGCGTACGTGGCGGCGTACCGGCCGCGGGGGGACGCGGCCGAGGTCACCGTCCAGGTGCGGGTGCTCAGCGGCGGCGCCGTCGTGTCGCACCACGCCAAGCACACCCGGGGCCTGCTGGCCCGCCACCTGCTGCTGCGACCGGCGCGGGTGCCCCGCTCGCCGCGGGCGCTCGCGGAGGCCGCCGCCGAGGAGCTCGACGTGGACCTGCAGCGGACCGGGGCGGGCTGGCGGCTGGATGTGCACACCGCCTGACCCGGACCAGACCCGAGCTGGGTCCCCAGACACCGGTCGTCGCGGTGGTCTGCCCGGTGGGGACGGGTCGACGCCTGCGACTGACGGGCTGCTGTACCGGGCTGCTCCTACAGGAAAGGTCCCGGGCGTCCGACCCTCATACGGTGACCACAACGGCGGACGTGGGCGCGACGTCCCGCGGTCCGGGACCGGCCCTGCTGTCGACCCGCCTCATGACCCGCTCGCTCGGGGCGCTGTACATCTGCGGTGCCCTCGTCGCGCACGCCTACCTGCTCCTGCCTCACCCGGGCATCAGGAACGGGGTGGCGACGACCATGGCAACCCTGGCACTGCTGATCGGTGCCGTCTTCGCCTCCGGGGTGGCCGACCGGATCCCGCGCTGGTCCTTCCACGTCGTCATCGCGGTGATCCAGCTGGTGGTCACCGTCGCGTACGTGGCCCAGCAGGAGCCGCTCAGCGACGCGCGGCTGTTCTACCTCTGGGCCACACCCTTCGCCGCCGCGCTGTTCACGCGGCCGACGGCCACGGCGCACGTGGTGTGGACCAACGTCTGCTTCTCGGTGGCCCTACGGCTCATGCCGGGCGACCCGCTCGTCGACCTGCGCCTGCTGATCATGACGTCCGCCACCCTGGTCGCGGTGGCCGTCCTGGTGTCCACGCTGGCCGAGGCCATGCGTCGGGGGCAGGCACGGCTGGCCCGTCAGGCGGAGCAGGACCTGCTGTCCGGTTTGCCCAACCGTCGCGCCCTGGACCGGCACCTCGCCGAGTGCGTGAGAGAGCTCGGTGTGGCGTCGGCCGGCCGCCTGCACCTCGCCCTCATCGACCTCGACCACTTCAAGCACGTGAACGACACCTTCGGCCACCACGCGGGGGACGAGCTGATCCGGTACGTCTCGGTCCGCCTGCGGGACACGGTGGGCGCGGACACCTTCGTGGCCCGGATGGGCGGCGACGAGTTCGCCGTCGTGGTGCGCGAGCCGGCCCCGGGCCCGCCCGGCGCGGGTGGGGACGCCCTCGGTCGGCTGCTGGACGCCCTGGTGACGGACCTGAGCGGGGACGTGACGCTGTCCGCGGGGCGGGTCTTCTCCTCTGTCAGCATCGGCTGCGCCTCCACCGGAGGTGAGGCACGGCCCGAGGAGGACCTGCTGCGCCACGCCGACGTCGCCCTGTACCGGGCCAAGGCGGACGGGCGGCGACGGTGGCGGACCTTCGACGACACCCTGCGCGAGGAGGTGGAGCGCACGACCCTGCTGAGCAACGACCTGCGTCACGCGCTGGCTGACGGCGAGCTCTCGCTCGTCCACCAGCCCGTGGTCCACGGCGTGACCGGGCAGGTCCACGGGGTCGAGGTGCTGCTCCGCTGGGACAGCGCCTCGTGGGGGCCCGTCGGTCCGGCGGAGTTCGTCCCGGTCGCCGAGCACACCGGCCTGATCGTGGGCATCGGGGGCTGGGTGCTGGAGCAGGCCGTCGCCCAGTGGGCCCGGTGGCGGGCCGACGGAGTCGTCGACGAGCAGTTCTACGTCGCCGTGAACGTGTCCGGCCGTCAGGTCGTCACGGGGTTCGACCAGCAGGTCCTCGCCGTCCTGCGTCGCCATGGCGTCCCCCCGCACTGCCTGGTGATCGAGGTCACCGAGACGGCCGTGCTGTCCGGGGAGGCAGCCACGACCGAGGTCATGGCCCGGCTGCGGGCGGCCGGGGTCCGCATCGCCCTGGACGACTTCGGCACCGGCTACAGCTCGCTCAGCCACCTGCTGCGCCTGCCGGTGGACACGCTCAAGATCGACCGGTCGTTCGTGGCCGGCCTCGGGCCCGAGGACGGGATCGAGCGGCAGGTGGTCAGCGCCGTCACCGGGCTGGCGGCCGGCCTGGGCCTGGACGTCGTCGCCGAGGGGGTGGAGACGCCCGAGCAGGTCGCGATCCTGGGCGAGCTGGGCGTCTGCCTGCTGCAGGGCTACCTGCTGGGCCGGCCGCTCCCGGCGGAGGAGGTCGAGCCGCTGCTGGTCCGGGCCCGGGGCGCCCGGGCTGCGGTCGACCTGGTCAGCGCTCCCCAGGTCGTCTCCCCGTGACCTCGGACGCACGGGCGATGCGGCGGGCCGACGGCACGTCGACCGCCGCCGCGGCGGGTGCGTTCCTGCGGCCGAGGGGCGTCGCCCTCCACGTGGCCTTCGCCCAGGTCGTCCTCGTCGTCTCGTTGCTCCTCGTGCCCGGGTCCTTGCTGCTGGAGCTGCGTTCCGGCCTGAGGACCGGGGCGGTCCTCCTGCTGGTGGGGGGAGTGGTGAGCACCGTGTCCGCCGCGATGCACCAGGCGCCGGGAGGTCCTCTCCGTGCTGCGGCACCACGACGTCCCGGCCCACGCCCTGATGCTGGAGATGACGGAGACGGCTGTGCTCCAGCGTCCGGAGCTGGCGGCCCGGGTGCTGCGACCGCTGCGGGACGCCGGGGTCCTCGTCGCGCTGGACGACTTCGGGACCGGGTACAGCTCGCTGTCCTACCTGCTGGGTGTCGACGTGGACGTGCCGAAGGTGGATCGGTCGTTCGTGGCCGGGCTGGGGGCGGGGTCGTCATCGGACGGATCGGCCACGGCAGGCCGAGTCGTGGTCGAGGCGATGGTGGGCATGGTCGACGGACTTGACCTGGGACTCGTCGCCGAGGGGGTGGAGACCGCCGCCGAGCTCGTGGACCTCCGGCAGCTGGGCGTCCGGCACGCGCAGGGCTACCGGCTCGCGCGGCCTGGACCCGCCGAGGCGACGACCCGGCTGCTGCAGGCGGCGTCGGTAGCGCTGGGGCGACCCCTCCTCGGGGACAGCTCGCAGGCTGCCGTCCCCGGTGCCCGCGGCAACGACGGTGCCGTAGCCCGGTGAGGTTGGGGCCGACCGGGTCTGAGCCCGGCCGGCCCCGTCAGGGGGTGGTGCGTGGGTCAGGCGGGGAGGATCTGGATGCAGGCAGGCCGCGGTCCGTCGAACTTGCCGTCGTAGGGGAAGTACGACGCGGGGGACTCGTACGTCGCGCCCGAGAAGTCGCCCGGGTGCTGGACCGCCACCAGGGCGTACCCGTCCTCGAGCTTGACCTGCGGACCGCAGGTCTCGCCACCGCACGGCACGGCCATGAACTGCTGCACCCGGCCCCGCTCCGGCCCGTCCACCGGGACGTAGAACAGGGCGTCGTTGTAGCCGATCGAACCAGGCTGACCGTCGGTGGACACCCACAGCCCGCCGGCGGAGTCGACCGCGACGTTGTCCGGGCACGAGATCGGGGAGACCGGTCCCTCCCAGCCGCCGAAGTACGTCGGGATCGACGTGTCCTCGGGGTCACCGCACAGCAGGATGATGTTCCAGGTGAACGTGGTGGCCGTCGAGTCGCCGCCGTCCTCGATCAGCTCGATGACGTGCCCGTCCTTGTTGGCCGGACGGGGGTTGGCCTCGTCGGTGGTGGCGTCGGTGCGGGCGGAGTTGTTGGTGCACGCGATGTACACGAACCCGGTCGAGGCACTGGGCTCGACGTCCTCGGGCCGGTCCATCGCGGTGGCGTCGACCGTGTCCGCCGCGTTGCGGGTGTAGATGAGCACCTCGGCCGCGGTGTAGCCGGGCACGAACGACCGCCCACCCACGACCAACGGGATCCACTCGCCGGTGCCGTCGTACTCGCCGTCCTCGGTCCCGTCGCCGACGAACTTGGCGACGTACAGGTCGCCGTGGCTGAGCAGTGTCTTGTTGTGCGCGCGGGCGGCCTTCGAGGTGCTCGGGTCGAAGGTGTCGCGGGAGACGAACTTGTACAGGTAGTCGAAGCGGTTGTCGTCGCCGGAGTAGGCGACCGCGTGCCCGTTCGCGGCGATCTGCACGTGGGCGCCCTCGTGCTTGAAGCGGCCCATCGCGGTGTGCTTGACCGGCGCCTCGTCGGGGTTCTCGGGGTCCAGCTCGACGACGTAGTTGAACCGGTTGGGCTCGTTGCGGGTGGCCTCGTTGCGCAGGTCGAAACGGGACTGGACCGCACCCCAGCCGCGTCCGGCGGTGTTGAGGCCGTAGCGGCGCTCGCGCTCCGTCGGGGTGGCCGGACCCGTGAAGTACTGGTCGACGTTCTCCTCGCCGGACAGCACGGTGCCCCACGGGGTGGTCGACCCGGCGCAGTTGTTGAGGGTGCCGTAGGCGCGGGTGCCAGTGGGGTCCTCGCTGGTGCGCAGCAGGGGGTGGCCGGCCGCGGGGCCGTCGAGGACGAACTCGGTGTCGAGCGTGATCCGACGGTTGTAGCGGGAGCCGCGGACGGGCTTCCAGGCGTCGCGGACGTTGCGGCGGCGGACCTCGACCACGGACATCCCGTGGGCGTACATCGCGGTCTCGAGGTCGAGCAGCCGCTGGGCCTGGTCGGTCGTCGGCGGGAACATCAGCTCGTCGTTGGTGTACTCGTGGTTGGCCACCAGAAGCGCCCGGTTGCGGTTGCCCCGGAACTGGATGACGTCCAGGTAGTCGTTGTTGTAGCCGAACTGGAGCTTCTGCTTGTCGGGCGTCTGGGCGTCGGCGTCGAACTCGGGAGCGCCGTCCTCCACGGGGTCGCCCCAGGCGATGATGGTCTCCCAGCGCCAGCCGGCGGGGACCGTCACCTCGTCGACCGTGCTGGGCACGGGGTCGATCGCCGTGAATCCGAAGGACCCGCCCTCGCCGACGGTCTGCCGCCGGGGCGCGGCCGTCGCGGGGGTGGCGCCGGCCAGGGCGGCCAGCGCGACGCCCGCGGCCGAGGCGCCGAGGACACCGCGGCGGGAGGCCCGGTGCTGCATGGCGCGGCGGGCGACGTCGACGAAGCGCTCGCTCCCGGACTGGGTGTCGGCCGGCCGGGCGCAGGCGTCGGCGCACTTCCAGTGGCAGACGGACGCGCTGCGGCTGCCGTGGGTCATGCCGAGCATGGGCAGCAGGGAGCGGCGTTCGGGCGTGATCGTCACGAGGTCCTCCGTGAGGTGGGGAGCAGACGCCCCGCACGTTGGTCCGTCCGGGTGACCGGGCGACCGACGGACGGTGAACGGAGGCCCAACAGCCGGTGACTCCCTGATTCACCAGCCGGCCGTGCGCTAAAGCGCTTCGGACCGCCTCAGGGCCCCGTGCGCAGTCGTGCCGGCCAGCGACACAACAGGGGTGTCGACGGTCAAGAGCCCGTTCGCCGCGGTCCCGTGTCGCTGGTCGGTACTACGACCGTCGCCGTCGCCGTCGCCGTCGCCGTCGCCCGGTCGCGACGTCTCCGGGGGGCGCTCAGCGGGCGGGCTGGGACTGCTGCGCCGTCGTCCGAGCCAGCGCCCGGGACCGGCCCGCGCTGCGCAGCCCGTCCACGCTGAACACCACCAGCGCCACCCACACCAGCGCGAAGCCGGCCAGGCGCAACGGCGGCATCGGCTCGCCGAACACCAGGACACCGATGCCCAGCTGCATGACCGGGGTGATGTACTGCAGAAGCCCGACCGTCGACAGCGGCACCCGGCGGGCGGCGCCCGCGAACAGCAGCAGCGGGACCGCGGTGAGGAAACCCGACCCGATCAGCAGCCACAGCAGGCCCGGCCCCTCGCTGGCGAAGTGGCTCTGCCCGTCCACCTGCAGCCAGACCAGCCCGGCCAGGGCCACCGGGGCCAGGACCGCGGTCTCGACGCTGAGGCCCGGGAGGGCGCCGACGCCGCGGCCGACGCGGTTCTTGAGCAGTCCGTAGCAGCCGAAGCTGGCGGCCAGGGCCAGCGCGATCCACGGCGGTCGGCCGTAGTCCACCGTCAGCACGAGCACGGCGACCGCCGCGATGCCGACGGCGAGCCACTGCACCCGGCGCAGCCGCTCGCGCAGCAGCAGCACGCCCAGCAGCACCGACACGAGCGGGTTGATGAAGTAGCCGAGCGAGCCCTCGACGACCTGCCCGGAGTTGACGGCCCAGATGAAGACCCCCCAGTTGATGCTGAGCACCACGGCCGCGGCGGCCAGGACGGCCACCTGGCGCCGGGTGACGGCTCGCAGGGCGGCCCAGGACCGGCCGATGGTCAGCAGCAGGACGCAGGCCAGCAGCGACCAGACGATGCGGTGCAGCACGATCTCGACCGCGCCCGCCCGCTCCAGCAGCCGGAAGTACAGCGGGAACAGGCCCCACATGCCGTACGCGCCGAGGGCCAGCAGCACCCCCGACCGGGAGCTCACGGGCGGGTCACGGCGGGGCTCACGCCGACACGACGCGGGTGGAGATGGTCTCCGGCACGGCGGCGAGGGCGTCGAGGAACCCGCTGGGCAGCGGGCCCGCGACGTCGGTCAGGGCGTACCCGACCGAACCGCGGGTGCTGAGCAGCTGGCCCTCGATGTTGACCAGGTGCTCGGCCAGCAGCTGGTTGACCCGGGCCATCGCCCCGGGCACGTTGTGGTGCAGGTGGGCCACCCGGCAGGTGCCCGCGCGCAGGTCCATGGTGACCGTGGGCAGGTTGACCGACAGGCTCGTGGTGCCGGCCGCGGCGTAGTCGCGCAGCTTGCCCGCGGTGAACCGCCCGATGTCCTGCTGCGCCTCCGCGGTCGACCCGGCGACGTGCGGGGTGAGGATGACGTTCTTCAGCCCGCGCAGCTCGGAGTCGAACGGCTCGCCCTTGGCCTTGGGCTCGGTGGGGAAGACGTCGACCGCGGCCCCGGCGATGTGGCCGGTCTCCACGTGACGGCGCAGGGCCGCGTAGTCCACGACGAAGCCCCGGCTCAGGTTGAGGAACAGGCTGCGCGGGCGCATCGCCGCGAACTGGGCGGCGCCGAACATGCCGGCGTTGCCGTCGCGGCCGTCCACGTGCAGCGTGACGGTGTCGGCCTGGGCCAGCAGCTCGTCGAGGCTGGCGCAGGCCCGGGCGTTGCCGAGGGCGAGCTTCTCGGTGGTGTCGTAGAACAGCACGCGCATGCCGAGCGCCTCGGCCACCACCGACAGCTGGCTGCCGATGTTGCCGTAGCCCACGATGCCGAGGGTGCGGCCGCGGACCTCGTGGGCGCCCTCCGCCGACTTGTCCCACACCCCGGCGTGCATCAGGTCGTCGCGCTCGGTGAGACGGCGGGCCAGGGCGATGATCTCGGCGACCGCCAGCTCGACCACGCTGCGGGTGTTGCTGAACGGTGCGTTGAAGACCGCCACGCCGCGCTCGGTCGCCGCCGCCAGGTCGATCTGGTTGGTGCCGATGCAGAACGCGCCGACGGCCAGCAGGTCGGGGGCCGCGGCCAGCACGTCGGCGGTGACGTGGGTCGTGGAGCGGATGCCGAGCAGGCTGACGCCCTGCAGCGCGTCGGTCAGCTCGGCGGCGTCCATGGCGCCGGCGTGGGTGCGCACCTCGTACCCGGCTGTGCCGAGCAGCTCCACCGCGTGGGGGTGGATGTTCTCCAGGAGCAGTGCGGTCGGGGCTGCGGTGGGGGTGGGCACCCGTTCATTGTGACGCGTGGGGGGCCCCGCCCGTCACAGCCGCCCACGTCGTGGTGGCCTGGTCCTGGGGGTCAGTCCCGGTCGGGGTCCGGGTGCACCGACAGGAAGACCGACCACGGCCGCCCGCCCGGGGTCGGGGGACGGGCGGCGAAGTCCTGGAGCACCTCGTGCAGCCGGTCCTGGAGCTCGGCGTAACCGGTGTCGTCGAGGCGCAGCCCGAGCCGGGTGGTGGTCAGCTCCTCGGTCGGCACGAGGGCGGACTCCGCGACGAACGCCTCGACCATCGGCCGGTTGGTGTAGGTCGGGTGCTCCATCAGCCAGGACTTGCCGGTGGCGCGGTAGGGCCGGGGCCGGGAGCCGCGGGCCCCCTGCTGGGTGGGTAGCGCGTCCAGGAACCCGGTCTCGACCAGGGTCCGGACGTGGTGCAGGACGCTGGCCGGGGGGCGGCCCAGCCGTTCGGCCAGCTGGGCGTTGGTCATGGGCTCGTCCAGGCACATCCGCAGGATCCGCAGCCGCAGCGACGAGGCCAGTGCGCGGGCCTCGGCGTCGGTGGCCGGCCGCCGCTGCGGGGCCGGGGCCGGGGTCGTGCCGGTCGGCGGTGCGGTGCGCGTGGGTTCGGTCGCCGGGCCGTCCGCACTCGCGTCGTCGGGGTGCGCCACGGGGTCAGGATACCGGTGGGCCCCGACCGGTTGACATTTCCCAATCGGTCGCACGACGCTGTCGGTGTGACCCCCGACGCCCCGAGCGGCTCCCGGCTGCGGCGCTGGTACGTGAGGAGCCTGGTGGGCCACCCCGACGGCAGGGACTTCCGGCAGCTGTGGGTCGGCGACACCATCAGCCAGCTCGGGACGCAGGTCGGCGGCATCGCGCTGCCGCTGCTCGCGGTCTCGGTGCTCGCGGCGGACGAGTTCCAGATGGGGCTGCTGGCCACGTTCGAGAACATCGCCTTCCTGCTGGTCGGTCTGCCCGCCGGGGCCTGGGTCGACCGGATGAGCAAGCGGCAGGTGCTGATCTGGGGCGATGTCGTCCGCGGCCTGGCGCTGCTGAGCCTGCCCGCCGCCTGGCTGCTCGGGGTGCTGAGCTTCCCGCTCGTGCTCGTGGTGGCCACCGTCGTGGGGGTGGCGACGGTCTTCTTCGACGTCGCCTACCAGTCGTACCTGCCGTCCCTGGTGCCGTCGGAGCGGATCAGCGAGGGCAACGCCAAGCTGCAGGTGTCGGCGTCGGTCGCCCAGGTGGTGGGCCCGGGGGTCGGCGGCGTCCTGGTCCGCCTGCTCGGCGCCCCGCTGGTCCTGCTGGTCGACGCCATCAGCTTCCTCGGTTCCGTGTGGTTCACGCTGCGGATCCGGCACCGGGAGGAGCCGCCCAGCCGGGCCGACCGGCGTCCGCTGCACGTCGAGATCGGCGAGGGGCTGGGCTTCGTGCTGCGGCAGCCGCTGCTGCGGCGCATCGTGGCCACGACGGCCGTCGGCAACCTGTTCCACTCCGTGGGCGGCGCGCTGCTGGTGCTGTACGCGATCCGCGACCTCGGTGTCGGCGAGGCCGGCCTGGGGCTGGCGCTCAGCATCGGCGCCGTGGGTGGGCTGGTCGGGGCGTTCGCCTCCGGTCCCCTGATCCGGCTGCTGGGGGAGGGGCGGACGATCGCGCTGTCCCTGGTGCCGACCCGGCCCGCCACCGCGCTCGTACCCCTCGCCGTCGGGCAGTCCCGGCCCGTCGCCATCGCGATGCTCGGGGTGTCCGGGGCGGTGTTCGGGGTCGGGGTGGTGGTCTACAACGTGGCGCAGGTGTCGTTCCGGCAGCGGCTGTGCCCCAGGCCCCTGCTGGGTCGGATGAACGCGTCGGTCCGGTTCGTCATCTGGGGCACGATGCCGATCGGGGCGTTCGCCGGCGGGGTGATCGGGTCGGAGCTGGGGGTGCTGACGGCGCTGTGGGTAGGGGTGGTCGGGCAGTCCCTGGCGGTGCTGCCGGTGCTGCTCAGCCCGCTGGTGCGGATGCGCGACCTGCCCCGGCACCTGGACGTGCACGCCGGCTGAGCGGTCAGTCGACCGTCCAGGTGTCCGAACCGGTCAGCAGGGCGGTGAAGGCCGCGTCGTCGGCCGGGCCGCCGGCCGCGGACACCGCGCCGTCGACCTGCGAGCGGACCAGGTCGTCGTACACGGGCCGGTCGACGGAGCGGAAGATGCCGACCGGCACGTGACCCATCGCGGTGTCGTCGAGCCGCGACAGCGCGAAAGCGGCGGACGGGTCGTCCGCGGCCGGGTCGTGGACCACGGGCTCCCGGCCGGTCGCCGCGGCCACGTCGCGGGACACGACCTCTACGCCGCCGCCGTCCGCGCGGGCCACGACCACGTTCGCGTCGCCGTCGGTCCCGCCGAAGCGCACGGGCTCGCCGGCCTGCAGCCGGACCAGCCGGGCGGTCGCCTCGTCGCGGTCCTTGAGCACGTCGAACGCGCCGTCGTTGAAGATCGGGCAGTTCTGGTAGATCTCGACCAGGGCCGTACCGCGGTGCTCGGCCGCGGCCTTGAGCACCTGGGTCAGGTGGGCCCGGTCGGAGTCCAGGGTCCGCGCGACGAAGGTCGCCTCGGCGCCCAGGGCCATCGACACCGGGTTGAACGGTCCGTCGACGCTGCCGGCGGGGGTTGACTTGGTGATCTTGCCGGTCTCCGACGTGGGGGAGTACTGGCCCTTGGTCAGGCCGTAGATCCGGTTGTTGAACAGCAGGATCGTGACGTTGAGGTTGCGGCGCAGGGTGTGCAGCAGGTGCCCCGCGCCGATGGACAGCGCGTCGCCGTCGCCGGTGACGACCCAGACGTTGAGGTCCGGACGGGCCACCGCCAGACCGGTCGCGAAGGTCGGGGCGCGGCCGTGGATGGAGTGCACGCCGTAGGTGTCCAGGTAGTACGGGAAGCGCGACGAGCACCCGATCCCGGAGACGAAGACGATGTTCTCTCGCCGCAGCCCCAGGTCGGGCAGGAAGCCCTGCACCGCCGCGAGCACCGCGTAGTCGCCGCAGCCCGGGCACCAGCGCACCTCGTTGTCGGCGACGAACTGCTTGCGGGTCAGCGCCTGCCCGGCGTCCAGGGTGGGGACACCGCGCAGACCCTGACCGGGGCCGACGGTCGGCAGACCGAGCTCGATGCTCATGCGTGCGCCTCCTGGGTGCTGGTGTCGGGCCCGAAGCCGCGGGCCGTCGTGCGCGGCGGCGCGTGGGTGACCGCCTCGCTGATGGCGTGCTCGAGGTCGCCCGAGCTGAACGGCTGCCCGCGCACGGTCGTACGGCTCATGACGTCCACGAGGTACTTGGCGCGCAGCAGCAGGGCGAGCTGACCCAGGTTCATCTCCGGGACGAGGACCCGGGGGTAGGCCCGCAGCACGTCGCCGGTGTTGGCCGGGAACGGGTTGAGGTGGGTCAGGTGGGCGCGGGCGACCCTGAGGCCGGACGCGCGGGCCTTGCGGACGGCCGCGCTGATCGGGCCGTAGGTGGAGCCCCAGCCCAGGACCAGCAGGTCCGCACCCTTGGGGTCGCAGGACCACGGGTCGTCGACGTCGAGGTCCGGGACGTCGACCCCGTCGACCTTGGCCTGACGCAGCCGCACCATCCGGTCGTGGTTGTCGGCGTCGTAGCTGATCTCACCGGTGCCGTCGGCCTTCTCCAGGCCACCGATCCGGTGCTCCAGGCCCGCGGTGCCGGGCACGGCCCACGGTCGCGCGAGGGTGCCGGGGTTGCGGGAGTAGGGGCGGAACTTCTCCTCGGCGGGGACGTCGTCGGCGTGCGCGAACCGGACCTTGACGCGCGGCAGGCTCGCCACGTCCGGGATCGGCCAGGGCTCGGAGCCGTTGGCCAGGTAACCGTCGGACAGCAGGATCACCGGGGTCATGTAGGTGACGGCGATGCGGACGGCCTCGCGGGCGGCGTCGAAGCAGTCGCCCGGGGTGGAGGCGGCGACGATCGGCAGCGGCGCCTCGCCGTGGCGGCCGAACATGGCCTGCAGCAGGTCGGCCTGCTCGGTCTTGGTGGGCAGGCCGGTCGAGGGCCCGCCGCGCTGCACGTCGACCAGGATCAGCGGGAGCTCGAGCATGACGCCGAGCCCCAGCATCTCCGCCTTGAGCGACAGGCCGGGCCCGGACGTGGTCGTCACGCCGAGCGCCCCGCCGTAGGCCGCACCCAGGGCCGCGCCGATGCCCGCGATCTCGTCCTCGGCCTGCAGCGTGGTGACGCCGAACCGCTTGAGCCCGGACAGGGTGTGCAGGATGTCGCTGGCCGGGGTGATCGGGTACGACCCCAGCACGAGCGGCAGGTCGCTGGTGTGGGCGGCGACCGCCAGCCCGTAGGCCAGGGCCGTGTTGCCCGTGATGTTGCGGAACGTGCCCGAGCGGCTCGGGGCCGGGGCCACCTCGTAGCGGACGGTGAAGACCTCGGTGGTCTCGCCGTAGGCCCAGCCGGCCTCCAGCGCGCGCAGGTTGGCGGCCAGGATCTGCGGCTTGGCCGCGAACTTGGACTCCAGGAACCGGCGGGTGCCGTCGGTGGGGCGGGAGTACAGCCACGACAGCAGCCCGAGCGCGAACATGTTGGTCGAGCGCTCGGCGTCCTTGCGCCCCAGACCCAGCTCCGCGAGCGCGGTCACCGTCATCGACGTCAGCGGCACCGAGTGCAGCCGGTAGGCGTCGAGGCTGCCGTCCTCGAGCGGGCTCGAGGCGTACCCGACCTTGGACAGGTTGCGCTTGGTGAAGCTGTCGGAGTCCGCGATGACCGTGCCGCCGTGCGGCAGGTCGCGCAGGTTGGCCTTGAGGGCCGCCGGGTTCATGACGACCAGGACGTCCGGGTCGTCGCCGGGCGTCAGGACCTCGTGGTCCGCGAACTGCAGCTGGAAGCTCGAGACACCGGGCAGGGTGCCCGCGGGGGCGCGGATCTCGGCCGGGAAGTTGGGCAGCGTCGCCAGGTCGTTGCCCAGCGCCGCGGTCTCGGCCGTGAACCGGTCCCCGGTCAGCTGCATGCCGTCGCCGGAGTCCCCCGCGAAGCGGATGACGACGTGGTCGAGCGGGGTGGTGGTTGCCATCGTGGGTGTGTCGACCTCTCGTCGGGGAGACCCCCGATCCTACGGACGCGATCCCGACGGGCCGACCTGGTGTCGCAAGGACTAAGACTTTCGCTCAGGCGAAGCAACCGCACAGGCTTGCGCCTTGGCGGAACTGTGGTGAGCCTCACCGGCGTTCACCGGGGGACACTGGGGCCGTCGGAGTTCCAGACGTCAGGACGAGAGCGAGGCACGGTGCTCCAGCGGCACAACCACCACAACGGCTTCAAGACCGCGCTGCTGTTCGGCGCCCTGTGGGGCATCCTGCTCCTGATCGGGGCGGCGCTCGCGGTCGCGTTCCGCAGCTCCTCGATCGTGCTGCTGTTCGCCGTGATCGGGGTGGCCACCACGGCCTACGGCTACTGGAACAGCGACAAGCTGGCCATCCGGGCGATGCGGGCCGTCCCGGTCACCGAGGCCGAGCAGCCCGCGATGTACCGGATCGTGCGCGAGCTGTCGGCCGTCGCCCAGCAGCCGATGCCCCGGTTGTACGTGTCGCCGACCGCGGCGCCCAACGCGTTCGCCACCGGCCGCAACCCCAGCAACGCGGCCGTCTGCTGCACCACGGGCATCCTGCAGCTGCTGGACGAGCGCGAGCTGCGCGGTGTGCTGGGCCACGAGCTGATGCACGTCTACAACCGCGACATCCTGACCAGCTCCGTCGCCGCCGCGGTCGCCGGGATCATCACCTCGTTCGCGCAGTTCGCCCAGCTGAGCTTCCTGTTCGGCGGCGGTCGCGGCAACAACAACCCGCTGGCCGTCATCGGGGTCCTGGCCTCGGCGATCCTGGCGCCGATCGCGGCGTCACTGGTGCAGCTGGCCATCTCGCGCACCCGCGAGTTCGACGCGGACGAGGACGGCTCGGCGCTGACCGGCGACCCGCTCGCCCTGGCCTCGGCGCTGCGCAAGCTCGAGCGCGGGACGCAGGCCGCACCGCTGCCCCCGGACCGTCAGCTGGTCAACGCCTCCCACCTGTTCATCGCCAACCCGTTCCGCAAGGGCGGCGGCATGAAGAGCCTGTTCGCGACCCACCCGCCGATGGACCAGCGGATCCAGCGCCTGGAGCGGCTGGCCTACGGCACCCCCGGGTGAGGCTGTCTCGCCGCAGCGGCCGGGGGGTCGCGGTGCTGGTCGCGTCGACGGCGGCCGCGGCCCTGACGCTGACCGGCTGCGGCGGGCCCGACCTGGACGAGCCGTTCGCGTCGGTCGAGGCGCAGGCGACCACCGACGTGAGCTCGGTCGCGGCTCCCGACGACGCCCAGCCGGTCACGGTCGAGCGGGTCGTGGACGGGGACACCCTGCTGGTGTCGGGCGACGCCGGGACCGTGCTGCCGTCGGCCGGTGAGCACCGGGTGCGCCTGCTGCTGGTGGACACCCCGGAGGTCGACGGCCCGAACGCCACGGAGGAGTGCCTGGGCCCGGAGTCCTCGGACTTCACCACCGACCTGCTGCCGGCGGGCAGCACGGTGCTGCTGGCGGCGGACGAGGAGGCGGTCGACCAGTACGACCGGCTGCTGGCCTACGCCTGGACGCCCGACGGCGTCTTCGTCAACGAGGCGCTGGCGGCCAACGGGTTCGCCTACTCGGTCCTCCTGCCGCCCAACGACGAGCACGCGGGGGTCGTCATCGCCGCCGAGCAGCGGGCCCGGGACGCCCGCCTGGGGGTCTGGGGCAGCTGCTGAGCGGAGGCTGCGTCCGCGTCGTCGGGGTCAGCGGCCCAGCAGCCGGTCGACCACGGCCTCCCACAGCCAGGACCAGGTCGGGTAGGCGTGGTGGGCCGACACCCCGCCCAGTCCGACCTGCCCCCCGCCCCACTGCTCGACGGTCAGGCCCAGGCGGCCGACCAGCGCGGCCTCGCCGATCAGCTCCCCGGCGTGCGGCCCCACCACCAGCGCCCCGCTCAGCCGACCGCCGCCGACCAGGGGTCCGTCGGGCGCGGCGGGGTCGACGGTGCCGCGCACCCAGACCTGCGCGAACCCGCCCCGGGTCCACACCCGTCGCTGCGGCAGGCCCGCGGCGACCGCGCGGTCGTTGCGGGACAGCGGGACCCGCACCGACCGCGTGACCAGGCCCCCGCGCGTCGCGTCCCCGGCGGGACGGTCGCCGCCGTCGGTCGCGCCGTCGCGACCGGACGCACCCGTGTCGCCGACCGAGGCGACCTCGGGGTCGGTGTAGACCACCTGGGGCACCCAACGGGCGTCGAAGGCGGCGACCCGGCCCAGCAAGGTCGCGGCGGCCACCCGGCCGGTCGCGACCGCGACGTGCGTGCTCGGTCGCAGGCCCGTGACGTCCCCGGCCGCGCAGACCCGGTCCGCACCCGTCCGCATCGCGGCGTCGACGAGCACCCCGGCCGGTCCGCGGAGGACGGCGTCGTCGCCCAGGCCGTCCAGCACCGGCTGCCGCCCCACGGCCAGCAGAACCAGCGACCCGGGTCCCGCGGTCGCGCGCACCCGGTCGGCGTCGGCCCCGGTCACCACGCGGACCCCGTCGGCGGCCAGGGACGAGGCGAGCACCGACCCGGCCGCGGCGTGCGGGGGCAGCAGCGAGTCCCGGCGCTCCAGCAGCACCACGTCGTGGGGCCCGGCGACGCCCAGCCGCGCCAGCGCCTGCGCCAGCTCCGCCCCGCTGGCCCCGCCCCCCACGACGACCACCGGGCCGCCCCGGCCGGCCCGGGTCCGGACCAGGTGGGCCTCGACCGCGTCGAGCCAGCCGTCCGTCGTGGCGACGGCGCAGCCACTCGGCAGCCCCAGCCCCAGCCCGTCGGCCCCGACCGGACGGGAGCCGGTGGCCAGCACCACGCCGAGCGAGGGGTCGAGCAGCGTCCCGTCGTCGAGCCGGACCCGGGCGCCCGGCAGCAACCGGGCCCGCTGCCGCACCACGTCGACCCCGGCGCCGCGCAGGGCGGACTCGCTCTCGGTGCGCGCGACCCGGGCGACGGCCGCCCGCGCGTGGGCGAACGCGTCCTCGGCGGTCAGGCCGGCGGCGGCCGCCTCCAGCACCGACTTGGTGGGCACGCACCCGTGCCAGGTGCAGTCGCCGCCCAGCGGGCCCTCGCTCACCAGGACCACCTGGGCCCCACCCGCGCGGACGGTGGTCGCCGCCGCCAGGCCCGCGGCGCCGCCGCCGACCACGACGACGCCGGGCGCCCCGGGGACCGATCCAGCGAGCGGCCTGTGACGAACCACTCCAGAATCGGCGCTCATGGGACGATCCTCACACCGACGAGGTCGTCACGCGCCGCGTGCTCCAGCCCACCGAACGTGAGGACCACACCGTGACCCGCATCCCGAACCCCTCCGGTCCCGCCGCCCGCGGCCCCGTCGGTCTCAGCCGGCGTCGGCTGCTCGGCGCCGGTGGCCTGGCCGCCGGCGGGCTCGCCCTGGCGGCGTGCGGCGGGTCGCAGGACGACGCAGAGGCCGGCGGGGCCTCCGCCCCGGCCGAGGACGGTCGGCTGGCGCCGCTGGCGGACGGCCGCGAGATCACCATCCGCACCTGCGTGTACGCCCAGAACCACGCCAGCTCGATGCTGTTCTGGGAGCGGTTCGCCCCCGAGGGCGTGACCATCGAGGTCACCCCGGTCACCAACACCGCCGACATCATCGCCGGGCTCGAGGGCGACACCCTGGACTTCGGTCTGATGGCCCCCTACGTGCCCATGCTCACCCAGGCCGAGGGCGGCATCACGTCCAAGGTCGTCGCCATGGTCGCCCGGCAGGGGTTCGGCCTGGTCGGACGCGCGGGCGAGGTCGAGACCGTCGAGGACCTGGCCGGTCGCCGGGTCGCCGTGCCGCCGCCCGGGGCGCAGGTCCTCGTCCTCAACCAGCTGCTCGCCGACGCCGGTCTGGTCCTGGGCCAGGACGTCGAGGGCATCCCGCTGGGCTACGCCGACCACGTCGCGGCGCTCGCCGGTGGGGACGTGGACGCGTTCATGGGCAGCGAGCCGCCGTGCAGCCAGGCCGTCTCCGAGGGCACCGGGGTCCGGCTGCCGGGCGTCTTCGACACCCCGCTGGGCGACCTCAACACCGCGCTGTGGGCCTCGGCGACCATCCTGGAGGACCCGGAGGTCGTGGAGCTCACGGTCAGGCTCCAGCAGGCCGCCGCCGAGTACATGACCCCGGACGGCGAGAACGACCCGGAGGTGTGGCGCAGCCTGCTGGTCGACAGCTTCGGCTTCGACGAGGCCGTCTACGAGGAGGTGCTCGGCAACGTCGGCGCGCAGTGGGAGTTCGACGAGGAGCGCCAGGCGCAGTTCGAGGCCGTCGGCGCCGCGCTGGTGGCCAACGGCGAGCTCGAGACCGAGCCCGACAACGAGGCCCTGTACGCCCGCGAGTACTGGGACCTCTGAGGCCACCGTGACGCAGGGGCTGATCGAGTCCACCCGCGCCGAGGCCGCGGCCGGGGGCGGCTTCGCGTCGCTGCGGCCGCGCCGACGTCGGGGTCGCCGGCTGGTCGGCCTGCTGCTGCCGGTGCTGCTGCTGCTGGTGTGGCAGGGCGCCGTCCTGCTCGAGGTCCGGGACCGCAACCGGCTGCCCTCGCCGCTGGACGTGCTGGAGGCCGCCCAGCGGTTCTTCCTCGCGGCCCCCGCCCCCACCCTCAGCGGCACCATCCCGTTCACCGGGGCGGGCTGGCAGCACCTGGCCGCCAGCCTCGAGCGGACCGGGGTCTCCTGGGGCATCGCCGTCGTCGTCGGGCTCGCGCTCGGTCTGGGCCTGGGGCTGTCGCGGCTGTTCGCCGACCTGACCGACCCGCTGCTGAACGCGCTTCGCGCGGTCCCGCTGTTCGCCTGGCTGCCGCTGGTCATCGTCCAGTTCGGCCTGGGGGAGCAGCCGGCGCGCATCCTGGTGTTCATCGGCGCGCTGTGGCCCGTGGTCATCGCCACCGCGGACGGCGTGGCCCGCATCCCCCGTCAGCACATCGAGACCGCTCGGATGCTCGGCACGTCCCGGGCCAGGATGTGGCAGCGCATCTACCTGCCCAGCGCCCTGCCCGAGATCGTCACCGGGCTGCGGCTGTCGCTGACGCTGGCCTGGACCTGCGTCATCGTCGGTGAGCTGGCCGGCATCACGTGGGGCGTCGGCGCCATGATGAACGCCGCCCGCGAGCGGGGCAGCACCGACCAGATCGTCGTGGGCATCCTCGTGTTCGCCCTGGTCGGCTACACCGCCGACCGGCTGCTCAGACTGGCCAGCCGGCGTTGGGTCCGGTGGGCGGACACGTGAGCGGGACGCGTCCCGGGGTCTCGAACCGGGCGGCGACGGGCACCCTGATCGCGCACGGGCTGCGGCTGTCGTTCGGCGACCTGCTGGTGCTGGACCGCGTCGACGTGCAGGTCTCGGCCGGGCAGACCCTGTCCCTGCTCGGCCCCAGCGGTTGCGGCAAGTCCACCCTGCTGCGGGCCCTGGCCGGGTTCGAGACGCCGGACTCGGGGTCGATCACCCTGGACGGCGAGGAGGTCCGGGGACCGTCCCCGCTGCGGGGGATGGTGGCGCAGGCCGGCACGCTGTTCCCCTGGCTGAGCGTGCACGACAACATCGCCTTCGGGCCGCAGCAGACCGGCGCCCCCGACGTCCGGGGCACCGTCCGCGACCTGCTGGCCGTCACGGGTCTGACCGAGTTCGCCGACGCCCTGCCGCGCCAGCTGTCCGGCGGCATGCGGCAGCGCGCCGCCATCGCCCAGGTACTGGCCAACACCCCTCCGGTGCTGCTGCTGGACGAGCCGTTCGGTGCGCTCGACGCCCAGACCCGGCTGCGGATGCACGAGTGGCTGCGCGGTCTGCTCACGGAACGGCCCACCACCACGGTGCTGGTCACCCACGACGTCGAGGAGGCCCTGCTGCTGGGCGACCGGCTCGGCCTGATCAGCCCCCGGCCGGCCCGGGTCCTGTCGGTGCGGGACCTGCCGTTCGGGTCCGCCCGCGGCCGGCACACCCTGGGCGACCCCGCCTTCGCCCGGCTCCGGGCCGAGGTGCTCGACTCCGTCCTGACCGCATGAGTGAGGACGGCCCGGCCCGCACGGCCGGCTGGGACGGGTTCCTGGCCGAGTACCACGCCCGCCACCCGGCCATCACCGAGGACCTGCTGCTGCCCATGCGTGGTCCCGGCCCCGACGGTGACCGGCACCCGTACCAGTGGCTCTGCCAGGGGCTCGACCTGACCGCGTCCGACGCCCTGGTCTGGGACCTGGCCTGCGGCAGCGCCCCGGTCGCCGACGTGGTGGGCGTCGACCGCTACGCCGGGGTCGACCTGTCCGAGGCCGAGCTGGCCGTCGCCCGTGACCTGCGACCGGGGGTGCAGGTCAGCCTGGGCGACGCGCTCGCCGTCGACCCGCCGCGCAGGCCGACCGCCGTGACGGTGGCCATGGCGCTGATGCTCGTGCCGCTGGAGGCCGTGCTGGCGCGGGCCGCGGCCCTGCTGGCGCCCGGGGCCCGCCTGCAGGCGATCGTGCCGACCCGTGAGCACGGGGCCGGCACGGGCTACGGCGTGCTGCTGGGGCTGCTCGGCCAGCAGGGCGAGGGCTACCGGCAGCGGCTGGCTCCGGCGACGCTGGCCGACGCCCTCGCCCGTCACGGCTTCGACCTGGTGTCCGACGAGGTCGCCGTGTTCCGGCGCCCGGTGCCCCCAGTCGACGTGGACCTGGTCGTCCGGTCGTTCTACGTCCGCCATCCCGACGGGCCACGGCCCGAGGGGGCCCGCGCCTGGCTGGCGGAGCAGGCCGCCGACCCCGGCTACGAGCTGGACTACCCGTTGCGGCGCATCCGGGCCGTCCGTACCGGTGGCTGAGCGGAAGGCGACCGGGGAGGAGCCGCTGCGGTCGTTCGCCAGGCTGCTGGACGACGGGGTGCGACGCTTCGCGGAGCGGGTGGCCGTGGTCGACCCCGCGCTCGGGCTCGAGGTGACCTACCGCGAGCTGGGAGCCCTGGTCGGCGCCGCCGCGGCCCGGCTCCTGGCTCACGGCGCTGCACCGGGGGACCGGGTGGCCGTCCTGGCCCGCAACGGCCTCGAGCAGGCCGTGGCCGTCCTGGCCTGCTCGCGGGCCGGTCTCGTGCACCTGGGGCTGCCCGCGGAGGACCCGCCCGAGCGGCTGCGCACCGTGCTGGCGATGGCGCGGCCGCGGTTGCTGCTCGCGCAGCCGGACCTGTCGGTCGTCGCCGAGGCGCTCCTGGACGCCGGCGCCGGCGAGGCCGGGACGCTGCTGTCGACGGTGGAGCTGCTCGTCGATGCTCCGGTCGCGGCGGCGACTCCTGCACGGGGCGTTGCGGCGCCGGTGGCAGGGGGCGCTGCTCCGCTCGCTGCCCCGCAGGACGCCGCGAGGACCTACGCGCTCATCTGCACCAGCGGCTCGACCGGTCGGCCCAAGCTGGTCCGGCTCACGGGCGCCATGACCGACACCGCCGCCCGCACGTACACCCGGCTGCTGGGCCTGGGCCCCGACGACCGGACGGCCGTGCACCTGCCGATGTGGTGGGTGTCAGGGCACGTCACCCAGCTGGCGAGCGCCCTGGCCAGCGGGGGCGCCGTGGTGACGATGCCCCGCTGGTCCCCGGGCGGGCTGGTGCGGCTGGTCGCCGAGCACGACGTGACCTGGCTCGACCTGGTACCGACGCTGTGGCACGGGCTGCTGCGCGAGGAGGGCTTCCGGGCCGAGCGGCTCCCCACGCTGCGGGCGGCGGTGTTCGGCGGGGCGCCGGCGTCACCGGAGGTGCTGGCGGCCGTCCGCGCCCGGGTCCCGGGCCTGGCGCTGCACGACGCCTACGCCATGTCCGAGGTCCCGGCGCCGATCAGCTGCCTGGGACCCGAGGACGGCGTCGCCGGGGCGGGGACGGTCGGCCGGGTCCAGCCCCACGTCACCCTGCGCCTGCTCGACCACCAGGGGGTCGAGGTGCTGGCGGGGCAGGAGGGCGCGGTCACCGTCCGGACCCCCGCCCTCACCCCCGGCTACGCCTCGCCCGACGAGCTGGCGGTGACCGACGGCTGGTTCACCACGGGGGACCTGGCCCGGCTGGAGGACGGCCGGCTGCGGATCACCGGGCGTTCGGCCGACGTGCTGGTCCGCGGCGGGGTGACGATCCACCCCGTCGAGGTCGAGCGGGCGATGGTGGCGTCGGGGCTGGTCGAGGCGGCGCTCGTGGTCGGGTTGCCGGCCCGGCTGCACGGCGACGACGTGGCCGCGCTCGTGGTGGCGGGCGGTCCGGCGGGGGTGGACGTCGCCGCGCTGCGCACCGCCGTCCGTGACCGGGTGGGGGTCCACGCCGTCCCCGTCCGGGTGCTCGTGGTGAACGCCGTCCCTCGCAACGGCAACGGCAAACCGGACCGCACCGCCGCCCGTACCTTGCTGGGCCCGGCACCTCCTGCTCCGGCCTGAGGTCTCGCCGACGACGGCGACACGCCGGGTGCGGGCCGTCACGAGAGCGGTCTCGTCGGCGCGGCGCCCTCGGCGGGACCGGAGCGGCTCGGCTCGACCCGGCGACCCGCCCGGGGGTGGGCCGGGGTGGACGCGGCTGCGCCGGGCCACCATCCTGGCCCTGGCGGGAGTGGGGGACCGTGACGCGGGTACCCACTCCCAGCAGGGCCGAGCGGCCCGGTCATCGCTGACGCACAGGAGGCTCTTGCATGCCGTCCGGAAAGTACGACTTCGTGGTCGTGGCCAACAGGCTGCCCGTCGACCAGGTGGGGTCGGACTCCGACGGCTCGCCCCGCTACGAGACGTCACCGGGCGGTCTGGTGACCGCCATGGCGCCGATCATGGCCGCCCACGACGGCGCCTGGGTCGGCTGGCCCGGCGCCCCCGGCGAGGTCGGCGAGGCGTTCGACTCCGACGGCATCCACCTCGTCCCGGTGCCGCTGAGCGACGAGGACGTGGCCGACTACTACGAGGGCATGTCGAACGGCACCCTGTGGCCGCTGTTCCACGACGTCATCGCCGCACCGGAGTACCACCGCCACTGGTGGGACCGCTACGTCGAGGTCAACCGACGGTTCGCCGACGCCGCCGCCGCGCAGGCCGCCGAGGGCGCCACGGTGTGGGTGCAGGACTACCAGCTGCTGCTGGTGCCCGCCCGGCTGCGGGAGCAGCGCCCCGACCTCAAGATCGGTTTCTTCAACCACATCCCGTTCCCGGGCTACGAGATCTTCAGCCAGCTGCCGTGGCGCAAGCAGGTCGTCGACGGCGTCCTGGGGGCCGACCTGGTCGGGTTCCAGCGTCGCTCCGACGCGACCAACTTCCTGCGGGCGTGCCGTCGCGCGGCCGACGTGGTCACCAAGGGCGGCACGGTGCAGGTCCAGGACGCCACCGGGCGGCGCGAGGTGCGCGCCGCCGCGTTCCCGATCTCGATCGACGCCCAGGGGTTCGAGGACCTGGCCACCTCGCCCGACGTCGTCGCCCGCGCCGAGCAGATCCGCAAGGAGCTCGGCGACCCCGAGACGGTCCTGCTGGGCGTGGACCGGCTCGACTACACCAAGGGCATCCGCCACCGGCTGTCGACCTTCGCCGAGCTGCTCGAGGACGGCACCCTGGACAAGGAGTCGACCGTGCTGGTCCAGGTGGCGAGCCCGTCGCGCGAGCGCGTCCGGGCCTACTCGGACCTGCGCGACGAGGTCGAGCTCACGGTGGGCCGGCTCAACGGCGACCACGGCAGCGTCGGGTTCTCCCCCGTGCACTACCTGCACCAGTCGTTCCCGCGCGAGGAGATGGCCGCCCTCTACCTGGCGGCCGACGTCATGCTCGTCACCGCGCTGCGCGACGGCATGAACCTGGTGGCCAAGGAGTACGTCGCCGCCCGCCACGACGGCGACGGCGTGCTGGTGCTCAGCGAGTTCGCCGGCGCCGCGGACGAGCTCACGCAGGCCGTCCTCATCAACCCGCACGACATCGACGGCAGCAAGGCCGCCATCGTCCGGGCGGCCCGCATGCCCGTCGAGGAGCGCCGACGCCGGATGCGGGCGATGCGCCGCCGGGTCAAGGAGCACGACGTGGAGCGCTGGGCCAAGGACTTCCTGGGCACGCTGGCGGGGGAGCCCCGGGAGCCGCAGGGCCAGCAGTGACCGCCGCCCCGGGACCGCACACCGCGTCCCACGCCCACGACGCGACCGAGGCGGTGGCGGCGGTCGCCACCCGCGACCCGCTGCTCGTGGCGCTCGACTTCGACGGGGTGTGTGCGCCGCTGGTCGACGACCCTGCGGAGTCCCGCATGCTCGCGGGCACCCGCCGGGCGCTGGTCGCCCTGGCGGCGTCGGGCTGCCCCGTCGCCCTGGTGTCCGGGCGCGGGCTGGCCAGCCTGCGCGAGGTGGCGCAGCCCGAGCCGGGCTGGCGGCTGGTCGGCGGTCACGGCGCCGAGCCGGGCGACGGCGGGGGCGTCGTGCTCACCGCCGCGCAGCAGGACCTGCTCGACCGGACCGCCGCCGCGGTGCAGGCCGTCGTGGACCGGTACCCGGGGGCGTTGGTGGAGCACAAGCCCAGCGCGGTCGTGCTGCACGTCCGACGGGCCGAGGACAAGGGCGCCGCGACCGACGAGGTGCTGAGCGGTCCGGCGGCCGAGCCCGGGGTCCACGTCAAGCGGGGTCACGACGTCGTCGAGCTGACCGTGGTCGAGGCCGACAAGGGCAGCGCCGTCCGTGCGCTGCGGGAGCAGACGGGGGCCGCCTCGGTGCTGTACGTCGGCGACGACGTCACCGACGAGGACGCCTTCGCCGTGCTCGAGCCCGACAACGGCGACGTAGGGGTCAAGGTGGGCGACGGCGACACCGCCGCGACCCACCGGGTGGGCACCCCGGAGGACGTCACCATCCTGCTGGAGGTGCTGCTCGAGGCCCGACACGCGACCGGCCCGGAGGAGTCCGTCCGGGCGTAGGGTGCGTCGATGGACGCCGATGCCCGTGCCGCCCTCGACAAGCTGCTGTCCGAGTCGGAGATCACCCGGCTGGTGCACGAGTACTGCCACGGCGTGGACAAGCGCGACGCCGACCGGTTCCTGTCGGTCTGGGCGGCTGACGGGGTCTGGCAGGTCGGCCCGGACGAGGTGTTCCGCGGGCACGACGGGATCCTCGCCGCGGCGCAGCGGCAGTGGGACGCGTTCGGGCAGATGCACCACTGGAGCGCCAACCTCGTGCTGAGCGTCGAGCCGGGCGAGGACCGCGCCACGGGTGAGTCCGACGTCGACGTCACGGTCGAGATGACCGACGGCCGCTGGGTCCGCGGCGGTGGCACCTACCGCGACGCCTACGTGCGCGAGCACGGCCGGTGGAAGATCGCCCGCCGCGAGGCCGTGGCCCACTTCCACCTGTACGGCGAGAGCGCCGACATCCG
>JBBSQH010000039.1:0-37255 GCA_038258055.1 Actinomycetales bacterium
CGCCGGCCAGCTCGTCCAGCCGGGGCTCGACCATGCCCACGGCCGGGCCGTCGTGGGCCACGCCCGACCGGCCGGCCGCGCGGACGGCGGCCACACCCGCCGGGTCGAGCATGGACGTGGGCTCGTCCAGCAGCAGCACCCGGGGCCGGGCGACCAGGGCGGCCGCGAGCGCCACGCGTTGGGACTCCCCTCCGGACAGCCACGCCGTCGGGCGTCCCAGCAGGTGCTCCGCGTCGACCAGGGCGAGCACCTCCCGGACCCGGGGGCCGATGCTCCCCGGCGCGAAGGCCTGGTTCTCCAGCGGCAGCGCCACCTCGTCGTCCACGTGGGGCAGGCAGACCGCGCCGGCCGGGTCCTGCGCCAGCACCCCGACCTGTCGGGAGAGATCGACCACGGTCGTCGAGGCGGTGTCGAGCCCCCCGACCACCACCCGGCCCGTCGTGCGGGCGGTGACCGTGTGCGGCACCACCCCGCTGATGGTCTGCAGCACCGTGGACTTGCCGCAGCCCGAGGCGCCGATCAGCAGCACCTGCTCACCGGGGGCCAGGTCGAGGTCGACGTCGCGGAGCACGTCCTGGTCCCGGCGGGGGAACCCGACGCCGACACGCTCGAGCGCGACGGCGAGGCCGACCCCGGACGTCTCGGCGGCGACCGTCGGCCCCTCAGGCACGCCCGTCCGCCAGCTGGGCCCGGCCGATCGCGAAGTTGTCCAGGACGCCGGTCCGGGCGAGCCGGTCCACGACGACCTTCGCCAGCAGGCCGCCCAGGACGACCCCGGACAGAAGCTGCACAAGCAGGCGCAGCACGAAGACGTCCTGGCCGTACCAGCCGAACCGGAAGGCCGACCAGAAGAAGACCAGCCCCGCTCCCAGCAGCCCCGACACCGCGAACACCGCCCAGCCGTAGGAGCGGTACCGGGTCGCGGCGAAGGCGAGCTCGCTGCCGAGGCCCTGGATCGCGGCGGCGACCACCAGAAGCGGGCCGACGGGCGAGCCCAGGAACACCACCTCGACGACGGAGGCCAGGACCTCGGCCACGAGACCGGCGCCGGGACGGCGGACGACGGCGATCGCGATGGGCGCGACCATCAGCCAACCGCCGAACACCACGTGCTGGGCCAGGTCGCCGGCCGGGCCCATGAGGACGGCCAGACCGGTCCACGCCTGCACCAGCGCCCAGTAGACGAAACCGAACACCACGGCCAGGACCACCAGGAGCACCAGGTCGCGCAGCTCCCAGCGGAGCAGCCGGGAGGTCGGGGCGGTCACCGGGCACCGACCGGGCTGGGCGAGCCGACGGACACGGTGAGGTGGCTGACGACGTGGGCGACGGCGGACCCGACCGAGCCCCACGCGTCGGCCGCAGTGGCCAGGACGTCCGCGACGTCCCCGCCCAGCCGCGTCGCGTAGTGCGCGGCCCCCCTGGTGGCCCCGCGGGCGACCGCGTGGGCGATGGCGGCCTCGATGTGCGCCATGTGGGCCCCGTGGTCGGACCCGCCGTCCAGCAGCGGGTACAGCGACCACTGGGCGACCGCCTGCACCCCCGTGGGCTCCAGCCGCACCGGGTCGGGGCGCGACAGGCCGGTGACGCTCAGGTCGCAGCCCACCTCGCCCGGGCAGCCGCGCGACAGCAGGACGTGCGCCACGACGTGCCCGCCGCCGCTGCGCCGGTGGGCGGCGGCCAGCACCTCGGCCAGGTAGGCCACCAGGCGCTGCTCGGCGGGCTCGTCGACCGCGCCCACCCAGGTGCTCACGTCGTCGGTCTCCAGGACGAGGCCGTGGGTCAGACCCGCGCGCTCCACGTCCTGCAGGGCACCCAGGACCACCGCGACGAAGTCGTCGCAGTGCGGGTGCAGGCTGAACCGCATGCCGATGCCCCGCTCGCGCGGCGTCGGGGCCCCGGCGCGCGGCTCGGTGCCGGTGCCGGTGCTGCTGGTGCTGCTGGTGCTGGTGCTGCTGGTGCTGGTGCTGCTGGTCGTCGTCATGGCGTCCTCGCTGTCCGCCCACGGGTCGACCGAGACGACCGGCGTGCCGGATCGCACGTCGGTACCTGGCCCTGCTCCCTACGCCGGTGCTAACCGGATCAGGTGACGGGTCTGCGGACGTTCCGCACTCTCAGCGCTGCTGCGCTCCCCGGGGGTCGGGCAGCACCCTACGCACCGCCGTCCGGACGTGTCGAGGCGGGTGGGGACCCTAGACCGCCGGACCGAGGGAGTACTCGACCACGCCGCGGCGGACCCGCTTGACGGCGTCGCCGGCCGCGGCGCGCAGGAGGCTGCCGCGCGGGGCGGACGCCTGCACCTGGTCGAGCAGGTCCAGGGTCTGCCGGCACCACCGCACGAAGTCACCCGGGCTGAGGTCGCTCTCCCGCAGCACGGTCTCCAGCGGCTGGCCCTGCGCCCAGCGCCACAGCGGGGCCGCGAACCCCGGGTCGGGCTCGCGCGTGGAGGTCACCTTGTGGCGGGACTCGACGTCGGTCAGGGCCGACCAGGCACGCATGGTCTCGTCCCACGCCAGCGCCGTGCCGCGACCGGGCAGGCGCGGGTCGACGCCCTCCACCTCCCGTCGCGCCTCGAACACCAGGGTCGAGACCACGGCCGCGAGGGCGGGGCCGTCCAGGTCGTCCCAGATCCCCGTCCGCAGGCACTCCGCCACCAGCAGGTCGGACTGCGTGTAGATGGACCGCAGCGCGTCGCCGGCGTCGGTCACCGTCTCGCCGTCCAGGTAGCCGAGCTCGTCCAAGACCTCGCACACCCGGTCGAAGGTGCGGGCGATGACGGCCGTACGACCCTCGATCCGCCGCTGCAGCCCCCGGTGGTCGCGCTCCAGGTCGTCGCGCCGCTGGGCCCAGCGCGCGTGGTCCTCGCGCTCGGCGCAGCCGTGGCAGGGGTGGGCCCGCAGCTCGCGCCGCAGCTGCACCAGCTGCAGCTCGCCCGCGTCCTCCGAGCCGCCCCGCCCCGGAGGCGGGTCCTGGTGCGGGGGCACGACGTCGCCGCCCCCGACCGCGGCCAGGGCGTTGCGCATGCTGCTGGCCAGGTCGCGGCGGGCGCGCGCGTCCCCGGCGTCGAAGTGCTTGGGCACCCGCACCGTCGTCGCGACCCGCACGGCGGACGGGAAGCTGACCGTCTCCAGCCGACGCACCTGCCGGTCGGCGGTCAGCACGGTCGGACGCGGGCCCGGTCCGTTCAGGCCCGGGTCGAGAACGACGGCCCAGCCGCGCTTGCGCCCGGCCGGCACGTCGATGACGTCGCCTCGCCGCAGCCGCTCCAGCGTGGCCGAGGCGTCGGCACGACGGTCGGCCGACGCCCGACGGGACAGGTCCTTCTCCAGGGCCGAGATCCGGCCGCGCAGCCGGTGGTAGCCCTCGAAGTCCCCCAGGTGGCAGGTCATCGCGTCGGAGTAGCCCGCCAGGGCCTCCTCCTGCTTGCGCAGCTGGGTGGCCAGGCCGACGACGCCCCGGTCCGCCTGGAACTGGGCGAACGACGTCTCCAGGATCGACCGGGCCTCGTTGCGCCCGACCCGCTGCACCAGGTTGACCGCCATCGAGTACGTGGGCGCGAAGCTGGACCGCAGCGGGTAGGTGCGGGTCGAGGCCAGCCCGGCGACGTGGTCCGGCTGCAGGCCGTCGCTCCACAGCACGACCGCGTGCCCCTCGACGTCGATGCCGCGGCGCCCGGCGCGGCCCGTCAGCTGGGTGTACTCCCCCGCCGTGATGTCGACGTGCTGCTCGCCGTTCCACTTGACGAGCTTCTCCAGGACCACGGACCGGGCCGGCATGTTGACGCCCAGGGCCAGGGTCTCGGTCGCGAAGACGACCTTGACCAGACCGCGGCGGAACAGCTCCTCGACCGTCTCCTTGAACGCGGGCAGCAGCCCGGCGTGGTGCGCGGCGACCCCGCGCTCCAGGCCCTCGACCCACTCCGACCAGCCGAGCACGCCCAGGTCGGCGTCGGGCAGCGACGCCGTGCGCTCCTCGGCCAGCAGCCGGATCTCGTGCCGCTCGGCCGGTGTGGTGAGCCGCACCCCCCAGGCCAGGCACTGCCGGACCGCGGCGTCGCAGCCGTTGCGGCTGAAGATGAAGTGGATGGCGGGCAGCAGGCCGTCGGCGTCCAGGGCCTCGACCACCGTGGCCCGGCTCGGCGCACCGCGGCGACGCGGCCGGCTGCCACCCCGCTGCGGTCGCCCCTTGTAGCGGCGCTCGAACCGGGACTCCTCGCGGGCCAGTGCGACCAGCTCGGGGTTGACCAGGCCCGGGTTGTCACCGGGCAGGCCCAGGACGGGGTCGCCGTCGGGGTCGACGAACAGGTCGTGAAGGCGCTTGTCGACCAGCACGTGCTGCCACAGCGGGACCGGGCGGTGCTCGCTCACGACCACCCGGGTGTCGCCGCGCACGGTGGCCAGCCACTCGCCGAACTCCTCGGCGTTGCTGACGGTGGCCGACAGCGACACCAGCTGCACGTCGGAGGCCAGGTGGATGATGACCTCCTCCCAGACCGGTCCGCGGAACCGGTCCGCCAGGTAGTGCACCTCGTCCATCACCACGAAGCCGAGCCCGGCCAGGGTCGGTGAGGCCGCGTAGATCATGTTGCGCAGCACCTCGGTGGTCATCACCACGACCGGCGCCTCGCCGTTGACCGACACGTCCCCGGTCAGCAGGCCCACCGCGTCGGCACCGTGCACCGCGACCAGGTCGTTGTACTTCTGGTTGCTCAGGGCCTTGATGGGCGTGGTGTAGAACGCCTTGCGCCCGGTCCGCAGGGCCAGGTCGACGGCGAACTCGCCCACCACGGTCTTGCCCGCGCCCGTGGGCGCGGCCACCAGCACGCCGTGCCCGTCGGCGACGGCCTGCATGGCCTCGAGCTGGAACTCGTCGGCCTCGAAGGCCAGCCCGGCGACGAAGCGACCGAGCGGTGAGCGTTCCTGCTGCTGCCTGGCGCGTGCCGCAGCGAACCGTTCGGCGGGGCTGGACATGCGTCCCAGGTTACGTCCGGGCGGGCGACAGCACCGCCACCGCCCCGCCGTGGGCGGTGAACCGGCGCGGCAGGGCCCCGAGCCGCTCGCCGTCGCCGTAGGCCACGATCGACCGCGGGTGCCGGCCGGCCGGGTCGACGTGCACCTCGACCTCGCGGGCCCGGCGGACCTCGACCGCGTCGATCTCGACGTGGGTCCCGGCGTACACCCGGGGGAAGAGCCGGACGAACCGGTGCAGCGGGACCGGGGTCACCACCACCACGTCCAGCAGGCCGTCGGTGTGGTCCGCGTCGGGCGCGATCTGCATCCCGCCGCCGTAGGAGGCCGTGTTGGCCACCGCGACCAGCAGCCCCTCGGTGCGCCACTCCTCGCCGTCCAGGAGCAGCCGGTAGGGGACGGGACGGAACAGCGGCAGCTCACGGGCGATGGCCAGGTTGTAGCGCGCCGCGCCACGGGGCCAGCGCCAGCCGTTGGCCCGCTCGTTGACGACCGCGTCGAACCCGGCGGCCGTCACCCCCGCCACCCAGCGCGCGGCGGCGGTCGAGCCGTCGTCGAGCAGCTGCTCGACCTGCACCCCGTCGACCCGGCGGACCGACCCGAGCCGGCAGCACGCGTCGATGGTGTCGACCGCGGCCACGGGGTCGGCCGGCAGGCCCCAGGCGCGCGCGATGTCGTTGCCCGTGCCCGCGGGCACCACGCCGAGCGGGACGTCGGTCCCGCACACCACGTTGACCCCGAGGTGCACGACCCCGTCACCGCCCACGACCACCAGGGCGTCGACGCGGTCGGCACCGGTGCGGGAGACGGCCTCGCGGGCCAGGCGCTCGGCGGTCCCGGCGTCGGCGACGACGACGCGCTCGACCTGGTGGCCCAGGCCGCGCAGGCGGGCCAGCGCGGCGTCCCCGATGCCGGCCCCTCGACCACCGCCCGAGCTGGGGTTGACCAGCAGCGCTATCCGGATGCCGGACTCCTCGGGCGTCGTCGTTGCCGCCGCGTCGTCGCGGTCCCGGTCCCTCACGGCCGGAGGTTACCCGGATCCAGGCGTGCCCCGGTCAGGCTCACCCGGTCAGGCTCGCCGGGTCAGGGCTTGTCGACGGGCGAGGGCTCCTCGCCGAGCTCCGTGGGCTCCTCGTCCAGGACGGAGGCCTCGTCGTCGTCGAGCCCCGCGGTGCCGTCGCGACGGCCGCGTCGCCAGTCGTTGACGCACGAGACGCCCACCGCCACCCAGTACAGGCCGACGATGGGGATGGCCAGGGTGAACATGACGATGATGTCCGGCGTCGGGGAGGCGATCGCCGCGAAGACGAACGAGGCCACGATGGCCACGCGCCAGCCCTTGAGCAGGGCCTTGCCGCTGGCCAGCCCGGCGAAGTTCAGGGCGACCATCACC
Organism: Actinomycetales bacterium; assembly: GCA_038258055.1. Taxonomy (GTDB): domain Bacteria; phylum Actinomycetota; class Actinomycetes; order Actinomycetales; family JBBAYJ01; genus Aquipuribacter. Next base: position 6,361 of record JBBSQH010000039.1, read on the forward strand.
ACGGGCAGCAGGAACGCGATGCCGAACCCGAGGGCCACCCGGGTCACGAACGACAGGTACAGGCTGAAGTCGAAGATGCTGCCGACCTCTTCGGGGTTCAACCCGGTCAGGAAGATGAACGCGTTGGGCAGCACCAGCCAGGCCAGGGCCACGCCGGACAGGAACAGGGGGACCGACGCCGCCAGGAACCCGATGGAGTACCACCGTTCCTTGCGGGTCAGGCCGGGCGTGATGAACGCCCAGATCTGGTAGATCCACACCGGGCTGGACCCGATGAGACCGATCCACAGCGACAGCTTGATCCGCTGGTCGAAGGCCTCCGTCGGCGACGCGAACCGCAGGTCGAGCTCCATGTCGTTGGCCGCGGAGGCGACCTCGATCGGCGTGACGAGCTCCGCGATCAGCCAGGGGTAGACGAACCAGCCGCCGATGGCCCCGAGCACGATGAACGCGGTCGCGACGAAGAACCGGTTGCGCAGCTCGACGAGGTGCGCCCGCAACGGCATGCGGCCATCAGGGGTGCGGGCCTTGCGGAGCACGGTCGCCTCCTGGCGTCAGGCGATGAAGGACGGGTCAGACGTCGTGACGGGCCGGGTCGTTCCTGCGCGGCTCGTCGACCGGGTCGACGCGGGGGGCGTGGTCGTCGCTGATCACACGGCCCTCGAGCGGCTCGGTGGCGTTGTCCGGCGTCGCCGGGCGGGCGGGGGTGGCGGACTTGTCGTCCTTGCCCTCGTCCTTCATGGTCTTGACCTCGCTCTTGAAGATCCTCATCGAGCGCCCGATCTGCCGGGCGGCGTCGGGCAGCCGCTTGTAGCCGAACAGGACCACGACGGCGAGGATGATGATGACGAGCGCGAACGGCTGGTCGATGAGGTTCCGGAACATGCGCCTACCTCCATAGGTCGATGGCGAGGAGTCTACGTCTCCCGAGCGCTCGTGGGACGCGCGGAGGGCTTCGACGCCTCTTCTGCGCGTGCCGCGGCGGTCTCGATCTCGCCGAGCAGCAGGCGGGACTTGCGCCACACCTCACGGGCCTGCAGGAACAGGTAGATGAGCCCGACCAGCGCTATCAGCACGCACGCCAGGACCCAACCCACGCACGACACGCTAGCCGGTCGCGGGCGGCCCCGCGGTGCCCGTCGCCTGGGCGTTGCCTGGCAACTGCCGCGGCACCTCGTGCCCGCTGACCGTCCACCCCCCGGACACCTGGGGAGCGGGCCCTCGCAGGGTGGGAGGTCAGAGCGTGGCGGACTCGCCCGCGGGACGCGGCCGGTCGTGCGTCTGGGCGGCGGCGGACACCAGGTCCGCGGACTCCAGCCAGAGGCAGAAGTCGAGCAGGTCGTCGTGCGACAGGGCGGGCCCGGCGTGGGACTCCAGCGCCTCCGCCGGGATGACCCAGCGCTCGGGCAGGACCCCCCCGGTGCGCAGCAGGGCCACGACGTCGCCGCCGGCCGGCTTGCGGACCTCGTCGCCGCACTCGGAGCAGGAGAAGCTGTAGAAGCTCCGGTCCTCGACCGAGCACACGACGAGACGAACCTGCCGCGGGGTGAGCTCGACGTCTCCGCACGACGGGCACGACGCCTTGATGACCGTCATCTCACCCTCCTCGCTGTCCGGCCCGGTGGGCCTGTCCCGGGAGCCCGTCCGGGCTCCTCGTGTGCCAACGGTTCGGCAGACCGGCGCGAGAACTTGAACCCCCGGACGGCGTCGTGCCCGGAAAGGCCGTGCTGGTGGGCTTATGAGGCCCCGGGGAGGGGTCCAGGACCACCCGATCGGTCCAGCGCCGCGGCCGCAGCGGCGGCGACGGCGGCCCGTACGGACGCCGGCGCGAGCACCTCGGCGCGTCCACCCCGGCCGAGCACGAGCCGGACCACCCGGGCCGGGTCGGCGACCTGCATCCTGACGTCCCGGGTGCCGTCGCCCACCGCCACGTCGGTCACGGGGTAGCTCTCCGCCACCCAGTGCGCACCGCGGTGCAGCCGGATCAGGACCGCGAGGTCCTCCGGCGAGGGCGGCACCTGGCCGCGGGGCTGCGACGGGACCGCGGCCGCGTGGTGGTCGCGGCCGGGGGTCGCCGGTGACTCGACGTCGAGCACCTCCGCCGACACCACGCGGTCCAGGCGGAACAGCCGGACCTCGCGGGCGCGGTGGCACCAGCCCTGGAGGTAGTGACGGCCCGACTCGTGGACGATGCGCTGCGGGTCGACGTCGCGCTCGGACAGCTCGTCCCGCCCGGCGGACAGGTAGCGGAGCCGGAGCCGCTGGTGGCCCAGCAGCGCCCGGGTGACCGTGTCCGCGTGCCGCGGCGGGCCCCACGGGTCGGGGACGAGCCCGACGTGGACGTCCTGTCCGACCGTGAGCAGCTCCAGCGTCGTCGCGGCCGACGTGAGCGCACCACGGTCGTGCGGTCCGGGGACGTCCTCGAGCAGCCTGAGCCCCAGCAGCAGGACGACGGCCTCCTCCCCCGTGAGGCGCAGCGGTCGGCTGATCGGCTCGGCGTTGCCGATCCGGACGACGCCGCCCTCCCAGTCGGCCTCGATCAGGTCGTCGGGCAGGTGGCCGGGGGTGCCGCAGACGAAGAGCAGCTCTAGGTCCTTGACCACCTGCTTCTCGGTCACCTCGAAGTGCCCGGCCAGCTCGGTGAGCGTCACCCCCTCCCGGCGCAGGACGAACGGCACCATGGCCAGCAGCCGCGACAGCCGTTCGGTGGCCCCCGGCCCGTGGGCCACGGGGGCCGCGGAGGACGGCGGACCGGCCGGCGCGTCCGCCTCCCCCGCCGGGCTGCTGTGCCGGGCCAGGACGGCGCGCCAGACGTCGTCGACCGCCTGGACCAGCTCGAACGGCTCGATCACCTGCACGTCCGGTCCGGTGGCCGCGACGGCCTCCACCACCACCCACGGCAGGTGGTCCGCGCGGTCCGGGTCGCCGCCGTACAGCCGGACCCGGACCTCGGCCCCGTCGCCGGGGTCGTCGCCGGAGCGGACCGCCATCGCCCGTAGCCGGCCCCCGCGCCCAGGGGTGAGCCGCAGCACCGCGACGCGTCGCGGTCCGCTGCGCGGACCGGCCGGCCCGTCCACGGCGCTCAGCACGTGCAGCGCCTCGGCGACCGCGGCCTCGTCGGGCGGCGAGGCCGCGCGGCGTCCCCGCACCACCGTCACCGCGCCGTCGATGCGGCTGAGCCGGAACACCCGGGAGGCACCGCGGTCGTCGTCCAGACCGACCAGGTACCAGGTGCCGGCCCGGAGGACGAGCCGCCACGGCTCCACCGTGCGTACCGCCCGCTGGCCGTCGGGGCGGCGGTAGGCGAACCGGACGACCTGGCGCAGGCGCAACGCCTCGTGCAACGGCGAGAACGACCGCTCGACGGTCCGCACCACCGGGTCGACGAGACCGGCCAGGTCCCGGGCGGCGTCGACGGCTCGCTGCGGGTCGTCGGACGCCCCGACCGCCTTGAGCTTGGTGAGGGCGCGCGCCGCCGGTACCGCCAGCGCCGCCTGCTGCCAGACGTGGGCGGCCAGGCCCAGCACGGCCACCTCGGCGGCGGTGAACGTCACCGGGGGGAGCTCGTAGGCCCCCGCGTCGATCCGGTACGCGTCGTCGGCGTCGACGAGCACGTCGCTCTGCACCGTGACGATCGGGACCCCGATCTGGCGGAGGTCCTCCTTGTCACGCTCGAACATCCGCTCGAAGGCCGTCTCGTTGGGCGAGGCGGCGTACTGCGGCACGGCCCGACGCAGGTCGTCGCGCCGCATGCCACGACGGGTGGCACGCAGCGCGATGACGAGGTTGAGCAGCCGTTCGGTGCGAGAACCCGACATGACCGCCCACCTCCTCCTGCGCCAGGGCCGCGCAGGAGGTTACTGCTACTCCGAGGACTCCGGGGCGGGCTCGGCCGGCGCCTCGGGGGTCGGGGCGGTGTCGAGCACGTCGATGACGAAGACCAGGGGGGCGTTCGCGGGGATGGTGGGGGGGCTGCCCGCCTCGCCGTAGCCGAGCTCCGCCGGGACCTGGAGCACCACGCGGCTGCCCACGGGGACCCCGGTCAGGCCCTCCTGCCAGCCCTGGATGAGGTTGCCCAGCGGGAACGACGTCGGGGCGCCGCGGTCCCAGGAGGAGTCGAACGGGGTGCCGTCGGCGGCCAGGACGCCGGAGTAGTGGATGGTCACGGTGTCCGTGGCCTGCACCTCGTCGCCGTCGCCCTGGAGGACAGGGGTGACCACGAGCTCGGCGGGAGGCTCGACGCCGTCCACCGTGATCCCGGTGACGTCGCCCTCCTCGGACGTCTCGACCGTCGGGACGCCCTCGACCGGGTCGACGGGCTCACCGTCGGCGCGCTCGGGGACGATCTCGAGCAGGTCGATGACGAAGATGATCGTCTCCTGGCCGGGCTGCTCGGGCGCGGCCGACTCGCCTGCACCCTCCGGCGGGGCCTCCGGTGCCACGGCGACGAGCACGCGGGACCCCAGGGTCTCGCCCACCAGCGCCTCGATCAGGTCCGGCGTGGTCTGGCCCTCGGCCAGCGGCAGGCTGATCGTCGCCGCGCCGAAGCTGGTCTCCAGCTCGGAGCCGTCCGTGCCGGAGGCGATGGTGTAGTCGATCGACACCGTGTCGCCCTCGGCGACCTCCTCGCCGTCACCCTCCTCGAGGACCTGGCTCTCGGAGCTCTCGAGCTCGAAGGGGGCCTCGAAGTCGATGGTCGGCGGCTCGCCGAAACCGCCTTCGACGGCGATCCCGTCCAGCGAGGCGTTGGCGGCCCCGCTGGCCTCACCACCGCCTTCGCCGTCGCCGCAGGCCGCGAGGCCGAGCACGACGGCGGTGCCGACGGCTGCTGCGCGCAGGCCTCGGCGGCCGGTCGGCACCGCGAGGCGGTGCGAGAGGTGGGCATTGGCGCGGAGGGGTGAGAGCACCCGGTTCGACGACATCACCGCAGAGACTATGCGCCGTTCCTGGGTGCTTCCTGACAAGGACCGCTGACTGGCCTGTCGCGGGGACGTCGGCGCCCCGCTCACATCCCCGCGATGAGGCGTTCCACCCGGTCGTCGACCGACCGGAACGGGTCCTTGCAGAGCACGGTGCGCTGGGCCTGGTCGTTGAGCTTGAGGTGCACCCAGTCGACCGTGAAGTCCCGGTGCTTCTCCTGGGCGGCGCGGACGAAGTCGCCCCGCAGCTTGGCCCGGGTGGTCTGCGGCGGCACCACGGTGGCCTCGAACACCTCCAGGTCGGTGCTGACCCGCTCCACCAGCCCGCGCCGGGCCATCAGGAAGTAGAGCCCCCGGTTGCGGTTGATGTCGTGGTAGGCCAGGTCGAGACGGCTGATGCGGGCGTCGTCCAGGCCCATCGAGTTCTTGTCCATGTACCGCTGGAGCAGCCGGTACTTGATCACCCAGTCGATCTCGCGCTCGACCAGGGACAGGTCGTCGGTCTCGACCGCCCGCAGCGCCCGTTCCCACAGGTCGAGGACCTGCTTGAAGGTCCCCGCCGACGTCCCGACGGCGTCGTCGGTGCCGCCCGCCTCGACGAACGCCTTGGCCCGCTGCAGGTACTCGCCCTGGATGTCCAGGGCCGAGGCGGTCCGGCCGCTGGCCAGGCGCACGGTCCGGCGGCCCGTCAGGTCGTGGCTGATCTCCCGGATGGCCCGGATCGGGTTCTCCAGGGTCATGTCCCGCACCGGGTGGCCGGCCTCGATCATCCTGAGCACCAGGTCCGCGGACCCGACCTTGAGCAGGGTCGTGGTCTCCGACATCGAGGAGTCCCCGACGATGACGTGCAGCCGGCGGAAGTGCTCGGCGTCGGCGTGCGGCTCGTCGCGGGTGTTGATGATCGGACGGCTGCGGGTGGTCGCGCTGCTGACGCCCTCCCAGATGTGGTCGGCCCGCTGCGACAGCGAGAACACCGCCCCGCGCGGGGTCTGGGTCACCTTGCCCGCACCGGCCACCAGCTGGCGGGACACCAGGAACGGGATCAGCGTGTCGGACAGCTTGCTGAACTCGCCGTGCCGGCTGACCAGGTAGTTCTCGTGGCAGCCGTAGGAGTTGCCGGCCGAGTCGGTGTTGTTCTTGAACAGGAAGACCTCGCCGTTGACGCCCTCCTCCTTGAGCCGCTGCTCGGCGTCGGTGGCCAGGCCCTCGAGGATGCGCTCCCCCGCCCGGTCGTGGACCACCAGGGTGCGGACGTCGTCGCACTCGGCCGTGGCGTACTCCGGGTGCGAGCCGACGTCCAGGTACAGCCGGGAGCCGTTGCGCAGGAACACGTTGCTGGAGCGGCCCCAGGACACCACCTTGCGGAACAGGTACCGGGCCACCTCGTCCGGGCTCAACCGTCGCGTGCCCTCGAACGCGCACGTGACGCCGTACTCCGTCTCGAGCCCGAGGATCCGTCGGTCCATGACAGGACGGTACGCGAACGACCTACGCCCGCTGCAGGGCCTCGCGCACCTCGGCCACGTCGGGGCGCCGGAACGCCCGTCTCGCGCGGCCCCGCACCAGCGTGGCGACCTCGAGCGCCTCGGCCTCGACGCTGCGGACGGCGCCGTCGGCCGCGGCCGGGGCCCCGGCCGCCAGCGCGGCCACCGTGAGCCGCAGGGCCGCCGCGTGGTCCAGGCCCGCGTCCCAGTGCTCGCGCAGGTAGGTGCTGATCTGCTCGGCCCCCGCGCCCATCGCGACGAAGCCGTGCTCCTCGACCACCGAGCCGTCGTACGTGAGCCGGTACAGCTGGTCCGCGTCGGGGGTGGGGCCGACCTCGGCCACGACCAGCTCGACCTCGTACGGCTTGGACTCCTGCGTGAACACCGCCCCCAGCGTCTGGGCGTAGGCGTTGGCCAGCCCGCGCGCGGTGACGTCGGAGCGGTCGTAGGAGTAGCCGCGGAGGTCCGCGTACCGGACCCCGGCCACCCGCAGGTTCTCGAACTCGTTGTACTTGCCCACCGCGGCGAACGCGATCCGGTCGTAGATCTCGCTGACCTTGTGCAGCGCCCGGGACGGGTTCTCCCCGACGAAGCTGATGCCGTCGGCGTGGGCGAGGGCGACCACCGCCCGGCCGCGGGCGACGCCCTTGCGGGCGAAGTCGGCCCGGTCCTTCATCAGCTGCTCGGGCGAGACGTAGAACGGCTGGCTCATGCGGGTGTCCCCCCGACCTCGGGCACGGCCCCTCCGGGGTTGTCGTCGTCGTGACGGCGGTCGAGCAGGTCCCTGACCAGGGCCTCGACCGCGTCGTCGTCCAGCTCGCGGTACCCGGCGGCGTCGACCACGGCCACCACGGGCCAGATCCGGCGCACCACGTCGGGCCCGCCGGTCGCGGAGTCGTCGTCGGCCGCGTCGAACAACGCCTCGACCGCGACCGCGGCGGCCTCGGCCGTGGTGATGCCGTGGCGCCAGCGCTTCTTCATCGACCCGCGGGCGAAGTAGCTGCCCGAGCCGATCGAGTGGTGGTCGGACTCGGTGTACCGCCCGCCCGTGGCGTCGAAGCTGAAGATCCGGCCACGGCCGTGGGTGAGGTCCCAGCCCGCGAACAAGGGAACGGCCGCCAGACCCTGCAGCGCCATGCCCAGGTTGCCCCGGACCATGGCCGCGAGCCGGGTGGCCTTGCCCTCCAGGCTCAGCGTGGCGCCCTCGATCTTCTCGAAGTGCTCGAGCTCGACCTGGAACAGGCGGATCATCTCCAGCCCGATCCCGGCCGCGCCGGCGATGCCGATGGCGGAGTGGGCGTCGGCGGGGTGGACCTTGACGATGTCGCGGCTGGCGATGACGCTGCCGGCCGTGGCGCGCCGGTCACCGGCCATCACGACACCGTCGGTGCAGGCCAGGGCCACGATGGTGGTGGCGTGCGGGGTCAGCGGGGTGCCTGCGGTGCCGGGCGGCGGCGCCAGCTGGGCCAGCGTGTCGGGGGCGTGCCGACCCAGGAACTCGACGAAGGACGACGTGTCGGCCGCCAGGAAGGCTGCGGGCAGCCGACCGGTGCCGTCGTGGCTCGGGCTCACTGACCACCCTTCTGGACGAAGCCGCGCACGAACTCCTCGGAGTTGGTCTCCAGGACGTCGTCGATCTCGTCGAGGAGCGAGTCCACCTCGGAGGTCGCCGGGGTCTCGGTCGTCGTCGCGGGCACCGCGACGTCGTCGGTCTCCTCGGGCGCGTCGCTGCGTCGCTGCGGACGCTGCTGCTCCTGACCTGGCATGGCCGTCACCTCCGTGCGTCGTGCCGCGACCCTCGGCGGGTCGTCGGCAGCGGTACCTCGACCAGCCTACGACCCGGGGCGGGTCAGGGCCTCGACCAGGGCCGTCGCGGTCGGGTTGGCGTCCAGCAGCGCCCCGACGTGCTCGCGGGTCCCGCGCAGCGGCTCGGGCGTCGGGACGCGCTGCAGCGCACCCCGGCCGGGCACGTCGAAGATGACGGAGTCCCAGCTGGCGGCGGCCACGGCCGCGCCGTAGCGGGACAGGCACTGGCCGCGGAACCAGGCCCGGGTGTCCTCCGGCGGCTGCTCCACGGCCGCCCGGACCTCCTCGTCGGTGACGAGCCGCTCGACCTCGCCGCGGGCCACCAGCCGGTGGTACAGCCCGCGGTCGGGGCGGACGTCGGACCACTGGACGTCGATCGCGGCCAGGCGAGGGCTGTCCCAGGCCAGCCCGTCCCGGTCGCGGTAGGACTGCAGCAGCCGCAGCTTGGCGGCCCACTCCACGTCGCGGTGGGTGCCGGTCGGGTCGGCCTGCAACCGGTCCAGCACCTCGCCCCAGCGGTCCAGCACGTCGCGGGTCTCGGTCGCGGTCACCACGTCGGTGTCGTCCCGTCGGGCCTTCACGTGCTTCTCGGCCGCGGCCAGGTAGGCGCGCTGCACGTCGATCGCGGTGACCTGGCGCCCGTCCGTGGTCCGGACCAGGGTCGTCAGGGTGGGGTCGTGGCTGATGGCGTGCAGCGCCCGCACGGGGTCGGCCATCGCGAGGCCGTCCGGCAGCGTCCGTGCCTCGATCATGTCGAGCACGATGGCCGTGGTGCCGACCTTGAGGTAGGTGGCGGTCTCCAGCAGGTTGGCGTCGCCCAGGATGACGTGGAGGCGGCGGTAGCGGTCGGCGCTGGCGTGCGGCTCGTCGCGGGTGTTGACGATGGGGCGCTTGAGCGTGGTCTCCAGCCCGACCTCCACCTCGATGAAGTCGGCCCGCTGGGACAGCTGGAAGCCGGGCCGGCTGCCGTCCGGCCCGATCGACACGCGTCCCGCCCCCGTGAACACCTGCCGGGTGACGAAGAACGGGATCAGCCCGGCCACCACGTCGGAGAACGGCGTGGCCCGGCTGAGCAGGTAGTTCTCGTGGGTGCCGTAGCTGGCGCCCTTGGAGTCGGTGTTGTTCTTGTAGAGCCGGACCTCGCCCAGGCCTGGGGTCGCGGCGACCAGCTCGGCGGCCTCTCGCATCACGAGCTCGCCCGCCTTGTCCCAGACCACCGCGGCGCGCGGGCCGGTTACCTCGGGCGAGGAGTACTCCGGGTGGGCGTGGTCGACGTAGAGCCGGGCGCCGTTGGTCAGGACGACGTTGGCCGTCGCCGGGTCCTCCAGGTCGGGCATGGCGCCCCCGTCGGCGGCCTCGACGTCGGTCAGCTGGCTGCGGTGGGCGCTGCCGCGGGACTGCTCACCGCCGCGGGCGTCGCGCAGCGGGGCCTCGTCCTCGTAGTCCCAACGGGCTCGTCCGACGCGGGACCCCGGCCGGTTGGCGAACGCGTTGACGACCTGGCTGGACAGCAGCATCGGGTTGGTGTCCGGACGCCCGGGCGCCGTGATCCCGTACTCGGTCTCGATCCCCATCACCCGGCGCGTCGTCACGTCTGGCAGGTTACGGGTGGGCGTACCGGGCCCGTGACCCACCCGTGCCGACGCGCGGGTCCTCGGTCGCCGTGGGTCAGCGGTGGGTGTGGGGCTCGACGGCGCTCCCGTCGCCCCAGCTGCTGGGGCCGACCACGGCGAACTGGCCGTCGGACTGCAGCAGGACGGCCCGCACCTCACCGAGCGAGCCCCAGCCCTTCTCGCGGACGGCGCTGGCCAGGTCCTTGTCGGTCACCCGGTGCCGGCGCAGGGCCGCATGCACGGGTCGGCCGTCCAGGAACAGGACCGTCGGCTCGACGTCGACCAGGGCGGCGACCCGACGTGACCTGGACCGGGCCGCGGCCAGCACCCACTGCAGCAGGACCAGCACGCCGAACGTGACCATGGCGTCCACCACCCCGACCTCGGCCGCGGTCAGGGTCCGCCCGAACGCAGAGCCCAGCGTCACGGTGATGACGAAGTCGAACGGCGTCATCTTGGCCATGGTCCGGGCGCCGGACACCCGCAGCAGCAGCACCAGCCACAGGTAGCCGACCGTGGCGATCACCACGATGCGCAGCAGGTACTCCCAGCCGCTGGAGAGGAAGACGATGTCCACGGAGCTCCTGACCGCGGACGCATCTCGTCCGCTGCCGTCCAGGCTCCCGCACCGAGCGCGGCGGCCCGACCACCCGAGCCGCCCTTGTCACCCCTCCACGATCACCCATGTCCGTCGGACGACGCCGACACGCCGTGAGGGGACGTCAGCGGGCGGACCTGACCGGGTTAGAGGTACCGGGCCGGGCTAGAGGTACTGCCCGGTCGAGCCCACGTTGTCGATGCTGCGGCCCGGCTCGGTGCCCTGCTTGGACTGGACGAGCGTGCGGATGAACACGATCCGCTCGCCCTTCTTGCCCGAGATCCGCGCCCAGTCGTCGGGGTTGGTGGTGTTGGGCAGGTCCTCGTTCTCCTTGAACTCGTCGACCACGGCCGAGAACAGGTGCTCCACCCGGATCCCGCGCTGGCCGGTGGTCAGCAGGTCCTTGATGGCCATCTTCTTGGCCCGGTCGACGATGTTCTGGATCATCGCGCCGGAGTTGAAGTCCTTGAAGTACAGGACCTCCTTGTCGCCGTTGGCGTACGTGACCTCGAGGAACTGGTTCTCCTCGGTCTCGGCGTACATCCGCTCCACGATGCGCACGATCATGTCCTCGACGCAGGCGTCGGCGTTGCCGGCGTGGGCGCCCAGGTCGTCGGCGTGCAGCGGCAGCCCGGCCACCAGGTACTTGCTGAACACGTCCTTGGCGCCCTCGGCGTCGGGCCGCTCGATCTTGATCTTCACGTCGAGCCGGCCGGGGCGCAGGATGGCCGGGTCGATCATGTCCTCGCGGTTGGAGGCGCCGATGACGATGACGTTCTCGAGCCGCTCGACGCCGTCGATCTCGGCCAGCAGCTGCGGCACGATCGTGTTCTCGACGTCGCTGGACACCCCCGACCCGCGGGTGCGGAACAGCGACTCCATCTCGTCGAAGAACACGACGACGGGCGTGCCCTCGCTGGCCTTCTCGCGCGCCCGCTGGAACACCAGCCGGATGTGGCGCTCGGTCTCGCCGACGTACTTGTTGAGCAGCTCCGGGCCCTTGATGTTGAGGAAGTAGCTGCGCGCGGTGCTGCCGTCCTCGCCGCGGGTCCGGGCGACCTGCTTGGCCAGGCCGTTGGCGACCGCCTTGGCGATCAGCGTCTTGCCGCAGCCGGGTGGGCCGTACAGCAGGACGCCCTTGGGGGCCTTGAGCCCGTGCTCGGCGAACAGGTCCGGGTGCAGGAACGGCAGCTCGACGGCGTCTCGGATGGTCTCGATCTGCGAGCCCAGACCACCGATGTCGGCGTAGTCGATGTCGGGCACCTCCTCCAGGACCAGGTCCTCGACCTCGGCCTTGGGGATGTGCTCGTAGGCGAACCCGGTGCGGGTGTCCACGGTGAGGGAGTCGCCGATGCGCAGCGTCACCCCGAGCAGCGGGGTGGCCAGGCGCACCACGCGCTCCTCGTCGGCGTGGGCGCCGACCAGGGCGCGGTCCGGCGGCAGCAGCTGCTTGAGGGTGACCAGCTCGCCGACCCGCTCGAACGCCGTGACCGCGACCACGTTCATGGCCTCGTTGAGCATGACCTCGCGGCCGGGCTGCAGGTCCTCGGTCGGGACCGCCGGTGTCACGGCGACCCGGAGCTTGCGCCCGCCGGTCGTGATGTCGGCCGTCCCGTCGTCACCGACCGCGACCAGCGTGCCGTAGGACGCGGGTGGCTGGGCGAGTCGCTCGACCTCGCCGCGGAGGCTGACGATCTGCTCTCGCGCGTCCTTGAGGGTCTCGACGAGGCGTTCGTTCTGCATCGCCACCCGGCCGGCCTCGGCGCGGGCGCGCGTGACCTCGTCCTGCAGCCGGTCGATCCTGATCCGTTCGCCGGACTCGTCCACGTGGGGCCCTCCGCTCGTCTCGAGGTGCGTCCCACGGTAACCCCGCACGTGCTGCACGTCCGGCGGCGGGGGCGGTGTCGTCGGTCACGGCGTCCGGGGACGGCCGCCGCCCGGAGACCCCGGCGCCCCCCGCGGCGCCCCGATGGGCCTCAGCGACCCCAGCCCGGGTCCTCCTCGGTGAACTGCGACGGCGCGGGCCGACGACGACGACGGGGCGCCTCGACCCCGTCGGCCATCCGACGCGTGCTGATCAGGAACCCGGTGTGACCGACCATCCGGTGCTGCGGCCGGACGGCCAGGCCCTCCAGGTGCCAGCCGCGGGACATCGACTCCCAGGCGCTGGGCTCGGTCCAGCAGCCGGCCTCCTTGGCGGTCTCGGCCACCCGCGACAGCTGCGTGGCCGTCGCGACGTAGGCGACCAGGACACCACCCGGCTCCAGGGCCCGGGACACGGCGTCCAGGCACTCCCACGGGGCGAGCATGTCGAGCACGCACCGGTTGACCCGGACCGGGTCGCCCGCGGCCTCGCGGGCCTCGAGCGTCTGGACCAGGTCGCCGACCTCGAGCTGCCAGGCGGGGTGCTCGGCGCCGAAGAACGTCTCGACGTTGGTCCGGGCGATGGTGGCGAAGTCCTGCCGGCGCTCGACGGAGTGGACCAGGCCGGACTCCCCCACCGCGCGCAGCAGCGACATGGTCAGGGCGCCGGAGCCGACCCCGGCCTCCAGGACGCGGGCGCCGGGGTGGATGTCGCCCATGTGGACGATCTGGGCGGAGTCCTTGGGGTAGATGACGGCGGCACCGCGCGGCATGGACATGACGTAGTCGCTGAGCAGCGGGCGAAGCGCCAGGTACTGCAGGTCCGCGGTGCTCTTGACCACGGAGCCCTCGGGCTGCCCGATCAGGTCGTCATGGGCGATGGCACCGCGGTGGGTGTGGAAGACCTTGCCCTCGGCGAGCGTGATGGTGTGCAACCGCCCCTTGGGGTCCGTCAGCTGGACCCGGTCCCCCACGTGCAGCGGGCCGGTGCGGTGGCTCTCCAGCGGCTGCTGAGGCTCGGGCCGCTCGACGGCCAGGTCGGCGGTGCCGGCGACGGGCTCGGTCATGACAGGCCCATCGCGGTGGCGAAGTCGTCCGGTCGGACCCGACCGGTGGGGCGGCCGGCGTCGTCGACCAGGACGATGCCCTGCTCGCCGGAGCGGGCAAGCCCCTCGACGGCACCGAGCGCACCGCCCGAGGCCGGGACGATGGATCCGGGGGGCAGGGCACGGGCCAGCGCGGAGGCGGGCGTGGACGTTCGCAGGTGGGCGGGCACGGCCGCGACGCTACCGCCCGGCACGAGGCCCACCGGCCGCCCCGTGCCGTCGACGAGGACCACGTCGACGGGGCGGCCGTGCACGTCCAGGTGCTCGAGCAGCTGGGCCAGCGAGGCGGAGTCGGCGGCGACGGTGGCCGGTCGGGTGACCGAGCGCAGGTCGACGCCGGCCGCCCGCCGGCGGAACTGACCGACCTTGAGCGAGGCCGAGGCCCCCCGCCACAGGAACAGCCCGATCAGGCCGCCCCAGATGATGGTGAACGTCGACGGGATCCGGCCGTCCAGCAGGGCCGGCAGCAGCAACCACGCCACCAGGCCGACGGCCACGAGGCGACCGGCCCACCCCGCGACGACGCCCCCGGTGTCCTGGTCGCCGGTGACCTTCCAGACCAGGGCCTCCAGGACCCGCCCGCCGTCCAGCGGCAGCCCCGGCACCAGGTTGAACAGCCCGACCAGGGCGTTGGTGGCGGCCACGCCCAGCAGCAGGAACGCGACGACGGCGAGCCCCGACCCCGGCAGGGCGGGGGGCAGCTGACGTCGGACGGCCTCCGCCACCAGCGCGAGGGCCACGTTGACCAGCGGCCCGACGACCGACACCACGGCGGAGGCGCCCGGCGTCCGAGGCCGGCCCAACGACGTGTGCCCGCCCCAGAGGTTGATGACGACCTCGGTGACCGGGAGCCCGTAGGCGCGGGCGGCCACGGCGTGCCCCGCCTCGTGCAGCAGGACGGACACCGCGAGCAGGACGGCCAGCGCGAAGGCGATCAGGTACGCCGCGACGCCCCCGACGCCGGTCGCGCCGGACGCGGTGCCGGCGAACAGGAACGTGATGACGGCGGCGATGATCAGCCACGACGCCGACAGCCTGACCGGCACGCCGCCGATCCGGGCCAGCGTCAGGTCCTTGATCGTGACGGGGGCGGGTCCGGGACGACGGTCGGGACCGCGGCCGGGGCGCCCGGAGGACGGGCGGGGACCCGGGGTGCTCACCAGGTGATCGTACGGCGGCCGGCTCGACGCGCCTGGCGCGCCCGGTCCGGTCCGCGGTTCTGTCCGAGCCCCGACCTACCGTGTCGCCATGTCCAGCCGCACCGTCGACACCCCCGCCGTCAGCCCCGTCGTGCCGACCACGGTCACCGGGTTCAGCAGCGACGAACGGTCCGGCAGCCTGTCCCCGTCCCGCGCGGGCGACTTCAAGCAGTGCCCGCTGCTGTTCCGGTTCCGGGTGATCGACCGGCTGGCCGAGCGACCGTCGTCGGCCGCGGTCCGCGGCACGGTGGTCCACCGGGCCCTGGAGCAGGTGTTCGACGTGCCCGCCCCGCGGCGCACCGTCGAGCACGCCCGGTCGCTGCTGGCCCCGGCGCTGGCCGAGCTCGTCGAGCAGTGGCCCGAGGTCTCCGACCTCTTCGACGGCCCCCAGGGCGGCGAGGACGGCGAAGACGGCCGGGAAGGTGGCGACGCGGACAGCAGCGACGACGGCGCGGGCGGGCAGTCCCGGCAGGCCTGGCTGGCCGAGGCCGAGCGCCTGGTCGGTCGCTGGTTCGAGCTGGAGGACCCGACGAGGCTGGAGCCCGACGGCCGCGAGGTCCGGGTCGAGCACCGTGTCGCCGACGACCTCGTCCTGCGCGGCATCGTCGACCGGGTGGACGTGGCCCCCGACGGGCGGATCCGGATCGTCGACTACAAGACCGGCCGGGCCCCCAGCGAGGCGTTCGAGGCCAGGGCCCTGTTCCAGATGAAGTTCTACGCCCTGCTGCTGTGGCGCACCCGGGGCCGCGTGCCCACCCGGGTGCAGCTGGTCTACGTGGGCGGGCGCGGGCAGACCCTGCCCCTGGACGTCGACGAGACCCAGCTGGCGGCCTTCGAGCGCACGGTCCTGCAGCTGTGGCAGGCGATCCGCGAGGCCGCGATCACCGGTGACTGGCGGCCGAGCCCCAGCCGGATGTGCGGCTGGTGCGACCACCAGGCGCTGTGCCCGGCCAAGGGCGGCACTCCCCCACCGCTGCCCCCGGACGCGCTGGACCGGGTGCTGCGGCCGGTCCCGGTCGAGGTGCCCGGGACCGACGAGGGCTGACGCCGACCCTGAGGCCGTCTCCGGGAGACCCCTGGTGCCCCCCGCCCGAGAGATCGGGGGGAATCCCCCTGGACGCTGACGTAGGGGGAGGTGGTTCGCTAGGTGTACCGGAACGCACGCTGACACCCCTGCAGCAGACCCCTCCCAGCCCGGCCCATCCCTGACACCGAGACGGAACGCCCGTGAGCGAGTCCCCCACGTCCACCGACACCATCCGTCACGGCCGGCACGAGGCGGGCTCCGCCGACGCCGTCGCCACCGCCCGCGGTCTCACCAAGGTCTACGGCAAGGACGAGGCCGCCGTGCACGCGCTGGCCGGCGTCGACATCGACTTCGCCCGCGGCGAGTTCACTGCGATCATGGGCCCCTCGGGCTCGGGCAAGTCGACCCTGATGCACTGCATGGCGGCCCTGGACACCCCCACCGCCGGCACGGTCGTCGTCGACGGCATCGACGTCTCCACCCTGGGCGACAAGGCCCTCACCAGGCTCCGGCGCGACCGCATCGGCTTCGTGTTCCAGTCGTTCAACCTGGTCCCGACCCTCAACGCGGCCGAGAACATCACGCTGCCCCTGGATATCGCGGGACGCAAGGTCGACTCCGACTGGTACGACACCGTCATCGGCATCCTGGGCCTGGGCCCGCGGCTCACCCACCGACCCAACGAGCTGTCGGGCGGTCAGCAGCAGCGGGTCGCCGCCGCGCGCGCCCTGGTGGGCAAGCCCGCGATCGTCTTCGCCGACGAGCCCACGGGCAACCTCGACTCCAAGTCGTCCGCCGAGGTCCTGGGCTTCCTGCGCCGCAGCGTCGACGAGTTCGGCCAGAGCATCGTCATGGTCACGCACGAGCCGTCCGCGGCGGCCTACGCCGACCGGGTGGTCTTCATGGCCGACGGCCGCTTCGTGGACGAGATGCGCAACCCCACGGCCGAGTCCGTCCTGGACCGGATGAAGACCATGGGCGACCTCTGATGCTCAAGGTCACGCTCGCCAACGTGCGCGGGCACCTGGTGCGGCTGCTCCTGACCGGGCTCGCGGTGATGCTCGGCACGGCCTTCGTGGCCGGTTCGTTCGTGCTGACCGACTCCATCGACGACACGTTCTCGGCCATCTTCGCCACCTCGGACTCCACCGACGCGGTCGTGCGGCTGGCCGAGGACACCGAGGTCCCCGGGCTCGAGCTGGCCGTCGGCGACGAGATCCAGGAGGTCGACGGCGTCGAGCGGGTGGTGCCCAACCTGACCGGCACCGCCGTGATGCAGGGCGAGGACGGCACCGCCGTCCGCAGCGGCGGCGCCCCGTCGCTGGGCTTCGCGTACGACCCGGAGGACCCGACGGTCAGCCTGGTGGACGGTCGGGGCGCGGAGTCCCCGGACGAGGTCGTGGTCGAGAGCGGCACGCTGGAGATGTCCGGCCTGGCCGTCGGCGACGAGACGGTCGTCATCGTGAACGGCACGCCGCTGGACGTGACCGTCGTGGGCGAGGCCACGGTCGACACCCCCACCGCCGGGGCCACCATCGTCATGCTCGAGCAGGGCCTGGCCACGGAGCAGTTCGCCCCCACCGGTCTGGTCTCCGGCTTCACCGTCAGCGGTGACGACGGGGTCGAGCAGCAGACGCTGGTCGACGACATCGCCCCGCTGCTGCCGGACGGCACCGAGGTCGTCACCGGGGCCCAGCAGGCCGACGAGACCCAGGAGGTCCTCAGCCAGGCCCTCGGGTTCGTGTCGACGTTCCTGCTGGTCTTCGCCGGGGTGGCCCTGTTCGTGGGCGCCTTCATCATCTTCAACACCTTCTCGATGCTGGTCGCGCAGCGCACCCGTGAGCTCGCCCTGCTCCGCGCCATCGGGGCCTCCCGCGCGCAGGTGACGCGGTCGGTGCTCGGCGAGTCCCTGCTGGTCGGTCTCGTCGGCTCCATCGCGGGCCTGGGGGTCGGCATCGCGTTGGCGGCCGGGCTCCAGGCGGTCCTGGGGTCGCTGTTCGGCCTGGACCTGGAGGGGTTGCCCGTCAACCCCCGCACCGTCATCGCCACCCTGCTGATCGGCGTGGTGGTCACCGCCGTCGCGGCCGTCCTGCCCGCCCGTCGGGCGTCCGGTATCGCCCCGGTCGCCGCGATGCGCGACGACCAGGCCCTGCCCAAGTCCACCGTCCGGGTCCGCGCGGCCCTCGGCCTCGGCCTGGCCGCCCTCGGCGCGGTCGCCATGGCCCTCGTGCTCACCGACACGGTCACCGAGCAGGCGCTGGCCATCCTGGGGGCCGGCGTCGCCGCGGTCTTCATCGGCGTCGCCGTCGCCAGCCCCGCGGTCTCCAAGCCGGTCGTCTGGCTGGTGAGCGCCCCGTTCGCCGGGGGCGCCGTCGGCCGGCTCGCCCAGCGCAACGGGCTGCGCAACCCCCGCCGGACGGCCGCAACGGCCAGCGCCCTGATGATCGGCCTGGCCCTCGTGGGGGCTGCGTCCGTGCTGTCCAGCTCGGCGTCGGCCAGCGTGTCGGACATCGTCGATGACCAGTTCGCCGGCGACCTCGTCATCAGCGACGGCGGCCAGCCCACGGTCCCGGTCACGGTGGTCGAGGAGGTCCGCGACGTCGACGGCGTCGAGGCCGTCCTGCCGCTGCCGTTCACCCCGGGCCAGGTCGACGGTGAGGACGGGCTCGTCATGTCCGTCGACCCCCAGACGCTGCCCGGCCTGATCGAGCTCACCGCCGTCGACGGCTCGCTGGACGAGCTCGGTGACGGGGTCTGGCTCAACGAGACCGAGGCCGAGGACCGCGGCGTCGGCGTCGGCGACACCGTCGACGTCCAGGTCGCCACCGGCCAGACCACTGCGCGCGAGGTGCTCGCCGTGTTCGAGGACTCGCAGCTGCTGGCGGCGAACGTGGTCGTGTCCGACGAGGTCTACGCCGCGGCGACCGAGACCCCGCAGGAGACCGGTCTGCAGTTCCTGCTCATCGACGTGGCCGACGACGCCGACCTGGCGGCCGTGCAGGACGACGTCACCGAGGTCGCCGCGGAATACCTGACCCTGTCGGTGCTGGACGCGGACGAGTTCACGTCCGAGCAGACCGCGCAGATCAACACGGTGCTGGGCCTGCTCTACGCGCTGCTCGGTCTGAGCCTGGTGATCGCCACCCTCGGCGTGGTCAACACGCTGGCGCTGTCGGTGGTGGAGCGCACCCGCGAGATCGGCCTGCTCCGTGCCATCGGTCTGACCCGGGGACAGCTGCGCCGGGTGGTGACCATCGAGTCAGTGGCGACCACCGTGTTCGGTGCCCTGCTCGGGATCGCGCTCGGCCTGGCCTTCGGCATCGCGTTCCAGCGGGCGATCGCGGACGACGGGCTCGAGGTGCTCGCGATCCCGTGGCTCACCGTGGTCGTCGTCCTCGTGGGTTCGGCGGTCGTCGGCGTCGTCGCGGCAGTCCTCCCGGCCTGGCGCGCCACCCGCATCGACACCCTGCGCGCCATCACCACCGAGTAGCCGTCACGCCCTCCGCCCGGGTGGCCGTGTGGAGGGTCGGTGGGGGTTCGGTGGAAGCCCGTCCGGGAGCAGCACCCGCTCCCGGGCGGGCTCCTAGCGTCGCGGCATGGAGAACGTGGATGTCCTCGTCGTCGGAGCCGGTCTGGCGGGCCTGCGCACGGCCACCGGGCTCGCGGACCGGGGGCACGACGTGATGCTGGTGGACCGGCGCGAGCAGCTGACCACCGCCATCCGCACGACGGGCATCTTCGTCCGGCGCACCCTGGAGGACTACGACCTGCCGGAGGAGTGCCTGGGTCCGCCGATCCGCCGGGTGGTCCTGTACCCGCCCAGCCTGCGGCGACCGGTGGAGCTGGTGAGCCGGCAGGACGAGTTCCGGGTCGGTGACATGGCCTCGCTGTACCGCTCGGCGGCGGACGACGCCGTGTCGGTCGGGGTGCGGCTGGCCCTGGCCACCCGCTACGCCGGGCGGCACGACGACGACTCGCTGCTGGTCGGTCCGGGCGGGCCGCGCGCCGTGCGGGCGCGCTTCGTCGTCGGCGCGGACGGCGCGCACTCCCGGGTCGCGCGGGACCTGGGGCTGGACCGCAACAGCCACCTGCTGGCCGGGGCCGAGGAGGTGTACGAGACGGCTCCGACCGGCGACGTGGCCCGGCCGCCCACCTTCCACTGCGTCGTCGACCCGGGCCTGGCCCCCGGCTACCTGGCCTGGGTGGTGGACGACGGCCACCACGCCCACGTCGGGGTGGCCGGCTACCTGCACCGGTTCCCGCACGGTCTGCGCGCGGCGGTGCGGCAGTTCTCTACCCGCGCCCCCGGGCTGCCGGTCCCCGCCCGACCCGACGAGGTCGAACGTCGGGGCGGTCCCATCCCCGTCGGCGGCCTGCTGCGCCGCATCGGCTGCGCCGAGGGCCTGCTGGTGGGTGACGCCGCCGGCGCGGTGTCACCGCTCACCGCGGGGGGCCTCGACCCCTGCCTGCGGTTGTCCGACCGGGCCGTCGACGTGCTGGACGAGGCCCTGCTGCACGGTCGGGCGGACCGGGTGCAGGGGTCCTACGACGGTGCCGCGCTGCGGGCCCGGTTCCGAGGACGGCTGCTGATGCGCCAAGGTCTGTCCCAGGTCCGCACCCCTGCCGTGGCCGAGGCCGCGTTCGCGCTGCTCCGGACCCCACCCGGGCGAGCCGCGGCAGGACGGGTGCTGTTCGGGAACGGGTCCTTCCCGGACCCGGCGCGCTCCCGACGGGCGGGCACGGGTACGCGGACCACGTCGCGACCTAGCTGAGCGGTTCGGCCCTGCTGAGCGGTTCGGCCCTGCTGAGCGGTTCGGCCCTGCTGAGCGGTTCGGCCCAGCTGAGCGGTTCGGCCCTGCGGGCCCTCGTACCGGCCGGTGACACCAGCACGGGATCGGAGCCCCGGCCGTGGTCGGAGCGTCGGCCGTGGTCCTGCGCCAGGACCGCGGAGCGGCGCGACGCACGGGCCTCCGGCTCGGGGACGGGCACGGTCAGGCGGACGAGCTCTTTCACCGACGACACCGCCGTCCCCGGACGGACGGGCGCCGGCAACCGGTGGCGCGCCGGCTCCGGGTGGCTGCGCCGGCAGAGGATCGCGACGGTCAGGACGATGCCCATGCCGACGACCTCCCCCGCCGCCTCGACGTAGATGAGCAGGGTGTCCACGCGGTAGTCCACGTCGCGGGAGACGGCGACGTGCACCATGTCCACCACGGCGGCGGGGACGACGAGCACGACCATCGACGCGACCAGGCCCCAGGACCACCTCCGGGCGGAGCGGTCGCTGAGCCGGTGGAGCACGGCGACCACCCCGAGGCACACGGCCCCCAGCAGGCCCCAGACGATCAGCTCCCCGAAGTCCTGCTCCCGCAGACCGAACCAGCGCGGCAGGGACGGCTTGGAGTCGAACCAGCTGCCCGAGCGCTCGTGCCACTGCAGGTAGTCGTCGGCGACCAGCACGAGGAGCAGCAGGGCCCAGCCCCACAGCACCGGCGCGCGCCCGCGGGTGGCGGCCGTCCAGGCCAGCAGGACGGCCGCGACGGTGACGACCAGGTACCCGAGCACCTCGATCCAGGAACGGTCGAGGTCCACGTCCCACCCGGCCCCGCGGAAGGTCTCGACCTCCAGGTGCCGGGCCGACAGGTCGGCCACGACGAGCAGGAAGGCCAGCACGACCACACCCAGCAGCACCGGCAGCGCGCCGCTGCGCCACAGCTGTCGCAGGACTGCGCCACCCTGCCGCTGCTCGACCACCGGCGCAGGCTAACGACGCCGGATGAGAACCCGGTGAGGACCTATTGGGGCTCGTCCTGCCCGAGGTCAGCCCGTGTTCCGCAGCCCCGCCGCGATGCCGTTGATGGTCAGCAGCAGGGCCCGCTGCAGCTCGGCCGGCACCTCGGCGTCCTCGGGCAGGGCGCGCGCGCGGGCCAGGAGCGACACCTGCATGGCGTGCAGCGGCGCCAGGTAGGCGTCGCGCAGCTCCAGGGTCTGCCGGAGCACGGGCGCGGACTCCAGCAGCTGGGACTGGCCGGTCACCGCCAGCACCTCGGCGACGGTCCGCTCGTGCTCGGCGCGGATGGCGTCGAACAGGCCGGCCGCGTCGTCGGGCACGAGCTCCTTGACGTAGCGGGCGGCGATGTCCAGGTCGGTCTTGGCCAGCGACATCTGCACGTTGGACAGGAACGTCCGGAAGAACTTCCAGTCGGCGTACATGGCGCGCAGGTCGTCGGCGCGGCCGTTCTCGCGCGCCGCGGCCAGGCCGCTGCCGACGCCGAACCAGCCGGGCAGGATCATGCGCGACTGGGTCCAGCCGAACACCCACGGGATGGCCCGCAGGTCGTCCAGGCCACCGGGACCGCCGGGCCGCTTGGACGGCCGGGACCCGATGTTCATCTTGCCCAGCTCCTCGACCGGGGTGGCCGAGACGAAGAACGGCACCAGCGCGTCGTCGCGGACCACGGCCCGGTACGCGTCCTGACCGGCCCGGGCGACCTGGTCCATGGTCGCGTCCCAGCCGTCCAGGACGTCCTGGGGCAGGCTCGGTCCACGGTGCAGCACCGACGCCTCGACCACGGCGGCCAGAGCGCTCTCGAGGTTCCAGCGGCCCAGGCCCGACAGGATGTACTTGTCGGAGATGACCTCGCCCTGCTCGGTGATCTTGATGGGTCCGTCGAGGCTGCCCCAGGGCTGGCTGAGGATGGCCTCCGCCGTGGGGCCGCCGCCGCGACCGACCGAGCCGCCGCGGCCGTGGAACAGCCGCAGCCGGACGCCGTGCTTGGTGGCGACGTCACGCAGGGAACGCTGGGCCCGCTGGATCTGCCACTGCGACGCAGCGATGCCGGCGTCCTTGGAGGAGTCGGAGTAGCCCAGCATGATCTCCTGCAGGTCGCCGCGGGCGGCCACCACCCGCCGGTACGACGGGTCGCTGAGCAGGGCGTCGAGCAGGTCACCGGCGATCTCGAGCTCGGCCACGGTCTCGAACAGCGGGGCGAAGCCGATGCGCGAGGTCGCGGGCTCCGTGTCGGACCCCAGGTCGACCAGGCCGACCTCCCGGGCCAGCACCACCACGGCGAAGATGTCGTCGACGTCGTGCGTCATCGACACGATGTACGTCTCGACCACGTCCGGGCCGTAGGTGTCCAGCACGGTGCGGATGGTGGTGAGCAGCCCCAGGGACGCGGCGGCGGGGCCGCCCTCGGCCACGTTGCCCTGCCCGACGATCGGCCGGCGGCCGGCCATCTCGCGCGACAGCAGCGCGATCCTCCCCTGGCGGTCGAGGTCGCCGTACGGCGTCTCGAGCTCGCCGATCCGGTCGTACAGCTCGGCCAGGGCGGCGTGGTGCTTGCCGCTGTGCTCGCGCACGTCCAGGGTGGCCAGGCCCGTGCTCATGGCGGTCGCGGTGCGGATGACGCGCAGGATGACGCCGTCGCCGGTGAGCTCGTCCCCCCCGGCCAGCATCGAGTCCCGGACCAGGACGAGGTCGGCGAGCAGCTCGTCCAGGCCCAGGTAGTCCCGGCCGGGCTCGTGCGGCGTCCCCTCCAGGAGCCGCTCCCGGGTCCGCTGCAGCCGGACCCGGACGAAGCTGAGCTTGAGCCGGTAAGGCTCCTCGGCGTTGAGCCGGGCGATCCGGGAGTGCGTGATGGGCAGCGCCTCGGCGTCGGCCCTCAGCGAGGCCAGCAGCTCGTCGGAGGCCGTGACGACACGGCTGGAGGACGACATCTCGGTCAGGGCGTCCTCGACCTGGCGCACCAGCTCGCGCAGGCCGGCGTCGTGCTGCAGGGCCAGCACCTCGACCGTGACCTCGGGGGTCACGTTGGGGTTGCCGTCGCGGTCCCCGCCGGCCCAGCTGCCGAAGCGCAGCGGGCGGGCGTCGGCGGGCAGCTCCACCCCGATGCCGCCGAGCTGGCGGTCCAGCTCCTCCATCAGGTCGGGCACCACGTCGGCCGCGATCGACGTCAGGTAGTACATCGCCGTGCGGGCCTCGTCCTTGGGGTCGGGCTTGGCGATCCGCAGCTCGTCGGTCTGCCACAGCAGGTCGACCAGCTCGGCCAGGCGGCGCTCCTGCTGGTCGGCCTGGGCCTGCGTGCGGCGGGGGTCCTCGGACGCGTCGACGATCCCCGCGATGCGCTGCAGCAGCCGCAGCACGGTGCGGCGGCTGGCCTCGGTGGGGTGCGCGGTGAAGACCGGCCGGTACTCGACGCGGTTCATCACGTCGCGCACCAGGTCGACGTCGACCGTGCCGGCCTCCAGCGCCTCGCCGATGCGCGACACCGTGGCCGACAGCGGGCCGGCGGTGTCGGTGGTGACCTCACGCCACCGGTGCAGCTGCTCGGTGACGTTGACCAGCTGGAAGTACCCGGTGAACGCGCGGGCCAGAACGACGGCGGTCGCGTCGTCGACGCCGGCCAGCAGGTCGTGCAGGGCGCCGTCGTCGGGCTCGCGGGCCATCTTGCGGACCTGCTCGACCAGGGCCAGCAGCTCGGGCCCCTCGTGCCGGGTCAGCGCCTCGCCCAGCAGGGTGGCCAGCTGGCGGACCGACGCCCGCAGCGCGGCGTGCTGGGTGCTGGACGACACGCCGGCGGCGAACCGGGCGACGTCGTCGTCACGACCGCCACCGGTGGGCTCGTCGCGGGTGGTGCCGGCGGTGTCCTCGGCTGTGCGCATGGGCGCAGTCTGGCAAGAGACTGTGTCGCGGGTGTGACGGGTGGGGCGTGGTCCCGAGGTCTGGACAGGGGACCAGGTGCACCGGACCGGTCGCTCGCTGACACTGGCCAGGTGTCAGCTGCTGACGACCACGGTTTCGCACCCGGCTTCTTCGACCGGGACGACCCGTCGCCCGACGACCGCTTCTACGCCCCGCCACGGCTGGTCACCCACATCGACGAGGGGGCCATCGCGGCGGTCGGCGCCCTGTACGCCGAGCTGGGCATCGACGGGTCGGCGCCCGAGCCCCGGCACGTCCTGGACCTGATGTCGTCGTGGGTGTCGCACTTCCGGATCCCGCCGGCCGAGCTGACGGTCATGGGCATGAACCAGGTCGAGCTCGACGCCAACTCCGCCGCAACCGCGCGCGTCGTCCGAGACCTCAACCTCGACCCGACGCTGCCGTTCGCCGACGGCACGCTCGACGCGGTGGTCTGCTGCGTGTCGGTGGACTACCTGACCCGGCCGGTCGAGGTGCTGCGCGAGGCGGCGCGGGTGCTGCGGCCCGGCGGCGTCGTGGCGCTGACGTTCTCCAACCGGTGCTTCCCGACCAAGGCGATCCACGGCTGGCTGGCCACCGACGACGAGGGCCGGTGCGCCATCGTGGCCGAGTACCTGCGCCGGGCCGACGGGTTCACCGAGCCCGAGGTGTCGCTCCGGACGTCGCCCCGGTCCTGGGGTGACCCGCTGTACGCGGTGGTGGCCCGGAAGGACACCGATCGCCCGCCGACCGCGGCCGACTGAAGGGGCCCAGCCCGGTCGACACCCGCCGCGATCAAGGCGCCATCGATCCAGAGAGGTCTGATCCGGTCGACAACCGCCGCGACCAAGACGTTGTCGACCACGGCCACCGCCTCACGCCGCGCGCGTGATCGTCCCCGCCTTGATCTCCTCCGCGTAGTGGCAGGCCACCTTGTGGCCCGGGGCGACCTCGCGGAACTCGGGCCGCTCGGTGGTGCAGCGGCCGGGCTGCACCCACGGGCACCGGGTCGAGAAGCGGCAGCCGGTGGGCGGGTCGGCCGGCGACGGCAGGTCTCCGGTCAGCAGGATCCGCTCTCGGGTGGCCTCGATCACCGGGTCGGGCACGGGGATGGCCGACATCAGGGACAGCGTGTACGGGTGCATCGGCGCCGCGTACAGCGTGTCGCTGTCGGCCTCCTCGACCAGGGCGCCCAGGTACATCACGCCCACCACGTCGGACACGTGCCGCACCACGGCCAGGTCGTGGGCGATGACGACGTAGGTCAGGCCGAGGGAGTCCTGCAGCTCCTCCAGCAGGTTGACCACCTGGGCCTGCACCGACACGTCCAGGGCCGACACCGGCTCGTCCGCGACGACCAGCTCCGGGCGCAGCGCCACGGCGCGGGCGATACCGATGCGCTGGCGCTGCCCACCCGAGAACTCGTGCGGGAACCTGGACGCGGCCGAGGCCGGCATGCCGACCTGGTTGAGCAGCTCCTTGACCTTGGCGCCGAACCCGCCGGCGCCGGGTGAGACCCCGTGGGCGCGCAGCGGCTCCGACAGGGCCGCCTCGACGGACTGGCGCGGGTCCAGGCTGGACATCGGGTCCTGGAAGATCATCTGCATCCGCGACCGGGACCGGCGCAGCTCCTCGCCCTTCAACGTGGCGACGTCGGTCCCGTCGAACCAGACCTCGCCGCGGGTGGGGGTGAGCAGGCGCAGGACGGCCCGGCCGAGGGTGCTCTTGCCGCAGCCGGACTCCCCCACCAGTCCGTACGTGCTCCCGCGGGGCACGTCGAGCGAGACCCCGTCGACCGCCTTGACGTGCCCGATCACCTTGTCGCGGATGAGGCCCTTGGTGATCGGGAAGTGGACGGCGACGCCGCGCACCGACAGCAGGACGTCCTGCTGCCCGCCGGCCGATCCGCTGCTGGTGCCGGTGACGGTCATGCTCGCTCCCCGTTCGGGTCGACGACGGCGACGGGCTCGGGGACGCCGTACGGGTGCCGGCAGCGCACGCCGTGCCCCCGGTCGACCTCCATCAGGGGCGCCGAACCCAGGCAGTCCGGCTGGGCCCGGGTGCAGCGCGGCTCGAACGCACAGCCGGTGGTCCAGGGGCGCGTCAGGGTGGGCGATCCCGGGATGGGCGTCAGGGGTTCGCCCCGGGGTGAGTCCAGCCTGGGCACCGACGCCAGCAGGCCGTGGGTGTAGGGGTGCTCGGGTCGGGCGAACAGCTCGTGCCGGTCCGCGGACTCCACCAGCCGGCCGCCGTACATCACGTGGACGTCGTCGCACATCCCGGCCACGACGCCCAGGTCGTGGGTGATGAGCACGAGCGCGGTCCCCGTGTCGGCGATCAACCCCCGAAGCAGGTCCAGGATCTGGGCCTGGATGGTGACGTCGAGCGCAGTGGTGGGCTCATCGGCCACCAGCAGCCGGGGCGAGCAGGCCAGCGCGATGGCGATGAGCGCCCGCTGGCGCATCCCGCCGGACAGCTGGTGCGGGTAGTCCTTGAGCCGGCGCTGGGCCTCGGGGATGCCGACGCGGCGCAGCAGGTCGACGGCCTCGTCCCGGGCCTCGGCCTTGTTCATGTCGCGGTGGCGGCGCAGCACCTCCGTCACCTGCACCCCGATCGGCACGACGGGGTTGAGCGAGGACATCGGGTCCTGGAACACCATGGCCATCTCGGCCCCGCGCAGGGCCCGGCGGCGGTCGTCGGACATGCCGAGCAGCTGCTCGCCGTCGAACGTCACGCTCCCTGCCACGTCGACCCCGCGCTTGGGCAGCAGCCCCATGATCGCCAGCGACGTCACCGACTTGCCGGAGCCCGACTCCCCCACGATCCCGACGCTTCGTCCGGCGGCCACCTCGAAGCTGACGCTGTCGACGGCGGTCACGGGGGCACGGCCCTTGCGGGTGAAGCGCACCGACAGGTCGCGGACCTGCAGCAACGGGCCGTCGACGGCCGGACGTGGTCCGCCGGCATGACCCGTGACGGTCGACCTCACGCCGCTCACCTCCGGTACTTGGGGTCGAGGGCCTCGCGCATGGACTCCCCGAGCAGGGTGAACCCGAGCGCCGCGAGCACGATGGCGATGCCCGGGAAGAACGCCAGGTGCGGGGCCGAGGCGAGGAACCGCTGGGTCTCGGCCAGCATCCGTCCCCACTCCGGCACCGCAGGGTCGGTGCCCGACAGCCCCAGGAACGCCAGCGCGGCGGCCTCGATGATGGCCGTGGCCAGGGTCAGCGTCCCCTGGACGATCACGGGCGACATGCTGTTGGGCAGGACGTGGCCGATCACGACGTTGCGGTCGCGCACCCCGAGGCTGCGCACCGCCACCACGTAGTCGCTGTTGCGCTGGGCCAGCATGGAGCCCCGCAGGAGCCGGATGAACACCGGGACGTTGACCACCGCGATGGCGATCATCACCGACAGCAGCGAACGTCCCAGGACCGCGGCGATGCCGATGGCGAACAGCAGGGACGGGATCGACAGCATGATGTCGGTGAGGCGCATGACCACGGCGTCGACCCAACCGCCGAACGCCCCGGCCAGCAGGCCGATCGCGATGCCGACGCTCGCGCCCATCAGCAGCGAGACGACCCCGACGAGCAGGGACTGGCGGGCCCCGTAGATCACGCGGCTGAACTCGTCCCGCCCCAGGCTGTCCAGGCCGAACCAGAACTCCGCCGACGGGCCGGGGATGTTGGTGGGCGTGACCGCACCCACCCGGTCGTTGGGCCCGAACGGGGCGATCCACGGCGCGAACACCGCGATGGCCACGAAGGACAGCACGAGGAACGCGCCGAACAACGCGAGCGGGTCGCGGACGACACGGCGGACGGCTTCCCGGCCCAGCGACGTCCCCGCCTCGCCCGGCGGCAGCTCGGTGGCGGTGCGGCTGGCCAGCGCCTCGGCGCTGCCCGGGGCCCCGGGGACGGCGGCGTCGGTGGCCGTGGCGTCGGCCCGGGCGGTGGCGCCCGGGTCGTGCGCGTCGGGAAGGGGGGTGTCAGGCACCAGGGCCTCCAGCGGCGGCGGTGGACGGGGAGGCGGTCATGGTGGAGGCGCGCACGCGCGGGTCCACGAGGCCGTAGGCGATGTCGACCAGCAGGTTCAGCACGACGATGATGACGGCGATGACCAGGATGAACCCCTGCACGACGGCGAAGTCGCGGTTGGTGATCGCGTCGACCAGGAACGACCCGATGCCGGGGAACGCGAACACCGTCTCGGTGAGCACCGCCCCGGACAGCAGCAGGCCGATCTGCAGGCCGATCACGGTGATGACCGGTAGCAGCGCGTTGCGCAGCACGTGCCGGCCCCGGACGGTGGACCGCGACAGGCCCTTGGCGTCGGCGGTGCGGACGTAGTCCTCGTTGACGACGTCGAGCACGCTGGCCCGGGTGATGCGGGCGATGATCGCCAGCGGGATCGTGGCCAGCGCGACGGCGGGAAGGATCAGGTGCAGGAACGCGTCCCAGGCGGCGTCGGGGCGTCCGACCAGGAGCCCGTCCAGCACGTAGAAGCCGGTGGGGTGCTCGGAGAACAGGCGCGGGTCCTGCCGGCCCGAGGAGGGCAGGATGCCCAGCTGCACCGAGAAGACGTACTTGAGGATGAACCCGAGGAAGAACACGGGGATGGTCACGCCGATCAGCGAGGCCAGCACGGCGCTGGAGTCGACCCAGGTCAGGTGCCGGCGAGCCGCGAGGTAGCCGAGCGGGATGCCCAGCCCGACCGCCAGGACGAGGGCGAAGGACGCCAGCTCGATCGTGGCCGGGAACAGCCGGACGAGCTCGTCCGTGACCGGCTGACGGGTCGTGGTCGACACCCCCAGGTCCCCCTGCAGGACGCGGCCCATGTAGGCGAAGTACTGCTCGATGACGGGCCGGTCGAAGCCGTACAGCCGCTCGAGCTCGGCGACGGCCGCCGGCGTGGCCCGCTCGCCCAGCAGGGCCTGCGCCGGACCACCCGGCAGGGCGCGGACCCAGGTGAACAGCAGCAGGCTGAGGCCGATGAGGATGGGCACCAGCAGCAGCAGCCGCCTCACGACGAATCGGAGCACCTGGATCCCTGTCTGTAGCGGTCGGTTCGGTCACGCGCTCGCGCGGGTGGTGGTCGAGGACCACCACCCGCGCGAGACGGTGGGACGGTTCAGCTGTCGGAGACCGTGAGCATGTTGTACACCGAGTTTGACACGGGGCTCGGCGTGAAGCCCTCGATGCCGGGACGGAGCGCCAGCGCCGCCTCGGTGGTGGCGTAGGGCAGACCCGGGAGCAGGTCCATGATCTGGCGGTTGGCGTCCTCGTACAGCGCCGTGCGGGCGTCGATGTCGGTCTCTGCCTCGGCCTCGTCGAGCAGGTCGAACAGCGCCTGGTCCTCGAAGCCCCAGGCCGGGTCCGGCCCCTGGAAGAACGTGCCGAGGAAGTTGTCGGGGTCGCCGAAGTCGCCGGTCCACCCGAGCAGGTAGATCGGTGCCCCACCGCTCTGCGCGGCGTCGAGGAAGTCCGGGGTCCAGGGCGCGCCGATGGGCTCGACCGTGAAGCCGACCTCCTCGAGGTCCGCCGCCATCAGCTGGAAGTTGGCGGCGGGGTCCGGCATGTAGGGCCGGGAGACCTCGGTCGGGTACCAGAACTCGAGGGTGAGGTCGGTGACGCCGGACTCCGCGATCAGCTCGCGGGCGCGCTCCGGGTCGTACTCGTAGGTGGTGACGTCGTCGGCGTAGCCGAACAGCGACTCGGGCACGAACTGCGTCGGGACCGACGACCCCTCGGGGTAGTTGGTCGAGATGATGTTCTCGCGGTCGATGGCGTGGGCGATGGCCTGCCGGATCTGGAGGTTGTCCAGCGGCGGCGCGGCCTGGTTGAAGCCGATGTACCCGACCGTGAAGGCCGGACGACGCAGGATGGTGTAGCCCTCGGACTCCAGCACGTCGACGTCGGCCGGGTCGACCAGGTCGTAGGCGTCGATGCCGCCGGACTGCAGCTCCTGCGCACGCGCGGGGCCGTCGGCGATGGGCCGGAAGATCAGGTTCTGGATGTCGGCGACCTGGCCCCAGTAGTCGTCGTTGCGCTCCAGCACCAGCTGGTTCCCGCGCTCCCACGACACGAACCGGAACGGGCCGGTGCCGGTGGGGTTCTCGGTGCCGTACGTGCCGGTGAACTGCGGCTCCTCGCCGCTGCCGCTGATCTCGTCGGCGCCGAACGCCTCGAGGGCGGCCGGGCTTCCGATGCTGAACGCGGGCAACGACAGCGCCGACAGGAACGTCGACGAGGGCCGGGTCAGGGTGATGGTGGCCGTGGCCTCGTCGGTCGCCTCGCAGGAGGAGTACAGGCTCTCCGGTGCCGCCGGGTCCTCGTTCTCGGCGAAGCCGCCCATCACGGTCGACCAGTAGTACGACACGTTGCTGGCCTGCTGGATGCCGGTGAAGTTGTACCAGCGGTCGAAGTTGAAGCAGACGGCCTCGGCGTCGAAGGGCTCGCCGTCGTGGAACGTGACGCCCTCGCGCAGGTTGAACGTCCAGGTCAGGCCGTCCTCGCTGGCGGACCACTCCTCGGCCAGCTGCGGCACGATCTCGGTGCCGCCCTCCTCGGTGGTGACCAGGCCCTCGAAGATGGA
>JBBSQH010000040.1:0-37032 GCA_038258055.1 Actinomycetales bacterium
CCCCCCCCGTTCCCCCTCGCCCCCCCCCCCCCCCCCCCCCGCCGCCCCGCCCCCCCCCCCCCGGTTTTGGAAAACAACCTCCCCCCCCGGCCACCCCCCCCCCCCCCCCCCCCGGGGCCCGGGCCGCCCCGCGGCCCCCGGGGCGGGGGGGGCGCGCCCCCGCGCGCCCCCCGCCCGACGCGCTCAGGCTCACCCCGGCCGGCAGCGGCCCCGAGTCGACGTCGCCGAGCACGGGCCCGGCTGTCCCGACCGGGTACTCCCTGACCCCGACCAGACCGCCGCGGCGGACGACGAACGCGTCGACGACCACGGGCCAGCGTCCGGCGGCCAGGACGGGGTCGATGTCCGGCCAGAACGCGGACTCCAGCACCGACGACGTGCCGCGCGGGCCGTCGACCGGGCGCATGCCGTCGTCGACCTCGTGGGGCAGCAGGCCCGTCGCCGGGTCGGCCAGGACCACGGCCTCGGTGACCCAGCGCTGCACCAGCGGGTCGTCGACCCCGGTCCGGGCCAGCGCCGACACCGCCACGACGGTGTCCACGGGCCAACGGCGACCGGGGTAGGACTCCAGGAAGGGCTCGCCGCGGTCGAGTCCGGCGCGGAGCAGGACGGCGACCCGGGCCGCCCGGTCGGCCGCGGCCGTCCGGTCCGCGGCCGAGCCCGTCAGGGCCGCACGACGCTGCTCGACGTGCAGGGTCCAGCCCTGCAGGAACACGCCTCCTCCCGGTACGCCGAACCGGGCGGCTGTCGCCGGGTCCCGCAGCACCGACAGCGCCTCGTCGGAGGCAGCCAGCGCCGGCTCGACCTCGAACCCGCCGCCCAGGGCCAGGTCGAGGGCGGCGATCCCGACCAGGGCCTGGGTCAGCTCCCGTCCCTCCGGGAACAACCGCCCCATGTCGTCGTCGGCACCGGCCGCGACGGCCGGGACCAGGTGACGCAGCTGGGCCGCGGCGAGCTCCTGCCCCCGCGACTCGTCGACGTCGGCCACCGAGCGGACCAGCCCCACCGCGCCGAGCAGGCCGCCCACCAGCGAGAGCACCAGCAGCACCACGACCCCGACCGTCCGGCCGCGGCTCACAGGGCGCTGGAGTGACCCGGGAACACGTGCGTCGACGGGTCCAGGTCGACGGCCAGGTTGTTGACGGCGGTCGCGGCCTCGCCGAACCCGGTGGCGATGAGCTTGACCTTGCCGGGGTAGGTGCAGACGTCCCCGGCGGCGTAGACCCGGCGCCGTGACGTCGCCATCCGGGAGTCGACCACCACCGCGCGGTGGTCCAGGTCCAGCCCCCACGAGATCAGGGGCCCCAGGTCGGCGTGGAACCCCAGCGCCGCGACGACCGTGTCGGCGGGCAGCTCGTGCTCCTGGCCCAGGGTGGCGGGCTGCCGCCCCTGCACGACCACGCCGGCCAGCACGCCCTCCACGTCGGGCACCAGCCGGGCGATCTCGTAGCCGCCCATCACCGGCACCCCGAGCGCCCGGACCGCGTCGATGGTCCCGGAGTGCGCGCGGAACGCGTCCCGGCGGTGGACCAGGGTGACGCTCGCCGCCACCGGGGCCAGCATCAGCGCCCAGTCGAACGCCGAGTCGCCGCCGCCGACCACGACCACGTGGTGACCGGCCAGCTCGGTCGGGCGCGGCACGAAGTGGACCAGCCCCCGACCCAGCCAGCCGTCGCCGGCCGGCAGCGGCTTGGGCGTGAACTCGCCCATCCCCGCCGTGACCAGCAACGCCCGCGCCCGCACGGTGCGCCCGTCGGCCATCGACACCAGCAGGCCGTCGCCGTCGGGCTCGTCGACCAGGTCGCGCGCCTGCGAGCCCAGCAGGTAGGTCGGGGCGTACCGCGAGGCCTGCTCGACCAGGCCCTGCACCAGGTCACGACCCTTGACCGCGGGAAACCCGGCCACGTCGAAGATGAGCTTCTCGGGGTACATCGCGGTGACCTGGCCGCCGGGCTCGGGCAGGGAGTCCACCAGCGCCACCCGCAGGCCGCGGAACCCGGCGTAGTAGGCGGCGTACAGCCCGACCGGACCGGCCCCGACGACCAGCAGGTCCACCGGTTCCGGGTCGACCAGGGTGGCCAGCGGAGACAGCGACACCTCGGGGTCCAGCCCGGCCTCGAGCAGCGCGACCTCCACGGCACCTGCGGGTGCGGCCGTCGTGGTGCCCTCGCCGCTGGTGGTCGTCACCCGCCCCAGCCTGCCTCCCGGCGCCCCCGCTGGGAAGGGACACCGCCGGACCTGCCGTCACGTAGGCATCCGTCGGGATCCGTGGGATGGTGCCCGGAGCGCCCATGGCTGCCGGGAGCCCCCGGGCACGTGCCGGCGACGCCTCCAGCTCGAGGAGATCCTCATGGCAGGCAAGAACAAGGGTGGTCGCGAGGCCAAGAAGCCCAAGGCGGCCAAGAACACGAAGACCAAGGGCCAGACCCCCACCGCCATCACGGCCATCAGCAGCTCCGGCGGCGCAGCACGGCGCTGACCGGGTCCGACACCACGGTCGCCCTGCTCAGCACCTACCCGCCCACCCAGTGCGGGCTGGCGACGTTCACCTCGGCGCTGGCCGAGCACCTGGGCGGCGCCCCCGGGACGGTCGGCGTGGTCCGCGTCCTGGACCCCGACGAGCCGCCCCGGGTCGGCCCGGACGACCGTCGCGTCATCGGGCACCTGGTGAACGGCTCGCAGCGCAGCCTGCGCGCGGCCGCCCGGCTGCTGTCCACCTACGACGTGGCCGTGGTGCAGCACGAGTACGGCATCTTCGGCGGCGAGGACGGGCGTGACGTCCTGGACCTGGTGGACGCGCTCACCGTCCCGTTCGTCGTGGTCACCCACACCGTCCTGCTGGACCCCACCGACGCGCAGCGCGACATCCTGCTGCGCCTGCTGGAGTCCGCGGCCCACGTGGTGACCATGACCAGGACCGCCCGGGAGCGGCTGGTGTCGCACTACGGCGCCGACCCGGCCACGGTGTCCGTCGTCCCGCACGGGGCCGCCGACCACCGCGCGGTCGGCCCCGCCGTCCGGGCCGCCCGCCCGGTCCCGCGCCGCCCCACGGTCCTGACCTGGGGTCTGCTCGGCCCGGGCAAGGGCATCGAGTGGGCGATCGACGCCCTGGTGGAGCTGCGTGACCTCGACCCGCGCTACGTCGTCCTGGGCCGCACCCACCCCAAGGTGCTCGCGAGCGTCGGCGACGGCTACCGCGCGAGCCTGGTGCGCCGGGCCGCGGAGCGCGGGGTCAGCGACCTGGTCGAGTTCGACGCCAGCTACCTCGACGGCCCCGACCTGGCGCTGCGGGTCGCGGCCGCCGACGTGGTCCTGCTGCCCTACGACTCGCTGGAGCAGGTCACCTCCGGCGTCCTCATCGAGGCCGTCGCGGCGGGGCGCCCCGTGGTGTCCACCGGCTTCCCCCACGCCGTCGAGCTGCTGGGCGACGGGACCGGTCTGCTGGTCCCCCGCGAGGACCCCGCCGCCATCGCCTTCGCCCTGCGCCGGGTGCTCGCCGACCCGGGCCTGGCCGCGACGCTGGCCGAGCGGGCCGAGCAGCGGGCCCCCGAGCTCGTCTGGCCCGCCGTGGCCGACCGGTACCGCGACATCGCCCGCACCGTCCACGTGACCGGCCCCCGCGCGACGACGATGACGGTGAGCTCATGACGACCCTCCGGCCCGACTTCACGCACCTGGTCCGCCTGACCGACGCCGGCGGGCTGCACGAGCACGCCGAGGGCGACCGGCCCCGCCCGGAGCACGGCTACTGCGTCGACGACGTGGCCCGGGGGCTGGTCGTCACCTGCCGCGAGCCGGACCCCGCTCCGCCGGTCGGTGAGCTGCGCCGGCAGTACCTGGACTTCGTCCTCGCGGCGCAGGCGCCCGACGGCCGGTTCCACAACCGCCGCGGCCCCGACCTCGGATGGCGGGACGAGCCGACGGTCGAGGACTGCTGGGGCCGCGCGCTGTGGGGGCTCGGAGCGGTCGTCGGCGCACCGGCGGATCCCCACGTCACTGCCGACGCCCACGTCACTGCCGACGAGCGGGCCCGGGCCCTCGCCGGGTTCGACCGCGCGGCGGTCCACCGGTCCCCGGACGCCCGAGCGGCGGCGTTCGCCGGGCTGGGGGCCGCGGGCGTGCTCGCCGCCCACCCCGACCACGCGGGGGCCCGGGACCTGCTCGTCGACGCGGCCGCGCAGGCCGGCACGAACAGCTGCGAGGCGACCCTCCAGCGCAACGCCTGGGCCTGGCCGGAGCCTCGGCTGCGCTACGCCAACGCCGTCGTGCCGGAGGTGCTGCTGGCCGCGGGGGCGCTGCTGGAGCGGCCCGAGCTGGTCGGGCAGGGCCTGGACCTGCTCGGCTGGCTGCTCGGGGTGCAGACCAGCGGTCGCCGCCTGTCGGTGGTGGCGGTCAGGGGCCTGGGTCCCGGCGAGGCGGGTCCCCGCTTCGACCAGCAGCCCATCGAGGTGGCCGCGCTGGCCGACGCCTGTGCGCGGGCGGCCACGCTCGACGACGACCCCCGCTGGCGGGTCGGCGTCCGGATGGCCGTCGCGTGGTTCGAGGGCGACAACGACTCACGCACCCCGATGCACGACGGGCACGGCGGCGGTTACGACGGCCTCGAGCGCGGAGGCCGCAACGACAACCGCGGCGCCGAGTCGACGTTGGCCCTGCTGTCGGTCCTCCAGCACGGTCTGCGGGCGGCGGCACCTGGGCCCCGACCGGGGCAAGCCCGCTCCGACGCCGTCGTGACCGCGTGAGACCCCTGGTCGCACGGTCGGACCTCGTCATCCACGCCGACCCCAAGCGCGTCGTCGCACGGCTGTTCGTCCCCGGCAACGAGGTCATCACGACCAAGCAGTCCCGGGCCGGCACCGTGACCGGTCGGGTGCTGGACCTCCCCGAGGACACGGTCGAGAGCCTCGTCGCCGACGTGCGGGCCCGGTGGTCGCACCGGCACCGAGACCTGGAGGGCGTGCTGGCCGGCAGCTTCGCGCAGATCGCCCACCGGGTGCCTGGCGCCGAGGAGCTCAGCGGGGCCCGGCGCACCCTGCTGGGGGCCTACTTCACCCAGGAGCAGTCCATCGAGGCCGCCGCCCTGTTCAACCCCTCCCTGGCGCCCCACCCCGACCAGGACGGGCTCGCCCCCGGTGTGCTGCGCTTCGTGATGAGCCTGCGCGCCGTCGGCGAGGGTCACGTGTCGTGCATCGAGTGGCGTACCGGCACCGTCGACGCGACCGGCGCGGTCCAGGTGGACGACCCCGGGCCCCACGCCGAGATCGGCGTCCCCACGCACACCCTGCTCGACCGCACCCGGTTCGCCGCGGGCCTGCTGCACGCCGGCGCCGACGGCGAGGCCGCCGCGTTCCTGACGGCACGCCTGCCCGAGGAGTTCGACCACACCGAGCTGGACCGCGTGCTGGGCCAGCTCGAGTCGTCCACCCTGGACCGACCCCGGGACTACGCCACCCTCGACCTGGCCCGCCACCTGGCCCGCAGGGGGTACGAGGTGACGTTCCCGCCGGAGACGACGCTGGCCGAGCGGGTCCTGCGCCCCCACGGCCCGACCGAGACGCAGGGCATGGAGGACGCCCGGCTGGTCCGCTTCGTCGACGACGACGGCACCGTCACGTACAAGGCCACCTACACCGCCTTCGACGGGCGCAAGGTGGCCCCACAGCTCATCGAGAGCACGGACCTGCGCCGGTTCCGGGTGTCGGTGCTGACCGGCCCGGCCGCCGTCGACAAGGGGATGGCGCTGTTCCCGCGACCCGTGGGCGACGCCTACCTGGCCCTGACCCGGTCCGACCGGGAGACCACGGGGGTGACGTCGTCGCCCGACGGCTCCTGGTGGGGACCGCCCACGCCCCTGCGCGGGCCGACCACGCCGTGGGACCTCGTCCAGACCGGCAACTGCGGGTCGCCCATCGAGACCGACGAGGGCTGGCTCGTGCTGACCCACGGCGTCGGGCCGATGCGGGAGTACGTCCTGGGTGCGCTGCTGCTGGACCTCGACGACCCGAGCCGGGTCGTCGGCGAGCTGGCCGAGCCCCTGCTGCGCCCGGCCGAGGACGAGCGGGAGGGCTACGTCCCCAACGTCGTCTACTCCTGCGGCGCCCTGCGCCACGGGGACCTGCTGCTGCTGCCCTACGGGTGCAGCGACGCCGCGGTGCGGTTCGCCGTCGTCGACCTGCTCCAGCTGCTGGACCTGCTCACCGGTCGGTGACCACGCGGGCGAACAACGCCTCGTACTCGTCGACCATCCGGGCCGCCGAGAACCGCTGCTCCACCTCGGCCCGGCACCGCGACCGGTCGAGCGAGCCGACGACGCCGACGGCGGCCACGGCCGCGTCCAGCGGGTCGACGGGGTCCACCAGGAACCCGGTGACGCCGTCGCGCAGCAGCTCGGGCATCGACCCGCGGTCGCAGGCCACGACCGGGGTGCCGGTCGCCAGGGCCTCGACCACCGACAGCCCGAACGGCTCGTCGAAACCGATCAGGTGCAGCAGCGCGAGCGCGCCGCCCAGCAACCGGTCCCGTTCCGGCGGGGCGACCGGACCGACGTAGCGGACCCGGTCGCC
Organism: Actinomycetales bacterium; assembly: GCA_038258055.1. Taxonomy (GTDB): domain Bacteria; phylum Actinomycetota; class Actinomycetes; order Actinomycetales; family JBBAYJ01; genus Aquipuribacter. The sequence continues at coordinate 6,564 of JBBSQH010000040.1, forward strand.
GTCCAGGTGCGGGGCGACCCGCTCGTCGAAGTAGGCCCGGTCCTGCACGATCCCGGCGACCACCAGCGGCAGGCCGGCCCGACGGGCGACCTCGATCGCGACGTGGGTGCCCTTGTCCGGGTGGATCCGGCCCAGGAACAGCAGGTAGGTGCCGGCCTGCTCGACGAACGTGAACTCCTCGACGTCGATGCCGTGGTGGATCGTCGCCGCGTAGGTCAGGTCCGGGTGCCGGTCGGCGTCGCTGATCGACACGTACGTCGCGACGTCGTCGTAGGCGCGGTACGCGGGCAGGATCGCCTCGGAGCTGAAGCCGTGGACCGTCGTCACGACCGGGGTGGCGACCAGCCGGCTCCAGGCCAGCGGCAGGAAGTCGAACTGGTTGCTGATGACGTCGAGGTCCGCGGCGCGCTCGAACGCCGCGGCGATGTGCAGCGACTCGAGCACCTTGACGTCGTACCCGGGAGCCCCGTCGTGCGTACCGGCCTCCTCGTAGCCGTGCGGCGCGACCGCGTGCAGCCGGGCCGCGGTCTCCGAGTCGGCCGTGGCGAACAGGGTGACGTCGTGGCCGCGGGCGGCCAGGCCCTCGGCCAGCGTGGAGGCGACCTGCTCCCAGGGACCGTAGGCGATCGGGGGCGTGCGGTGGGCGATGGACGCGAGCACGCCGATCCTCATGCCCGAGTGGAGCACACCCCGGTCGCGGGAGGTCCACGACCGCCTGCCGGGTGACGGCCTTGCCAAAGTTACCGGTCAGTAGCATCCTTGGGGTTACCAGCGGGTAACCCCTCGCTGACCAGGAACGGGACGCAGCGGTCCCGCGAGCACGGAGGACGGCGACGACCATGGGCCACTACAAGGCGAACCTGCGCGACATCGAGTTCAACCTGTTCGAGGTCTTCGGTCGTCACGAGGTCCTGGGGTCCGGGCCCTACGAGGACGTCGACCGCGAGGTGGCCCACGAGATCCTGGCCGAGGTCGGCCGGCTGGCCGAGAACGAGCTCGCCGCGTCCCTGCAGGACTCCGACGCCCACCCGCCCGTGTTCGACCCCAGCACGCACTCCGTGACGCTGCCGGACTCGATCAAGAAGTCCTACCAGGCCTACCTCGACGCCGAGTGGTGGCGGATGGACGTCCCGGCCGAGCTGGGCGGCACCGTCGTCCCGCCCTCGCTGCGCTGGGCGGTCGCCGAGCTGGTGCTGGGCTCCAACCCGGCCGTGCACATGTACTCCTCGGGCTTCGCCTTCGCCAACACGATGTACCGCCTGGGCAACGAGGACCAGAAGACCCTGGCCCGGCACATGGTCGAGCAGCAGTGGGGCTCGACCATGGTCCTCACCGAGCCGGACGCCGGCTCCGACGTCGGTGCCGGCCGCGCGAAGGCCGTCCAGCAGTCCGACGGCACCTGGCACATCACGGGCGTCAAGCGCTTCATCACCTCGGCCGAGCACGACATGACGGACAACGTCGTGCACCTGGTCCTGGCCCGCCCCGAGGGCGCCGGACCGGGCACCAAGGGCCTGTCGCTGTTCGTGGTGCCCAAGCTGCACGTCGACCTGGAGACCGGGGCCACCGGCGACCGCAACGGCGCCTTCGTCACCAACGTCGAGCACAAGATGGGCCTGAAGGTGTCGACCACCTGCGAGGTCCGCTTCGGCGAGGTGGACGGCATCCCCGCCGTCGGCACGCTGCTGGGCGACGTCCACGACGGCATCGCCCAGATGTTCAAGATCATCGAGTACGCCCGGATGATGGTCGGCACGAAGGCCATCGCCACGCTGTCCACCGGCTACCTGAACGCGCTGGAGTACGCCAAGAACCGCGTGCAGGGCGCCGACCTGGTGCAGATGGCCGACAAGGCCGCACCGCGCGTGACCATCACCCACCACCCCGACGTCCGCCGCTCGTTGATGACCCAGAAGGCGTACGCCGAGGGGATGCGGGCGCTCATCACGTACACCGCCACGTTCCAGGACACGGTCGACGTGGCCGAGCGGGCCGGCGAGCACGACGAGCAGGCCGAGCGGGTCAACGACCTGCTGCTACCGCTGGTCAAGGGCTGCGGGTCCGAGCGCTCCTGGGTGCTGCTGGGCACCGAGAGCCTGCAGACCTTCGGCGGCTCGGGCTTCCTCAGCGACTACCCGGTCGAGCAGTACGTCCGCGACGCCAAGATCGACACGCTGTACGAGGGCACCACGGCGATCCAGGGCCTGGACTTCTTCTTCCGGAAGATCGTGCGCGACAAGGGCCGGGCGCTCGGCTACCTGTCCGGGCAGATCATGGAGTTCGTCAAGGCCGACGCCGGCTCGGGTGAGCTGACCGCCGAGCGCGACCTGCTGGCCCACGCCGTGGACGACCTCCAGGGCATCGTCGGGACGATGGTCGCGGCGTTGACCTCGGCCGACCCCCGCAGCGGCCCCGAGGCCGACCCGCGCAACGTCTACCTGGTCGGCCAGACCTCCTCGCGGCTGCTGCTGGCCGCCGGCGACCTGGTGGTGGGCTGGCTGCTGCTGCGCCAGGCCGAGGTCGCCCTCGCGGCACTGGCGCGCGACGGCGTAAGCGCCCGGGACCGGGACTTCTACACCGGCAAGGTGGCTGCGGCCCGGTTCTTCGCCCGCACCGTCCTGCCCCGGCTGACCGCCGAGCGCCGGATCGCCGAGACGGTCGACAACGGCCTGATGGACCTGCCCGAGAGCGCGTTCTGAGACCAGCACGACCTGGACATGAAGGAGGGGCCGAGCAGCTGCTCGGCCCCTTCTTCGTGTGCGTCGGTCAGCTGGCGGCCTTGAGGCCCCGGACCTCGTCGCGCGCGGCGACGACCTCGGCGTGCTGACGCTGGACGACGGTCCGGAAGCCCTCGCTGAGGTCCTCCTTGAGGGCCTCCTCGTAGGCCTGGACGCTGTGGTCCTCGCCCTGCAGCGCGGCGTCGAGGACGCCCTCGGGCTTGTCGCCGGAGACGGCGTCCTTGAGCGCGAGCCAGCCGCGGTGGGCGGCGGCGGCGACGGAGCCGCTCTCGTCGACGTCGTCGCCGTAGGCGTGACCCATGTCGACGATCTCCTGGGCGAACTGGGCGCGCTGCTGCGCGAAGCGGTTCATGGTGGTGGCCCACTCGGGGCGGTTGCTGTCGGTCAGCTTCTCGGCGGCCTCGCCGTAGCCCTTCTGACCGTCCTTGAGGGTGGTGACGAGGTTCTTCGCGGCGTTCTTGTCATCGGACATGCTAGCGGAGTACCCAGCCGAGGGCGACGTGAACCTCGCCGGGGGTCCCTGCGGGGCGTCGGCCGACCTCAGAACGCGAAGCGCAGGGTGCGCGCGACCCAGTCCAGCGTCTCGTCGGCCCAACTCATCAGCTCCAGACCCGGGGTGAGGTTCTGCGGCGGGTTGCGGAGCAGGGTGTCGCGCATCACGAGCCGGTCCATGTCCACCGTGACCGGACCGGTCCGCTCCCGACCGCGCCGGTCGGTGAACCTGACGCCGGCCAGCTGCATGACGTCGATCACCTCCTGGGCGACGATGCCGTAACCGACCGTCGTGGGGTGGACCCCGTCGAGGGAGAAGATCCCGCCCGTGGCCCGGCCGCCCTCGCCGTCGCTGGTGAGGAAGCGGGAGTCGGGCACCGGGTCCAGGCTCGCCAGCGAGGACGGCAGCGGGTACGGCGTCCACCAGTCGGGCCGCGCGTTCGGGTCGGTGATGTAGCGCCGCGAGGCCAGCCGGTCGAGCAGACCGCAGACGTCGAGCAGGTACCAGTCCCGCGGGCTCTCGCCGTCCCCGCCCTGCCCGCCCCGGGCCTCGGTCACGACACGCTCGATCTCGTCGTTGTAGCAGTCGATCGCGGCGTCGACGGCCCGCGCCTGCGAGCCGGTGATGTACGGGTCGCGAGCGGGGTCGAAGCGGGCCGTGTCGACCCACGGCCTCGTGTAGTACGGGTAGTAGCGGGAGCCGGGACGCAGCTTGTCGCCCACCCCACGGGCGATCGGGGCGATCGTCACGTGCGGGACGGTGCACCAGATGACGTGGCGCGCCTTGATGCGCTTGACCCGATCGACGACCTCGGCCAGCTCGGCCTCGAAGTGCTCCGGCCGCCAGACGTTGTAGGCCCGCTTCTTCTTGGGGTGCGCGTAGTCCGGACCGGACCAGCTGACCTGGAGGGTGGTAACGGCCCCCAGCGCGTTGTTGGCCCCCAGGAACACCACGAGCGTCTCGATGCCGGCCTCGGTGCCCTTGCCGTGGTCCTCGCCCAGCGCCTCGGCGACGTCGAACAGGGTGGCGCCCGCCTGGGCCTTGCCGGTCGGGTACACCCGCAGCGCCGCACGGTCGGCGTGGTTCTCGATGATCTGCTTGAGCCAGCTGTCGCGCGGGGCCTCGATGTCGGCCTGGCACGACTTGGCCGTCCGCGTCAGTGCGTCGCGCAGGTCCCAGCCGTAGACGGCCAGGGCGTGCATGGCCCCGGTCAGCTCCGGCGGGGTGGCCCCGGGACCGCGCTCCCAGTAGTCCTCGACCTGGTCCATCAGCTGTCGGGCGCGGAACAGGGCCAGCGGGAACTCCCACGGCGACAGCCGGGCCCCGTAGCGGTGCTCCAGCTCGCGCAGCAGCAGCTCCATGTTCAGCGGCAGCCCGCCCATGCCCTCGTAGCGGGGCACGCGCAGCCCGGACCAGCCGAGCTCGTGGGCCACGATCGACGGCCACGACAGGTCCGTGTTGTGCACGGCCCCGCTCTGGAAACCGTGCGTCAGCGAGTCACCGATCGCCACCAGCCGGTGGGGTGGGACCTCCTGGCCCGCGGCAACCTGGTGGCGGTCCACCGCGACGCCCACCGTGGGGTCGAACACGGGTACGCGGGGCTCCAGGGCCCGGGCGCGGACCGACTCCGGGGCGTCGGTCGGGATGAGCAGGTCTTCGGGCATCGTCGCCTCCGGGTCGGGGAAGGGGTCGACCGTCCCCCAGGAACGTGCCACGGTCGGGCTGATACCGATGAGTACCGGGGTACCAGGAGGTCGTACCAGAGATGAGCAGGGACGTCGGGCCGGTCCGCGAGCTGCTGGACGCGCAGGTGAGCTCAGGACGGGTGCCCGGGTACGCGGCGGCCCTGCACCACGACGGGGTGACGCAGGTCCTCGTCGGCGGCACCCTGGGCGTCGGTCCGACCCGGTCGGTGACGGCCGCCACGCCGTTCCGGCTGTCGTCGGTGACCAAGCCGTTCGCCGGGGTGCTCGCGCTCACGCTGGTCGAGGACGGCACGCTCGGGCTCGACGACCCGGTCGAGACGTGGCTGCCCGAGCTGGCCGCACCCGTGGTGCTGCGCGACCGGCACGGACCGCTCGACGACACCGAGCCCGCCGCGGGCCCGATCACCGTCCGGCAGCTGCTGACCGGCACGGCCGGCATCGGCGGGATCTGGCGACCCAGCCCGCTGGCGGACGCCATGGGCACCGCCGGCGTCTCGCCGGGGCCGTTCGCGCCGGACCTGGACCCGGACGAGTTCGTCCACCGGCTCGCGGCCCTGCCGCTGGCCGCCCAGCCCGGCAGCACGTGGCTCTACCACGTGGGCAGCGACCTGCTGGGGGTCCTGCTGGCCCGGGCGACGGGACGTCGGGTCTCCGACCTGCTGGCCGAGCGGGTGACGGGACCTCTGGGACTGGGCGCACGGTTCCACGCCGACGCGAGCTCGCTGCCGACGGCCTACCAGCCGGACGGCGGTCGCCTCGACGTCCTCGACCTGCCGGACGGCCGGTTCGCCGTCCCACCGCGCTTCGAGAGCCTGGCCACCGGGCTGGTCGGCACGGCCGAGGACGTGCTGGGGCTCCTGGTGGCGCTGGCCGACGGCGGCGCCCCGGTGCTGCGGGAGGACACCGTCGCGATGATGACGGCGGACGCCCTGACCCCGGAGCAGCGCGCGCCGGACCAGGACTTCCTGGGCGAGGGGATGTCCTGGGGGATGCACGTCGGAGTCGGCCTGGGCACGACGTGGGCGGGACCGGGCCGGTGGGGCTGGGACGGCGGGACGGGGACCACCGCCTGGGTCGACCCCTCGACCGCGCTGGCGGGCGTCCTCCTGACGCAGCGCGGGATGGCCGCCCCGGAGGACGAGCCGCGGGAGTTCTGGCGCACCGTCGCCGCCTGGGCCGCCTGCAGCGCGCCCTGAGGCCCGGCGGGCCACGAGGCGTCGGTGCCGGGTCAGGGAACGCCGGCGAACCGGTCGAGCGCCGCGACCATGGCCGAGGTCATCGCGGCCCCGCCGTGCCCGGTGTCCTCCAGGACCACGAGCTCGCTGCCGGGCCACGTCCGGTGCAGCGCCCAGGCGGTCGACAGCGGGCCCGACACGTCGAGGCGGCCGTGGATCAGCACACCGGGCACGTCGGCCAGCCGGTCCATGCCGCGCAGCACCTGCTCCGGCTCCAGGAAGCAGCCGTGGGCCCAGTAGTGAGTCACCAGCCGCGCGAACGTCATCCGGAACTCTGCCGGGGCGAGCTGGAGGTCCTTGCCTGCCCCCGGCGCCAGGGACATGTGGGTGTCCTCCCAGGTGCACCAGGCCAGGGCGGCCCGCTCGCGCACGACGGGGTCGGGGTCGGCGAGCAGGCGCGCGTAGGCCGCGGGGACGCCGTACGGGTCGGTCAGGTCGGCGTCGGGGACCAGCGACGCGAACGCCTCCCACTCCCGCGGCCAGACCCGGCCCACGTCACGCGTGATCCAGGCGATCTCGTCGGCGTGGCCGGCCGTGACCGCGGCGAGCACCAGGGCGCGGACCCGGTCGGGGTGACGCTGGGCGTAGGCCAGCGCCAGCGTCACGCCCCACGAGCCGCCCGCCACCACCCATCGGTCCACCCCCAGGTGCTCGCGCAGCCGCTCGAGGTCGGCCAGCAGGTGGTCGGTGGTGTTGGCGAACAGGTCGGTGAGGACGGGGTCGTCGGGGTGGGCCGGGTCGCGCGGGGCGACGCTGCGACCGCTGCCCCGCTGGTCGGTCAGGACGCCCCGGAACCGTGGGTGGAACAACCCTCTGCTGCCGGGGGACGAGCCGCTGCCCGGTCCGCCGTGCAGCCACAGCGCCGGGGTCCCGTCCGGGTCGCCCACCGTCTCCCAGTGCACCCGGTGGCCGTCGCCGACGTCGAGCAGTCCGGAGTCGTAGGGCTCCTGGGCCGGGTGACGGTCAGCCATGCGTGGTCTCCTGCCGGTCGGGAGGGGCCTGCGGCGCGAGGGCGAACGGGGTGCCGAAGCGGCCCTCGTGGACGGTCTCGGCCAGCGGTCGGCGGCCGCGGCGCAGACTGGGTGAGCGACGGTCGGGTGCGGGGTGGCCCAGGCTGACGACCCCGACCGGACGACGGTCGCCCGGCACGCCGAAGGCCTCCCGCACGGCCGCGTGCCGGTCGTCCAGCACCCCGAAGAAGCAGGCGCCGAGGCCCGCGTCGACCGCCCCGAGCAGCAGCAGCAGCGCGGCCATGCCGGTGTCGACGTCCCAGAACGGGACCGGCCACCCGTCCGGGCCCGAGCCGCGCCCGCCCGAACCGGCGGCGTCCCGGTCGGACTTGTCGGCCTCGGCGTACCGGGCGACGTACCGCTGGGGGTCGGACAGGCACAGGACCAGGACGGGTGCCGTCCTCATGCCCTGCCGCCACCGGTCCGGGGCAGCCGACCCGGCGGGGGCGGTCACGTCCCAGAACCGCTCTCGCGCGGCCCCTCGCAGCACCAGCAGGTCACGGCCCTGGGCGTGGCCGGCCGACGGCGCCCGGGTGGCCTGCTCGAGCAGACCCGCCAGGACCAGGTCGTCCACGGGCCGCGTCGGGTCGTAGCTGCGCACCATGCGGCGGGCGCGGACGACGTCCTGGTGCTCCACCTGCCCAACCCTGCCCCGTCAGGACGCACGAGGCACGCCCACCGCACCACGCGGTCGGACGTGCCTCCTCGTGCCGGCTCGGACGGGTGACCGACGCCGGTCGGTCGTCCGGTCAGTCGATGACGTTGTCGCTGCGTCGCACGGTCTCGGTGCCGTTGGGCGTCTGGTTCTGCTCGACGACCTCGGTCCGGCTGGTGCGTCGGGGTCCGGCGCGACGGGACATCAGACCGATGCCGATGATGAGCCCGACGGCGCCACCCGCCATCAGGATGTAGCCGATGAACTGCAGGTTGATGCCACTGATCGCGTCGGCCTCGATGCCGAAGGCGAGGATGGCTCCCAGGATGATGAGCCCGATACCGCTGCCGATAGTCATGGACGCCGGGTACCCGAGGGGCCCCCCGACCAAACCTGACGGCGCTCAGACCACCCGGTCAAGCCACACCACGCAGGTCCAGGTCGCACCGGTTCGTCCCGGTCCGGTCGAGCACGACGGGTATCCCCCAGTCCTGCTGGAACAGGTGGCAGGCGGCGTGCTCGGGGACCTCGCCCGTCGCCGGGTCGCCGTCGCAGGACGCGGCCTGCACGCTCACGTGCAGCACGCCCGTGGTGCCCGGCACACCGGCCAGCCGCACGGTGCGCGTCAGACCGCTCGCGGTCCCCTCCCCCTCGACCAGCAGCGACGGCGGGGTGGCCTGCACGGTCAACCTGGTCGGGTCGCCCCAGCGGTCGTCGAGCTTCTGCCCCGTGGGCGGGGTGAACGCGACGGTGAGCTCGACCTGGCCCGGGGCCAGCAGCGTGGGCGGGCGCTGGGTGCGCTGCTCGCCGGTGTCGACCCGGTAGGCCTCGCGGGGCAGCCGGACCCGGACCACCTCGTGGGCGGCGGACGCCACCACAAGCAGCAGCGACGGGTCGTCGGGGTCCGCGCGCACGTCGGAGGGCTCGGCCAGGTCGCGCGCGAGGGTGGTGACCTCGTCGGTGGCAGGGTCGTAGCGGCGGACGGCTCCGTTGTAGGTGTCGGCCACCGCGACCGAGCCGTCGGGCAGGACGCCGACCCCGAGCGGGTGCTGCAACCGCGCCGCCGACGCCGGACCGTCCACGTGGCCGAAGTCGAACAGCCCGCTGCCGACGGCCGTGCCCACCACGTACCCGGGCAGCGCCGCGGCGGCCGCGTTGGCCAGGCGGGTGTCGGTCACCAGCGGCGTGCCGCGGTCCGGGGCGGGGGTCGGGGCGCCGTCGCTCTCGTCACCGTCGGCCCGCTCCACCCAGCGCAGGGCGCTGGTCTCGGAGTCCGCGAGCCACAGCCGTCGACCGTCGACCGACACCGCGAGACCGGACGTCTGGGCGAACCAGGCCTGCTCGGCCGCCCCGTCGCGGATGCCCTCGGCCGACGTCCCCGCCAGCAGCCGCACCACGCCGTCGGACGGCACCGGGGCGGGGTCGAACGCCCACAGCTGGTGCAGACCGGCCATCGCCACCACGACCTGCCCGTCGAACCAGGCCACGTCCCACGGCGTGCTGAGTGGTTGCGCCAGCGCCGGCCCGCCCCCGGCCCGCTCGCGCAGCTGTTCGCCCGTGCCGGCCACCGTCACCAGGTGACCGTCGGCCAGCCGGAGCCCACGGAGCACGTGGTTGGCTGTGTCCGCGACCACCACGTCGTACCCGACCTCGGCGGCGACGTCGGCCGGGAGCAGCGCGAGACCCTGCGGCTCCGCCAGCGCCGAGGCGCCGGGGCCGCCGTCGAGCAGGCCTCGCTCCCCGGAGCCGATGGCGCGCAGGACGGTGACCCCGTCGGCGTCGAGCTCGACCAGCCGGTGCCGGGTGGAGTCGCTGACCAGCAGCGTCGTCCGACCCTCGCGGTGCAGCGGCAGCACCTTGCCCGGGAAGCGCAGGGTGGTGTCGTCCGGCACGACGGGGACGTACGGCGCGTCGCCGCGTCGCAGGGTGCCCTTGGCCTCGTGCTCGACGACCAGCTCGTCGAGCAGGGTGCGCAAGCCGGGCCCGTGCCCCTCCCCCGACAGCTGCGCCACGACGTAGCCCTCGGGGTCGACCACGGCCAGCGTGGGCCAGGCGCGGGCCGCGTACGCCTGCCAGGTCAGCAGCTCGGGGTCGTCGAGGACGGGGTGGTGGACCTCGTTGCGCTCGACGGCGGCCGCGAGCGCGTCCGGGTCGGACTCGTGCTCGAACTTGGGCGAGTGCACGCCGACCACGACCACGGTGCCGGCCAGCTCGGTCTCGATCGGGCGCAGCTCGTCCAGGACGTGCAGGCAGTTGACGCAGCAGAACGTCCAGAAGTCGAGGACCACCACGCGGCCGCGCAGCGCGGCCAGCGACAGGTCGGCCCCGCCGGTGTTCAGCCAGCCCCGACCGGCCAGCTCGGGGGCGCGGACGCGGGCCCGGCTGCGGACGCCCGCGGACGTGCTGCTGGTGGTCGTGCTGCTGGGGGCGGAGGTCGACACAGCTGGAGTCAACCCGATGACGGGTCGGTCGCTTCCCGCAGGTCCGTGCCAGGCTGGCGGGATGTCGACGACGACACCTGACCCGACGCCCGCGGCACGGTCCGAGCTGCTGCACCTCGCCCTGCCGGACGAGTGGGAGGACGCGGTCCCGGCCGGGTCCTACGACCGCTCCACCCGGGGCCTGTCGCTGGGTGAGGTGGGGTTCGTGCACTGCGCCCACCCGCACCAGGTCGAGGCCGTGGCGGCCCGGTTCTACGGCGACCTGCTCGCCGACCCGGACGCCACCCTGCTGGTGCTGCACCTGGACCCGGAGCGGCTCGACGTCAACGTCGTGTCCGAGGACCTAGAGGGCAGCGGCGAGCTGTTCCCGCACGTGTACGGCCCGGTGCCGGTGGACGCCGTGGTCCGGGTCGAGCCGATGGCCCGGGTGGACGGGGCCTGGCGCCTGCCCTGAGGGGAGGCGCCGTCAGCGGATGGCGGGCACGTAGCGCCCCCGCGCCTCGGCGCTGCTGACGACCTCCTTGCCGAGCGGGTTGAACGACAGGATCGCGAGCTTGAGGACGGCGATGCCGAACGGGATGCCGATGATGGTGAGCATCAGGCCGACGGCGTAGACGACCTGCGACAGCGCCAGCCACCAGCCGATCAGCACGAACCACAGGACGTTGCCGACCGCGCTCATCACCCCGGCGTCGGGCCGGTCCACGACGGTGCGCCCGAACGGCCACAGGGCGTACCCCGCGAGCCGGAAGCAGGCGACGCCGAAGGGGATGGTCACGATCAGGACGCAGGCGATGACGCCGGCGAGCACGTAGCTGAGGGCCGTCGCGAGGCCGGCGAACACGAACCAGAGGACGTTGAGGACCAGGGCGATCACCCGTCGATGGTCCCAGGCCCCGCCTGGACGGTGGTCACGGTGAGAGGTCTCTCACTGTTCGCCCGGTGTTAACCGCCCGGCCGTCACCCGGATGCACGGATGTCGACGGGTGCATGTTGCGTCGCCCCGTCCTCTCCCCGCGCACCGACCGGAAGGTCCCGCATGAGCCACGACCACGGCCACCCGCACAGCCACGACCACGGCCACACCCACGGCCACACCCACGATGCGGCCCCGGTGGACGACACCACCGCCGTCGCCATCGACACCACCGTCCCGGACACCGAGCTGAGCCCGACGCAGCTGTCGCGCCGCAACCTGCTGCGCGCCGCCGGCGTGGTCGGCTCCGTCGCGGCCGTCGGTCTGGGCCACGCGGCCCCCGCGGCCGCCGCCACCGGCCCGACGCAGCCACGCGGTCGCAACGTCGTCAACCAGTGGGTGGCCGGCGACCACCACATCCACACCCAGCACAGCTCCGACGCGATCTACACCGTCGCCGACCAGGCCCAGTACGCGAAGTCGTACGGGCTGGACTGGCTGGTCATCACCGACCACGGCGGCGCGACGCACGCCCGCATCGGCGTCGACATCGTCAACCCGGACATCCGGGCGGCCCGCGAGGCGCTGCCCGGCACGCTCATCTTCCAGGGGCTGGAGTGGAACATCCCGTCCGCCGAGCACGGCACCGTGTTCGTCGCCCCGGGCGACAACGAGGTCGCGGTCCTCAAGCAGTTCGAGCAGGACTACGACGGCGGCGTCAACGGCACCAGCTCCAGCAGCCCCGCCAACGAGGCGCAGGCGGTCGCGGGCGTGCAGTGGCTCGGCAAGCAGGTCGACGACAAGCGCATCGAGTCGGCCCTGTTCCTGGCCAACCACCCGGCCCGGCAGGGCATCGACAGCCCGCACGAGATCCGGGCCTGGCGCGACGCCGACCCGCGCGTCGCCGTCGGCTTCGAGGGCGCGCCCGGCCACCAGGCCGCGGGCCTGCCGAACGGGGCGGCGTCGGGCCGCGGCTTCTACACCAACGCCGGCACCAACCCGAACCGGTTCACCGCGTACCCGCCGGAGTCGTACCGCACCTGGGGCGGCTTCGACTGGATGACCGCGACCGGCGGCGGGCTGTGGGACTCGCTGCTGGCCGAGGGCAAGCCGTGGTGGATCAGCGCCAACTCCGACAGCCACTTCAACTACCTGGCCACGGCCGCACGCGGGCCGGGCAGCAACTTCAACGCCGAGGGCCGCTACCGCGACCCGGTGTACTCCGGCGCCCCGGACGAGACGGCCGGCGACTTCTGGCCCGGCCAGTACAGCCGCACGGTCGTCGGGGTGAACCGCCCCGGCTACCTCGAGGTCATGCAGGGCCTGCGCGACGGGCGGGTGTGGGTCGACCACGGCCGCCTGGTCAAGGGCGTGAACATGGTCGTCCGGCGTCCGCGCAACCCGCGCAGCGACTCCCCGCTGGGCTCCACGGTCGCGGTGCCCCGCGGCACGGCGCTGGAGCTGTCGATCACCATCACGCTGCAGGACCTGCCCAACTGGGCGTCCTTCCTGCCGGTGCTGAACCGGGTCGACCTGATCCAGGGCTCGATCGACGTGGCCGGCCCGGCCGACCGCGACACGTTCCTGGCCCCCGACACCCGCGTGGTCCGGTCCTGGGACACCTCCGGCACCAGCGGCACCATCGAGCTGGTCCAGCCGCTCGGCAACGTCACCGAGCCGTTCTACGTCCGCGCCCGCGGCACCGACGGCAACCGCTCCCAGCCCGGCTACCGGGGGGCGACGATCGACCCCGAGGGGCCTGCGCTGGACGTGGTCGGCGACGCGGACCCGTGGGAGGACCTGTGGTTCTACACGAACCCGATCTTCGTCACGCCGCTCTGATCGTCGACTGATGCCTGTCTCTCGCCGCCGGAGCCGGTCGTGATCATCGGGGTGGACGGCTGGTCCCACGACGGCGAGGACGCCGACCACCTCGCGCACCGCGTGCGCGAGGGGGGCGGGGCGCTGCTCGGCGGTGACGTCGGGGAGCGGCTGGAGCTGGCCACGCACGAGGTGCGCTCGGGCCGGGCGCACACCGCGGTGTCGTGCTGCGTGCCGGACGACGAGCCGGACCGGCCGGACGGGCACGGCTGGCCGGACGCGGGACGGCAGGGTCGGGCCGGACGGCTCGAGGGCCTGGTCGACGTGCTTCACGACCTGGTCGGGCCGGACGGGGCCGTGGTCGCGACCGCGCCCCGGCTGCCGGACGGGCTCGTGCGCGGGCACGACACCGGGGCGCTGTCCGGCGCCTGGGCCGCGGTCACCGCCGCGGCGACGCGCTCGTCGGGACGGCTGGTCCGATACCCGGGGGTGGACCAGCTGCGGGGGGTGCTGCCCGTGGCCGACCTGCTCGACCGCTCGGTGGTCGACGAGGTCGTGGTCGTGGGGGGCAGCGCCCACGACGGCGGCACGCTGGTCGACACGCGGGACTTCGTCCGGCCGCAGCTGAGCGACGGCCGGGTACGGCTGCTGGTCCAGCCCGCCGTCGGTGGCGTCATGGTGCCGTTCGAGAAGGAGAACCCGGAGCGCTGCTGCGAGGACCACTGACGCAACGGCACCCCGCGTCGGAACCCGACCGACGCAACGGCACCCTGCGGCGGGTAGACCGACGCGGAGTGCCGTTGCGTCGTAACGTGGGGCTCAGCCGACGAGGGCGGCGAGCAGGAGGGCCAGGCCCGCGACGCCGGACAGGGCCAGCACGGCGACCCGGACCACGGCGGGCTCGACGCGGCGCCTGAGCGGCCCGGCCAGCAGGTAGCCCAGCACCACCGGGGGGACCAGGACGAGCCCGACCAGCATCTTCTGCAGCGTCAGCTCGCCGACGACCGCGAGGGAGGCCAGGCTCAGCACCGCCCCCACGGCGAAGAACACGGCCAGGGTCGAGCGGATGGCCGGACCGCCGCTGTTGCGGAAGGTGATGGCCATCGGTGGTCCGCCGATGCCGGAGGTGGTGCCGCCGACGCCGCTCAGCGCACCGGCGACCACCAACGAGGTCCGTCGCGGGCTCGCGCGGGGCACCAGGGGGCGACGGTCCGCGACCACGGCCGCCACCACGGCCAGGCAGACGGTGACGGCGACCAGCAGCTGGAGCCCGCGCACCGGCAGCAGCGCGACCGCCACCGCACCGCCCGCACCGCCCGGCACCCGTCCCACCAGGGCCCAGCCGATGCCGCGCAGGTCCACGTGGGAGCGCTCGCGCACGGCGGACACCAGCACGAGCGGCATGACCGCGACGAGGACGCCCGCCGGGACCAGCTCGGGGGCCAGCCAGGCCAGCACGGGCACCGACAGCAGAGCCAGCCCGAACCCCAGCACGCCCTGGACCAACGCCCCGACCCCGACCGCGACGGCGCAGACGACGACCACGACCGGGTCGCCGCCGAACACCCCCCAGACGTCCACGGCCCACGACGGTAGGCCCTGCGGGTGAGAGGGTGGCGTGCGACCCGGGAATACGCCAAGGTAGTTGACAGTTGAAGCGTCCGATCATCCCGACCACCCGCTGATCCGTCCAGGAGGACACATGACTGACACCGGTTTCGACAAGGCCCCCTCCGAGGCCATCTCCGACCTGTCCGGCACCTACGCCGTCGACGCCTCGCACACCCGGCTGGGCTTCCAGGCCCGCCACGCGATGGTCACCAACGTCCGCGGCAACTTCGGCGAGTTCGACGGCACCGTCGTCATCGACGCCGCCAACCCCGCCAACTCCAAGGTCGACCTGACCATCCAGGTCGCGTCCGTCTCCACCGGCTCCGCCGACCGCGACGGCCACCTGCGCTCCGCCGACTTCTTCGACGTCGAGAACCACCCGACGTGGACCTTCACGTCCACCTCCGTCGAGGACGTCGACCAGGCCGCGGGCACCTTCGTGCTCGTCGGTGACCTGACGATCCGCACCATCACCAAGCCCGTCCGCATCGACGTCACCTTCGACGGCTCGGCCAAGGACCCGTTCGGCAACTACCGTGCCGGCTTCGAGGGCAAGGCCGTCGTCAACCGCAAGGACTGGGACCTCACCTGGAACGCCGCGCTGGAGACCGGTGGCGTCCTGGTCAGCGAGAAGATCAAGCTCGACTTCGACGTCTCGCTGGTCAAGTCCTGACCTGAGCCCCCTGCACCGCCTCGAGGGCGGGGTCCCGCCGGTCGCGCGCACGCGCCGATCCGGGACCCCGCCCTCCGTGCGTGCGACCGGGCGGGATCGGACGATTCCCGGGACAAGGCCCCCGTCCGTGCCCTTGGATGTGACCCGCGCCGGGCCCGTCGGTCCGGACGCTCGGGGATCGTCGTGTCGAGGGGTGTAGTCGTGTCGTTCGGTGAAGCAGTCAAGTCCGTGCTCGGTCAGTACGTGGGGTTCAGCGGCCGCGCCCGCCGCTCCGAGTACTGGTTCTTCTACCTGTTCACGCTCCTGGTCACCGGGATCCCCTACGCCGTCGTCGTGGCCCTGGTGGGGACCACGGCGGCCTCCGACCCGTCGGCCGAAATGAGCCCGGTCGCGCTCCTGCTGCTGGGGCTCATCGGTCTGATCGGGCTGGCGCTGTTCCTGCCCACGCTCGCGGTGGCGATCCGGCGGCTGCACGACACCGGGCGCAGCGGCTGGTGGTACCTGATCAGCTTCGTGCCGTTCGTCGGCGGCATCGTCCTGCTGGTCTTCTTCGTGCTCGACTCCGAGCCGGGCGCCAACCGGTTCGGCCCCAACCCCAAGGGCGGCGCCCTCGCCCAGGGTGGCGGCGGCTACGGGTCGACGTCGCCCGACCCGCGCTACGGCACCCCGCCGCAGGGCTGAGCCGGTCGCCGGGCGGCGTGCTCCCCGTCATGGGTGCGGGCGACGCCGTCCGGCTGGTCCTGGGGCGCTACGCCGTGTTCGACGGCCGGGCCCGACGGGCCGAGTTCTGGTGGTTCGCGCTGGTCCAGGGCGTCGTCGTCACCGTGCCGCTGACCATCGGGTGGACGCTCGTGCTGGCCGGCCTGCTGGTGGGGGCGTCCGCGGGGGGCCCCGGCTGGGTCCTGGCCGCCGCAGGCGCGTACCTGCTGGTGGTGGGCGGGGCCTGCGCCGCGGCGCTGCTGGTCCCCTCCTACGCCGTGGCGGCACGACGGCTCCACGACACGGACCGCAGCGCGCTGTGGCTGCTCCTGGTGCTCGCGCCGTACGCCTCCTGGATCCTCTACTGGTTCTGGGCCGAGGACGGTCGGCCAGGACCCAACCGGTTCGGGCCGGACCCCCAGGGCCGGGCACCGGTGCCGTGGCTGCCGCCGCCGGCTCACCCGCCGTGGCTGCCGCCACGACCGTCACCCCCGTGGTCGGTCCTCCGCCCGTGACCGACCGCCCCGGCCGTGCCGCCGGTCCGCGCCGCCCTGGCGGGACGGGACAATGACCCGGTGACCTTCATCCAGGCCGTCAGCTCCGTCCTCGGTCAGTACGACGGCTTCCGCGGCCGAGCGCGTCGGTCGGAGTTCTGGTGGTGGAACCTGTTCACCCTGCTGGTGGGGCTGGGCGTCGCCGCGACCGAGGTGTCCATGGGAATCGGCGGCGAGACCAGCGGGCCGGTGTCGACGTTGCTCGCGGTCGTGCTCCTGGTGCCCAACCTGAGCGTGAGCGCCCGACGGCTGCACGACTCGTCACGGTCCGGCTGGTGGCTGCTCATCGCGTTCGTGCCGTTGGTGGGGCTGGTGGTCCTGCTCGTCTTCTTCCTGGCCCCGTCCACCACGGGGTGGAACGCCCACGGCCCGGACCCCCGCTCGGCCGGCGTCGGCGAGCAGTCGGGCGAGCCCTACGGTCCGCCGGAGCCGTCGGGCCGGCCGTACGGTCCCGCCGAGCAGGTGCACGGCAGCACCCCCGCCTCCGACGGCGGGACCGCGGGGCCGGCCTGGACCCCGCCGGGCTGGGACCTGCCGAGCGCCGCCGAGCCGGGGGCCGGTCGCCCTGTCCAGGACCGCGGTCGCCACGGCGACGACCCGGACCCCGACCGGCCCCAGGGCTGACGCGACCCGACTCCGGTCCCTCAGATCGCGGCGGGGTCCTCGTCCTGACGGGTACCGAGGGCGTGCAGCGCCTGCTCGAGGACGGACATCACGGCGAGCGTGTCGTCCAGCGGCATGGTCGGGCTCTCGGTCAGCCCCGCCGCCAGGCAGCGGTGCACCTCGTCGAGCTCGTGGGAGTAACCCGTCCCGGTGGCCGGCAGCACGAGCTCGTCGCTGTTCTCCACCGACCGTCCCCCGGCGGTCCGGTGGACCACGATGCGACCGGGGTGGTGGAACCGCGGCGGCACCTCGATCCAGCCCTCCGTGCCGAACACGGCAGCCTGACCCGGCAACGGCGACAGCAGCGAGCAGGTGGCGACCCCGTGCCGGCCGTCCTCCGTGCGCCACAGCAGGGTGGCCTCCGCGTCGACCGCACCGACTGCCTCGACCCTGTCAGGACCCAGAACCCCGGCCACCTCCAGCGACGACGGCACCCCGCCGAGCACCATCTGCAACCACGACGTCGGGTAGACCCCGAGGTCGAGCAGCGCCCCGCCGCCCTGGGTCGGGTCCCACAGCCGGTCGGTCGGGTCGTACGGCACCCGGAGCCCCAGGTCGGCCCGGACGGAGCGGACGTCGCCGACCGCACCGTCGGCCAGCAGCTCCCGCAGCCGGACCACGGCGGGCTGGAACCGCGTCCACATCGCCTCCATGACGAAGACCCCGCGTGCCCGGGCGGCCTCGACGACCTGCTGGGCGCCGGCGAGGGTGACGGTGAACGCCTTCTCGACGAGCAGGTGCTTGCCGGCCTCGACGGCCGCGAGCGCCACGCCGTGGTGCTGCCGGTGCGGGGTCGACACGTAGACGACGTCCACGTCGGGGTCGGCCAGCAGCTCGGCGTACGAGCCGTAGGCGACGGCGGCGCCGTGCTCGGCCGCGAACGCCCGCGCCCGGTCGAGGCTGCGCGAGGCGACCGCGTGCAGGACGCCGCCGGGGACGTCGGCCAGGTCGCGCACCACCCCGGCCGCGATGCGGCCGGGGCCGACGACGCCCCAGCGGACGGGACGGTCGGTGATCGGCTCGAAGGCTGCGGCGGTCATGGTCCCCAGGCTGCCACGACGCGTCCTGGTCAGCCCACGTCAGCCCACGTCAGCCACGTCAGCGCAGCAGCTCCGGCGTCACCCACTCCTCGCCCAGCACGTGGTGGGCCAGGAACGCGAGCACAGTGGAGTACCAGAGGGTCGAGTGGTTGGGCGTGAGGACCCAGTGGTTCTCGTCCGGGAAGTACAGGAACTTGTGCGGCAGGCCGCCCTGGTCGTCGGTGTCCTTGCTGGCCAGGTCCCACCACAGCCGCAGCGCCTCGCCGATGGGCACGCGGTAGTCCTTGTCCCCGTGGATGACCAGGGTCGGGGTCACCCAGCGCGCGGCCGAGCGGTGCGGCGAGCTGTCCTCGGTCATCTGCGGGCTCATCTCCCGGCTCCAGTAGTGCGCCGCGTCGGTCGTCGCGGCGAACTGGTCCAGGGCGTACAGGGAGGCGTGGGTGACGATGGCGCGGAACCGGTCGGTGTGCCCGCCGATCCAGTTGGCCATGTACCCGCCGAAGGACCCGCCGAGGGCCGCGGTCCGGTCCTGGTCGACGTCGTCACGGGCGGCGGCGACGTCGGTGACGGCGAGCAGGTCGGTGTACGGCGCCTCGCCCCAGCGGCCCCACCCGCGGCTGACGAAGTCCTTGCCGTAGCCGGTCGACAAGGCCGGGTCCGGCAGCAGCACCGCGTAGCCGGCCTGCACCGCCAGCCACGGGCACCAGCGCCAGCTCCAGGCGTTCCACGACGCGAGCGGCCCGCCGTGGATCCACAGCAGCAGCGGCGCCGGGGCGGCGGGCCCGGCGCCGTCGGGCAGGCACAGCCACGCCCGCAGCGGCGTGCCGTCCTCGGCCGTGGCCGTCACCTCCTCGACGCGACCGGGGACCACGGGCTCCGGCACCGGGCCCCGCAGCACGGTCGGGTGCTGGTGGGGGGTCACCGGGTCCAACCGCACGGGCGCCGGCGGTGACGCGATAGAGGACCGCACGGCGTAGACGTGCTGCCCGTCGGGGCTGACGCAGGCGTCGGAGTAGGCGGCGTCGTCGCCTGTCAGCTGCGTCACCTGGCCCGACTCGACCTCGACCCGGAACAGCGGGCCGCGCCCGTCGGAGTCCGCGTGCACGACCAGCGCGGTGCCGTCAGGGGTCCAGGTGGGCCGGCTCGACCAGCGGTCCCAGCCGGGCGCCACGACGCGGGCCTCGACCTCGCCGTCAGCGTCACCGGGACGGGCCAGGGGGGCGACCGCGAGCTGGTAACCGCCCGGGTCCTCCGGCGTCGACCGGGTGTAGACCTGCAGGGCGACCTGGGTGCCGTCCGGTGAGATGCGCGGGTCCTCGTACTCGTGGTCGACGTCGGACAGCAGCGTCCGGCGACGTCCCGTGGCCAGGTCCACCGACACCAGCGTGGTCCGGGCGCTGGCCCGTCCCTCGACCACGTGCCAGGTGGCCGCCGCGACGGTGCCGTCGGCCGTGACGTCGAGGACGCTGTTGTGCAGCGCGTGGCCGGTGTGGCCGCTGACCTGGCGCAGCTCGAGCTCCGCCTCGCCGGCGCCATCGGGGTCCAGCCGCCCCGTGAGCAGCCGCGGCCCGCCGGGGCCCAGGTCGTGGTCCCAGTAGCGGACCGGGTACTGCTCGTGCAGGACCGCGGTCACCTTGGCGTCCTTGCGGGCCTTGCGGCGCTCGGCGTCGGACTCGGCGTCCTCGCCCGAGCCCGGCAGGACGTCGGTGACGAGCAGGGCGTCGCCCGACCCCCGCGCCACCACCAGGTCCGTGAGCCCGCCGGGCCGGCTGGCGACGACCCGGGCCTCGCCACCGCCCGGCGGCAGCGCCCACAGCGCGCCGCGACGGGCGTCGTCCTCGTCGGGGACGTCGGGGTCCGGTCGGGTGGAGGTGAACAGCAGCGTGCCGTCGGGCGTGAAGGCGCCCAGCTGCTCGCCCTTGGCCGACCGGGTCAGGCGGCGGGCGGGGCGGACCCCCGTCGGGTCGACCTCCCACAGCGCCGTGACGAACCGGTTGGCGGCGGGGTTGAGGGTCTGCAGGCCCGTCACCAGGCGCGTCCCGTCCGGGGACAGGGCGAGCCCGGCGGTGCGTGGGAGGGCCTGGAAGGCGTCTAGGTCCGCGAACAGGCTGGTCGGGACGTCGGTCGTGTCGTCGTCGCTCACGCCCGGCATGCTGCCACGGTCCCCGGACACGACCCCTGGCACCGCCCCCGGCGACGCCCGTGACGGACTCAGGGGGAGGGTTCGGACCGGGGTTCGGCGGCGTCCTCGACCGACGCCTCCGGGTCGGGCTCGACCTCCTCCGGGGCGATGGCGGCCGCGTTGCGCCGCTGGAATGTGACCTGCTGGCTGCCGATCCCCGCGACGGTGATCTCGTCGACGGCGACGAGCGTGCCGTCGTCGGGGTCGAAGTGCAGGATCGACATCTCCAGGGGCAGTGCGTCGTCGCCGCCGTCGAAGGTGCGCAGGCCCGCCCCGCCGGACGAGGCCTGCGTCAGCTCCAGGGTCCCGTCGACCCGCTGCTCGGCCCGGCGGTGCGTATGACCGTCCAGGACCAGGGGCACCACCCCGTGCAGCGGCCCGGCCATCGGCGGCTCGTGCACGAGGACGACGTCCACGTCGCGGCCGCGCAGCCCGTCGGCCAGGGCCTGGCCGGCCTCCACCAGCAGCACCCGCTGGGCGGCGGAGGCCGTCGCGACCTGGCGGACCGGGGTGAACCGGGGGTCGCCGACCCCGGCCACCCGGAGGCCGGCGACCTCGACGACCTCCGGACCGTCCAGCACCGTCACCCCGGGCAGCGACTCCACGTAGGCCTGGGTCTGCATGGAGTCGTGGTTGCCGCGGATCCAGACGTACGGGACGCCCATGCCGGCGGCCGGGCTGATCAGCGGGCTCTCGACGACCGTGCCCAGGTCGGTGGAGTCGCCGGTGTCCAGCACCGCCTCCACCCCGAACTGCTCGACCATCGCCTTCATCACCCGGTACGCAGCGGGGTTGTTGTGCACGTCCGACACCCAGAGCACCGTCGTCGTGTCGGGGCCCGGGGTGACCGGCAGCTCCTCCAGCGCGCCGTAGAGCCGGGCCACGTTGCCACTCAGCTCGGTGAGCCGGGTGCCGTAGCTGTCCACCGCCGTGCGGGCCTGCGACACCCCGCCCACCAGGTTGGGGGCTTGGGCCAGCAGGCCGTCGTACTGCGGCTCGTCCAGCGCCTTGGACGAGAACGTCGCCGCGGCCACCCCGCCGCTGACCAGCAGGGCGACGGCCGCCCCCGCCGTGCCGACGACCACGGCACCGGCCCGGCGGAAGACCAGGGCCGTGGCCAGCGCCGCGCCCGCCAGGCCGACCAGCACCGAGCGCACGACCAGGCGCACGACGCCGTCCTGGATGTCGGCCGCGAACGTGTCGGAGCTGGGGACCACGCCACCCCGGACGATGTCCGACACGGCCGCGACGTCGACGTTGCGGACGTCGGCGCGCAGGCGCAGCGGCCCGGCGTGCGTCGCCATCACCAGCCGGCCGACCGGCGGCACCTGCACCTCGGTCCCCCCGCCCGGGACCAGCACCACGGACATCTCCGTCTCGACGGGGCCGACACCCGCCCGCACGTGGCCGAGGGTCACCACGGCGGCGGCCGCCGCGGACACGCCGACCACCAGCACGGCCACGACCCGGGCCACCCGCCGGGCCCGGCGGGCCCGGTGGGTCCGGCGTCCCGGTGCCTGCGCGCCCGGACGTGGGTGCTCGCTCATCGGTCCTGCTCCCCGAGCCGGCTCAGCATCTGGTTGTAGGCGGTCAGGTCGGCGTCCCCGTCACGGTCGGCCTTGCGGTCGCGGCGTCGGGCCTCGCGGCTGTCGTCCGTGACCCAGCGCAGGGTGACGAGGATGGCCAGGGCGATGGTAGGCACCTCGCCGATCCCCCACGCCAGGGCGGCGCCGTACTGCTGGTCGGCGAGCGGGTCCGCGCCCCAGCCTCGCTCGGCGAACACCGTCTCGAACCAGCCCGGCTGGAGCACCGTGGTGCTGCCCATCAGGGTGACCCCGAAGAACGCGTGGAAGGCCATGGTGGCGAACAGGACGATGAGCCGCAGCGGGTACGGCGTGGCCCTGACCCCGGGGTCGGTCCCGATCAGCGACCAGACGAACAGGTAGCCCGTGAGCAGGAAGTGCAAGTGCATCGCCTCGTGGCCGTAGTGCGTGCGCAGCGCGACCCCGAACAGCGGTGAGTAGTAGAAGACCATCAGGCTGCCGGTGAACAGCGCCGCGGCCACCACGGGGTGGGTGAGGAACCGCGACACGGGCGAGTGCAGACCCCACAGCAGCCACTCCCGAGCCCCCCGCGACCCGTCCCGGCGCGGTGCGAGGGTGCGCAGCGCGAGGGTGATGGGCGCGGCCGGCACCAGCAGCAGCGGCGCCACCATGCTCATGGTCATGTGCTGGACCATGTGCGTGCTGAACAGCACCCGGCCGTAGGTGGCCAGGCCGGAGCTGGTGACGAGCAGGACCACCGCCAGGCCCGACAGCCACAGCACGGTCCGCCACAGCGGCCAGCGGTCGCCACGGGCGTGCAGCCGGCGCACTCCCAGCAGGTACGCCGTGGCCAGTCCCGCGACCACCACGACCCAGAGCAGGTCGGGGCGCCACTGCGTGAGGAGGCGGCCCAGGGTCTGCTCCGGCGGCATGTCGAAGCCGATGAGCACCTCGGCCGCCGACCACTCCGACGGGGAGTCCGTGTCGGACACCGGCGGCGCGGTGCCGGACAGCGCCACCGCGACCCCCACGGTGGTGGCCATGACCGCGAGCTCGACGCCGACCAGCCGCCAGAACGGCCCGGCGCGGCCGGAGGCGAGCTGCGGGACGGTGCGCCGGCGGTGCCACCAGCCCATCGCGACCAGGACGGCCACCAGCAAGGTCTTGGCCACCAGCAGCAGGCCGTAGCGCGACCCCAGGTCCGACCAGCCGGCCAGCCGGGTGCTGGCGTTGAGGACGCCCGACAGCGACACCATGACGACCGCGGCCAGGGCCAGGCCGGAGAAGCGCCCGGCCACCGTCACCAGGGCGGGTCCCGTCAGGACCGGTCGCAGCAGCAGCAGCGTGAGCAGGCCACCGACCCAGACGGCCAGTCCCAGCAGGTGCAGGCCCATCGCGGTGACCGCGGTCTCGTGGCCCTCGGCCCCGCCGGAGTGGCCGGTCAGCGCTATCGGCAGCAGCCCCGCCACGGCGAGCGCCGCGGCGAGCGCGGTGCCCCGGGGTCCGGTCGCCGCCGCCGCGACGGTGGTGGCCAGGCCGGCCAGCACGACCACCGCCAGCAGGGACTGGCCGACCTCGAAGCCGGTGACGAAGCTGCCCAGCTCGTTGCCGACGGCCGGGTCCGACAGCGGGGTGCCGGACACGGTGGCGTAGGTCAGGACGAGCACGACGAGCGCCGACAGGGTCCACGCCGCCGAGGCGGCCGTGGCCACCCGCAGGGCGCGGGTGGCCGCCGGGGTCGCGAACGGCACGGCCACCGCGGCCAGGACCAGCGCGCCGATCGCCAGCAGCAGGGACAGGTCGTGCAGGCCCTCGGCCACCGGCAGGCCCCAGCGCACCGCGGCCCCGGGGTCGGCCAGCAGCGTGCTGGCCCGCGGGGCCAGGACGGCGGCGACGACCACCGTCAGCAGCACCGCCACCCCGGTGGGCACCACCAACGAGGCCGGGCGGACGCGCTGCTCGACGGGCTCGGCGTCCACGCGGGGCGGGGCGGAGCTGGTCACGGAGATGCTCAGGCCTCGGGTGTGCCGCGTCGCAGGTGGACGACGACCGCCGCGACCCCGGCGCCCAGCAGGGCCAGGACGACCAGGGGGACGGCCCAGCGCGGCAGCCCGTCGGCGGTACCGGCCACCGGGTCGCTGCTGATGGCGCTCGGCTCGGCCGAGGCCACGGGCTCGGCCGTGGGCTGCGCCGGGGACGGCTCGGCGGTGGCGGAAGGCGCCGTGGAAGGCTCGGCCGCGAGCGTCGGCTCGGGTGCGGGGGCGGGCTCGGCCACCGCGGCCGGCTCGAGCTCGAACGTGGTGGTGTGCTCGACGGGGTGCCCGTCCGCGCTCACCACCCGGGCGACGAGCTGCCACTCGCCCGCCTGGTCCGCCACCGCGGCGACGTCGGCGGCCCCGGCGAGGTCGACGACCACGTCCACCCCGTCGGCCGTGCCCACGGTCGGGATCGGCTCGCCCCCGGGGGGGACGACTGCGGTGTCGACGAAGTCGGGCGCGATGTCCTCGGAGTAGGTCATGACGATCGCGGCGGGCAGCTCGGTGAGGACGGAGCCCTCCTCGGGGTCCGACCCGAGCCACTCGGCGTGCGCCGAAGCCGGCGCGGCGGTGAGCACCCCGGCCACCGCGAGGACGGTCAGGAGGGCGGCTGCACGCATGGTTCTCACGATCACCACGGTACGTCCTGCGGAGGGTTCGCCCTCATGACGGCCACCTTGCTGTGTGCATGGTGCATACACTTGCTTCGTGGACCCCCTCACCGACTCCAGGACCACCGGCACCCCCGGGACCGACGGCGCGGTCGGCCCCGACGGCGCCGACCAGGTCGGCCTGCAGCTGGTCCGCCTCCGCAAGTCGATGGAGGCGTTCCGCGCCCGGGTCCTGGAGGCGAGCGGACACGGCCTGGAGGGCTCGGGGCTCGCCGTCCTCTACCACCTGACCACCGCCGGACCGATGCGGACCTCGGCGCTGGCGGACCTGCTCGGGCTCGACCCGTCGACGACCTCGCGGCACGTCGGGGGGTTGGAACGGAGCGGTCACGTCGAGCGGTTCCCCGACCCCGACGACGGGCGCGCGTGGCTGGTGGGCGCCACCAGGGCCGGCGCCACGGCGTTCGAGGACACCCGCGCGCTGCGCAACTCCCTCGTGAAGCGGGTGATGCAGGACTGGACGCCGGAGCAGGTGGCGGCGTTCGCCGCCGCTCTGGCCCGGTTCAACGACTCGGTCTCCGACCTGGCGGGGCTGCCCCCACGCTCCGTGACCACCCCTACCCGGAAGGACGACCGGTGAGCACCACTCCCCAGACCCCCCAGGCGGCGCCGCCGCGGCTGAGCCAGCGCCAGATCTACGCGATCTTCGCCGGGCTGATCGCCGGGATGTTCCTGGCCGCCCTCGACCAGACCATCGTCGCGACGTCCATCCGGACGATCGCCGACGACCTGCAGGGCCTCTCGCTGCAGGCGTGGGCGACGACCGCCTACCTGATCACGGCCACGATCTCGACCCCGCTGTACGGCAAGCTCAGCGACATCTACGGCCGCAAGCCGCTGTTCTCCACCGCGATCACGGTGTTCGTCGTCGGGTCCGTGCTCTGCGCGTTCGCCACGTCGATGGTCGAGCTCGCCGCGTTCCGCGCCGTCCAGGGCCTGGGGGCGGGCGGCCTGTTCTCGCTGGCGCTGGCCATCGTCGGCGACATCGTGCCGCCGCGCGAGCGGGCCCGCTACCAGGGGTTCTTCCTCGCCGTCTTCGGCACCGCCAGCGTCCTGGGGCCCGTCGTCGGCGGCTTCTTCGCCGGGGCCGACACCCTGCTGGGCATCACGGGCTGGCGCTGGGTGTTCCTGGTCAACGTCCCGATCGGCGTCCTGGCGTTCGCCGTCGTCCAGCGCACGCTGAACATCCCGCACACCCGACGCCCGCACCGCATCGACTGGCCCGGCGCCCTCCTGCTGACCGCAGGTCTGGTCCCGCTGCTCGTCCTGGCCGAGCAGGGCCGCGTCTGGGGCTGGACGTCGGCGACCTCGGTCCTGACCGGGGTCGGCGGGGTCCTCGTGCTGGTCCTGTTCGTCCTGGCCGAGCGACGCTTCGGCGACGACGCTCTCCTGCCGCTGCGCCTGTTCCGGATCCGCACCTTCGCCGTGGCCTCGCTGTCCGGCCTCGTGATCGGCATCGCGATGTTCGGCGGGCTGGCCTCGCTGCCGCTGTACCTGCAGATCGTCAAGGGCCAGAGCCCGACGGTCGCGGGTCTGTCACTGCTGCCGCTGACGCTGGGCATCATGATCAGCTCGATCGCCTCCGGACAGCTGATCTCCCGCACCGGCCGCTACAAGGTGTTCCCCGTGGTGGGCACCGCACTGCTGGTCGTGGCGTTCGTGCTCTTCGCCCAGATCAGCGCGACCACGCCGCTGTGGCAGACCTCGGTCGTCATGCTGCTGTTCGGGCTCGGCCTGGGCGGCAACCTGCAGCCCATCGTGCTGGCGGTGCAGAACGCGGTGCCGGCGACCGACATCGGCGTGGCCACCAGCTCGGCGACGTTCTTCCGGCAGATGGGCGGCACCCTGGGCACGGCGGTGTTCCTGTCGATCCTGTTCGGCGGGGTCGGGACACGCATCGCGGACCGGTTCGCGACCGCGTTCGGGGACCCGCAGTTCCAGGCCACCATCACCGACCCGCAGGTGCTGGCCGACCCCGCCAACGCCGCGGTCGTCGACCAGCTCGCCCAGGCGCAGGCCACGATCGAGGCCGGCGGGACGCCGGTCATCAACGGCACCGGGGTGCTGGACGACTCGTCGTTCCTGTCGGCGCTGGACCCGGTGCTGGCCGCCCCCTTCCAGGCGGGCTTCGCCGACGCCATGCAGCTGGTGTTCTGGATCGCGGCCGGCATCACGGTGCTCGGGCTGGTCGTCGTCAGCCTGCTCCCGGAGGTCCCGCTGCGGCAGAAGTCGGCCATGGAGGAGCGCGAGGACGCCGTCGCGGCCGAGGCCGCCGACCAGGCCCGGGCCGACGCCCCGCCCGAGCCGCGCGCCTGAGCCGAGGACCGTCCACGGCCGGACCTACGACGAGAGGGGGGCAGATCGGACATCCCGGCCCGCCGCAACACGATCGACAC
Organism: Actinomycetales bacterium; assembly: GCA_038258055.1. Lineage (GTDB taxonomy): Bacteria > Actinomycetota > Actinomycetes > Actinomycetales > JBBAYJ01 > Aquipuribacter. The sequence continues at coordinate 33,648 of JBBSQH010000040.1, forward strand.
ACGCCACCCCTTCCCGAACGGTCGTTCACCCGCCTAAGGTCCGACGATCAGGTGCGGAACGTCACTGCTCACCGCCTTTCGGGTGAGGGGCGTCGTCTCCGCGTTCGACTTCCCGGGTCGCTGCCGCACCCCCTCCCGAAGGGCTCCCGAATGCTCCGTCCTACCCATCCTTCCTCCGGTAGACGGCGAGGTGTCCGGGCCCTCGGCCTGCTCGCCGCTGCCGCCTTGATCGGCACCATCAGCCCCCTCGCCGCCAACGCGTCCTCGGTCGACGACGACCCGCGCGCCGGCCTGGCGCCGGGCCTGTTCGACGCCGCCACCGCCTCGGACAGCCTCGAGCTGCTCTCGACGCAGCCCAAGCCCGCCGGGGTCGACAACACCAACTCCGACCTGGCGTTCTCCGGCGACTACGTCTACAGCGGCAACTACAACGGCGTGAACATCTACGACGTGTCCGACCCCGCCGCCCCGGTCCTGGACACGTCGGTGCTGTGCCCCGGCAACCAGAACGACATCTCGGTCTACGGCGACCTGCTCATCCTGTCGGTCGAGGCCACCTCCGGGCGCATCGACTGCAAGACCACCGCCGAGCTCCCCGGCGGCTCCGCCAACCCGCAGAACGTGTTCCGCGGCATCCGCATCTTCGACATCTCCGACCGGACCAACCCGGTCAACATCGCCGAGGTGCAGACCTGCAAGGGCTCGCACACCCACACCATCGTGGGCGAGCAGGACGGCGACCTGTACGTCTACGGCTCCGGCACCGCCGGCGTCCGCAGCGCCGCCGAGCTGGCCCGCTGCTCGGCCGCGAGCTCGCTGGCCGACCCCAACACGGCCAACTTCGCCATCGACATCATCAAGATCCCGCTGGCGAACCCTGCTGCGGCGGAGTGGGTCGATAACGCCCGCATCTTCTCCACCTGCGGCTCCAGCGCCTGCGAGGGCGACTACGCCTCGGGCGCGCTGAACAGCTTCCCGCTCAGCAACCCCCAGCCCCGCGTCGAGGAGGGCATCCAGGCCCCCGGTGGTCAGTCCGCGTCGCAGGTCGTCACCTGCCACGACCTGACCTCCTACTCGGCCAAGGGCGTCACCGCCGGCGCCTGCCAGGGTGCGGGCCTGCTGCTCGACACCAGCGACCCGGCCAACCCGGTCCGCATGGACGCCGTCGTCGACCCGAACTTCGCCTACTGGCACTCCGCCACCTTCAACAACGACGGCACCAAGGTCATCTTCACCGACGAGTGGGGCGGCGGCGGCGCCGCTCGCTGCACCCCGACCTCGAACATCCTCGGCGGGGTGCGCGACACGCCCACCAACTGGGGCGCCAACGCGCTGTTCGACATCGAGGGCACCGACGAGGCCCCCACGATGGAGCTCGCCAGCTACTTCAAGATCCCGAACGTCCAGAGCGCCCAGGAGAACTGCGTCGCCCACAACGGCTCGCTGATCCCCGTCCCGGGCCGCGACATCATGGTCCAGGCCTGGTACCAGGGCGGCACCACGGTGTTCGACTTCACCGACTCGGCCAACCCGGTCGAGATCGCCTACTTCGACCGCGGCCCCATCGCCGGTGACCGTCTCGTCTCCGGTGGGTACTGGTCCTCCTACTGGTACAACGGCACGATCTTCGGCAACGAGATCGCCCGTGGCTTCGACTCCCTTGACGTCACCGAGAGCGAGCACCTGAGCGAGCTCGAGATCGCGGCGGCCAAGCAGGTCGTCACCGACCAGGCCAACGTCCAGGCGCAGACCGAGATCGTCTGGCCCGCCACCTTCACCACGGTGCGTGCCTGGCAGTCCGCCGCCAACCGTCAGGACGAGCTGCCCGCCAAGCTCGACACGCAGGTCACCAAGCTGATCGACCGTGCCGAAATCCTCAGCGAGGGTGCGGGCGCCCGTGGCGCGGCGAACCAGCTGCGCGCCGCCGAGCGTCAGCTCGGTGACTCCGACGTCGAGGCCGGCTTCAGCGAGGCCCTGCTCGACCTCGCGGACGAGCTCGGCTGACCACCCGCTCCACGCACCACGAGGAAGGCCCCCACCGCCCGGTGGGGGCCTTCCCCCGTCCTACGGCGGTGGACCCGTCCACAACGGCCCGGCCGACGGCGGGTCCGGCGACCCGGCGGCCCGTCGACCCGGCGACCCGGCGGACCCGTCCACAACGGCCCGGCCGACGGTGAGAGTGCTCTCGTGACACCGACACGCCGCAGGAACCCGTCACCAGGGCACTCTCACCGGCTCGACCCGGCCCGGCCCGGCTCGGCTCGGCCCGGCCGACGCAACGGCACACGGCGTCGGGACCCGGACGCCAGAACGGCACCCTGCGTCGGATAGACCGACGCAGAGTGCCGTTGCGTCGGAACGGGGTGGGTCAGGTCCAGGCGAGGGCGTAGCCCGGGTCCTCCAGGACGCGGGCGACGTCGGCCAGGTAGCGGCTGCCCAGCTCGCCGTCGATCATGCGGTGGTCGAAGGACACCGACAGGGTCATGACGTCGCGCGGGACCACCTGCTCGTCCGCGCCGGAGCCGACGACCCAGGGCATCCGCCGCACCTGGCCGCACGCCAGGATCAGACCGGTCCCGGGCGGCAGGATCGGGGTGCCGCCGTCGACGCCGAACACCCCGACGTTGGTCACGGTCAGCGTCACGCCGCTCTGCTGGGCCGGCTGCAGCCGGCCCGCGCGGGCCGTGTCCACCAGCTCGGCGATGGCCCCGGCCAGGTCGGCCAGGTCGCGGGAGTCCGCGCCCTGGACCACCGGCACCACGAGACCGCGCTCGGTGGCGGCGGCGAAGCCCAGGTTGACCTGACCGTGGACGACGATCTCCTTGGCCGCCTCGTCCCAGGACACGTTGACCATTCGGTGCCGCCGGGCGGCGAGGCACATCGCCCGGGCCACCAGGGTGAACGGGCTCAGCCGCAGGTCACGCAGCGCCCGGTCGCCCTTGAGGCGCTCGAGCAGACGGATCGACTCGGTGACGTCGACCTGGACCCACTCGGTCACGTGGGGCGCGCTGAACGCGGAGGCGACCATGGCGTCGGCGGTGTGCTTGCGGACGCCCTTGACGGGGACCCGGGTGGTGACGCCCGGCGCCGTCGCGGACCCGGCGGGCGACGGCGGAGCGGAAGGCGTGGCGCTGCCGTGGGCCGCGGCCTCGACGTCGGCACGGCTCACGACCCCGCCGGGGCCGGTAGGCGTGACGGTGCCCAGGTCGACGCCCAGGTCCTTGGCCAGCTTGCGGACCGGGGGCTTGGCCAGCACGTTGACCGGCCGGCCGTTGCCGCCGGTGGCCCGCACCAGCTGCGGGGTGTCGTCCCCCGACGCCGTCGCGACCGCCGCCGGGGAGGACGAGGCCGACGCCTGGGCCGACGGGGCCGGGGGCTGCGGGGC
>JBBSQH010000041.1:0-36463 GCA_038258055.1 Actinomycetales bacterium
CGGCGTGGCCCGCCGACCGGACCACCGTCTGAGCCCTCCGGTCGACGCAGCGCCCCGGTCCCGCCTCGGTGGGCCGGGGCGCTGCGGTCACGTGCTCAGCCGGTCAGACCAGCGTCGCGGTGTCGATGACGAACCGGTACCGGACGTCGGAGGCCAGGACGCGCTCGTAGGCCTCGTTGATCTTGTCGACCGGGATGACCTCCACCTCGGCGCCCAGGCCGTGCTCGGCGCAGAAGTCGAGCATCTCCTGGGTCTCGCGGATGCCGCCGATCATCGACCCGGCGAAGGACCGACGACCGCCGATGAGCGAGAACACGTTGACCGACAGCGGCTCGGCCGGCGCGCCGACGTTGACCATCGAGCCGCCCACGGCGAGCAACGACAGGTAGGCGTCGACGTCGATAGTCGCGCTGACGGTGTTGAGGACCAGGTCGAAGGACCCGGCCAGCTGCTCGAAGGTGGTCGGGTCGCTGGTGGCGTAGTAGTGCTTCGCCCCCAGACGCAGGCCGTCCTCCTGCTTCTTCAGCGACTGCGACAGCACCGTGACCTCGGCGCCCATGGCGTGGGCGATCTTCACTGCGACGTGGCCGAGCCCGCCGAGGCCGACGACGGCGACCTTGGTGCCCTCACCGACGCCCCAGTGGTGCAGCGGGGAGTAGGTCGTGATGCCGGCGCACAGCAGCGGCGCGGCGACGTCGAGCTCGATGCCGTCCGGGATCCGCAGGACGAAGTCCTCGGTCACGACGATGCCGGTGGCGTAGCCGCCCTGGGTCGGGCCGTCCGCGTCGACCCCGCCGTAGGTGCCGACGTTGCCCTTGACGCAGTACTGCTCCTCGCCCTCGGTGCAGTTCACGCACTCGCCGCAGGAGTCGACCATGCAGCCGACGCCGACCCGGTCGCCGACCGCGTGCTTGGTGACCTCGGAGCCGACCTCGGCGACGATCCCGGCGATCTCGTGACCGACGACGACCGGGTAGGTCGTCTCACCCCACTCGCTCTTCGCGGTGTGGATGTCGGAGTGGCAGATGCCAGCGAACATGATGTCGATGCGGACGTCGCGGGGGCCGACCTCGCGACGCTCGATGGTCGTGGGGACCAGCGGGTCGGTGGCGGAGGTGGCGGCGTAGGCGCTGACGGTGGTGGTCATGGAGCTCCTCGTTGCTAGGGGGCGCAGCACGGCCCCGGGCAGGACCCGGGGCCGTCTGCGGGCACGCCTGGTGCCAACCCGTGCGGGGAGCTCGATGTTCCGCAGGGTGCTCAGCCCATGCCCTCCATGGCCAGGACCTCGCACACGTGGCCGCCCGGTTCGGCGAACGCCGAGCAGCACATGCCGTCCGCTCGACCGACGGCAGCCAGGGGGTGCCCCCGGACGCCAGCGCCTTGGCGAGCACGTCGTCGACCTCGGCCCTGCTGCCGGCGGCGATGCACGTGAGGACCTCGGCGGTGCCCGCCGGGGCGATGTCACCGGTGATGAGGCCCTCGAACCTGGGCTCGGTCAGCAACATCACGAAGATGTTGTCGTCCACCACGACGCAGGCCGCGGTGTCGTGGCTGAGGTCCGGGCGGTGGCTTCGGCGTCGTCAGGTACGAGCGCCCCGGCTGCCTAGGACGACGCGTCCTCGGACAACTCACCGGTGCCGGTGCGACCGCGCATGGCCACCACGTACAGCACCGCCCCCAGCAGCGCCCCGATGACCCACGCGAAGCCGGACAGGGAGGCCAGGACGTCCACCCAGACCGCGGAGACGGAGAACACCGCGGCGATGCCGACCGCCACCAGCGCCCGGACGTTCCAGCCGTTCCCGTAGTGGTACCGCCCGGACGGGTCCATCGAGTAGAGCTCGTCGAGGGCCACGGACCGGCGCTGCACGACGTAGTAGTCCGCCACGAGCACGCCGTACAGCGGCGCGAGAACGGCCCCCAGGGTGTCGACGAACGTGGGCAGCCCGATCTCGCTGATGACGGCGACCCAGAGGCCCCCGACCACGAACCCGAACGCGGCCGTCAGGTAGCCGCCGGCCCGGAAGCTGATGCGCTGGGGCGCCAGGTTGGACAGGTCGTAGGCGGGCGGGATGAAGTTGGCCACCAGGTTGACCCCGACCGTCGCCACCAGGAACGTCAGGGCGGCCACCACCGTCAGCGCCGTGCTGCCGGTCAGGGCGACGATGTCGGCCGGGTTGACGGCCGGGTCGCCCTGCCCGTCCTGGTAGACGACGTACGACCCGGCGGTGATGAACAGGGCCAGGAACGTGAAGAACGCCAGGCTGACGGGCAGGCCCGTGAAGTTGCCCCGACGCATCCCGGCCTCGGTCCGGGAGAACCGGGCGAAGTCGCCGAAGTTGATGATCACGGCGGAGAAGTAGGCGATCATCGTGCCGACGACGCCGACGAAGGCGGCCACGGCACCCCACCCCTGCTCCCCGCCCTGGGTGAACACGGACCCGACCGCGGGCAGCATCCGGTCGCCGGCCTGCACCCAGATCGCGACCAGCAGCGCGATCATCACGACGTAGACGGCCGGACCGGCGAAGTTCAGGAACTTCTCGATCCAGGACAGGCCGCGGACGAACAGCAGCACCTGCAGGCCGGCGACGACGAGGTAGGCCACCCAGTCCACGGCGGTCATGCCCAGGAACGTGGCGCCTCCGGAGCGTCCCAGGACGGCGTTGATCGCCAGGGCCACGGCGGTGGAGGCGAAGTAGGTCTGCGCGCCGTACCAGAAGATGGCGACGATCCCCCGGACCAGGGCGGGGAACTGGGCGCCCACGACCCCCATCGACGAACGGGCCATCACGGCGTACGGGATGCCGTAGCGCACGCTCGGCTTCCCGGTCAGGTTGACCAGGAAGTTGACGACGAGACCGGCCAGGACGATCGCCGCGAAGACGTACCACCCGCTGATGCCGGCGGTGATGAACAGGCTGGCCGCCAGGGTGTACCCGGCCAGGCTCTGGACGTCGTTGGTCCAGACGTTGAAGATCTCGAAGGCCCCCCAGCGACGCTTCTCCGCCGGGAGCGGCGCAAGGTCCTCGTTGTAGAGGGACGGGTGCGGCGGGTGGACGGTCTGGGTGCGGTCGAGGCCGACGAAGGAGGTCATGGGTGCTCCTGCTGCGCGAGGGACGGTCGGTTCGTCCGGCTCGTGCGGCCGCCGGGCGGGTGTGGGTCCGGGAGAGCGTCAGCTGGACGCTAGGACCGGACGGGTCACACCTGAGCAACCCGCTGTTACGAGACCGTTAACTCTGCCGGGAGCGGGTCTCTGAGCGGGACTACGCCGTCGGACCCCAGGACGACGTCGGCGTCGAGGTTCGGGGGGCAGCATGCGGAGGCACTACCGGCACCGCCCGTACGGCGGCAGCACGTGGAGGTCGCCGCGGTCGTCACACCCCATGGCGACGAGGCTGCGAACGACGGGCGGCACCGGCCCGGAGCAGGCTCTACGGACGACCTGGCGGTGAGCAACCCGGCCCGGCTCCGCACGTCGTGACGCAGGGCGGTGATCCGGGAGACGTCACTTCGCTCTCGGCGCCCCCGTGGGCGACCGGAGGGGGGAGCTCGTTCGGTGCGGGTGGTCCTCGAGGGCGGTTGCGGGTGGCGACCGCCGACGCCACGACGACGGACGCCCCGAGCTCCTGCGCAGGAGTCGGGGCGTCCGTGTCAACGGGCTGTGATCAGAACAGCATCAGCTGCAGCCGCTGGTGGAACCGCAACCCTCGCAGACGTAGCAGGACCCGGCGGGGCGCATCTTGACGCCGCAGGTCATGCACATCGGGCTGTCCTGCGTACGGCCCTGGATGGCCTCCATGAGCTCGGTGGAGGAGTGCACCTGGGCCGGGACGGGCTTGACCGAGGCGGGTGCCGCCACGGGGGCGGCCTGCGCGGGAGCCGCCGGGGTGGGCGCGGCCTGGGCCAGGGTGCCCGCGTCGTAGTGGCTGTCACCGAGGTCCCCGTCCTCGTCGGTGGCGACCTCCTCGTAGGAACCCGTCTCGAGCTGACGCTGACGCTCGTCGGCGGTGAAGATGCCGAGCGCGGAGCGGGTCTCGAAGGGCAGGTAGTCCAGCGCCAGACGACGGAACACGTAGTCCATGATCGAGGCGCTCATCCGCACGTCCGGGTCGTCGGTCAGACCGGCGGGCTCGAAGCGCATGTTGGTGAACTTCTCGACGTAGGTCTCCAGCGGCACGCCGTACTGCAGGCCGATGGACACCGCGACCGAGAACGCGTCCATCATCCCGGCCAGCGTCGAGCCCTGCTTGCTCATCTTGAGGAAGAGCTCGCCGAGGCCCTCGTCCGGGTAGGACGAGCTGATCATGTAGCCCTGCGCGCCACCGACGGTGAAGGAGGTGGTGCTGGCGGGGCGCTTCTTGGGCAGACGACGACGGACGGGCCGGTACTCGACCTTGACCTCGGCGGCCGCAGCGGCCTTGTCGGCGGCGGACGCTCCACCGCTGCTGGTCGCCTTGGACCCGCTGGACAGCGGCTGGCCGACCTTGCAGTTGTCGCGGTAGACGGCCAGGGCCTTGAGCCCGGACTTCCAGCCCTCGAAGTAGACCTCGGCGACCTCCTCGACGGTGGCGTCCTCGGGCATGTTGACCGTCTTGGAGATGGCACCGGACAGGAACGGCTGCACCGCGGCCATCATCCGGACGTGGCCCATCGGCTTGATGGACCGGGCGCCGATGGCGCAGTCGAACACCTCGTAGTGCTCCGGCTTGAGGCCGGGCGCGTCGGTGACGTGCCCCTTCTCGCCGATGTAGGCGACGATCGCCTCGACGGTCTCCTCGGTGTAGCCGAACTTGCGCAGCGCACGCGGGATCGTCTGGTTGACGATCTGCATCGAGCCGCCGCCGACCATCTTCTTGAACTTGACCAGGCTGAAGTCCGGCTCGATGCCCGTGGTGTCGCAGTCCATCATGAAGCCGATGGTGCCGGTCGGGGCGAGCACGCTGGCCTGGCTGTTCCGCCAGCCGTTGACCTCACCGATCTTGTTGCCCTCGTCCCAGACCTTGACGGCCAGGGCGTGCACGTCCTTGTCCAGGGAGTGCATGGTCCGGATGGAGTCGTTGGCCGCCGCGTGCTTGCGCATGACGCGCTTGTGGGCGTCGGCGTTGCGGGCGTAGCCGTCGTAAGGACCGACGACGGCCGCCAGCTCGGCGCTGCGCTTGTACGACACACCGGTCATCAGGCTGGTGATGGACGCCGCCAGCGCGCGACCGCCGTCGGAGTCGTACGCCAGGCCCGAGGCCATCAGCAGCGCGCCGAGGTTGGCGTAGCCGATGCCGAGCTGACGGAACGCACGGGTGGTCTCGCCGATGGGCTCGGTCGGGAAGTCGGCGAAGCAGATCGAGATGTCCATCGCGGTGATGACCAGCTCGACGCTCTTCGCGAACTGCACGGCGTCGAAGCCGCCGTCGTCCTTGAGGAACTTGAGCAGGTTGAGGCTGGCCAGGTTGCAGCTGGAGTTGTCCAGGTGCATGTACTCGCTGCAGGGGTTGGAGGCGTTGATGCGGCCCGACTCCGGCGTGGTGTGCCAGTCGTTGATGGTGTCGTCGTACTGGATGCCCGGGTCGGCGCAGGCCCACGCGGCCTCGGCGACCTTGCCCCACAGCTCCTTGGCGTCGACGGTCTCGATGACCTCGCCCGTGCTGCGCGACCGAAGACCGAACGGGCTGCCGGACTCCAGGGCGCGCATGAACTCGTCGGAGACGCGGACGGAGTTGTTGGCGTTCTGGTACTGGACGCTGGTGATGTCCTTGCCGCCGAGGTCCATGTCGTAGCCGGCGTCGCGGAGGGCCCGGATCTTGTCCTCCTCGCGCATCTTGGTCTCGACGAACTCCTCGATGTCCGGGTGGTCGATGTCGAGCACGACCATCTTGGCCGCGCGACGGGTCGCCCCACCGGACTTGATGGTGCCGGCGGACGCGTCGGCGCCCCGCATGAAGGAGACCGGGCCGGAGGCGGTGCCACCGGAGGACAGCAGCTCCTTGCTGGAACGGATGCGCGACAGGTTGAGGCCCGCGCCGGAGCCGCCCTTGAAGATGCGCCCCTCCTCGCGGTACCAGTTGAGGATCGAGTCCATCGTGTCGTCGACGGCGAGGATGAAGCAGGCGCTGACCTGCTGCGGGGCCGGCGTGCCGACGTTGAACCAGACGGGGCTGTTGAAGCTGAACACCTGGTGCAGCAGCATCCAGGTCAGCTCGTGCTCGAAGACCTCGGCGTCGTCCTCGGTCGCGAAGTACCCGTGCTCCTTGCCTGCCTTGGTGTAGGTCAGGACGACCCGGTCGATGAGCTGACGCAGGCTCCGCTCGCGGTTGTCGGCGCCGACGGCACCGCGGAAGTACTTGGTGGTGACGATCGAGGACGCGTTGACGGACCAGAAATCGGGGAACTCCACGCCACGCTGCTCGAAGATCGTCTCGCCCGACTTCCAGTTGGTCTGGACGACGTCGCGGGACTCCCAGGCGACCTGGTCGTAGGGGTGCACCCCCGGGGTGGTCCAGACCCGCTCGACGGACATGCCGCCCGAGGACTTCCTGGCCGGCTTGCTCGTTCGCTTGGAGGTGGTCTCGGTCATTGCTGTCCCCTGATCATTCGGCGGTCGGACGGTGCTGGTTCACGTTCTGGCGGAGACCCTCTGGCGGGCACCCACCGGCGGTGGAGCGGTCGTGCGGTGCTGCGGCACTGCGGTGCGTGGGGTTCCTCGCCCCGTCCTCGACCAATGGTCGCGGCGGGGTCTGACGGTCAGGTGGTCTGCTGCTCGCGCTCGACGCGGAGCAGGGTGATCGCGGCCTCGAAGTCCTCGAGGGAGTCGAAGGCGCGGTAGACGCTGGCGAAGCGGAGGTATGCCACCTCGTCCAGCTCGCGCAGCGGCGGCAGGATGCTCAGCCCGATCTCGTGGGCCTCGATCTCGGCGGCACCGGTCTGGCGGATCTGCTCCTCGACCCGCTGGGCGAGCAGGGCCAGGTCGTCCTCGGACACCGGTCGCCCCTGGCAGGCCTTGCGGACACCGGACACGACCTTGGCGCGGGAGAACGGCTCGCTCGCACCGGAGCGCTTGACGACCGTGAGGCTGGCGGACTCCAGCGTGGTGAAGCGGCGGTCGCAGTCCTGGCACTGCCGACGGCGACGGATCGCCGCCCCGTCGTCGGTCATCCGCGAGTCGACGACCCGCGAGTCACCGTGACGGCAGAAGGGGCACCGCATGACGCGACCTCGCTCTCGTGGACGACGGTTGGTCGCACCGCACGGCCCCGACCTGTGGACGGAGGTGTGTGCAACCTGTTGACGGCCCGGCGTGTCGCTGTGGACGACCTGTGGACCAGATGTGGACGAACAACATCCATGTAACTACTAGATGTTGTGCCAACCGTAACACCCGACCACAGGAAAACAAGCCCTGTCGCACCGACCGCGCGTCGGCGCGCCCGGTCTCAGCTGGTCGGGACGAGCAGGGACACCCCGACCTGCACGCCGGCGCTGCTCAGCGAGTTGAGGGCCACGATCTGGTCGACGACGGAGCGAGGGTCCCGCTGGGGCGCGTGGGTGCGGGCGATCTGCCACAGGGTGTCCCCGGGCTCGACGACCACCGACGTCGTGCTCACGACCTCGGCGACCTCGGCCCCCGACCGCACGCCCTGACCGCCGTCGCCGGCGACCGCGCCAGGAGCCACCACCGACGCCACCGCGAGCCACAGCACGACGAGCCCGGCGGCCAGCGCCGTCGTGGCGGCGGCCAGGAGGGCCAGCCGCAGGGCCCGACGGCCTCGAGGCGTGAGCACCAGCTGGGTACTGGTGGCGCGGGGGTCGCTTGTCGCCGACGAGGTGGGCGCGGGGCGGGCCACCCGGAGAGCCGGGGCCGCGGTGGGTGCGAAGGTGCTCATGTCGATCTCCTCCAGACGTGTGTTCGACACCGGTCCGGCCGGGTCGAACACCTGTACGTTAACCTCAGGTCGAGACTTTGTCGAGCGTATGTTCGAACCGTGAGCCATCGCCGCAGGTCCAGGGCCTAGGCCCGACGAGACACACCGGCGTCGGTGCTTGCGGACAGGTGTTCGACGGCCTAACTTCATGATCGAGAGCCAACACCGGGGGGCGGACACAACCCCCGGGAGCACCGGACCCGACCGGCCCGGACCACGCGAAGGAGCCCGCGATGCCCACCACCGACCTGGACGGTCTGACCCCCCGGCAGCGTCACGTCCTGGACACCATCCGGGACGCCGTGGAGACGCGTGGGTACCCGCCCTCGATGCGCGAGATCGGCGAGGCGGTCGGCCTGACCTCCCCCAGCAGCGTCGCCCACCAGCTGGCCACGCTGGAGCGCAAGGGCTACCTGCGCCGGGACCCCAACCGGCCCCGCGCCATCGAGGTCGTCAACCCGGAGGACGGGCGCCGGGTCCGCACCCCCGCCGACGTCACGTCGCAGCGGTCACCCCAGCGCGCCAGGCAGCAGGAGCAGACCCTCAGCTTCCGCGCGGGAGCGCACGACGACGAGGGCACCGCCGCCTCCGAGACGAGCATGGTCCCCCTGGTCGGCCGGATCGCCGCCGGCGGTCCGCTGCTGGCCGAGCAGGTCGTCGAGGACGTCTTCCCGCTCCCCCGCCAGGTGGTGGGCGAGGGCACGCTGTTCCTGCTGCAGGTCGTCGGTGACTCGATGATCGACGCGGCCATCTGCGACGGCGACTGGGTGGTCGTCCGGCAGCAGCAGGTCGCGGAGAACGGCGAGATCGTCGCGGCCATGATCGACGGCGAGGCGACCGTGAAGACGTACCGCCGTCGGGACGGTCATGTCTGGCTGATGCCTCACAACCCAGCGTTCACGCCCATCCCCGGTGACGACGCCACCCTCCTGGGCAAGGTGACCGCGGTGCTGCGCCGGGTCTGACCGACGGGCCGGTCAGCCCTGGCGCGACAGCAGCACGACCACCTCGTAGTGCGGCGTCTGCGGGAACATGTCGAGCACCCGCGCCCTGGTCGGTCGCAGCGACGGCATCGCGGCGAGGTCCCGGGCCAGGGACTCCGCGTTGCAGCTGGAGTACACGACATGCCGGACCCCGCTGTCCTCCAGGTGCCGCGCGAGCTCCGGACCCACCCCACGTCGGGGCGGGTTGACCACGACGAGGTCGGGGACGGCGCCGGCCTGCAGGGCCCAGGCCGTCGCGTCGGCGGCCACGAAGCGCACGCCGTCGAGCCCCGCCTGCTCCGCGCTGAGCCGCGCGCCGGCCACGGCCTCCGGGCTGGTCTCCACCCCGACCACCGTGCGCCCTGCCGTGGCGCAGGCCAGGGCGAACCCGCCCACACCGCAGTACAGGTCCCAGACCATCGTCGGGGCGACCTCGTCCACCCACCCTGCGACCTGCCGGTACAAGGCCGCCGCGATCTCGCTGTTGGTCTGGAAGAAGCTCTGCGGGGGTAGGTGCAGGTCCAGGCCTGCGACCGGCATGCGCAGCGTCGCCGCCTCCGTCAGCAGGATCTCCCGCTCCCCCTCCAGCACCGCGGCGTGCGCCGGCTGCAGGTTGACCGAGGCGACCACCACCTGCGGCAGCCGCGCCAGCAGCGACGGCAGGTGCTTGCGGATCCGGGCCACGGGCTCCTGCGACCGCAGGACGAAGCGGACCATCAACCCGCCGGCGGGCGACTCGGTGACGAGCAGGTGCTTCAGCTCACCGGTCCGGGACGGCACGTCGTAGGGCGTGAGCGCCGCCAGGGTGATGAACCGGGCCAGCTCGGGCAGCACCGCGCGCAGGCCCGGGCTGCAGATCCCGCACGCCCTCAGGTCGATGCCGCGACCCGAGGCGTCGAGGATGCCCAGGGTGGGCTCGTCCACCGTCCCGGCCACGACCATCTTGGCCTTGTTGCGGTACCCCGACTCGGCTCCCGCGACGGCTGGGAGCCAGCGCAGGCCGGGCGGGTCGCCGAGCAGGCGGCGGCAGTGGCGCTCCTGCTCCGACACCTGCTGCTGGTGCGGCACGCCCATGAGACGGCAGGAGCGGCAGGCGCCGGCGTCGAAGTAGGTGCACTGCATGACGACATCAGCGTAGGCGCCGCCCGCCGACCCTGGCCCCCGCCGGCGCTCCGTCAGGCGCGGGCGAGCTCGTGGGCCCCCGAGCCGGACAGGGCGTCCACCACCCGGTCGACGTCGTCACCGTCGTTCCACAGGTGGAACGCCAGCCGCACCCGCCCCCCGCGCGCAGCCGCCGTGCAGCCCGCGGCCGTCAGCGCCGTCAGGACCGAGCCGTCGCCGTCGTCCAGGCAGAGCACCGGCCGCCCCTCGCCCGGCAGGCCCAGCCGGTCGCGCAGCTGGTCCGCGAGGTCTGCACCGTGGCGGCGTCGCTGCCCCGTCGGGAGCGCCAGCAGCGTCTCCAGCGACGTGACGGCGCCCACCCAGGCGAGCCAGGCCGGGCTGACGTCGAAGCGGCGGGCGTCGGGGGCCTCGGTGAACCCCAGCCCGTAGACCGACGACCAGACGTCGGCGCCGGCGTACCAACCGCGGTTGTGCCCGGCGAGGCGGTCCATAGCCTCCGGTCGCACCGTCATGAACGCGCTCCCCCGCGGGCAGCAGAGCCACTTGTACGCCGAGCACACCGTGACGTCCCAGGCCCCGGCGTCCACGTCGAGCCAGCCGGTCGCCTGGGTGGTGTCGCACAGCGTCAGGGCACCGACCGAACGCGCCGCGTCGGCCACCGCCTGCCCGTCGGCCAGGCGGCCGTCGACGGACTGGGCCAGGGAGAACGCCACCGCGGCCGGGCTTACCGACGCCACGGCCTGCGCCAGCCCCTCCAGCGGGACCGGCAGCAGACGCACGCCCCGGCGTGCCTGCGCCTCGAAGGGCCCCGTCACCGAGGTGAAGTCACCCTCGACGACGACCACCGTCGCGCCGTCGGGCAGGGCGGCCGCGACGTCGGCGACCATGACCGAGGCCTGCGAGCCGACGGCCACCCACCCGGTGGGCACCCCCACCAACCGGGCGTACAGCCCGCGGGCCGACTCGACCACGGTGCCGTAGGCGACCGCGCAGGCCTGACCGGCCTGCCACGCGTCCACCGCGGCTCGGAGGGCGTCCGCCGTGCGGCGGGGCGGCAGGCCCAGGGTGCTGGCGTTCAGGTAGCCCGGGGCGGGGGCCCACGCGTCGTTCGACATACGACCAGCGTCCCCGGGGGCCAACCATCCGACAAGACCACGTTCTGCTCTTGACCCATTGCTGGGGGTTATGGGCCGGCCCGGTGCCGACGTACCGTCCCGGCATGACCATCGACGTCGACCTGCTCCGGCTGCTGCGCGCGGTCAGCGACGAGGGGTCCATCTCGGCCGCCGCTCGACGGCTCGGCATCAGCCAGCCCGCCGCGAGCCAGCAGCTGCGCCGCGCCGAGCGCAGCATCGGCACGGCGCTGGTGGAGCGGACCGGCCGCCGCTCGAGGCCGACGGAGCCCGGCCGGGTCCTGGCCCGGCACGCCGTCGGGGTGGAGAACCTGCTGGCCGCCGCCGAGAGCGAGGTGCTGGCCGTGGCCGGTCTGGCCGCCGGGACCGTACGCCTCGTCGCGTTCCCGTCCGCGTCGGCCCGGCTGGTGCCCCGCGCCCTGGCCCTGCTCCGCCGGCAGCACCCCGACCTGCGGGTCAGCCTGGCCGAGGTGGAGCCACCGGGGTCTCTGGAGCGCCTGCGCGACGGGGCGGCGGACGTCGTGGTGACCTTCGACTACCAGGTGCCCGGCCACTCGCCGCCGGCCGCCCTCGACGGCCTCACGGTCGTCCCGCTCCTGTCCGACGAGGTGCGCCTCGCCGTGCCGACGGACGGCCCGTGGTCCTCGGGGGCCCCTGTCGCCGTGGCCGACCTGGCCCACGAGGAGTGGATCGCCGGGTGCCCACGCTGCCGGGGCCACCTGGTCGCGCTGGCGGCCGCGGCCGGGTTCGTGCCCCGGATCCGCTACGAGACCGACGACTACGTCGCGGTCCTGGGTCTGGTCGCCGAGGGCCTGGGGGTGGCTCTGCTGCCGTCGCTGGCCGAGGTGCACGACGCGGTGCCGGGCGTCACGACCGTCCCGCTGGCCCCGGCCGAGCGACGGGACGTGGTGGCCGTCACGACCCACGACCTGGCCCGGGTGCCCAGCGTCGCCGCGGTGCTGGCCGTGCTGCGGAGCACGGCGGCGTCGGCCGGTCCCGCCGCGCCGGCTTCTCGGCCACCGGCCACGGCACAGGTCAGTGGCCGGGACCTGTGACCACCTTCGCCCGCTCGGTCCGGTGGGCTCCCCCCTTGAGGGCGAGGGTCCTGCAGGCCTCCTCGATGTCGCCAGCAAGGGTGTCGACGTGCTCGCGGCTCATCGTCTCCTTGACCAGGGCCCGCATGATCGTCACGTCCTGCACGTCGGGCGGAAGCGTGTAGGCGGGCACCATCCAGCCCCGCTCGGCCGAGAGCTGCCAGGCGATGTCGAACTCGTCGTAGCCCTCCGCCCCCGCCAGCCGGAACGCCACCAGCGGCAGCTGCTCCTGGTCGCGGTCGATCACCTCGAACCGGCCCATCGCCTCCAGCCGGTCGGCGAGCACCCGGGCGTTCTGCTGCATGTTGCGCATGATGTAGGTGTAGCCCGCGCGCCCGTAGCGGACGAGGTTGTAGTACTGGGCGAGCACCATCGCCGACCCGGTGGAGAAGTTGAGCGTGAACGTGGCGTCGGTCTTGCCCAGGTAGTTCTCCTCGAACACCAGGTCGGGCGCGAGGTCGGAGGTCTCGCGGAAGACCAGCCAGCCGATGCCCGGGTACACCAGACCGAACTTGTGGCCCGAGACGTTGATGGAACGCACCTGCTCGAGGCGGAAGTCCCAGGCGCTGTCCGGGTACAGGAAGGGCCACACGAACCCGCCGCTGGCCGCGTCCACGTGCAGGGGGACGTCCAGGCCGCGCTCCTGCTTGATCCGGACGAGCAGGTCGTCGATCCCGACGATGTCGTCCTTGTGCCCCGTGAACGTCGTGCCGAGCACCGCGGCCACCCCGATGGTGTTCTCGTCGACGTGCGGCGCGACGTCGTCCGGGCCGATCGTGTACCGGCCGGGCCTCAGCGGCACGATCCTGGGCTCGACGTCGAAGTACCGGCAGAACTTCTCCCACACCACGTGGACGTCCCCGCCGAACACGAGGTTCGGTGCCGTCGTGGACCCGCCCTCGGCGGCACGTCGGGTGCGCCAGTTCCACTTCAGGGACAGCCCACCGAGCATGATCGCCTCCGACGACCCCTGGGTCCGTGCCCCGGTGGTCTCCCCCGGCGCGTGGAACAGGTCGGCCAGCATCCGGATGCACCGCTGCTCGATCTCGGCCGTGCGCGGGTACTCCGCGTGGTCGATGAAGTTGCGGTGCAGGTTCTCCGCGATGATCCGCTGCGCCTCCGGCTCCATCCACGTGGTGACGAAGGTGGCCAGGTTCCGCGCCGGGTCGCCCTCGAGGGCCAGGTCCTCGGCCACCAGACGCATGGCGTCGACCGACGTCATGCCGGTCTCGGGGAAGGTGCGGCTCGGCACCTCCGCGGTGGCGAAGCGGTTGCCGAACAGCGCCGCGTCGGCGTCGACCTGGGAAGTCGTGGACATCTGGTTCTCCTTCGGGACGTCAGAGGCGCCGGGACCGGCTCCCTGGGCTAGGCGTGTCGGTCGTGCTCACGGGTGGGGGCCGGCAGGAGGGCCTGTCGCCAGGCAGGGAACATCAGCGCGGCACCGGCCAGGAAGCAGGCGGCGCCCAGCAGGGTGCCGGCGACCGCCACGCGGGTGCTCAGCACCTCGTCGGTGCTCGGCAGCACGTAGCTCGCCAGGGCGGACGCCATGAACAGCACCGAGCCGACCATGTTGAGCCAGGCGATGCGCCACGGCACCGAGCGCGGACCGAGACGCCTGAGGTCGGGAGACAGGGCGAGACCGCTCGCCACGAGGAACAGGACCGAGCCGTACAGGTCGGGGCGCCAGACGTACCGGTCCACCTCCGCCGCCCCCGTGTTGTGGGTGAGGGCCGCGACCGTGCTGACGTGGAACAGCACGGTCCCGCAGAGCTGCACCGCCGCCGAGAGCCAGGTCCGGTCGTGCGGTCGCCACGGCCGGAACCGGAGCGGGGCGGGCTCGTGCTGGCGGACGTCGTCCACCCCGGTCGTCCCCGGGCTCTGGGACTGGACGAGCTGGCAGGCGGCGGCGGAGGTGAAGAAGAGCGAGCCGACGACGTAGGTGATGCTGTCGAGCGGGCCGCCGACCGCGTTCACGAAGGCGGGGACCGACCCGACGACGAAGCAGGCGGAGCCCAGGACGAACAGCCAGGCGATGACGGCGTTGAGCCGCACCGGACGAACAGACATCCTGCCTCCCCCTGCTCGAGGGGGACCAGGATCGAGCCCCGGAACCCCGGAGGGGCTCATCCCGTCCGAGTGAATGGCACCGGCTCGGCCTCCCCGCCCGGTCGGCCCGCGGGACCCGGCGCGGGGAGGACCGTGCTGAGGACGAACGCCACGGCGACGGCCACGACCACCTCGGGCGTGACGGACAGACCGTCGCTGCCCAGCAGCAGCGTGGCCAGCAGGGTCGCGGTCAGGGGCAGCCGGAGCATGGCGGCGGCCATGGCACCGATCCCCATCCCGATGGCCGGGGTCAGGCTCAACCCGGGTAGCTGGCTGACGGCGATGCCGAGCACGGCACCGATGAACATGGCCGGGAAGACCGGCCCGCCCCGGAACGCGCTCATCGACAACCCGTACGCCGCCAGCTTGAGGACGGCCAGGAGCACCAGCACCCCGACCGGGTAGTCGGCTGCTTCTGCCACCAGCTCGGGCAGCGCGTCCTGGCCCGAGAACAGCACCTGGGTGGAGCTGTTGCCCGTGGCCACCTGGTAGCCGCAGGCGAGCAGACCGATGAGCAGACCGAGACCGGCGGTGACGGGGGTGCGGTTGCGCTGGACGACGGGCCCGAGCGACAGGGCGATCCAGCGGACCACCCAGCCGACCGCCGCACCGGCGACCCCGATCGGCACGGCCCACAGGACCGTCGCGACGGTGGGACCGGTGGCGGGGGGCACGCTCGTGAGCGCGAGCGAGAACGTGCCCAGCCCGGTCCAGCGGTCCAGGCCGACGAAGACGAGGGCCCCGAGACCCGACGCGAGCAGGCCCGGGAGGGCGACGAGGGTCAGGGTGGCCCCGGCGATCCCGGCCGCCTCCATGATGAGGAACGCCCCCAGCAACGGCGACCCGAGCAGGGTGCTGATGGCGGCGAAGCTGCCCGCCGACGCCATGATCGTCACGGCCATCGGCGGGGCGTCCCTCCTGGCCAGCCGCACCGTGAGCGCGGCCAGGCCGCCGCCGATGGCGATCAGCGGGGCCTCGGGTCCGAGGACCGCCCCCAGGCTGAGCGTCGCGAACGCCGCCAGGACGATCCCCGGGAGGTCACGGTCGACGGGTGGCCCTCCTCCGGGGACGAAGCCCAGGGCCGGGGAGTGCCCGCCGCCACCGGGGAGGTGCTGGACGGCGAGCCCGGTGAGCACGCCGCACAGGACGAGCCAGGGCACCGGCCACCAGGCGGGGGCGCCTCCGGTGAACAGGTCCGCGGGCAGGTCCCGGAACAGGTACCCCTGCACGGCGCTGACCGACGCGAGGAACCCGTAGGCCACCGCGGAGACAGGGACGCCCAGCAGGGCGGCGAGCACCAGCGCGCTCAGGTACGCCTTCGACCTGATGACTGCGACCGGGTCGAAGGCGGACGGCTGGACGGGCGAACCGGCCATCGCGTCAGTGTGGCCCCGCCCCGGGGCCGGGGCAACGGACCCACGAGCTCAGCGGGGACGCGAGGTCGTCAGCGGCCTCGACATCAGGTCACTCGCGCAGACGCCTCAGCGCGCCCAGCACCACCTCACGGTCCGTCGTGCGCCAGAACGGCGGCAGCGCGGCCAGCAGGGCCGAGCCGTAGCGCTTCGTGGCCACGCGCGGGTCCAGCACGGCCACCACGCCGCGGTCGTCCCCGCTGCGGACCAACCGGCCCGCCCCCTGTGCGAGCAGGGTCGCGGCGTGGGCGACCGACACCGTCATGAACCCGCTGCCGCCGGCCCGGTCGACGGCCTCGCTGCGGGCCTGCGACAGCGGGTCGTCCGGGCGCGGGAACGGGACGCGGTCCAGCACCACCAGGCTGCACGACGGCCCCGGCACGTCGACGCCCTGCCACAGCCCGAGCGTGCCGAACAGGCAGGTCCGGGGGTCGGCCGCGAACTGCTTGACCAGGGTCGGCACCACGTCCTCGCCCTGCAGCAGCACGGGCAGGTCGGTGCGGGCGCGCACCACCTCGGCCGCGGCGGCGGCCGCCCTCCGGGACGAGAACAGGCCCAGCGTCCGACCGCCGGCGGCCTCGACCAGGGCGACGAGCTCGTCGTGCAGCGGGTCCCCGTGCCCGTCACGCCCCGGGGCGGGCAGGTGCGCGGCGACGTAGAGGATCGCCTGCCGGCCGTAGTCGAAGGGGCTCCCGACGTCCAGGCCGCGCCAGCCGCCCGTGCCCAGGCCGAGCCGCCGGGCCAGGGCGTCGAACCCACCCGGCCCGGTCAGGGTGGCCGACGTGGCCACCACCGTGCGGGCGTCGAACAGCCGCGACCGCAGCAGCCCGGCCACGTTGAGCGGGGCGGCCCGCAGCACCCGACCGCGGCGCTCGTCGACCTCCACCCAGACGACGTCCTCGCCGATCGGGGCCTCGGCCGTCTCGTCGACCGCCTCGATGCCACCGTCCAGCTCGTCCGCGTCGGTCGGGACGGGGACCCCGCCCAGCCTCTCGGCCACCCCCGCGTGCTCGAGCAGCCCGGCGCGGGCGGTCTGCACGTTGGCGGCGGCGCCGGCGTCTGGGTCCTTCGGCAGGGTGCGCAGCGCCGACCGGGACGCCGTGGCCAGCAGCAGCAGGGCGTCCTGCAGCGGGGCCGGGGCGCCGTCGGTCAACCGTCCGGGCGGCAGGTCCTCCAGGGCGACGTCGAGGGAGTCCGCGCAGTGCTCGAGGTCCCCGACGTCCGCCGCCGAGCAGCCGGCGCGCCGGGCCGCGCCGGCGACCGCCCGTACCGAGGCGGCCGTGACCTCGCGGGACAGGGCGGCGGTGACCCGGTCGAGCAGGTCGTGCGCCTCGTCGACGACGACCACGTCGTGCTGGGGCAGGGTCTTGCGGTTGTCGGTGGCGTCGATCGCGAGCATGGCGTGGTTGGTGACGACCACGTCGACCTCGCGGGCCCGGGTGCGGGCCTGCTCGCTGAAGCACTCGGCGGCCACCGGGCAGCGGGCCGCGCCCAGGCACTCCCTCGCCGTCACCGACACCGCGCGCCAGGCGCGGTCGGACACGCCGGGCACCAGCTCGTCGCGGTCCCCGCTGGTCGTGCCCTCGGCCCACTCCCTCACCCGGGCCACCTGCAGCTCCAACGAGCTGCGGGCGCCGCCGGTGGCCTCCTCCTCGAAGAAGGACATCGAGTCCTCCTCCGCGGCGCTCCCCCCGGCCAGACGGTGGGCGCACACGTAGTTGTTGCGGCCCTTGACGAGCTGCCAGGTGGGCCGACGCCCCAGGCTCCTCTCGACCGCGTCGGCCAGCCGCGGCAGGTCCTGCCGGACGAGCTGGCCCTGCAGGGCCAGCGTGCTGGTGGCGACCACGACGCCCCGGCCGCGACGCACGGCCGCGGCGACGGCCGGCACGAGGTAGCCCCACGACTTGCCGGTGCCGGTGCCGGCCTGCACCAGCAGGTGGCGGCCGTCCTCGACGGCGTCCGCGACGGCCGCGGCCATCTCGTCCTGACCGGAGCGCTGCGACCCTCCGGTCGCCGCCACGACCTGCGCCAGGAGCGCTACGGCCGCGGGACCGGGTTCCTGCGCCCCGCTGCTCCCGCCAGCCTGGTCCGGCGTGGCCCGGTCCGGCGCCGCCTGGTCCGGGGAGGCCCGGTCCGGGGGGGCCTGGTCCGCGGCTGCCTGGTTCACCGGTAGGACAGTAGTGGCCCTGTCGGCCCCGGACGGACGGCAGGCCCGGGGCCTGGGGACGGGCCCTGCGCCGGCGACGACCGGCGGCCCGGTCAGCGGACGGGCACGCCGTCCGGGGCGTCGCTGGGGTTGCTCGCGTGGGTGAGCGCCGCGGCCAGCGCCTGGTCGACCCGGGCGTGGATCCGCGTCCCCTCGGCCACGTGCTCGACGTCGAGGACCTCGCCGTCGTCGTGGGTGCGGCTGATCAGGTCGCCGCGGGCGAACGGCACGACCAGGTCGACCTCGACCTCGGGGTGGGGCAGGTCCTGGGCGACCCGCGCCAGCAGGTCCTCCAGGCCCTCGCCCGTGCGGGCAGAGACCGCCACGGCGTTGCGCTCTCGCCGCAGCAGCCGGTCGACGACCTCGGGGTCCGCGACGTCGGCCTTGTTGAGGGCGACCACCTCGGGCACGGCGTGGGCGCCGACCTCGGCCATGACCTCGCGCACGGCGCTCAGCTGGCCCTCGGGGTCGGGGTGGGAGACGTCGACGACGTGGACCACGAGGTCGGCGTCGGCCACCTCCTCCAGCGTGGACCGGAACGCCTCGACCAGCTGGTGGGGCAGCTGGCGCACGAACCCGACCGTGTCGGTGAGGGTCACGGCGCGGTTGTCCGGCAGCTCGGCCTTGCGGACCGTCGGGTCGAGGGTCGCGAACAGCGCGTCCTCGACCAGGACGCCGGCACCGGTCATCCGGTTGAGCAGGCTGGACTTGCCGGCGTTGGTGTAGCCGGCGATCGCGATGGACGGCACGGGGCCGCGGCGACGCTCGGAACGCTTGGTGTCCCGCGAGGTGCGCATGTCGGCGATCTGACGCTTGAGCTTGGCCATCCGGGTGCGGATCCGACGCCGGTCCAGCTCGATCTTGGTCTCACCGGGACCACGGGACCCGATCCCGGCCCCGCCGGCCACCCGACCACCGGCCTGCCGGGACATCGACTCGCCCCAGCCGCGCAGCCGCGGGAGCAGGTACTCCAGCTGGGCCAGCTCGACCTGCGCCTTGCCCTCCCGGGACTTGGCGTGCTGGGCGAAGATGTCCAGGATCAGGGCGGTCCGGTCGACGACCTTGACCTTGACGACGTCCTCGAGACCTCGGCGCTGGGACGGGCTGAGCTCGCCGTCGCAGATGACGGTGTCCGCGCCGGTCTCGGCGACCACGTCGCGCAGCTCGGCCGCCTTGCCCGAGCCCAGGAAGGTGGCGGGGTCCGGCTTCTCGCGCGGCTGCAGCAGGGCGTCGAGGACCTGCGAGCCGGCGGTCTCGGCCAGGGCGGCCAGCTCGGCCATCGACACCTCGGCCTCGTGGGGGTCGCGTGAGGTCGACAACCCGGCCAGCACGACGCGCTCCAGGCGCAGCTGGCGGTACTCGACCTCGGTGACGTCCGTCAGCTCGGTCGACAGCCCGGCGACGCGGCGCAGCGCCTGCCGGTCGGCCAGGTCGTACTGGTCCCCGTCGTACCCCCCGCCGAAGCCCACGTCGGGCGCCTCGCGCGTCGGGGTGGACGCCCTGACGGCGTCGTCGCTGGTGTCCTGACCGGTCCGGGCGCTGCTGTCTGCTGCTGTCATCGTCGTCCCAGGATCTCACGCACGACGCGACGGCTCGATCGGATTTCGCCGTGCGCGCAGCGACCCCGGGCCCTGGAGGTCCCACCGCAGGGTCGCGGCACTAGTTTCGTCGCGTGGACGTGCTGACGATCGTGCTCCTGGTGGTGGGCCTGGCCGTGCTGGTCGGGGGCGGCGAGCTGCTGGTGCGCGGGGCGAGCGGTCTGGCCGCGGCGCTCGGCCTGTCTCCCCTCATCGTGGGACTCACGGTCGTGTCGTTCGCGACCTCGGCGCCGGAGCTGGCGGTCAGCCTGCGCGCCACGCTGGGTGGCAACCCGGGCCTGGCCGTGGGCAACGTCGTGGGCAGCAACATCGCGAACGTCCTGCTGGTCCTGGGCCTGTCGGCCCTGGTCCTGCCGCTGGTGGTGAGGACGCAGCTGGTCCGCACCGACGTGCCCGTCATGATCGGGCTGTCGGTGCTGACCCTGCTGCTCGCCCTCGACGGGCGGATCAGCCGGCTCGACGGTGCGCTGCTCGTGCTGCTGCTGGTGGTCTACGTGACCGTGTCCGTGGTGGTCTCGCGGCGGCAGGAGCGCGAGGGCCGCGAGCGGGTCGCGCGCGAGCAGGAGGGGGCCGCGGACCGCTCCGGGACCACGGAGCGCCCGGCGAGCAGGACCCCGGTCCGGACGGTGCTCGACGCCGCGCTGGTGGCGGTCGGGGTGGGCCTGCTCGTGCTCGGGGCGACGCTCCTGGTCGACTCGGCCACCACCATCGGCTCGGCCCTCGGGGTGAGCGACCTGGTCATCGGCCTGACGGTGGTGGCGGTGGGCACGTCGCTGCCGGAGCTGGCCACCTCGATCATCGCGGCCGTCCGGGGTCAGCGGGACATGGCCGTCGGCAACGTGGTCGGCAGCAACATCTTCAACATCGGCGCCGTGCTGGGTCTGTCGGGCGTCATCAGCCCGGTGGGGATCGAGCTGTCGCCCGGGGCGATCGCCCTCGACCTGCCGGTGATGATCCTGGTCGCCGTGGCCCTGCTCCCCGTGGCCATCACCGGTGCGGCGGTCGCGCGGTGGGAGGGGCTGCTGTTCGTCGCCTACTACGCGGTCTACGTCACGTACCTGGTGCTCGACTCCACCGGTCACGACGCGCTGGAGACCTTCAACGGCGTGGTGGCCGGGTTCCTGCTCCCGCTGACGGTCATCGTCCTCGTCGTCCTGGTGGCCACCGAGCTGGACCGTCGGCGCCGTCGTCGCCGCCGGCGCGCGGCCTCGGCGGCTGAGCCCGCTGCGCCGGGCAGGCCGAGCCCGTGAGCGGCGACCAGTCCCACTACTTCGACGCCCAGCCCGACGGCCCCGGGCGGGAGCGACGACGCACCGTCGGGCTGCAGGGCCGCTCCATGGAGGTCGTGACGTCCTCGGGCGTGTTCAGCGGTGACCGGCTCGACCTGGGCACCCAGGTGCTGCTGCGTCACGCGGGCCCGGTGCCCGACCAGGGTCACCTGCTCGACCTGGGCTGCGGCTGGGGCCCGATCACGCTGGCCCTGGCGGCGGCGGCTCCCGCCGCGACGGTGTGGGCCGTGGACGTCAACGAGCGCGCGCGGGGGCTGACGGCCACCAACGCCCGCGACAACGGCTTCACCAACGTCACGGTCAGGGCTCCCGGCGACGTCGACCCCGACGTCAGCTTCGCGGCCATCTGGTCCAACCCGCCCATCCGGATCGGCAAGGACGCCCTCCACAGCCTGCTGCTGGCCTGGTTGCCCCGGCTGGCGCCGGGCGGTCGGGCGGAGCTGGTGGTGCAACGCAACCTGGGGGCCGACTCCCTGCACACGTGGCTGGAGCAGGTGCTCCCGGACGGCATGACCGTGACGCGGAGCGCCAGCAGCAAGGGCTACCGGGTGCTGGTCGTCACGCGCTGATCCCTCACGACCGAGGCGTCACGGGCTGACGCGCTCGAGCCAGCCCGGGTCCACCACGGCCCGGGCGACCACCTCGGCCGGGCCGGACAGCTCCGAGCCGACGATGCCCTCGCCCTCACGGCGCTTGAGCAGCACCCGCAGCCGCCCGCCGGGCACGTCGACGGTCCACTGCCTGGGCGAGCCCGCGCGCCGGCTGGAGGCCGCGGCCGCCGCGGCCACCGCGCCGGTGCCGCAGGACCGGGTCTCGCCCACGCCGCGCTCGTGCACGCGCATCCGCAGCTGCCCGCTGGCCAGGGTCTCCCCCTGGGCCAGGTCGCCGATCAGCTCGACGTTGGCGCCGTCGACCGGGTCGGGCTCCAGAGCGGGCCGCCGGTGCAGGTCGGCGGCCGCGAGCGCCCCGCCGGGACCGACGTCGACGACCACGTGCGGGTTGCCCACGTCGACGCCCACACCGGGCAGGCGGCGGGTGCGCCCGTCCTCGCTCAGCACCATGACGGCCACGATCTCCTCGGCCACCCGCACCGGGCCCATCTCGACGCTGTAGACCGGGTAGCCGGCGGCCACGAGCCGGACCGGGCGCGGACCCGACCGGGACAGCACGGCGACCTGGTCCGCGGCGGGGTCCACCAGACCGGCGTCCACCAGCGAGTGCGCCAGGACCCGGACGCCGTTGCCGCACATCAGGGCCGTGCTGCCGTCGGCGTTCACGTGGTCCATGAACCAGCCGTCGGTGCCGTCCACGTCCGCGGCGACGACCCGGATGACCCCGTCGGCGCCCAGGCCGCTGCGCCGGTCGCACAGGGCCGCCACGACCACCGGGTCCAGCGGGTATGTGTCGTCAGGGTCCAGCAGGACGACGAAGTCGTTGCCCGTGCCGTGCGCCTTGAGCACGTGCAGCCCGTCGGGGCGCAGCGGGCCCGCCCCCGACGGGTGGCTCGAGGGGCTGGTGACGACCGCTGGGCTGCTCACCGGTCCAGTGTGGCCCGGACGTGGGCCAGGACGAGAACCGGCAGGGCCGGGTCCGCGGCGTCGAACCACGTGATGCTCGGGTCGGAGCCGAACCAGGACTCCTGCCGGCGGACCAGGCGCCGGGTCGCCACGACCGTCCGCTCGACGGCCTCGGCCTCGGTGCACCGGCCGCGCAGCAGGTCGACGACCTGGGCGTACCCGACCGCGCGCGAGGCGGTCGGCCCGTCCTCCAGCCCTTGGTCCAGCAGGCCCTCGACCTCGGCGACGAACCCGTCACGCCACATCCGGGCCACGCGCGCCGCGATCCTCGCGTCCACGTCCGGGCGCTCGCGACGCAGCCCCACCACCATGGCCGGCACCACCCGCGCCGACGCGCCGGACGGCGGCATCGAGGCGGCGAACGGCTGCCCCGTGAGCTCCACGACCTCCAGCGCCCTCACCACCCGGCGGGTGTTGCTGGGCAGGATGGCGGCCGCGGCGTCGGGGTCCGCCCGGCGGAGGCGCTCGTGCAGGGCCGCAGCTCCGACCCGCTCCCCCTCGGCCTCCCACCGGGCCCGGACCTGCGGGTCCGTACCGGGGAAGCGCAGGTCGTCCAGGGCCGCGCGGACGTACAGACCCGACCCGCCGACCAGGACGGGGACGGCACCGCGCTCTCGGACGTCCTCGAAGCGGTCGCGCGCCAGCTGCTGGTACTCGGCCACGGCCGCGGCCCGGGTGACCGGCCAGACGTCCAGCAGGTGGTGCGGCACCCCGCGTCGCTCGGCCTCGGTGACCTTCGCGGTCCCGACGTCCATGCCCCGGTACAGCTGCATGGAGTCCGCGTTCACGACCTCGCCGGGCCCGACCGTGGCGGCCAGGCCGCGCGCGAGGCCGACGGCCAGGTCGGACTTGCCGGTGGCGGTGGCCCCGACCACCGCGACCACCTGCGGGGTCGCGTCGGGCGGCTGCACCGTCACGGCGTCACCGCGACCCGGCTTGCCGGAGCCCGTCCCTCGCCCCGTCGCCGGACCGCGACCAGGTAGGCCACGCCCAGCGGGGCCCCGTGGTGCAGGACGCGCGTCGGGCCACCCGGGGCGGCGGCCAGCAGCGCCACGGCGGCCGCCGCGGTCGCCCCCACCAGCGGGGCGTCCGGGACCTCGGCCGTCCGCCCCTGCTCCAGAGCGGCGACCAGCTCGGCGTCGACGGCATCACCGCGGAGGTCCTCGCCACCCGGGGCCCTGGGCCCCCGGGTACGGCTGCCGTCGGCCAGCAGGAGCACACCGACCCGGCCCGGGGCCGCGTCGAGCTCGGCGGTCAGGTCCGCGGTGACCCCCGCCCAGGTCCGGTGCTCACGGACCGGTGGCGCCCCCGCCCCCTGCGACGCGTCCAACAGCTCGTCGGCGAGCTCACGCGGCCAGGTCCTGTGCCCCGGCCCCGGCCCGTCCACCCCGCGGGCGGGCGCCAGGGGCCCGGGTGCCCCGACGCCGGCCAACGTCCCCGGGACGTCCTCCGAGACGACGACGACTCGGTCGAGGGCGACCAGGGCACCGAGCGCCTCGGCCACGGCGGACCGCACCGGCGCCACCTCCGGCACCCGGGTCCCGGTGAGCCGCGGCAGCAGCGCGGGCGCGGCGGGGACCAGGCAGACGACCATCAGCGGCACCGCCTCACTGTAGGAGCGGACCGGTCACCGCCTGGTCACCGGCCCGACATGCCGGGTTCGCCCGCCGTCGGGTGATGCGTCCTAGCCTGGGCCGGATGACGACCTCTCGACCCGACCCGCAGCACCGACGCGCCGGTCTGACCGCGGTGGCATCGGTCGCCGCCCTCGCCGCCCTCACCCTGGCCTCGCCCACGGCGGCCGCCCCCACCTCGGCGTCCCCGTCGCCCGGACCGGCGCCCCGCAGCGCCGCCGCCCCGTCACCCACCGGGCCCACCGAGCTGAGGGTGGCGACGTTCAACGCCTCGCTCAACCGGGCCGCAGAGGGGCAGCTGACCGCCGACCTGTCGGCCCCGGGCAACGCCCAGGCGGCCGCGGTGGCAGAGATCGTCCAGCGCACCCGCCCGGAGCTGCTGCTGGTCAACGAGTTCGACTACGTCGCCCCCACCGACCCCGCCGACGCCCGGACGAGCCCACCGGTGGCGGGGCTGCTCGACAACTACCTGGCGGTGGGCCAGAACGGCGCCGCGCCGATCGACTACCCGTACGCGTTCATCGCCCCCAGCAACACCGGGGTGCCCAGCGGTCTGGACCTGAACCAGGACGGGACCGTGGGCGGACCCGACGACGCCTGGGGGTTCGGGGTCTTCCCCGGCCAGTACGGGATGCTCGTGCTGTCGCAGCACCCGATCGACGTCGACGGGGTGCGGACCTTCCAGAACTTCCGCTGGGCCGACATGCCGGGCGCGCTGCTGCCCGACGACCCGACCACCGACACCCCGGGCGACTGGTGGCCCGAGGAGGTCCGCTCGCAGGTCCGGCTGTCGAGCAAGTCCCACTGGGACGTGCCCGTGCTGGTCGGCGGACGGGCCGTGCACCTGCTCGCCTCCCACCCCACACCCCCGACGTTCGACGGGCCGGAGGACCGCAACGGCCGCCGCAACCACGACGAGATCCGGTTCTGGGACGACTACGTCACCCCGCGGGCCGCGGGCTACGTGTACGACGACGACGGACGTCGGGGTGGGCTCAAGGCTGGTGAGCGGTTCGTGATCGCGGGCGACCTGAACGCCGACCCGTTCGACGGGGACTCGGTCCCCGGCGCCGCGCAGCAGCTGCTGGAGCACCCCCGGGTCAACACCAGCCTGACCCCGACGTCGGCCGGCGGGGTCGAGGCCGCGGCGCTGCAGGGCGGGGCCAACCTGACCCACCGGGGTGACCCGGCGCAGGACACCGCGGACTTCGCCGACGGGGCCCCGGGCAACCTGCGTGCGGACTACGTCCTGCCCTCGCGCACGCTGCGGATGCTGGACGCGGGGGTGTTCTGGCCGGTGTCGACCGACCCGCTGTCCCGGCTGACGGGAACGTTCCCGTTCCCCTCGAGCGACCACCGGCTGGTGTGGGTGGACGTGGCGGTGCCGCGCAAGGGCTGACGGGCGAGGGCCACCCCGTTCAGTCCAGCGTGAGCAGGCCGGCACGGTGGGCCAGCGACACGGCCTCCGTCCGCCCGGACGCGCCGAGCTTGGCCATCACGTTGCTCAGGTGCACCGACACGGTCTTCTCGCTGATGAACAGCGCGGCGCCGACCCGGCGGTTGGTCCAGCCCTGCGCGACCAGGCGCAGCACGTCCTGCTCGCGCTGGGTGAGGGCCGCGACCTGGTCCGGGCGACGCGCCTGGTCGGTCCGGTCGGCACCGTGGGCCCGGTCGGCACCGTGGGCCCGGTCGGCACCGTCGGCCCGGTCGGCACCGTCGGTCCGCCCCGAGGTCGCCGGCACGTCGAAGCCGGCCCGGCGGGCCAGCGCGGCCACCCGCCCCGCCAGCGGACGGGCGCCCAGCCCGTCGGCGGTCCGGGACGCCTCGGCGAGCAGCTCCGCCGCCTCGCCCCAGCCGGGACCGCCCCGCGGGGAGGACGACAGCAGCGCGTCGGCCAGCCCCAGCCGGCAGCGGGCCTCCTCGTAGGGGTAGCCGTACCCGAAGGCGGCCAGCGCGTCCCGCCACGGACCGACCGGGTCCGCGGCGTCCCTGGTCCCGTCCAGGACCGGGCCCTCGTCCGGGACGGCGCCCCGCGCCCGCCGCGCCGCCACGACGAAGCGGGACAGCTCCGCCCGGGACCGGGCGAGCCAGGCGACCGCCTCCGGCCCCGGCAGGTGCAGCCCGTCGGTGGCCGCCGCCACCAGGCCGTCGACGAGGGACTGCAACCGGTTCACCCGGTCCTCCGCCCGGGCGCGCAGCGAGGCGACCAGGTCGGGGTCGCGGCGCAGGGCGGCCTCGTCGGCGACGTCGGCCAGCGACGCCACCTCGACCGCCCCCAGCCAGATCGCCCCCATGGAGTCCGCGCCATGGCCGCGGACCAGGTCGTCGGCGGCGGCCCGGGCCAGGTCCGCGGCCTCGTCGGGATGGCCCTGCCAGCGGCGCAGCTCCGACAGGCAGCCGTCGACGGCGAGCTGCACCTGCAGGTCGCGCTTCCGCAGCGGCCCGAGCCGGTCCACGGCGGTCGCCGCCCCGTCGTCCCCCCGGCCGACCTGGACGTACAGCTCGACCGCGGCCAACCGGGCGGCCGCGGTGTCCGGGGCCAGGTCGCCGTCGGCATCGGGACGCGCGACCCAGTGCCCGGCGACGAACCGTGCCACCCGGCGCAGCACCCGTAGCTCGACCGACATGGGGCTCCAGGTGAGGCCGCTCGCGGCCGCCCGGTCGCAGGCGGCCTCCAGGACGGTGAGCGCTCCCGTCACGTCGCCGCGGTCGAACCGGGTCCAGCTCAGGTTGACGCCGGCCCTCAGCTCGGTGAGCACGTCACCGGACTCACGGGCCCTCTCCAGCGCCTGCACCAGCCGGGCGTCGACCACGTGCGACGGCACCTCCCCGTCGAGGGAGTGCACCACGGCCAGGGTGGCCAGGGTGTCGGCCTCGACGTCCGGCAGCCCGAGCCGCACCGACGCCGCGTGCGCCTCCTCGGCCGTCTCGCGGGCCTCGGGCCGGTCCGACAGCATCAGGGCCCGGGCGAGACCGGCCAGCACCCACGCGTGGTCACGGTCCACGGGCCCGTCGCCCGTGAGCAACCGGTAGCCGTCGGCCGCCCGCTGGGCCTGCTCGAGGGCCTCCGGCAGCCGGTCCGCCGCGATCAGGTGCTGGGCGAGGCGGTGGTGCAGCAGCGCGGGGCGTCGCCGGTCGCCGTCGTCGACCGCGGCGGCGTCCGCGCGCTCCAGCGCCACCCGGGCCAGGGCCACGGCCCGCTCGACGCGGCCGCAGCGGCTCGCGTACCCGGCGGCCCGGCGGTACAGGTCGACGGCGTCCATGCCGATCGCGGCCCGCGCGTCGGGCACGCTGTCGAACAGCTCGATGGCCCGCTCCAGGTGGTCCATGGCCTCGCGCGGGGCGAGCATCTCGGTGGCGGCCTCGGCGGCGCGGACCGACGCCACCAGCGCGGTGGGACGGTCGTGCGCGGCCAGGCCGTGGTGCGCGAGCTCGGCCCAGGAGCCCGGCTGCTCCTGACCGGCGGTCGACAGCGCCTGCACGTACGCGGCGTGCCAGCGCGAGCGCTCCCCCGGCAGCAGGTCGGCGTAGACCGCCTCCTGGAGCAGGGCGTGCCGGAACGCGTACCGCTCCCCCTCCGCGCGCATCACCTGCGCAGACACCGCCTCGCGCAGCGCCTCGTCGAGCGACGCCCGGTCGAGCCCGCTCACGGCCAGCAGCAGCTCGTCGGTGACCCGACGACCACCCACGGCCGCCATCCGGGCGACGTGGCGGGCGGCGGGGCTCAACCGCTCGAGCCGGTCGAGCAGCACCTCGGCGAGGCCGTCCGGCACCCCGGGACGGTCGCCCGCCGCGAACAGCTCCTCGGCGAAGTAGGCGTTGCCCTCCGAGCGCTCGTGCACCCGGCGCACGGTCGAGCCGGGGACCGGGCCTTCGGCCAGCGCCGCGAGGAACGTCGCCATGCCGGGCAGGTCGAACGGGGTCAGGCCCACCCGCTGCACGTGAGGGAGCCGGGACAGGTCGCCCAGCAGCCCCCGTACGGGGTGCGAGCGGTGCAGGTCGTCGCTGCGGTAGCTGGCCACCAGCAGCACCTGCTCGCGGCGCATCCGCCCCAGCAGGTACCGGAGCAGGTCGCGGCTGGACGGGTCGGCCCAGTGCAGGTCCTCCAGGACCAGCAGGACCGGGGCGGCCGAGGCCAGCGCGCCGATGTACCTGGCCACCGCCTCGAACAGCTGCATCCGCCCCACCTCGACCGCGGAGGCGACTCCGGCGGAGTCCGCGGCGGGATCGTCGGGCCGTGCCTCGTCCGGCCGGGGGTCGGGGCCGCGGCGGGCGTGGGCCCCGGCCTCGGGCTCCCTCGCCCCCGGTTCGGCGGGACCGCTGTGGCCGCTGTGGCCGCTGTGGCCGCTGTGGCCGAGGAGGGTGGCCAGGGCCGGTGGGACCGCCGCACCCGACCCCGCCAGGTGCGCCCCGACGGCCTCGGCGAAGGCGAGGTAGGGCAGCCCCGCCGCGCCGAAGTCGACGCAGTGACCCCGCAGGACCACGACCCCGTCCCGCGCGGCCTCGTCGGCGAAGGCCTGCAGCAGCCGGGTCTTGCCGGCCCCGGCGTCACCGGCCAGCAGGACGGCGTTAGGACGTCCGCCGCGCGCGACGTCGAGCGCGTCGGTCAGCGCCCTCAGCTCGGCGTCCCTGCCGACCAGCGGTGCGGCGATGCTCATCCGGGACACGTGCTCATCGTGGCAGCGACCCCCGACGGCGGCGAGCACACCCCGCGGTACGGCTCGACCGGCTGGTGCAGGACGGCTGTCGTCGGGTTCAGGCCGCCAGGACGAGGTCGTGCTCGGTCTGGCTGGCGGACCGACGCCGGCTGCCGCACCAGCGGCGGGGGCGTCGCGGCCCGGCCAGGTCACGGGCGAGGAGCTCGTGTCGGTAGGCCACCTCGGCGTCGACGAGCAGACCGGGTGTCAGGGCGAAGTGGTTCATGGTGACCTCCTGGTCGTCCCGGCGGTCGGTCCTCCGGGTACTTACAGGTTCGGTCTGAGCGGCCACCTCGTGGATGGGGTGGTCACGCTGCCCCGGCGGCGTCACCCCGGGGACCAGGCCCTCATGGGTCTGAGGGAGCGCCTCGTCGGCCTGAGGTGTGCCCGAGGTCTGCCTGAGGGGGCCCGTCACCCTCGTCGGACGCGGTCCGGGCCGGTCCCGATCAGCCGACGGGCAGACCGACGCGGGGCATCCCCAGACCCACCGCGGTCGTGGCGGTCGCCCCGGCCGGGGCGTCCTGGCGTGCCTGCCAGGCGTCACCCGCGCGGGTACGGCGCACCGTCAGCACCCCGGCGTCGGCCACCAGGTGGTGCGGGGCTGCGTAGGTGACCTCGACCTCGACCACGTCCCCGGGGCGGAGCGGGCCGGCCCAGGCCGGGGCGCCGTCGGCGGGGCGCGGCGCGAAGTGCACCAGCCGGTTGTCCGGGGCCCGGCCGGACAGCCGCTCGGTCGCGACGTCCTTGCGGCCCTCGCCCTCGGAGACCAGCAGCTCGAGGCGACGACCCACCTGGGTGAGGTTCTCCGCCCAGGAGATCTCCTCCTGCAGCGCCACCAGGCGCACGTAGCGTTCCTGGACGACGGCCTTGGGCACCTGGTCGGCCATGTCCGCGGCCGGGGTGCCCGGGCGCGGGGAGTACTGGAACGTGAAGGCGTTGGTGAAGCGCGAGGCCCGGACCACGTCGAGGGTGGCCTGGAAGTCCTCCTCGGTCTCGCCGGGGAACCCGACGATGATGTCGGTGCTGATCGCGGCGTCCGGCATGGCGGTCCGCACCTTGTCGATGATCCCGAGGAAGCGTTCGGAGCGGTACGAACGGCGCATGGCCCGCAGCACCCGGTCGGAGCCGGACTGCAACGGCATGTGCAGCTGCGGCATCACGGCCGGCGTCTCGGCCATCGCGGCGATCACGTCGTCGGTGAACGAGGACGGGTGGGGGCTGGTGAACCGGACGCGCTCCAGGCCGGGGACGGCGCCCACGGCGCGCAGCAGCTTGCCGAACGCAAGCCGGTCGCCGAACTCCACGCCGTAGGTGTTGACGTTCTGCCCCAGCAGGGTCACCTCGACGACGCCCTCGGCCACCAGGGCCTCGACCTCGGCCAGGATGTCGCCGGGGCGGCGGTCCTTCTCGGTCCCGCGCAGGCTCGGCACGATGCAGAACGTGCAGGTGTTGTTGCAGCCGACGCTCACCGACACCCAGGCCGCGTAGGCGGACTCGCGCCGGGTCGGCAGCGTGGAGGGGAACACGTCGAGGGACTCGAGGATCTCGACCTCGGCCTCCCCGTTGTGCCGCGACCGCTCCAGCAGCGCCGGCAGCGAACCGATGTTGTGGGTGCCGATGACGACGTCCACCCACGGCGCCTTGCGGACGATCTCGCCCTTGTCCTTCTGGGCCAGGCAGCCGGCCACGGCGATCTGCATGCCGGGCCGCCTGGACTTGACCGGCACGAGCTGACCGAGGTTGCCGTACAGCTTGTTGTCGGCGTTCTCGCGGACCGCGCAGGTGTTGAGGACGACCACGTCGGCACCGTGCTCCAGGACCGTGTCGGGGTCGGCGGGCACGTAACCGGCCGTCTCGAGCAGGCCCGTGAGCCGCTCGGAGTCGTGGACGTTCATCTGGCAGCCGAACGTGCGCACGTGGTACGTCCGCGCGTCAGGGGCGGCCGCCAGGTCGGTGCGCGACGTCGGGCCGTCGGAGGGCGTGAGGGTGTCAGGGCTGCTCATGGCGACAACCAGGGTACGCCGCAGCCGTCGTGGCCGGGTACGACGTCGGGCCGGGGCGCCTGCACCCCGACCCGACGCGCGCTGCGGGCGGCTCAGCCCTCGCGGGCCACCTGGTACATGGCGGCGCCGATCAGCTCCAGCGACACCTGCATCCGCTCCATCGAGATGTTGAGCGCGACCGTGTCCTCCGGGGAGTGGTACGGCGGCTCGAGCAGCGCCGGCGACCCCTCGCCCCGCCAGGAGAAGTTGGAGCTCGCTATCCCCTGCTCCTGGAACGACTGGTGGTCGCTGGCGCCGCGCGTGGTGATCGGGGACAGGTGCGGCGAGTAGCCCAGGCGCTCGGCGGCGGCGATGACGGAGGTGTTGATGACGTTGGCCGACCCGTCCCAGGACAGCACCCAGTACCGGGTCGCCGGGTCCCAGCTCGTCGCCACCATGTCGTTGTTGTAGACGCCGACCAGGCGGGAGCGCTCGGCCGGGTCGAGCTGGGCCACGTGGTAGCGGGAGCCGATCAGGCCCTGCTCCTCCGAGCCCCACAGCGAGAACCGGATGTCCCGCTGGGTCGGGAGGGAGCGCATCACCCGGGCCAGCTCGAGGGTGAGGGCGGTGCCGGAGCCGTCGTCGTTGGCCCCCGGGGCGCCGATGACGGAGTCGTAGTGCCCGCAGACCATCACGGCCTCGTTCTGCCCGACGGGGCCCCCGCGACCGGCCCGGCTGGCCAGCACGTTCTGGGAGGTGAGCCCCCGGTAGGCGGTGGTGGCCACCGTCAGGCTGAGCGGGCCGGCGGCGGCCGCCGCCTGCAGCCGGGCCTTCTGCACCTGGGCGGACCCGAGGACCGGGACGGCCACCGGCGTGCTGAGCCCCGGCGACGAGGCCGAGGTGCGACGGATCGGGTCGGCGGCGTCGGCGGGCAGCACGATGACGGCGACCGCCCCGCGCGACACCGCGAGCTGCACCCGCTGGGTCCGGACCGAGGTGGACACCCCGGCGGGGGTCTCGACCAGGGCGATGGCCCCGGTCAGCTCCCCCTGGCTGCCGTCGCCGGCGAGCACGGCCGGACCGGTCACGCTGACGTCGAGCGCCCCGAGCGGTGCGGCGCCCATCTGCCAGCAGATGCTCTGGTCGAGGACGGGGTCGCCGTCCACCTCGGCCAGGAACTTGTCGGCGACGGGGAAGGTCTCCAGCTCCACGTCGTAGCCGTAGCCGTCCAGCACCGCGGCCATGTACTCGGCGGCGGCGCGCTCGGACGGCGTGCCCCCGATGCGGGGGCCGATGCCCTCGGACAGCTCGAGGATGTGGTCCACGGCCAGCTCGGCCTGGACCCGGCCGACGACGACGCGGTCACGGGCGGTGAGCCGTGGCGAGCGGGTGCTGCCCGGGCGGGCGGCGTCGACCGCCCATGACGGAGCGGCCAGCAGGGTGCCGGCGGTGGCGGCGGTGCCACCGATCGCGGCGAGGGCGGCCCGACGCGAGACCTGGTGGGCCGCGGCGAGCGCAGTGGGACGGATCATGGTCATGACCTCCGGTGAGTGACGGTGCGCGAACCGTATGACCAGATATGCGTCGGTCACAATAGGCACCTGCCGCTCTGCGGGTCGTGACCTCGGGTGTTACGGACGGCGGCACGCCAGGTCACGACTCGGCAACGGCCGGGCTCGCCGTGGCTGTCCGGGCCCGATCCGGTCTAGGTTTCCCGTCATGCCGGATCAGCAGGCCCCCGGGGCGCCCCTCGTCGTCATGGACAAGGTCAACAAGCACTTCGGCGACCTCCACGTCCTCAAGGACATCCAGCTGCACGTCGCCCACGGCGAGGTCGTCGTCGTGATCGGCCCGTCGGGCTCCGGCAAGTCGACGCTCTGCCGGACGATCAACCGGCTCGAGACCTACGAGTCCGGCCGCATCACCATCGACGGCCAGGACCTGCCGGACGAGGGCAAGGAGCTGGCCCGGCTCCGCGCCGACGTCGGCATGGTCTTCCAGTCGTTCAACCTCTTCGCGCACAAGACGGTCCTGGAGAACGTGACCCTGGGCCCGGTGAAGGTCCGCAAGATGAAGAAGCGGGAAGCCGACGACCTGGGCATGAAGCTCCTGGAGCGCGTCGGGGTCGCGAACCAGGCGGACAAGTACCCCGCCCAGCTGTCCGGCGGGCAGCAGCAGCGCGTCGCCATCGCCCGGGCCCTGGCCATGCAGCCCAAGGTGATGCTCTTCGACGAGCCCACCTCGGCCCTGGACCCCGAGATGATCAACGAAGTGCTCGACGTCATGACGTCGCTGGCCAAGGACGGGATGACGATGATCGTCGTCACCCACGAGATGGGCTTCGCCCGCAAGGCGGCCAACCGCGTGGTGTTCATGGCCGACGGAGAGATCGTCGAGGAGGCCGTGCCGGAGACGTTCTTCACCGCGCCGACGTCCGCACGGGCCAAGGACTTCCTGTCCAAGATCCTCACCCACTGACCACCCGAACCACCTGGTGCGCCCGTCCGGGGCGTGCCGCTACATCCCCGGGAGGGACCCACATGAAGACACGTCGACTGATGACGGGCGTGGCGCTGCTCAGCTCCGCCGCTCTCGTCCTCGCTGCCTGCGGCGGCGACACGGACGCCGAGGACACCACGGACGCCGATGCGGGCGCGGGCGCCGAGGAGAGCATGGACGACGGCGGTGCCGCCGAGTTCGCCGAGGGCACGACCATGGCCGAGCTCGCCGAGGCCGGCACCATCCGCATCGGCACCAAGTTCGACCAGCCCGGGTTCGGCCTGGCCAACCTCGACGGCGTCCCCGAAGGCTTCGACGTGGCGATCGCCAACATCATCGCCGACGAGCTGGGCATCCCCGAGGACGGCCGCGAGTACGTGCAGACCCCCTCCGCGATCCGCGAGGAGGTGCTGATCAACGACGAGGTCGACCTGGTCGCCGCCACGTACACGATCAACGACGAGCGGGCCGAGCGCATCGACTTCGCGGGTCCGTACTACGTCGCCGGCCAGGCGCTGATGGTCCGCGAGGAGGACGCCGAGACGATCTCGGCGCCTGAGGACCTCTCCGACACGGCCATCCGGGTGTGCTCGGTCGACGGCTCGACCCCGTCGGAGAACATCCGTGAGTACCTGGGCAGCCCCGACCAGCTGACCCTCTTCGCCGACTACTCGGCCTGCGCCGACTCGCTGCGCAACGACCAGGTCGACGTCGTGACGACGGACAACGTCATCCTGCTGGGTCTGGTGGACCAGTCCGAGGGTGCCTTCACCCTGGTCGGCGAGGCGTTCACCGAGGAGCCTTACGGCATCGGCGTGCAGGACGGCGACGTCGAGTTCTGCCAGTTCATCAACGACACGCTCGAGGCGGCCAACGAGGACGGCCGTTACCTCGAGGCGTGGCAGTCGACGGCTGGCCAGATCGCCGGCGCCGAGGACCCCACCTTCCCGGAGCTCACCCCCTGCGAGTGACGTGACGCGCTGCGGGCCCGGTCCAGGACCGGGCCTGCAGGCGTTGCCCCACCCACCCACGGGCCTGCGGGCCTCTGACCCGAGACGGGATGTTCAGCCATGGAGGTGCTGGTCGACAACTTCGACCTCTTCGTCCGGGGGTTCCTCGGTTCGCTGGAGATCATCGTCTACGCCCTCGTCGGGTCCCTCGTGCTCGGCACGATCCTGGCGATGATGCGGGTCTCCCCCGTGCCGCCGCTGCGCCGCTTCGGCTCCGGGTACGTCTCCATCATCCGGAACAGCCCGTTGACCATCATGCTGTTCTTCACCGCGTTCGTGCTGCCAGAGCTCGGCTTCAACGCCCCGTTCTTCTGGCTCGGCGTGCTGGGGCTCACCCTCTACACCGCGGCCTTCGTCTGCGAAGCGGTCCGTTCCGGCATCAACGCCGTGCCCGCCGGACAGGCCGAGGCCGCCAGGTCGGTGGGGCTCACCTTCGGGCAGTCCTTGGGCAGCGTCGTGATGCCGCAGGCCATCCGATCCGTCATCCCCCCGCTCGGCAGCGTCGTCATCGCCATGATGAAGAACTCCGCGGTCGTGGGTGCCTTCGGGGTCGGCGGTGACCTGTTCTCGGTGGGGACGCGCCTCACCAGCGCCCAAGGCTTCGCGGCGCTGCCCGTCCTGACCGGGGTGCTGCTCGGCTACCTGGCCATCACGCTGCCGACTGCCGCGGTCTTGAGCCGCATCGAGGAGAAGGTGGCGATCCTGCGATGAGCGGTGCACCGTCCGTCCTGTACGACGCGCCGGGGCCGAAGGCCCGACGCCGGTCCCTGGTGCTCTCTGTCGTCGTGGTCGTCGCGTTCCTCGCGATCGCCGCCTGGGTGGTGCTGCGGCTACGCAGCACGGGGCAGTTCGCCCCGGACCGCTGGGCGCCTCTCTTCTGGCCCGGCGACGAGCAGTTCGTACAGGTGTGGGGGCGGATCGGCACCGGGGTGCGATACACCCTGCAGGCCGCAGCCCTGGCGATCTTGTTCAGCCTGGTGCTGGGTACCGCTCTGACCACGCTGCGCCTGC
Organism: Actinomycetales bacterium; assembly: GCA_038258055.1. Taxonomy (GTDB): domain Bacteria; phylum Actinomycetota; class Actinomycetes; order Actinomycetales; family JBBAYJ01; genus Aquipuribacter. The sequence goes on from JBBSQH010000041.1 coordinate 35,270, forward strand.
TGCTCGGTCGCTACGCCCGGCTCCCGGTCGTGTTGCTCGCCGAGGTCCTCCGTGGCGCACCGGTGGTGCTCCTCATCTTCTTCGCCTCGCGCGTGCTGCCGCAGTTCGGCGTGGACCTCTCCCAGCTCTGGTACCTGGTCATCGGCCTGACCGCCTACAACTTCGTCGTCATCGGCGAGATCTTGCGGGCCGGCGTCGCGGCGCTGCCCAACGGCCAACGCGAGGCCGGCCTGGCCATTGGTCTCACCCGGCAGCAGACCGTGCTGCTCATCCAGCTGCCGCAGGCGTTCCGGCTGATGCTGCCCGCCCTCATCAGCCAGCTCGTCGTCATCGTCAAGGACACGTCCTTGGCCGCCCTCGTGCTCACCGGGCCTCAGGAGCTGCTGAGGACCGGACGGCAGCTCACGCAGTTCTTCAACAACCCGTTGCAGACGTACCTGCTGGTGGCGCTGCTGTTCATCATCATCAACAGCCTGCTGGGGCGGCTGGCCACCTACACCGAGAAGCGGCTGAGCCAGGCGCGGTCGGCCGGCAAGCAGGAGCCGGAAGGTGACATCACCGAGACCCGCACCGACACCGACGTCGAGGCAGACGCTGCCGCCACCCCGGGCGACACCGACGCGGACACCTCGACGACACAGGGACGACCGCAGCCGTGACGTCCCACCGGCACGCGGGTCGGACGGCTCAGCCGGGGTGGGAGTCCTCGGACGTCTCCTCGGCGGCCAGCGCCTGACGCACGACCTCGCCCGCCAACCCCGGACCGTAGCCCTTGCGGGCCAGCATCCCCATCAGCCGGTTGACCCGCTTCGGGTAGTCCAGGCCGCGACTGCTGGGCAGCTTGCGGGCCACCAGGGTCTCGGCAGCAGAGCGCTCGTCGTCGCCGTCCACGGCGGCCAGGGCCTCGTCCGCGTCCTCCGTCGGCACCCCCTTGCGGCGCATCTCGTCGGCCAGGGCGCGGCGGGACAACCCCTTGTCCCGGTGACGCACCCGCACCCACTCCCGGGCGAAGTCGGCGTCGTCCACCAGGCCGACCTCGACGAACCGGTCGAGCACCGCGTCGGCGACGTCGGCCGGGACGTCCTTGGCGAGGATTGCCTCGTGCAGCTGGGCGCGGGTCCGTGGCCCGAACGACAGCCGACGCAGCACGACGGCGCGTGCCACCTCCACCGGCGACTCGGGCGAGGAGTCTCC
>JBBSQH010000042.1:0-35696 GCA_038258055.1 Actinomycetales bacterium
CCCCCCCCCGCCCCCGCCCCCCCCCCCCCCCGCGCCGCCGGGGGGGGGGCCTCCCCCCCCCCCCGCCGCCCCTGGGCGGGTGGGGGGGCGGGGGGCACCACCCCCGGCGCCGGGTCCGCCCGCCGCTGGGTCCTTGTCGTCGTGGGCGTCGTGGTCGGCGTCCAGCTCGGGCTGCTCGCGGGGTTCCTCCTGCCCGGCTCCGACGACGGGTCGACCGCCCCGGCCGATGCGGTCGTGGGCGCGGACGGCCAGCCGCTGGACCCTGACGACCCCCTGGCGGAACGCGTCGCCGAGCTGCAGGCCGAGGAGGCCGCGCGGGACGCCGAGGCCGTGGTCGTGCTCACCGAGCAGACCGAGGAGGTCCTGGACATCCTGTCGCCGGTGGTCGTCGGCGCCGGTGAGCACTCCCCGGGCTCCCCGCCCCCCACCCCCGAGACCGTCGAGCAGTGGCGCAGCGCCGTCACCCTCGCCGAGCAGACCTTCGGCGACGCCCCCAGCGGCGGCACCGACGTCAACGTCGCCCGCTCCGGTCTCGTCGCCTCGCTCGGCAACCTGGAGACCATGGTCGCCGCCTACGACCTGGTCGCCGTGCCCGACGGCTCCGCCGCCGCCGAGGGCGTGGATGTCGAGGCAGCCCTCGAGGTGGCGGCGTCCGCGCGTCGCTCCGCCGCCCTCGCGTGGTCGGTGGGCGCGACCCAGCTCGACGCGGTCAACGTCGCCGCCGACCGCGGCCACGTCCACCTGTACCTGCCCCCCGTGCCCGACAGCGGTGCCCTCACCGCCGACCCGGAACCGGTGTCGCCGTGAGCGCCACCCAGACCGCCACCGACCTCCTCGTGCCGCGCCCTGGGGCGCGCACGACGGATGCACCAGGACCGAGACAGCACCGCACCGACACCGATCGAGGAGTCTCCTGAGATGACACGTCCCGTCACCCTGTTCACCGGCCAGTGGGCCGACCTGCCGCTGGAGGAGGTGGCACGCCTCGCCGGGGAGTGGGGCTACGACGGCCTCGAGCTCGCCTGCTGGGGCGACCACCTGGACCCCTCCCGCTGGGACGACGACGCCTACGTCCAGGGCAAGCTGGACCTGCTCGAGCGTCACGGCCTCAAGGTGTGGGCGATCTCGAACCACCTCAAGGGCCAGGCCGTCTGCGACGACCCGATCGACCAGCGCCACAAGGACATGCTCCCCAGCGCGATCTGGGGCGACGGCGAGCCCGAGGGCGTCCGCCAGCGCGCCGCGGAGGAGATGAAGAACACCGCCCGCCTGGCGGCCAAGCTCGGCGTGAAGACCGTCATCGGCTTCACCGGCTCGAGCATCTGGAAGTACGTCGCGATGTTCCCGCCGGTGTCCCAGGAGCTCATCGACGCCGGGTACAAGGACTTCGCGGACCGCTGGAACCCGATCCTCGACGTGTTCGACGAGGTCGGGGTCCGCTTCGCCCACGAGGTCCACCCCAGCGAGATCGCCTACGACTACTGGACCACCCACGCGACCCTGGAGGCCATCGGCCACCGTGAGGCGTTCGGCCTGAACTGGGACCCCAGCCACTTCGTCTGGCAGGACCTGGACCCGGTCGGGTTCATCTGGGACTTCAAGGACCGGATCTACCACGTGGACTGCAAGGACACCCGCAAGCGCATGGGCAACGGCCGCAACGGCCGCCTGGGCAGCCACCTGCCGTGGGCCGACGGGCGTCGTGGCTGGGACTTCGTGTCCACCGGCCACGGCGACGTGCCGTGGGAGGACTCGTTCCGGATGCTCAACCAGATCGGTTACGACGGTCCGATCAGCGTGGAGTGGGAGGACGCCGGCATGGACCGTCTGGTCGGGGCGGAGGAGGCCCTGGCGTTCGTCCGCCGCCTGGCGTTCGACGCCCCCGACGCCGCCTTCGACTCGGCGTTCGCCAACAAGGACTGAGCCACCCCTCGCCGAGAAGGCCGGATCGCACCTGTCGGGACCGCGACAGGGTGATCCGGCCTTCTGGGTGGTCGGTGGGGGCCGCTCCGGGCGGTCTCAGTACCGGGGCGGGGCCTTGCGGGCGGGGCGGGGGCGACGCTCGCGGTCGGCGCCCGCGCCGGCCTCCTCGCCCCCGGTGGCGAAGCCGCGGTCGCGACGGACCTGGACCTTGCGGCCCTTGACCCGGGTCTGCTGCAGGGCGTGGATGACGTCGGTCGCGGCCTCGTCGGGCACGTCCACGAGCGAGAACCGCTCGGTGATGACGATGGGGCCGATGTCCTTGCCGCTCAGCTGCGACTCGTTGGCGATGGCCCCGACGAGGTCCTGCGGGCGCATGCCCCCGATGCGGCCCGAGCTGACGAACAACCGGGTGCGGCCGGGGCCGGGGCCCGCGTCGCGCGCGGCGCCGCCGTCGCGGGGCGGACCGGAGCGTCCACCACCGTCGCCGCCGTAGCCGCCGGCGGAGCGCCCGCCCTCGCGGCCGCCGCCCGAGCCGGCCCGGACCAGCGGGATGTCCTGCTCGTCGACCGCGCCCGTGCGGGCCTGGTGGGCCAGGGCGATGGCGGCCAGCATGATCGTCTCGCGGTCGGTGCCGGCGGGGGCCTCGGCCAGCACCAGCCCCTCGACGGACGCGAAGTCGGCCAGGTCGTCGCGACCCATGGCCTCGCGCAGCGCCTCGACCGTGCTCTCCAGCCGGATGGCCCGCAGGTCGGCGACGCTGGGCAGCGGCTCGATGGAGATCTTGCGGCCCGTGATGCGCTCGACCGACTGCAGCAGCCGCTGCTCGCGGGGGCCGGCCAGCGTGATGGCGACGCCCTCGCGGTCGCCGCGGCCCACCCGGCCGATGCGGTGCACGTACGACTCCGCGGCCGACGGGACGTCGTAGTTGACGACGTGGGTCAGGTGGTCGATGTCCAGGCCGCGGGCGGCGACGTCGGTGGCCACGAGCAGCTCGGCGGCCTGCGACCGGAGCCGGTTCATCACGCGGTCGCGCTGGTCCTGCGTCATCCCGCCGTGCAGCGCCTCGGCGCGGTAGCCGCGCCCGGTCAGGGTCTCCGTCAGGGTCTCGACCTCGGCGCGGGTGCGGCAGAACACGATGGTCGCCACCGGCTGCTCGACGTCCAGGACCCGGCCCAGCGCCGCGGTCTTGTGCGCGCGGTCGACCAGGTAGGCCACCTGCCGCACCTGCGGTGCCTCGCCGGCGACCTGCTGGGCGCGGGCGATGGTGATGCGGACCGGGTCCACCAGGTGCTTGCGGGTGATGGAGTCCAGCCGGCGGGGCATGGTGGCGGAGAACAGGACGGTCTGCCGGTCCGTGCCGCAGGCGTCGAGGATCGTCTCGAGCTCGTCCGCGAAGCCCATGTCGAGCATCTCGTCGGCCTCGTCCAGGACCACGACCTCGACGCCGGCCAGCTTGAGGCTGCGGCGCTGGATCAGGTCGACGGCCCGGCCGGGGGTGGCCACGACGACGTCGACGCCGCGCTCCAGCTCGCGGACCTGGCGGATGACGGGCTGACCGCCGTAGACGGGCAGCGTGCGGATGCCCAGCTGCTTGCCGTACTTGTGCAGCGCCTCGGAGACCTGCATGCACAGCTCGCGGGTCGGCACGAGGATGAGCCCGGCCGGGGCGCCGGAGCGGTTGCTCGTGCGGCCGCCCTCCCGGATCCGCTGCAGCATGGGCAGGGCGAACGCCGCCGTCTTGCCGGTGCCGGTGGCGGCCTGCCCGAGCAGGTCGGTGCCGGTCAGCAGGTGGGGGATGGCCTCGGACTGGATCGGGGTGGGCTCCTCGTAGCCGAGGGCCTCGAGGGCGTCGAGCAGCTCGTCGCGCAGGCCGAGCTCGGCGAAACCGGTCGCCGCGGGGGTGGTGTCGGTGGGGCCGTCCGGCGTGCCGGTGGAGCCGTCTTCAGAGGTCGTCACGACCACAGTGTCCCGCGACTCAGGCGTCGTGCGGAACGGCGAGCCGCGCGCGCAGGTCGAGCTTGTCGGTCTTGCCCGTCCCACCGCGGGGGAGCGCGTCGAGCCAGCGCACGGCGCTGGGCACCGCGGCGGTGCCCAGCTGCTCCCGGACCCAGGCCCTGACCTGGGCGTCCGTGGGTCGGTCGTGGCCGACGGCGAGCACCAGGAACACCGCGACGGTCTCGCCGCTGCGCAGGTCCGGCGCCGCGACGCAGGCCGCCTCGGCCAGGGCCGGGTGCTCGGTCAGGACCCGTTCGACCTCGGCGGAGTACACCTTGGTGCCCGCCCGGTTGACCATGTCCTTGACGCGGTCGAGCAGGCGCAGCACGGGCCCGTCGGGACCACCGGGCTCCAGGACCCCGACGTCGCCCGTGCGCAGCGCACCGTCCACCACGGCGGTGGCGGTCGCGCCGGGGTCCCCGGCGTACCCCGTGGTCACCAGCGAGGAGCGGAGCCACACCTCGCCGGGCTCGCCGTCGGCCAGCCGGACCTGCTGCGCGTCGCGGACCTCGACCTCGACGACCTCCAGAGCCCGTCCGGCGGTCCCGGCGTGCGTCCACAGGTCCTGACCCCGCAGCACCGTGGCGGGGGAGTGGGTCTCGGACAGGCCGTACACGTTGAGCACCTCGGTGCCGGGCAGCCGCTGCGCCAGGCCGTCGCGCAGGGCGTCCGGGAACGGCGAGCCGCCCGCCCCGGCCAGGCGCAGCCGGGGCAGGGCCGAGGCGACCAGTCCAGGCTCGCGCAGGGCCAGCAGCCACCAGGACGGCACGGCGTAGGCCCACGCCACCTCGACCGCCGCGAGCTGCTCGACCCAGGTCCTCGGGGAGCCGGTCGGCAGCATGACCAGCCGGGCGCCGGACAGCAGGGCGGGGACGACGTGGGCGTGCATGGCGCTGATGTAGCCCAGGTGGAACAGCACGGCCGAGGACTCGCCGGGCTGCAACCGGAGCAGGCGGTCGTAGGCGATCCCGGAGGTGACGCTGGCGCCGTGCACGACCTGGCTGGCCTTGGGGCGTCCGGTGGACCCTGACGTGTAGACGACCTGGTAGGCCGTCGTGGCCTCGGCCGGGGTGCGGGCGGCGAAGAGGCGGGCCCAGGCGCGGCCGGGTCCGCCGCCGTCCGGCCCTTCCTCGGCGACGGCTCCGGTGGCGGATCCGGGGGCGGCTCCCGGGGCGGACGCCGGCCCCGCGGCGCGGTGGCACAGCGACCCGCTGACCTGCAGGCCCGCCAGCCCCTCGGCCGCGCGGGCTGCCTGCTCGGCGTGGACGTCGTCGTGCAGCAGCAGGCGGCAGCCGGAGTGCTCGAGCTGGTAGCGCCACTGCGGGACGGCCAGGCGCGACGACAGCCCGACCGCCACGGCGCCGACGGCGGCGCAGGCCAGCAGGACGACCAGGTGGTCGCCGGAGTTGCCGGCCGCGATCCCGACGCCGTCACCGGGTCGCAGGCCGGCCGCCTGCCACCGCCCGGCCGTGACGGCGACGTCGTCGGCCAGCTCGGTGGTGGTCCGGCTCGCCCCGGTGACCGCGTCGACCACGGCGACGGCGTCAGGGTTCCGGTGCACGGCCAGGTCGAGGACGTCGAGGACGTCGTGGGGGCGGGGGTCGCCGTAGGACAGGACGTCGCCGCCGAGCCAGGGGCGGCGCACGACCCCGAGCCGGTCCCGGTCGTAGTCCAGGTGCTCCCCGCTGCTCATCGGGTGATCGTGGCACCCGGCCGGGCGAACGGCCGCCCCGGCGGGTCAAGCCGGCCGACAAGGTGCCGACATGACCTGGGTGGACAGGCACGTGTCCCGCACCGGGACAGGTGCGGCCGAGCAGGCCCCGGACCTCCCGCGCGCGGGCATGGACCTGGGTGGCCTGGTCGTGCGTCCTCGCGAGCCGCAGCGGAGGGCCGACGTCGACGTCCTGACCGGGCTGCCCGGACGCCGGACGCTGGAGCAGGCCATGTCCGACACCCTGCTGCGGGCCCGCCCCGACAAGCACGGCGTGGGCCTGGTGGTGTGCGGGGTCGACCGGTTCAGCACCGTCAACTACCGCCTGGGCCGCGACGGCGGCGATGAGGTGCTGCGGCAGACCGCCCGCCGGATCGCCTCGGCCGTCACGGGGCGCGGCGTCCTGCACCGGCTGGGTGGCGACGAGTTCGCCGTCCTGGTCCCCGAGCTGCGGCACCCCGGTGACCTGCGGGCCGTCGCCGCCACGATGCTTCGCGAGGCCAGGCGCCCGCTGACGGTGGCCTGCCCCCGGCCCCCGGCGCTCACCAGGGGGCTGGTGGTCCCGGTCGGGGGCGGAGGCCCCGCCGAGCCGCGGGAGCAGGAGACGGTCGCAGCCACGCTCAGCATCGGGGTGGCGTCGGTGGGCTGGGACGGGGCCAGCCGCGACCTGATGCGGGAGGCCGACCTGGCCCTGCACTGCGCCAAGGACAGCGGCCGGGACCGGGTGGTCGTGTTCGACGAGCGGATCCGTGCTGCCGCCGACGCGGCGGTGGAGTCGGAACGCCGGCTGCGCCGCGCGCTCGCGGAGGGCCAGCTGCGTCTGTACCTGCAGCCCGTGGTCGACCTCGGCACGGGGGAGCAGGTGAGCAGCGAGGGGCTGATGCGACTGGTGGACGGACGCGGCAGCGTGCGGCTGCCCGGCAGCTTCATGGACGTAGCGGAGGACCGCGGGCTGGTCTCCGAGATCGACCGGTGGGGCATCGCGCGGGCGACCGAGCTCCTGGCGCAGGACGCCGCCCCGGCGATCGCCGTCAACCTGTCGGCCCGCAGCTTCGACCGTATCGACGTCGCCGGCCGCGTGGCCGCCGCCCTGGAGGAGCGGGGTCTGGACCCCGCCCGGTTGCACCTGGAGGTGACCGAGAGCAGCCTCGCGCTGTCGCAGTCGGCCGCCGTCGACGCCCTGACGTCCCTGCGGGAGTACGGCTGCCACGTGTCCATCGACGACTTCGGCACGGGCTACTCCTCGCTCGCGTACCTGTCCACCTACCCCGCGGACGCCCTCAAGATCGACCGGGGGTTCGTCGCCGGCCTGGGGCGCACCTCGCGGGAGGACGCCGTCGTGCAGGCGGTCATCACGCTGGGCCACGCGCACGGAATGACCGTCGTGGCCGAGGGCGTCGAGCGGCAGGAGCAGGCGCGCATGCTGCTGCAGATGGGCTGCGACCAGGCCCAGGGGTGGTACTTCGGTCGGCCCCAGGACCCCTCCGGGCGGAGGCCCACCGCGCAGCACCCCGATTAGTCTGGGGCGATGACGACGTCGTCCGACCTGCACGAGGCCCTCCGCGTCACCCCCGGCACCCGACCGGACCTGGCGGGCCTGGACCCCCGCGCCACCCCGGGCTTCGACGGTGACAAGGCCGACGGGAAGGCCGCGCTGGCCGACGGCACCGAGGAGCTGCGCGAGCTGCAGGAGCGGTTGTTCGCCGAGGCCAGGGCCGGGACCGGGTCACGCGCGGTGCTGCTCGTCCTGCAGGGCATGGACACCTCCGGCAAGGGCGGCATCGTCCGGCACGTGGTCGGCCAGGTCGGGGCCCAGGGGGCCACCGTCACGGGGTTCGGCGTGCCCACCGAGGCCGAGCGGGGCCAGCACTACCTGCAGCGGATCCGCGCGGCGCTGCCGCGGCCGGGGATGATCGGGGTGTTCGACCGGTCCCACTACGAGGACGTGGTGGTCGTGCGGGTGGAGGAGCTCGTGCCGCCGCAGGTGTGGACCCCGCGCTTCGACGAGATCGTCGACTTCGAGGCGGAGGTGGCCGCCGCCGGGACCAGCGTGGTCAAGGTGTTCCTGCACATCGGGCACGCCGAGCAGGGCGAGCGGCTGGCGGAGCGGCTCGACCGCCCCGACAAGCACTGGAAGTACAACCCGGCGGACGTCGACGCCCGGCTGCGCTGGGACGACTACCAGCACGCCTGGGCGGACGCGATCGAGCGGACCAGCACCGACGGGGCGCCGTGGTACGTCGTCCCGGCCGACCGCAAGTGGTACGCCCGGTGGGCGGTCGCGCACCTGCTGCTGCGGACCCTGCGCGAGCTGGACCCCCGGTGGCCCGTGGCCGACTTCGACGTGGCGCGCGAACGCGCCCGACTGGCCGCCACGAGCCGCGGGGCCTGACGCTCAGCGACCCGCGCCCACCGGCCCCGGTCGGCCCAGGTGGTAGCCCTGGGCGGCGGTCACCCCCAGGTCGCGCAGCACGATCACCTGCGCGACGTCCTCGACACCCTCGGCGACCAGCGTCGCGCCCGTGCGTCGCGTGAACCAGGTCAGGGCCGACACCATCGCCTGCCGGGCCTGGTCGTCGGCGACGTCGGACACCATGGCCTTGTCGAGCTTGATGATGTCGGGGGACATCTCGAGGATCCGCTGGAGACCGGCGTAGCCCGCGCCGGCGTCGTCGACGGCGACCCGGGCGCCCCGCTCGCGCAGCAGCGCGACCCGGGACCGCAGCACGTCGTAGTCCGGCACCCCGGTCTGCTCGGTCAGCTCCAGGACGACGCGGGACATGTCCACGCCGACCAGGGCGTCCAGCAGGTCCGCTGAGCACAACGCGGCCGCCGACAGGTTGACGGCCAGGTAGACGTCGTCGGGCAGCGTCGGCAGGTGGTCGACGGCGCGGCGGACGGCCGACACCTCCAGCTGCACGGCGAGACCGACGAGCGCGGCGCGGGCGAACCAGGCGTCGGGGCCGCGGCCGTCGTCGAAGCGGCTCAGCGCCTCGTAGCCGAGCACGTGCATGGTCAGCAGGTCACGGACGGGCTGGAACACCAGCCCGGGGCCCCCGGACTCAAGGACCGTCACGACCTCGTCGCGGGTCCGGCCGTGCTCCGCCGGCGGCAGCCGGTCGGCCTCCAGGTGCCGCGCCAGCAGGTGAGCGAGCAGACCCATCACTCCCAGGTCGCGGGCCCGGATCGTGGGGTCCGGCACGTGGGTGAATCCGCAGAGCGTGCCGAAGACCGTGCCGTCGCTGAACCGGATGGGCACGCTCAGGTGCGTGCCGATCGGCGCGGACCGGGTGACCGCCAGGTCCTGCACCGACGGCTCCTCACGGGCGTCCGGGACCAGCTGCGGCACCTGCCCGTCGACGACGCGGGCGCACCAGGTGTCCTGGCACGGCTCGCGCAGACCCGGGTGCAGCACGTCCGAGCCGTCCGGCAGGTCCACGGCCCGGACCACCCGGTCCCCGCCCACCAGCTCCCCGACGAAGGTGACGTCGAAGCCGAGCCGCTCACGCAGCCCGGCGAGGACCACGCGCAGGCACTCGTCGACGTCGTCCCGTCGTCCGGCCGCGAGGTCCTCGGCGACCCGTACGACGTCGGGCAGTTCGACGGCGACCGTTCCCCCTGCCCCAGCCGTCACCCGTCACCCTCCCGTCGTCCGGCCACCAAGTCGGTGACCACGAGTGACCGAGTAAACCCCTTGCGTAGTCGTTCCGCACGCGTTTCCACAAGGTGGGTGCGGACGGCAGAGGACCCGCCGCACCGGGTGGGTGCGACGGGTCCTGCCGCGCAGAATTCCGCTGGCTCTCTGCGAGGAGCCTGCCCCTTGTCCGAGGGGCCCGGTCGGGGCCGCGGCATCCCTCCGCCGCCCCGACCGGGGATCAGTGACCGACTCAGCTGGTCGGCATGAGGACGCCGTCGATCAGGTACACCGTGGCGTTGGCGGTGGTGACGCCGCCGCAGATCACGTTGGCGCCGTTGACGGTGAGCATGTCGGGCTCGCCGGCGATCTCGACGGTGCCGCCCTGGACCGTGGTCTGGGTGGTGCCGGCGAGGTCGGCGGGAGCGATCTGCCCGGGGATCACGTGGTAGGTCAGGATCGAGCTCAGCAGCTCGGCGTCGGTGCCCAGGGTCTCCAGGGTCGCCGCGTCGACGTCCGCCGCGAAGGCGTCGTCGACCGGGGCGAAGACGGTGAACTCGTCACCGTTCAGGGTGTCGACCAGGTTGACGTCGGGGTTGAGCTCACCGGAGACCGCAGCGGTCAGGGTGGTGAGGATCGGGTTGTTGCTGGCGGCGACCGCGACCGGGTCGTCGCTCATGCCCTCGACGGAGCCCTCGCCGTCCGGCACCGCGGTGGCGAAGTCGGCGCAGCCGGGACCGACGGGGCCGGCCATGGCCATGTCGTCCGTGGCGGACTCGGACTCCATGGGCTCCTCCGACGCCATCGGCTCCTCGGACTCCATGGGCTCCATGGCCTCGGCGGTGGCGGTGTCGGCCGCGGCGCCGGCGTCGTCGGCGGCCTCGTCGGTGCCACCGCCGCAGGCGGCGAGGACGAGGGCGGCGGTGATGGCGACGGGGGCGAGGCGCAGGTGACGCTTCATGGTGATCTCCTCAGGTTCGTGTCCCGGAAGATCCGGGAGGGTCTGGCTGGGTGGTTCGGTCTGGGTCTGCTTCCGCAGCTGCTCGTTCTTTCCCGAGCTGCATGTGGTTCGGAGCTGCCGTGCGGGTGGATGGGTGCGGATCGGGGTGGTCTATGTGACGGTCACCACAACGGAGTGCCAGCCGGAGGAACCGTCGGGCGCGATCTCGGCCCGCTCGTCGGTCTGGACCTCGCCGTCGGCGTCGGTCGCCCGGACGCGCAGGGTGTGCTGGCCGGGCTCGGCGGGCCACTCGTAGCGCCACTGGCGCCAGGTGGTGGGGCCGGGAACCTCGCCCAGCTCGGCGGGCTGCCAGTCGCCGTCGTCGACCTGGACCTCGACGGCGTCGATCCCGACGCCGGGGTGCCAGGCGGTGCCGGCGACCACGACGGGCCCGGCCGTGAGCTGCTCGAACGAGGCGGGCAGCTCGATCCGGGAGGCGACCTTGACGGGGGCCTCCTCGGCGTAGCCCCGCGGGGTCCAGTACGCCTCGTCCTCGGCGAACGTGGTCACCTTCAGGTCCACGACCCACTTGGTGGCCGACACGTAGCCGTACAGGCCGGGGACCACCATCCGGACCGGGAAGCCGTGCTCGAACGGCAGCGGCTCACCGTTCATGGCGAAGGCGAGCAGCGGGTCGTCGGTGTCGACGAGCGCGGCCAGAGGGGTGGACGCGGTCCAGCCGTCTACCGACGTGGACAGCACCATGTCGGCGCGGGGGTCGACCCCGGCCTCGGCCAGCACGTCGGCCAGGCGGATGCCGCGCCAGACGGCGTTGCCGGCCAGGTCGCCTCCCACGGGGTTGGAGACGCAGACCAGGGTGATCTCGCGGTCGACGACCTCGAAGCGGGTCGTCAGCGCGGCCCAGTCCAGCTCGAGCGGGCGGTCGACGAGGCCGTGCACCCGCACGACCCAGTCCTCGGCGGGCACCTGCGGGACCGTCAGGGCGGTGTCCACGCGGTAGAAGTCGACGTTGGGGGTGCGGAACGGTGCGCCGTCCACGAGCTGGGCCCCGGTAGGCGCGTCCGGCAGCGTGTTGGCGGCGGCCGGCAGCGCCAGCCCGTCGCGCGAGGCGGTCGCGTCGCGGAGGGTCCCGCCCACGACCCGGCCCACGGCGACCAGACCGGCCGAGGCGGCCGCGCCGGCCCCCACCAGGCCCAGGAACAGCCGCCGGGACGCCGCGGGCCGGGTCCTGGCCACGGGGGCCACCCCGTCGTCGGCCTCTGCGGCCGTGGTCCCGGTCCTGGCGGGCCGCCGGGCCCCGCTCAGGGCGACGAGCCGGACGAAGGCCACGGCCCCCACGACGGTACCGACCAGCAGCGGCACGAGATCGAGGGCGGTGGCTCCCGGGGAGGCCAGCACCGCTGCGGCCGCCGCCAGCACCAGCAGCACCGGGGCCGCGACGCCGAGCAGGAGTCGCCGGGTGGCCAGGACGCCCGAGACGGCGGCCACGACCGCCAGGACGACACCGATCCCGACGAACAGGACCAGCTTGTCGTAGCTGCCGAAGGTCTCGATCGCGAACGAGGTCACGACCGACGGGGACAGCCGGACGACCGTGTCGCCGACGGCGAGGAAGGGCTCGGAGCCGCGACCGACCACGGCCGAGACCGCCGAGGCGGTCCCGAGGAGCAGGGCAGCGGAGACGAGTCCGGCGAGGGCGCCTCGGGACGCGGTGTGGGGTGTGGTTGTCACCATCCAGGTCCGTCGCGACGGGGCTCGCGGATTGGTGGGCGGCCACCGCGGGCTGCCAGTCTCACCCGCATGGCGGACATCCATCTGCTCGTGGCACTTCCGACCGGCCCGTCAAGGCCGGGGCTCGGTCTGCCGATGGGACGCAGGTGAGCCCGTCCTCCTGCGCGCCCGGCGTCGAGCACCGCGGGGACGACGTGGCGTCCGCCGTGGCGGAGGTGCTGCGCGAGGGGTCGGTCGACGACCTGCTCAGCCAGCTGTGCCGGCAGGCCTGGGACCTGGTCGGCGGGGACCGGGCCATCGTGGCGGTGCCCGACGGGGACGAGTTCGTCGTGGCCGCCGCGGACGGCGCCTCGCCCATCCCGAGCGGGGCCCGAGGTGTGGGCTCGCGGGTCCCGGTGGCGGGGACCGTGGCCGGCGGCGTGCTGCGCTCGGGGGAGCCCGCCCTGGTCGCCGACACCGCCGCCCACCCCCTGGGCGCCCTGCCGGTCAACGGCGCCGAGGGCATCCGGGGCTCGTTGGTCGTCCCGCTTCACGACGGCCGCGACCGCGTGGTCGGGGTGCTGTCGGTGTTCGCCGCGGCGCCGGGGGTGCTGGACGAGCACGGACTGGGACGGCTCCAGGACCTGGTCCGACTGCTGTCGGTCGACGACTTCCGCCTGCCGCTGGCGTTGTCGGGCGCGGTGGCCCGCACCAGCGCCGACGGCCAGCAGCTGTACCGGGCAGTCCTGGAGTCCTTGGGCGAGGGGGTCGTCGTCCACGGCCGGGAGGGCCAGGTCCTGCTGCACAACCAGGTCGCGGCCGACGTCCTGGGCCTGACCCCCGCGGAGCTCACCGGCAGGGCCCTGATGGACCCGCGCTGGCACATGCTCGAGCTGGACGGGACCCGGATCCCTCCGGAGGAGTACCCGGCCGCCCGCGCGCTGCGCACCGGCGTCCAGGAGCGTGACCGGGTGATGCTGCTGCGCCGGCCCGACGAGCAGGAGCGGGTCGTGCAGGTGACCAGCCTGCCGCGCACGGACGCAGCGGGCCGGATCTTCTCCGCGGTGGTGTCGTTCTCCGACGTCACCGACCAGCACCGCCTCGCCGAACGCGCCCACGAGCAGGCCCGACGGCTGGCCGCCGCCATGCAGCTGGCCGACCTGGCCACCTGGGAGACGACGCTCGGCACGGACGACTGGGTGTTCTCCGCCGCCCTGCACGAGGTGTTCGGGTTGCCTGCGGCCACGCACCTGGACGAGGCCGTGCTCCGGCGCTGCTTCGGCGAGGCGACCTGGGCCCGTCTGCACGAGGTGTGGGCCGAGGTGCTCGCCGACCGGCAGCCCCGGCAGGTCACCGCCCAGGTGGTGGTGCCCGACGGGACCGCCCGCCGCACCGTCGTGGTCTGGCTGGACCTGACCTGCGACGACGAGGGGGTCCCGGTCAAGCAGTGGGGGGTCGTGCAGGACGTCACCGAACGGGTCGAGGCGGTCCGCACGCTGGAGGAGAACGAGGAGGTGTTCCGGCTCACCTTCGACCGGGCGCCCATCGGCATGCTCATGCTGGACCTGGCCGACCCGGGCCGTGTGCTCCGTTCCAACGGCAGCTTCCGCACGATGACCGGCCGCGCCGGGCGTGACGACGCCGACGACCCCCTGACCATGGCCGACTGGACGGCCCCGGCCGACCTGGACCGGTGCCTGGACCTGATGCGGGCGTTCCAGCGGGGCGAGGTCGAGCAGGACGCGTTCGACATGACCTGCGTCCGCTCCGACGGGGCCACCTTCGAGGCCCTGGTCACCATGGCCTTGGCGCGGGACGGCCAAGGTCACCCGCTGCACGTCGTGGCTCACGTGCTGGACGTGAGCGAGCGCCTCGCCCAGGGCCGAGAGCTGGAGCGGCTGGCCCTGACCGACGGGCTGACCGGCCTGCCCAACCGGCGGGCCATGGAGCAGCGCCTGGCACAGGCGCTGGCGGACCAGCCTGCGCGCGGCGGTCTGGTCGGCCTGGTGCTGCTGGACCTGGACCACTTCAAGGTCGTGAACGACAGCCTGGGCCATGCGACGGGCGACGCCCTGCTGGTGGAGGTGGCCGGACGGCTGCGCTCGACCGTTCGCCCCGGGGCCACGATCGCGCGGCTGGGCGGCGACGAGTTCGTGGCCGTCGTCGACGACGCCCGCTCCTCCGCCGACCTCGAGGCCGTGGGGGAGCGGCTCCTGGCCTGCCTGCGCGAGCCGTTCCGGGTGGGCTCAGGGCGCATGGTCGCCACGGCCAGCCTCGGGGTCGCCGCCAGCGAGGGCGGGGGTTCGCCCGCCGAGCTGCTCCGAGAGGCGGACCTGGCCCTGTACCGGGCCAAGGCGACGGGACGTGACCGGCTCGTCCGGTTCGACGCGGAGCTGCGGACCCGCGCCGACGCCCGGCTGGACACCGAGGCGATGCTCCGTCAGGCGCTGGCGGAGGACCGGCTGGAGCTGCACCTGCAGCCCGTCGTCGACCTGGCCGACGGGCGCCCCACGGGCGCCGAGGCCCTGGTCCGCCTCCGAACCGCCGGGCGGGGACTGGTCCTGCCCGGCGAGTTCATCTCCGTGGCGGAGGAGTGCGGGCTGGTGACCGAGGTCGACGCCTGGGTGCTCGGCCGCGCGGTCGAGCTCCTGGCGGCCACGCCCGGGCTGCAGCTGGCCGTCAACGCGTCCGCCCGCACGCTGGAGAGCGGGACGCTGCCGCAGCGGGTGGCCGACCTGCTCGCCCGTCACGACGTGACCCCGGGACGGCTGCACCTGGAGATCACCGAGACCAGCCTGCTGGGCGAGGGCACGGTCGTCGCGGACGTCATCCAGCGGCTGCGGACCATCGGCTGCGCCGTCGGCCTGGACGACTTCGGCACCGGCTACTCCGCCCTGTCCTACCTGCAGGCGCTGGAGCTGGACTTCCTCAAGATCGACCGGTCGTTCATCGGCCACCTGGGGGAGGGGCCCCGGCACGACGCCGTCGTCAAGGCCGTGGTCGACCTGGCCCACGCCCACCGGCTGGACGTGGTCGCCGAGGGGGTCGAGACCGACGAGCAGCGTCGGATCCTGCAGGCGATGGGGTGCGACCGGGCCCAGGGCTGGCTGTTCGGTCGGCCCACCCCGTCGTGAGCGCAGGGGCAGGCAGTGCGTCCCCCGCACCTCCGCCGGGGGCGGGAAGAGGTGCGGGGGACGCGACAGGGGTCCGTCGTCCGGGTGGCACCGGATTGGGTGTGCGGGATGATCCCCCCGTGACGCGCAGTCCTCACGTCCCGTCCGGGGCGTCCAATCCGTCCCGGGGGTGGTGACGAACCATGGTGGAACCACCTGTGGGCAGCAGCCGGCAGACCGGTGACGAGCACCCCGACGCTGAGCGGGGGGAGCAGGACGGAGACCTCGTGCAGCCTGTGCCGCAGCCCGACGGCCGTCCGCTGCGCGTCGCCGACCCCGAGGAGCAGGCCCACCTGCGTGCGCTGGTCCAGCAGGTGGCCCGCGGGGACGAGGCCGCCTACGAGGACCTGTACGACCGGCTGTCGGCCACCGTCTACGGCGTCTGCCGTCGGGTGCTCCGCGACCCGTCGGAGTCCGAGGAGGTCGCCCAGGAGGTGCTGCTGGAGATCTGGCGGACCGCCTCGCGCTACGACCCGGCCCGGGCCGGGGTCCGCTCGTGGGCGGTCATGATCGCCCACTCCCGCGCGGTCGACCGGGTCCGCTCCAGCGAGCGACGTCGAGCCCGCGAGGAGGCCACGGCGCTGCCGGAGCCGCCGGCGGTCGACGAGGTGTCCGACGCCGCGGTGTCGGCGTTCGAGGTCCGTCGGGTGCGGCGCGCGATGACCGGCCTCACCGACGTGCAGCGGGAGTCGGTGCGCCTGGCCTTCTACGGCGGGCACACCCACCGCGAGGTCGCGGCCCTGCTCGGTGTCCCGCTGGGGACCGTGAAGACGCGCATCCGGGACGGTCTGACCCGGCTCAGGTCCCAGCTGGGGCCAGAGCTGGACCCGGCCCTGGACGACCTGCCCGGGGTCGTGGACCCAGGGCGGCGGGGCGGGTCACCATGACCCGGTCCACGACCGCACGAACCAGAACGACCAGAGCACGGACCACAACGACGAAGCCGGGGGCGGCAGGACGGAGGAAGTGTCATGAGACCTGATGCCCACACCCTGGTGGCCGCGTACGCCGCCGGCGCCCTGGAGGAGTCCGAGCGCGCCGACGTGCAGTCGCACCTGGCGCACTGCGACGTGTGCCGCGACGACCTGCGCGGCTTCCGCGAGACGCTCGCGGTGCTGGCCGAGGCGTCCGCCGAGGCGCCGCCCGCCCGGATGCGCGAGGCCGTGCTGGCTCGTGCCCGGCTGACGCCGCAGCTGCCCCCGCTCCCGCCGGAGGCGGCCGGACCGACGCCGACGGGGCACCCCGGTCCCGCTGGGGAGCCCGTCGGCCCCGGAGGCGGCGGGCCCGGTTCGGGTGAGCCCGTCGCCGGTGAGCCCGTCGGGCCGCCGGCGCCCCGTGGACGAAGGACCCGACGGGGCGACGCCGATGCGGCCGCACCCGGTCGTGGTCGCTCCACCACGACCCTGTTCGCCCTGGCGGCGAGCGCGCTGACCGTCGTGGCGCTGGCCGCGGGCGCCTGGGCCATCAGCTCGGCCGACCGGCTGGGCGAGGTGCAGGCCCAGCAGGAGTCGGTCCAGCGGGTCCTGGCCGCGGGTGACGGCGAGACGGTCAGCGGCACGCCTCAGCTGGCCGACGGCGTGCAGGGCGACGACGTGACCGTGCTCGCCAGCCGGTCCGCCGACGCGGCCCTGCTGCTGCCTGCCGGTCTGCCCGCGGCCCCCGAGGGGTCGACGTGGCAGGCGTGGACGGTGGCGGGCGAGGACGCGGTGTCGGCGGGTGTCTTTGACGTGAGCGACGGCGACCCGGTGGCCCTGACGGGTGGGGTGAGCGGTGTCGACGCCGTGGCCGTCACCCTGGAGCCGGCCGGCGGGTCCGAGGCCCCGACGACCGACCCGGTCCTGGTCGTCCCCCTGGTGTGAGCGGTGCCGGTCGGGCGAGGGACGACAGGGGCACCGTGACCACGGCGACCCCGGCGTAGTAGTCGTCCGGGCCCGGGGCCAGGGAACCGGTCCCGGTCCGCCACGGCTCCGCCACGTCCACGACGGTGAGGTCGGCCCGCTCGCCCTCGCCCAGGTCCACCGTGGCCGCCCAACGCGTCCCGGTGCGCTCGTCGGGCAGCCAGGACCCGGCCTCCGACCCCACCCCGGCCCCGGTGGCCGCGTCCCCGGCCCGCAGCCCGGCGTCCGTGGCCCGTGGGCTCCCGGTGACCGGGTCGACCCAGCGCACCGCGGACCCGACGACGGACGCCCCCGCCAGCGCGGTCGCCGTGGCCGCCGAGGTGACGGCGTCCGTGGAGCCGTCCGCGCCCACGGCCAGCACGCCGCGCGTGAGGGTGGCCCCGCCGGCCAGGGCGAGCGACAGCGGCGCCGCGACCGGGGCCGAGGGAGGCACGACCGTGGCCACCACCCCGGCCACGGTGGACGCGGTACCGCTCACCCGCGCCTGCAGCTCCAGCAAAGGGGCGCTGTCGCGGACGGCCAGGGACGCCACGTCGTGGGCGTGGTCCCAGCCGCCCCGCCAGGCGGACGTGGCCCCCCGCGGCGGCGCGGCCGCGTCCAGGTCGGCGGCGTGGCCGCGCGAGCGGGCGAGCCAGCGCAGGTGCAGGGCGTCGGCCCGCTCCTGCACCCGCCTCAGGTCGGCCTCGACCTGCTGCCGGCGCAGCGCCGCGCCGCCGTCCAGGCCCGCGACCGGGTCCATGGCCAGCTCGCGGGCGGTCACCACGTGCTCGTCCCGGCGTCGCTGCAGCTCGACCGCCTCGCGGTCGAGGGCCCCGGCCTCGGCCTGCAGGTCCGACAGCGTCCGGGCCCAGGCCTCCAGGGCGTCACCCGCCTGCTCCAGGGAGCGTCTCAGCTCCCCGGCCCCGGTCACCACCCGCCCGACGTGACCGGCGACGGCGTACGCCACCGCGTCGCGCCAGGCCGCCGGCCCCCACCCGGCCGCGGCCACCGCCCCGCTCGCGCAGCCCGCCGCCAGCTCGCGCACGGACGTGACGAGGGACCGCAGCCGGGCCACGTCCCCGGGGCAGGGGTCCCGCGCCAGCGCCAGCATGCGGCGCTCGGCGGTGACCTGCACCGCGCGGTCGCCGGTGCTCACGAGGCGTCCCCCGCCGGCCCCACGACGCAGACCAGGCCGCTGACCCGCCCCTCGCACGACTCGTAGGCCGTGCGGGCCTGCTGGACCGCCAGGCCGAGCCCGATGGCGTCGTCGCCCAGGACCGCGGCCAGGGCGCCCCACTGCCGCACCAGGTCCGACAGGGCGTCGAGCACGGCGTCCGCCCCGACGGCCACCCCTCCCAGCCCCGCCAGGCCCTGCACGCCGCGCCCGGTGTCCTCGACGGCGTCCGCCGTACGACGCAGCCGCTCGCACAGCTCGTCCAGCTCCGCGGTGTCGACCGCCAGCACCCCACCCGGTCCCGTCCCCACGACTGCTCCTCCCGCCCCGGCCCCTAGGGCCGACGGTAGGCCGGTCCGGGACCGGCCGTCCGGCGTCGTCCACAGGCACGCCGGGCCGGACTAGGATTCGATCGGGTGCTCCTACCAACTACCGAGGGGAAGACGATGATGTCATCCCGCCCGATCGCCGCACCGGCCGACCAGCTCACCGTGCGTCGCTCCAACCTGAGCCTGGTCCTCAGCCACCTGCGGGACGCCGGTCCCCGCTCCCGAGCCCGGATCGCCTCCGACACGGGCCTCAACAAGGCCACCGTCTCCAGCTTGGTCGCCGAGCTCATCGAGCGCGGCCTGGTCGGCGAGGGCGAGGTCCAGCGGGTCGGCAGCGTCGGCCGGCCCGGGCAGACCGTCGAGCTCGCCCCCGCCGGTGTCGTGGGCGTCGGGGTCGAGGTCAACGCCGACTTCGTCGACGTCACGGCCCTCGACCTGACCCACGAGGTGGTGCTGTCCCGACGGACGCCCGCCGACATGCGCGCCCTCGGGCAGGAACGGTCCATCGGCCTGGTCGTGCGGTGCCTGGACGAGGCCCTGGTGGCGCTGGAGGCGACCGGCTGCACGGTCGTGGGCGTGACCCTGGCCGTGCCGGCCCTGGTGGACTCGCTGCGCGGCCGGGTGGCGCTGGCACCCAACCTGGGCTGGACCGACCTGGCCCTGGCCGCGCAGCTGGACGCGGCGCTGGCGGTCCACGACGTGCACGTCGCGGTGGACAACGACGCCAACCTGGGGGCCATCGCCGAGCACGCCGTCGGGGTCGGTCGTGACGTCGACGACCTGGTGTACCTGGCGGGCGAGGTCGGGGTGGGCTGCGGCGTCATCGTGGGCGGCCAGCTCGTGCGCGGCGCCAGCGGGTTCACCGGCGAGATCGGGCACGCCCCGCTCAACCACCGGCTGGAGGTCTGCGGCTGCGGCCGGGTGGGCTGCTGGGAGACCCAGGTGGGTCTTGAGGTCCTCCTGACCGGCTGCGCCACGGGCCCGGACGACCCGGTGCTGGACTCCGACGCCGACATCGACGCCCGGCTGGAGGTCATCCTGTCCCGGGCGGCCGACGGCGACGCCGCGACCCTGGCGACGCTGGAGCGAGTCGGCATCGCGCTGGGGCTGGGCGCCAGCGTCCTGGTCAACATCGTCAACCCGCGGGCGCTGGTCCTGGGGGGCTACTTCGCGGTGCTGGCCCAGCACCTTCGTCCCTACGTGGTGCACACGCTGCTGGAGCGGGTGGTCGCCCCGGACGCCGGCGGTGTGGAGGTGCGCGCGTCGGAGCTGGGCTTCACGGCGGCCAGCCGGGGTGGGGCCGTGGTGGCGCTGCAGGGCGTGTTCGCCGACCCGACCCGGGTACCGGCGCCGGTCGGGGCCTGAGCGTCCTCAGCGGTCGGACAGCACCCTGGTCACCAGCGCGTCGACCGGGACGACGCCGACCGCCCGACCCCGGGGGTCGATGACGACCACCGGGTCGTAGCGGGTCGCCGACCCACGCCCCATCGCCCGGTGCAGCACCTCGGTGACGGTCTCGCTCGGTCGGACCCGTAGCGACACCGGTGACACCCGGCGGGCGTCCGGCGCGGTGGCAGGGTCGGCCTGGACCAGGGACAGCGGGCGGCCGTCGGGGTCGACGACCACGTGGGGCGGCTCGGCCGCGCCGGGCGCGTCGGGCGTCTCGGGGACCGCCGGCCAGTCCCGCATCAGCGAGGCGACGGCGTCGCGCAGCTGCACCCGGTGGCGCTGGGACCGGAGCTCGGTGACCACGTGGTCACCGGGGCCGACGGGTTCGGGCCCGGGTCGTGGGGTGTACCAGCCCTGCACCAGCGGCACGCCCAGGGCGACCACGGCGGCGTACTCGTCGGCCGTCTCCACCCCCTCGGCCAGCAGCCAGGCGTCCATCCCGGCGGCCCAGACCCCGAGGACCTCGACGAGGGACAGCTTGACCGGGTCGGCGTGGCAGCCCTCGACGAGCTCCCGGTCGACCTTGACCAGCTGCGGTCGTAGGTGGGCGATGAGCGCCAGCCCGGCGTACCCGGAACCGGCGTCGTCCACGGCCACCAGACCCCCGGCGGCACGGACCCCGGCGCAGACCGACGACACCGCGGCGACGTCGTCGACGGCCTCTGTCTCGGTGACCTCGATGATCACCCGGGACAGGTCCGGTCGCCCGGCCAGGGCGGCGCGGACGGGCTCGCTGGTGATGGCGGCGGGGGAGACGTTCATGGTCAGGAACGTGTTCGGCGGCAGCCGCTCGACGGCGGCCAGGGCGTGGCGCAGGGCGAGGGCCTCGAGCTCGCTGCCGAGCTCGCTGCCCTGGGCGGACGCGAACCACTCCTGCGGGCCCCACCGGCTGCGCGAGCCGTCGGGGTCGTGGAACCGGGACAGGGCCTCCCACCCGGCGGCACCGCCCGTGGCGGTGTCGACGATGGGCTGGAACCAGGTCACGAGCCGCTCCGGCTGCCGGAGGACCTGCTCGACGTCCGCACGGCTCGGCCCCGCGGGGACCGGTCCGGTGACGGCCCCGACCACGTCGGTGGTGCCGGGACCCGTCACCTTCGTCGACACCTCAGGCGTCGACGGTGCGGATGTTGGCCAGGACGGCCTCGACCACGCTGGTGGGGACCTCGACCAGGCCGTGGTCGGCGGCGGCGTGGGCCGCGACCTGCGCCAGGATGTCGGCGTCGTCGGAGCCCGCGAACGACCGCGAGCAGCCGGGGACCACGTCCCCGCAGGCGAAGCTCTTGAGCGAACGGGTGGGGATGGCTGTCATCGTGGCCTCCTGGTGCTGGCGCCGCTCCGCCCAGGTCGGGCGTCGTCGTCGCCCTCAGGTGATCGGCGCGGCCCCCCGCCCGGCCGGATAGCCCGACCGGGTGACCCGCCGGCCCGGTCCTGCGACCTCAGGCGGCGAGGCGGTCGACGACGGCGCGGAACGCCCAGGGGAGGCGTTCCGCGGTCGGGACCAGGGCCCGCCGGAGCAGGGGCCTCGAGGAGGCACGCAGCAGTCCCTCGGTCAGCACCCGGTAGTCCCGGCTGACGGCCCGCCACCGTTCGTCGTACCCCGACGCGTCGTCGGCCCGGACGCACGCCACGGCCTCCCGGGCGGTGGCGAGGCCCACCGCGATGCCCTCGCCGGTCAGGGCGTCGACGTAGCCGGCCGCGTCCCCGGCCAGCAGCACCCGTCCGACCCGGGCCCGGCCCGCGGTCTGCCGCAACGGGCCCGCCCCCCGGGTGCCGGAGGCGTGCTCGACCCCGGCCACGCGCGCCAGCAGGCCCGGGAACGCCTGCAGGTGCTCGTCCAGCCCGCCCGGTCGTGACGTCAGGACGGCCACGCCGACCACGTCCGGGGCGACCGGGGTGACGTACGCCTCGGCGTCGCGGGCCCACAGCACGTCGACGTGCTCGCTCCACGGGGCCGTCCGGTAGTGGCGCCGCAGGCCGAACCGCGCCCCGGTGCTCGCGCGGCGGGGCGCGTCCAGGCCCAGGGCGCGTCGGGTCGGGGAGTGCAGCCCGTCGGCGGCCACGCACCAGCGGGCCCGGACCCCGGCCACGTCGACCCCGTCGTCGTCCTGACGCGGGACGCCGGCCCGGACCTGGACCCGGCGGACCCCGACGGCCTCGGCCCGCGCGGCCAGGGCCTGCGACAGGGTGGTCCGGCGGACGCCCAGCCCGGGTCCGACGGTGAACTCGGCGGTGACGCAGTGCCCCGGGGACAGGTAGCGGATGCCCCGGAAGGCCATGGCGTCGACCCCGGGCTCCAGCACGACACCGAGCCGTTCCAGCGACCGGCGGGCACCGGGCATCAGTCCCTCGCCGCAGGCCTTGTCGGTCGGTCCGGACCGAGGGTCGGCCACGACCACCGACAGACCGGCGGTGGCCGCCTCGACCGCGGCGGCCAGACCCACGGGACCGGCGCCCAGGACGACGAGGTCGACGTCGTGACGGCTCGCCCCTGGACGGCTCACGGCGTCACGGCTTCGCCGGCCGGCGGACCCGCCAGCTCGGCCATCGCCTGCTCCTCGACCCGGATCCGCCACCGGAGCAGGACCAGGTTGGCCACCGTGAACGACGTCGCGGTCACCCAGGCCCCGTGCACCAGGGGCAGGGCGAACCCCTCGACCACGACGGCGACGTAGTTGGGGTGCCGCAGCCAGCGGTACGGCCCGCGGGTGACCAGCGGCAGGCCCGGCACCACCACCACCCGGGTGTTCCACTGCGGCCCCAGCGACGTGATGCACCACCAGCGCAGCACGTGCGCCAGGACCAGCAGCACGAGCATCGAGGCCGCCAGGGCGGGGACGAGGGGCCGGTCGGCCAGCCACACCTCCAACGGGGCCCCCACCAGCAGGGCGCTGTGCAGGGCGACCATGACGGGGTAGTGGCCCGCGCCGCGCTCCACCCCACCGCGCTCGCGGGCCCAGCGCAGGTGCCGGGCGGCCACGGACAGCTCGACCAGGCGGGCGAGCGCCACGACGACGACCAGCCCGAGGAAGGCCCACTGCGAGGCGGTCACGTGATCACCATCGCAGCAGCACGAGCTCGGCGCAGAAGCCCGGTCCCATGGCCAGCAGCAGGCCGGGGCTGCCCGGCTCGGGGTCGCGGTCGCGGGTGGTCGCGCGCAGCACCTGCAGCACCGACGCGCTCGACAGGTTGCCCACGTCGGCCAGGGAGTCCCAGGTCAGCGACAGCGCCCCGTCGGGCAGCTCCAGGCAGCGCTGCATCGCCTGCAGGACCTTGGGCCCGCCGGGGTGGGCGACCCAGGTGCCGATGTCGGCGACCGTCAGGGCGTGCTCGGCCAGGAAGGCGTCCACGTCGTCGCGCAGGAACTTCTCGATGACGTCGGGGACGGTGGCGTCCAGGACGATCCGGAACCCGCTCCCGCCGATGTCCCAGCCCATCACCCGCTCGGTGTCGGGGTACATCCGGCTGCGGGTGTCGACCACGGTGGGGGTGCGCTGCCTGCCCGCGGCCGGGGCGGGCGTGCGGTCGGCGCCGGTCATGACGACCGCGGCCGCCCCGTCCCCGAACAGGCCGCTGGCGACCAGGTTGGCCATCGACGTGTCGTCCCGCTGGACGGTGAGCGAGCACAGCTCCACCGCGACCAGGACGGCGACCCCGTCGGGGTGGCCCAGCAGGTAGTCGTGGACCCGTGCGATGCCGGCCGCCCCGGCCACGCAGCCCAGCCCGAACATCGGGACGCGCTTGACGTCGGGGCGCAGACCGAGCCGCCCGACCAGTCGGGCGTCCAGGCTGGGTGCGGCGACCCCCGTGACCGAGGTGCTGACGACGAGGTCCACGTCCCGGGCGTCCAGGCCGGCGTCGTCCAGCGCCTGGCGGACGGCCCGCTCCGCCAGGATGAGCCCGACCTCGATGAACGCGTCGTTGGCCGCCGTGAACCCCGCGAGGGACCAGTAGTCCTCCAGCGGCAGCGCGAGGTGCCGGGTGCGGACCTGGGCGGAGGCGTGGAGGCGTCGGAGCACGGGCAGGCGGTCCCTCTGCTCCCCGAGGACCACCCGGGCGAACGCCTCGGTGATCTGCTCCTGGGGGTAGCGGTTCTCCGGGACGGCGCCACCGACGGCGGCGATGACCGACATGGCCCGACGGTACGGCAGGCGGCCTCCGCCCGCGCGGTCTGCCGCGGGCATACGGTGCCCGGATGACAGCGGACCGCGGCCCGGGTGCGTCCGCGTCGGCCCTGGTCAGGGCAGCGCACGCCGGCCCGACCCTGGCGGTCACCACGTTCGCGCTGGCCTGGGGCGTGCTCGGGGCCGGTCTGGACGCGGCGACGCTGGTCCTGCTGGTCGGGGCCGTGCTGACCGGTCAGCTCATGATCGGCTGGACCAACGACTGGGCCGATGCCGGCCGGGACACCGCGGCCGGGCGGCTCGACAAGCCCGTGGCCGCCGGGCAGGTCGGGCGCGGGGTGGTCGGGGCCGCGGCCCTGCTGGCCGGGGCCGCGTGCGGGTTCCTGTCCCTGCTGCTGGGGCCGACCGCCGGTCTCGTGCACCTGGTGGCCGTCGCCTCGGGGCTGGCCTACGACCTGGGGGTCAAGTCCACCCTCGCGAGCCCCGTGCCGTACGCGGTCTCGTTCGGCCTGCTCCCGGCGGTGGCCACGCTGGCGGCCTCGCCCCCCGCCTGGCCCGCCGTCCCCGTCCTGGCCGCGGCCGTCCTGCTCGGGGTGGCCGCGCACCTGGCCAACACGATCCCCGACGCCGAGGACGACGCCCGGACCGGGGTGCGGGGCCTGCCGCAGCGGCTGGGACCGACGGCGTCGGCCCTGGGGGCGGGGGTCGTCGTCGCGCTGGCCGCGCTGGTGCTGCTGCCCGGCGCCCTGGCGGCCGAGGGCGTGCGGTCCACGCTGGCCGCGACGCTCCTGGGGGCAGGCGCGCTGCTGGGCGGGTTGGCCGCCTCGCGGGTCCTGGCCGGTGGTCGGGGTACGGCTCGGGGTGCGGCTCGGGGTGCCCGCGAGGTCGGCCGCGGGGCGTTCTGGCTGGTGGTCGCCGCCGCCGGGGTCGTGGTGCTCGGGTTCCTGGTGGCCTGACCCCACCGCGGCAGGCGGGGAGCCGCGTCGCCGGCGAGGGCTCAGGGCCGGGCGCGGGCGTGCCGATACCTGCAGGGTGCACCGCACCGACGGGACCGACGGACGGTCCGGCCTGCGATGGACGACGGCCGGTGCGGCCGCCGTCGTCCTTGGCGTGCTGTTCGGCCTGATGGTCCACCTGCTGCCCGACGGGGCCCCGGTCACTACCGCCGTGGACGACCTCGTGCAGCTCGCCGCCCCCGCCGTGGCCGCCGGGCTGGCGCTCGCGGCGTCCCGCCGCGCCGACCGCTACGACCGACGGCTGTGGGGCTGGCTCGCCGCGGCCTGCGCCTCCTGGGCCGCGGGGCAGGCCGTCTGGAGCTGGTACGAGCTCGTCCGGCGGGTCGAGCCGCCGTTCCCGAGCCTGGCCGACCTCGGGTTCCTGGGCTTCCCGCTGCTGGCCGTGGTCGGTCTGCTCCGCTGGCGGGGCGGGCGTCACCCGTCGGCCGGCGCCCGGGACCTGATCGACAGGGCGCTGCTGGCCGGGGCGCTGCTGATGCTGTCCTGGAAGACCGCCCTGGGGACGGTCCTGGCGGACGGTGGCACGGCGTCGCTGGGGTTCGCGCTCGCGCTCGCCTACCCGGTGGGCGACCTGGTCTCGGCGACGGTCGTCCTGCTCCTGGTGGCCCGCACCGGGGTGGGGGTGCGGCCGTACGTGGTCCTCATCGCCGCGGGGATGCTGAGCCTGGCGGTGGCGGACTCCGCCTACGTCTACCTGGTGTCGGTCGGGTCCTACGCCACGGGCAACGTCATCAGCGCGGGCTGGGTCACGGGGTTCCTGCTGGTCGCGGCGGCGGCCGTGGTGGCGCGCGGCGGACCGGCTGCGCTGCCGGACCGTCGGCTGCCCGCCCACGGGTTGTTCGCGCTGCCCTACGTGGCCGTCGCCGTCGCCCTGGGGGCGGTGATCGGCTCGGCCCTGACCGGGGTCGTCCTTCCCGCCATCGAGATCCTGCTCGCCGGGGCGCTCATCGGGCTGCTCCTGGTCCGGCAGTACCTGGTCGTCCGCGACAACGACCGGCTGCTGGTGCAGCTGCAGGTCCGGGAGGCCGCGCTCGCCCACGAGGTGATGCACGACGGCCTGACCGGGCTGTCCAACCGGGCCATGATGCTCCAGCGGCTGGACCAGGTGCTGGCCCGGCACGCCCGGGACGGCCGGGGGCTGGTGGTGCTCTACTGCGACCTCGACGGCTTCAAGGCGGTGAACGACACCCTCGGGCACATGGCGGGCGACACCGTCCTGCGCGAGGTCGCCGACCGGTTGCGGGCCTGCCTGAGCTCCTCCGACACCGTGGCCCGGCTCAGCGGCGACGAGTTCGCGGTCCTGCTCGAGCCGCCCCACGACGAGCCGCTGCGGGTGGCCGGCCGCATCGTCGACGCGGTCGCCACCCCGTTCGACGTGGGCGGCGCCACGGCGGGGACCGTCGTGGTCGGGGTGAGCGTCGGGGTGGCCGTCCTGGCGCCCGGGCCCGGCCGGTTGGTGCAGGCCGGGGCGCTGATCGCCGCGGCGGACGAGGCGATGTACGCCGCCAAGTCCGGCGGCCGCAACCGCGCCGTGATGGTCGAGGTGGACGACGGCGGCGAGATGGACCGCCCCGACGGTTCCGACGGGTCCGACGGGATCGACGGGTCCGACGGGATCGACGGGTCCGACGGGATCGACGGGGTCGACGGGATCGACGGGGTCGACGGGATCGACGGGGTCGACGGGATCGACCGGGTCGACGGGATCGACCGGGCCGACGGGATCGACCGGGCCGGCAGGGGCCTGACCGGCGCCCCGGGCTGACACCGGGCACGCTGTCCCGGTGGGGACCTCGTCGACCGTCGTCGAGCTGCGCCTGCCGCACCCCGTGCCCCTGGCCGTCGAGCCGCTGCTGGCGTTCCTGGCCGCCCACGCCGTCCCGGGGGTGGAGCGCCACGACGGTCCCGCCCGGGTCCACACCCGCCTGGTGTCCGCGCCGCACGGGCCGGCGCTGGTGCGGGTCGGCTTCCCCTCGGCCGGTGGGGACCACGTCGACCTGACCTGCGAGCCGGCCCACCCCGACGACGTGGCGCACGTGGTCGCCCGGGTCCGGTCCTGGCTCGACCTGGACACCGACACCACCGCGGTCGACGAGCTCCTCGGGGCCGACCCGCTCCTGGCCCCCGCGGTCGCGGCGCGCCCCGGCCTACGGGTGCCGGGCTCGGTTGACGGGACGGAGACCGCCCTGCTGGCGGTGCTGGGGCAGCAGGTGTCGCTGGCCGCGGCCCGGACCTTCGCCGCCCGGCTGCTCGACGCCTTCGGGACGCTGGGGCCGGGCGGGCTGCGCTGGCTGCCCGACCCGGCGGTGCTCGCGACGGCCGGGCCGGAGCAGCTGCAGCGCGCCACCGGGGTCACCCACGCCCGGGCCCGCACCCTGCACGTCGTCGCGGCCGCCGCGGCCGACGGCCTGGTGCTGGACCCCCGCCCCGACGACGCCGACGCGAGGGACGCGACGCGTCGGTCGCTGCTGGCCCTGCCGGGCATCGGGCCGTGGACGGCGGACTACGTCGGCCTGCGGTGCCTGCGCGACCCGGACGCGTTCCTGCCCGGTGACCTCGTCCTGCGCCGTGTGCTGGGCGTCCGCACGCCCCGGGAGGCCGACCGGCGGGCCGAGCCCTGGCGCCCCTACCGCGGGTACGCCCTGCTGCACCTGTGGACGGGGGCCGTCTTCGTCTGACGTGATGCTCGACGTCCCGGAGCGGTGCGGGACGTCGGGTGACGGCCGTCGCCCGTGGTCAGGCGGCGACGGCGACCGGGGCGACCGGGCGACGGGAGGCGATCTGGCTGCGCACGTGGCGGTTGGCGACGGCGCCGCTCATCAGCGTGAAGGCACGGACCCGGGCCACGTAGGGCTCGTCGGTGTCGAGCATGACCTGCCGGAGGACCCGGCTCACCCCGATGTCGGAGGCCTGCTCCGCCAGGGCGAAGAGGGTGGCGGCGTGGCGGTCGAGGCCGTCGCGGTCGACGGCCTCCGCGAGGTCGATGACGGCCTTGGTGTCGAAGCGGTTCATGAGCTGGACTCCTCTCGGGGTTTCGGGTCCGGCAGCGCTGGCGGACGTCGTGCTGAGGTGGTGCGGACGGGTTGTCCTGAGGTAACGGTACGGACACAAGTGCATAAGGTCCAACGATGTCTACTCATCATTGTCATCCGTTACGCTTATCTACATGCCTCCCGTCAGCGACATCGAGATCCGGCACCTCGTGGCTCTGTCCGCCGTGGCCGAGGAGGGCTCGTTCGGGCGGGCCGGCGGCGTGCTCGGCTTCAGCCAGTCCGCCATCAGCCAGCAGATCGCCGGGCTGGAGAAGGCGGTCGGGACGCCGGTCTTCGACCGGCCGGGCGGGCCCCGCTCGCCGTCGCTGACCCCGGCGGGGCGGTTGCTGCTGCGCCACGCCACCGCGGTGCTCGACCGGTTGTCGCTGGCCTCCGACGAGCTCGAGGAGCTCAAGGCGGGTACCAGCGGCCGGCTGGTGATCGGCACGTTCCAGTCGGTGTCGGTCCAGCTGCTGCCGACCCTGCTCGGCCGGCTGCGGGAGGAGTCGCCCCGCCTGGAGGTCCGGCTGTTCGAGGAGGAGATCGGCGACCTGGTCGACCGGGTGCTGGCCGACGACTGCGAGATCGCGTTCGCCGTCGGCCCGGTGACCGACGACCGGGTGGAGTCCCTGCTGGTCCGGCAGGACCCGATGGTCGTCGTCGTGCCGCTGACCTGGGCCGAGGACGGGGACGAGTCGTTCCCCATCAGCGAGCTCAACGGTCGCCCGATGATCGGTCAGAGCCACCTGGACAGCTGCCAGCGCGGCATCGACGCCGGTCTGCACGCGGCCGGGGTGGACCCGACGTACGTGTTCCGCACCAACGACAACGGCGCCGTCCAGGCCATGGTCCGGGCGGGGATCGGGGCCTCGGTGATGCCGCTGCTGGCCGTGGACGTGGACGACCCCGGCGTGCGGGTGCTGACGCCGTCACCGGGTCTGCCGATGCGCGACGTGGAGCTGGTCTGGCGCCGAGGGCGGACCCGGACGGCCGCCGCGCGGCGGTTCGTCGAGCTGGCGGCGGCGGGCTGATCCGCGTGGTAGGCGACGTCCGTTCTGCCCCCTGGTTAGCGAACAGGGGCCTTGACCGGCCAAGGTGTACCCATGCCTGAACTGGACGACGGCCTCCTACGCGGCCTCATCGGCGACGAACCCTTCGAGCGCGCCCGCAGCCACGACGCCCCCGAGGTGCTCCAGCGCAAGCGCGACGCCGTGGCCGCCGAGCACGTCAAGCCCTTCGAGTCCGCCCGCAACGACATGCTCGGCGCGATGTCGCGGGCCGGGGTCAAGGAGCCCGAGGCGCACCTGCCCCGGGTCGACCCGGCCTCCGGCGGGGTGCACGCCCGCCTCGTGGTCCTCACCGAGGCGCCGAGCGCTTCGGCGCTGGAGTCCGCGGGCGGCAGCGGGTTCGCCTCGACCGACAACGACGACCCGATCTCGGAGCGGATGTGGCGCCTGTGCGGCGACGCCGGTCTCGAGCGCTACGAGGTCGTGCACTGGAACTGCATCGCCTGGGACAAGTCGCTCAAGCTCGAGCGGGCCCTGGTGCGGGCGTTCCTGCGTCGCTGGCTGCAGGTCATGGAGGGCCCCAGTCGGGTCGTGCTGCTGAGCACGGCCGCCAAGGGCTTCCGGGCCGACGTGCGCGCCGGTCTGCCCGAGGCCGAGATCACCGACGTGCTGAGCAGCTCCAGCCGGGTCGCGCTCAGCGACCCGCGGGTCGACGCCGGCATCGTGGCGGCGCTGCGCGGCTGGTGAGGACCGGCTGACGTCGCGCACCCGTCCGGCCTGACCCGCTCCGTCGGTCGGAGCAGACTGGGCGGGTGCCGTCCCGCTGGGTGCTCCACGTCGACCTCGACCAGTTCATCGCGGCCGTCGAGGTCCTCCGGCGTCCGGAGCTGGCCGGGAAGCCCGTCGTGGTCGGCGGCGACGGCGACCCGACCCGGCCGCGGCAGGTGGTGGCGACGGCCTCGTACGAGGCGCGCGAGTTCGGCGTGCACTCGGGGGTGCCGATGACCCGGGCGCTCAAGCTGTGCCCGGATGCGGTCTTCCTGCCCCACGACGCCCCGGCCTACGACGCGGCCTCGGCGCAGGTGATGGCCGTGCTGCGCGAGATGCCCGTCCTGGTCCAGGTGCTCGGCTGGGACGAGGCGTTCCTGGGCACCGACACCGACGACCCGCAGGCCCTGGCCCACGAGGTGAGGCGCCGGGTGCTGGAACGGACCCGGCTGTCGTGCGCGGTGGGCATCGGTGACAACACGCTGCGAGCCAAGACCGCGACGGGCTTCGCCAAGCCCGGGGGAGTGGCCACGCTCACCGAGGCGGACTGGCTGCCGGTGATGGGGTCGAGGCCCACCCGGTCGCTGTGGGGGGTCGGGCCCCGCACGTCGGCCCGGCTGGAGGGTCTGGGGATCACGACCGTCGACGAGCTGGCCCGCGCGGACCACGTCGCGCTGGCGGCGGAGCTCGGCCCCAGCACCGGGCCCTGGCTCGTCCTGCTGGGCAGGGGGCGCAGCACCGCCGAGGTGGACCCGACACCGTGGGTGGCGCGCTCCGTGAGCCGGGAGACGACCTACCGCGAGGACCTGGTCGACCCGGTGCAGCAGCAGGACGCGGTGCGGGAGCTGGTCAGCCAGGTGGCGGACGACGTGGCCCGCGACGGTCGGGCCGTGCAGCGGGTCGTCGTCAAGGCCCGGTTCCGCCCGTTCCTGACCCGCAGCCGCGGGGTGGTGGTCCGGCCGGCGGCGTCGGACCGGCAGGTGCTGGAGGACGCCGCCCTGGTGGCGCTGGGACGGCTGGAGCAGGACCGCCCGGTCAGGTTGCTCGGCGTGCGCGCCGAGTTCGAGTCCTCCTAGGCCGCAGGTCGCTCCGGGACCGGTTGCTGCAGGGCCGCCACGACCGCCTCCAAGGACAGGCGGGGGTCGACCAGGTGGTGCAGCAGCAGCCCGTCGAGGACGGCCACCAGCAGCACCGCTGCGCCCCAGGCGTGCTCCCGCGGTACGCCCGTGTGCTCCAGCCACGGGACCAGCTGCGTGCGGACGTCCTGCAGGGCCAGCCGCAGCTGGTCGCGGACGAGGACGTCGGCGTGGGCCGCGGCCACCAGCTGGGCCGCGACCGCCTGCCGGGCGACGTCGGCCTGGGCGTACCCCACCAGGTCGTCGGCCTCGTCGCCGGCTCCGTCGCCCGGACCGTGGGCTTCGCTCACGTCGTCCTGCATGCTGCGGACCACGGCGACCAGGCCCTGCTGCCAGCTGGGTTGGCGCCAGAGGTCGTCCAGCGCGGCGGAGAACAGCTCGTCCAGGGCGGCGTCGACC
Source organism: Actinomycetales bacterium (assembly GCA_038258055.1). Lineage (GTDB taxonomy): Bacteria > Actinomycetota > Actinomycetes > Actinomycetales > JBBAYJ01 > Aquipuribacter. Next base: position 31,416 of record JBBSQH010000042.1, read on the forward strand.
ACCGCGTGCCGGAACCGCCACACGTTGTCGAAGTGGTACCCGATCGACGAGGGCTGCGTGTGCGCCCGCTCAGCCACCGCCCGCACCGTCAGGGCCGCCCAGCCGCGCTCGACCAGCAGCTCCACCCCGGCGGCCACCAGCGCCTCCCGGGTGCGCTCACCCCGGTCCGGCACGGCCCACCCGTCCCCGCGTCCCACCCTTGCGAGCCTAGGTCGCCACGACCCGTCCGAACTGTCGTCCACAGGGATGGCGCCGGGCTGCCGGGCTGCCGGGCCGTCGTGCCGCCGGACCGCCGGACCGCCGGACCGCCGGGAGCGAGGCGTGTCGCCGGGCCGCCGGACCATCGCGCGCCGTCCAACCGCCGAGAGCGAGGCGTGTCGTTCTTGGTCAGTTGTTCGACTCGGACATGCGGTCGAGATGCAAGGTGGCTGCGGCGCCGGGCCGGGGTGAGTAGGCGCGGCCGGGGTCAAGTCCCGGGAGCGAGGCGTGTCGTTCTTGGTCAGTTGTTCGACTCGGACATGCGGTCGAGATGCAAGGTGGGTGCGGCGCCGGGCCGGGGTGGTACCGGCCGAGGGTTGGAGGGCCGGGGGCGGGGTGCGTAGGTGCGGCCTGGGGCGTGGCGTGTCGTTCTGGGTCGGTTGTCCGACTCGGACGCGTGGTCAAGTGTCGACGTGCGTGCGGCGCCGGCCGCGGTCGCGAGTCGCGGCGCAACCGGGACCGCGGGGAGCGTGGCGGGGCGCCAGGCGTGCGGCGGAGCGCGCCGGGAGCGCGCCGGGAGCGTGGCGGGAGCGTGGCGGGGGCGCCCGCGGAACGGCGGGCGGCCTCAGTCGTGGCCCGGCCCGGCGAGCAGCGCGCGGATCGCGTCGAGCGTGTCGGCCTGGGCGGGCGTCTTGTCCGGGCGGTAGCGGAGCACCCGGGCGAACCGGAGCGCGACGCCGCCCGGGTAGCGCACGCTGCGCTGGGCCCCGTCGACGGCCACCTCGACCACCAGCTCGGGCCGCATCAGCACGACCGGGCCGTCGGCGCCGGGCTCGACGGCCAGGTCGGGGAACGTGGCCGTCTGCCACGCGAGCAGCTCGTCGGTCATGCCCTTGAACGTCTTGCCCACCATGACCGGGGCCCCGCCGTCGGGGTCCAGGGCGCCCAGGTGGATGTTCGACAGGGACCCGGTCCGGCGGCCGTAACCCCACTCGGCCCCCAGCACGACCAGGTCGAGGGTGTGCACGGGCTTCACCTTCTGCCACGCCTTGCCGCGTCTGCCGGCGGCGTAGGGCGCGCCGAGGTCCTTGACCACGACCCCCTCGTGGCCTGCGGCCAGCGCGTCGTCCAGGACGGCCGCGGCCTGCTCGGGCGTGGGGCGGCGGGTGCCGGGCATCCGCATCGGGGCGTGCTCGTCGTCGGCGAGCAACCCCGCCAAGGCGTCCAGGCGCAGGTGGAGCGGCTCGTCCAGCAGGTCCCGGCCGTCCAGGTGCAGCAGGTCGAAGAGGAACGGGCTCAGCACCGTGGCCTCAGACTCCCCGGGCCCGGAGCTGCCGAAGCGGCTCATGGTGTCCTGGAACGCTCGCGGCCGGCCGTCGTCGTCCAGGGCCAGCGTCTCGCCGTCCAGGATCGCCGTGCGGCACGGTAGGGCCCGGACCCGGTCCGCCAGCTCGGGGACGGCGTCGGTGACCTCGCGCAGGGTCCGGGTCCACACCCGCACCAGGTCGCCGTCGCGGTGGACCTGGATGCGGGCGCCGTCCAGCTTGAACTCGACGGTCACGTCCTCACCCAGCGCCGCCAGGGCCGCGTCCAGGGACGACCCGGGACTGGCGAGCATCGGCCGGACCGGACGCCCCAGCTCGAGCGAGAACGCGTCCAACCCGGCCGCGCCGTCGACCATCGCGGCGACCGCGGTGCCGGGCAGGCGCCCCGACAGCATGAACGCCCGGCGGACCGCCGCGGTGGGCAGGTCGGCCGCGGCGGCCACGGCGTCGACCATCAGGCCCTCGAGAGCGCCCTGGCGCAGCTCACCGGTCAGCAGCCGGACCAGGAACGCCTGCTCGTCCGCGGTCGCCGCCCCCAGCAGGGCGCCGAGCAGCTCGTCCCGACGCCGGGCCGACCCGGTGCCCGTGGTGGTGGCCAGCTCGGCCAGCGAGCCGTCGACCGCGGTGACGGTCAGCGTCGGCGACCCCGCCGGGTCGACCGAGGTCGAGGACAGCGTCCGCCAGCCCACCCCGACCCGCCCCTGGAGGGTCTCGCCCGCCAGCCACGACGTGGCGGCGGCGACCTCGTCCGGCTCGCAGCGGCGGAGCAGGTCGGCCAGCGCGGCGGTCTTCGCGGTGCGGGAACGGGTCGCGGCCACCGCGGCCGACGTGGTGACGACCTCGGAGAGCAGCACGGCGTCATGGTGGCACCGGGGCACGACACCGGCATGCTCAAGGTGCGGCCGGCCCCTGACGACGTCAGGGGCACACCACCGATAGGAGTCTGTGATGTCAGGTCCCACGCCCCGCCGCGCCACCCCCCTGCTGCTCGCCCTCGCCCTGGTGCTGTCCCTGCTCGTCGTCGGAGCTGGGACCACGGCGGCGGCCCCGCCCGCGACGGCCGCCACGGCGGTGCACGTCGTGCGGCCCGGTGACCAGCTCAACGCCCTGGCGCGCCGGTACCGCGTCTCCTCGCTGCAGCTCATCGCGTGGAACGACCTCGCTGCTCCTTACACGCTGCACCCCGACGCAGTGCTTCGGGTCAGCCGCCCGGCCAGCCCTGCGCGTCGCCCGGCGTTCACGTCGTCGGTCGCGCGGGTCACGGCCTCGGAGCTGGGCGCCAGCTACCGGTCGGGCTGCCCGGTGGGGCCGTCGTCGCTGCGGCTGGTGACCGTGCGGCACACCACGACGGACGGCGGCTGGGCCAGCGGCGGGATCGTCGTGCACGCGGACGTCGCCACCGACACGGCCCGTGCCTTCCGGACGCTGTACGAGCAGCGGGTGCCGGTGGCGCTGCTGCGGCCGGTGAGCGCGTACGGCGGGTCCGACGACCGGTCCATGGCCGCCAACAACACGTCGGGGTTCAACTGCCGGCGGACCACCAGCGGCGCGGCCTGGTCCGAGCACAGCTACGGCCGGGCGATCGACATCAACCCCGTGCAGAACCCCTACGTCAGCGGCCGGACCGTGCTGCCGCCCGCGGGCGCGGCCCACACCGACCGCTCGCAGTACCGGGCGGGCATGCTCCACGCCACCGGCGGGGTCCGTGCGTTCACGGCGCAGGGCTACTACTGGGGCGGGACCTGGAGCTCGCTGAAGGACTACCAGCACTTCAGCACGACCAACCGCTGACGCGGCTCACCCCAGGGCGACGTCCTCGCCGTCCAGGGTCGCCCGGAACCCGTCCTCGCCGACCACGACCTCACGCAGCACGAGGCCCTCGGGCAGGCCCTCGACCTCCTGCTCGATCGTCACCAGCTCGCGGGCGAGGGCGGCCACGGCCTCGGCCAGGAACGCCGGTCCGCCGACGTCGACCGCCTGCGGCTCGACGACGACCAACCCGCCGACCACCTCGACGGTCCCGGTGGCCACCACCGTGAACGAGCGCCCGCCGACCTCGACCTCGCGGGTCACCGACGCCTGGCCGTCTGCGGCCGGCCGGACGACGGCGCCCTCGCCGAGCTCGACGGCGACGACCTCGAACGGGACGGTGGCCTCCACGGCGAGCCGCCCGACGACCGTGCCGCCGGGCCCGGACCGGACGTCCTGACCCACGGCCTCGACGTCGCGCAGCGTCGCGTCGGTGGTGAGCACCGTGCCGGCGTCCAGGACCAGGTCACCGAGCCAGGTCTCGCCCGGCGCCAGGTCCGACGGGGGCTGGGCCGCGCTCCCCCCACCCGTCCCGGAGCCCCCGGCGTCCGAGGTCGGGCGGGGGCCTGGCGTGGTGTCGTCGACCGGGTCGCTGACCGACCAGGCGAGCGCGACGACGGCCCCCACGGCGAGCAGGAGGACGGCGGCCAGCGCGATCGCCGCGCCGACCAGGCGGTCCCGGGCGCGCCGGGACCGGCCGTCGTCCCGGTCCGTGTGCGTCTCGCTCATCGGGTCAGCCCCGACCGACCTGGGCCCAGGTGCGCGGCGGGCACGGCCCGGCCAGCCGCCGGAAGGCAGCAGGCTCGAGGGCGACGCGGCGGTCCAGTCGCAGCCAGCTGGTGCCGTCGTCGCGGCCCCAGCCTCGCCGGGGGGGGCGGGGGCAGCGCCGGCGCGCCCCAGGTGGGGCGCGGGGGGGAGTGGGAGCCGAGCGCGCCGCGGCGCGGGGGGG
>JBBSQH010000043.1:0-35295 GCA_038258055.1 Actinomycetales bacterium
CCCGAGACCCCCGAGACCCCGGTCGAGGTACCCGGCACCGCGCCTGCCGACGTCCCCGGCTCCGGCGCCGTGACCCCGGCCGAGGCCACCGCTCCGGGCCGCGCGACCCGGGGGAGCAGCCACCCGAGCGAGGCCGCCCCGGTCATCGTGCGCACCGGCCAGACCCGTCACGTGCCGGCCACCACCCGTACGACGACGACGGCGCCCGAGGCCACCACGGCCGCCGGCGGTGCGGTCGTCGCAGGCCCGCAGGTCGCCGCGGCCCCCGCCCCGGCCGTGGACCAGGCCGGTGCCGTCGACACGGTCCTGCGCTCCAGCGCCGGCAAGGCCGCCCCGGTCGACACGGTCGACGTCGCGGCCGCGTCCCTGGTCACCCCCGCCGACGACCCGACGTCCCGTGCCCTTACCCTCGCGCTGCTGCTGACCGGCGGCGTCCTGGTGGGCCGGCACCTGCTGCGGACCGCCGGTCGCCCCGCCACCGGGACCCGGTCGCGCGACTAGCCTGACGGGGTGACCGAACCCGCCACGGCCCACCCGACCGTCCTCGTCGTCGACTTCGGCGCCCAGTACGCGCAGCTCATCGCCCGCCGGGTCCGGGAGGCCCGGGTCTACAGCGAGATCGTGCCCCACACCATGCCCGTGGGGGAGATGCTCGAGCGCAACCCCGCGGCCATCATCCTGTCGGGCGGGCCGTCGTCGGTGTACGCCGACGGGGCCCCCGACGTCGGGCCCGAGCTGTTCGAGGCCGGCGTGCCCGCGTTCGGCATCTGCTACGGCTTCCAGGCCATGGCCCGCGCCCTGGGTGGCACGGTCGAGCAGACCGGTCGCGCCGAGTTCGGCGGCACCGACCTCGACGTCACCTCCGGGGACTCCACCCTGTTCCACGGCCTCCCGCTGCGGCAGTCGGTCTGGATGTCGCACGGCGACGCCGTCGTGCAGGCCCCGGCCGGCTTCGAGGTCGTGGCCCGCACCGCCGGCACCCCCGTCGCCGCGTTCGAGGACCCGGAGCGCCGCCTCGCCGGGGTGCAGTTCCACCCCGAGGTGCTCCACTCCGCGCACGGTCAGGCCGTCCTCGAGCACTTCCTGCACGAGATCGCCGGCATCGCGCCGACCTGGACGATCGGCAACGTCATCCACGACCAGGTGGAGGCCATCCGCGAGCAGGTGGGCGACTCCCGCGCGGTGTGCGGGCTGTCCGGGGGCGTCGACTCCTCGGTGGCGGCGGCCCTGGTGCAGCGTGCCATCGGCGACCGCCTGACGTGCGTCCTGGTCGACCACGGCCTGCTGCGCGAGGGCGAGGTCGAGCAGGTGGAGCAGGACTTCGTCGCCGCCACCGGGGTGGACCTCGTCGTCGTCGACGCCTCCGAGCGGTTCCTGGCCGCGCTCGCCGGGGTCACCGACCCCGAGACCAAGCGCAAGATCATCGGCCGTGAGTTCATCCGCGTCTTCGAGCAGGCCGCCGCCGAGGTCGTCGCCGCTTCGCAGGCCGAGGGCGAGACCGTCGAGTTCCTGGTCCAGGGGACGCTGTACCCGGACGTGGTGGAGTCGGGCGGTGGTAACGGCACGGCCGTCATCAAGAGCCACCACAACGTCGGCGGCCTGCCCGACGACCTGCAGTTCTCGCTGGTGGAACCGTTGCGGGCGCTGTTCAAGGACGAGGTGCGCCGGGTCGGCCTCGAGCTCGGGGTCCCCGGCGACATCGTGTGGCGCCAGCCGTTCCCCGGCCCCGGGCTCGGCATCCGGATCATCGGCGAGGTCACCGCCGACCGGCTGGCCACGCTGCGCCGCGCCGACGCGATCGTGCGCGAGGAGCTCACCGCCGCCGGCCTGGACCGCGAGGTGTGGCAGTGCCCGGTCGTGCTGCTGGCCGACGTCCGCAGCGTCGGGGTGCAGGGCGACGGTCGAACGTACGGCCACCCGGTCGTGCTGCGTCCCGTCAGCAGCGAGGACGCCATGACGGCGGACTGGACGCGGTTGCCCTACGACGTGCTGCAGAAGGTGTCGACCCGGATCACCAACGAGGTCCGCGAGGTCAACCGCGTGGTCCTCGACGTCACGAGCAAGCCGCCGGGCACCATCGAGTGGGAGTAGCTGTACGGACCAGCGACGCAGGACCGGGGTTCGACGGCGGACCGGGCGCTCACGTCCCTCCTGCGTCGCTGGGCGGTACACGGCTTCGACGAGCTCGGTGCGGACCGCCGGGGCGCGGCGGGTCGGGAGCGGCGGGTCGGGACCGCCGGGGCGCGGCGGGTCGGGCCGCGGGCGAGCAGTACCGTCGCGCGGTGCGACGGCTGACCGAGGGGGAGCTCCAGGCGACCGTGAGTCCCCGCCCTCGTCCCTGCGGCGTCGCGGACGACATGTGGGTGCTGGTCGAGGGCTACGTCGACGCGCTGCCGGCGGAGGAGTGGCAGGGCCACCCACCGGCTGAGCTCGGGGTGCCCAAGGCCTACGCCATGCGGGGCGGGCGGTGGGTGCACGTGCTCGTCGACACCCTCGACCGTCGGGTCGCGATGGTCCTCGTGCTCAACCTGAGCGACGCGGTGGTGCACGGGCACCGGCTGCTGGACCTGCGCGGCGGCTGAGGGCACTCGAGCGCGAGGGACCGGCTGGCACTCAAGGGATCTTGTGTGCCAGCCGATCATGACCGCACGCTGTCGCTCTCACGGGACCCGCACGGTCCCCGCGCCACGGGAGGTGTCATGGACCCACGACAGGAACGGCCCGACGACATCCGCTCGGTCGGCGTCGCCCCGCTGCACCGCGCGGGCGAGGGCCTGGCCGGGTTCCTCGTGTCCGGCCGCTGGCCCGACAGCACCCGGGAGTGGGTGCAGCTGCTGACGCTGGCCGTCCGGGTCGCGACGACGCCCGGCCTGCTCCCCACCACCTCCCTGTTCAGCGCCACCGAGACGCGGCCCGACGGGGACGGGGTGCCCGACGCGGTCGGTCTGGTCCGCCTGGTCGGCCGCGCGCTGGACCCCCGGGCCACGTCGAGCCGACCCCAGGAGCCGCCCGTCGCGCTCCTCCTGCTCCACCCGCCCAGCGAGACCCCCTCGACGACCCCCGAGGTCGACGGCGTGGCCAGCGGGTGCGTGCTGCTGCCCGGCGCGCCCCACCTGGGCCTGGAGCACCGGGCGGCGTGGGTCGAGGCCGAGCCGGACGGCACGGTCACCCGGCTGCTCAGCCTGCGCGGCGTCGACCCGTCCCAGGACGTCGACACCGCGGTGCTGTCGCTGCTGATGGCGGCCTGAGGGGCCCGGGAGGAGGACCGTCCCCGGGTCCGTACGCTGGGACGGTGGTCAGGACCCTCCTCACGTGGCGCTGGGCGGCCTCCACCGTCCTGCTCGTCGCGGCGGTGATCACCATGGCCATGCTCGGCACCTGGCAGTGGGAGCGCAGCGTCCCGACCGCGGAGCGTCAGGTCGTCGACCTCGAGCAGGTCGAGCCCGCGTCCCGGCCCGAGGTGACCTCGGTCGCCCGGACCGCCGGCGACGGCGCCCTCGTCCCGGACGAGGCGTCCGGCGAGCTGGTCCGGGTCGAGGGGACGTGGGCGCCGGCACGCACCCTGCTGGTCGCCGACCGCGAGCTCGACGGCGCCGCCGGGGTCTGGGTGACCACGGCTGTCGCGCTGTCCGACGGCACCGGGCTCGTCCCGGTCGTGCGGGGCTGGGTCCCCGAGGGCACCACCGCGGCCGACGTACCCCCGGTCGAGGGCCCCGTCGTCCTGCTCGGCTGGGTCCAGCAGTCCGAGCCGCTGGACATCCCCGTCGACGTGGTCCAGCCCGAGGGCGTCGTGGGGCTGCTGTCCACCGCCGACCTGGCCAACCGCTGGCCCGAGGAGCTCGTCCCCGGGTTCGTCGTCCTGGCCGCGGAGCCCGACGGAGCCGACGCGGGAGCGACGCAGCAGAGCGCCGGGACCGCACCGACCCTGCTCCCCGCCCCGCCCGAGGAGCAGACCCGGTCGCGGGACTGGCGCAACCTCGCGTACTCGGCGCAGTGGTACGTCTTCGCCGCCTTCGCCGTCCTGCTGTGGTGGCGGATGCTGCGTGACGACGTCGCCCGCCGGGCCGCCGCGGACGGCGCCGACGCCGAGCCCGGCGGTCAGGACCAGCCCGAGGACCAGCCCCTGCCCCACCCCCGCCCCACCGAGAGGAGCACCACGTGAGGTCGGCCCTGCTGAGGTTCCGCGTCGTCGCCTGGGTCGTGGGGGTGTTCCTGATCCTGCTGACCATCGGCATCCTGCTGCGGTACACCGACCTGTTCGGCTACCGGACCGACGTGGTGTCGAGGACGGTCAGCCCGATCCACGGCTTCGGCTACATGGTCTACCTGGCCACCGGCATCGACCTGGCGAGCCGCCGCAAGTGGCGCCCGCTCACCACGCTGGGCGTGCTGCTGGCCGGCACCGTGCCGTTCCTGTCCTTCTACGCCGAGCGTCGCGTCAGCGCCGACGTCCGGGCGGCCCTGGCCGAGCGCGAGGCGGCGGGCACCGGCGCCACGTGAGGCCGGTGCAGCGGCTGGCGGCCTACGCGCGCGTCCGGCCGGGGCCGGGGGCCGACGTCGTCCTGGTCGAGGCGTCGCGGCGCTCCGACCTGGCCGGGCGGTGGTTCCTGCCCGGCGGCGGCGTCGACCACGGCGAGCACCCCGACGACGCCGTGGTCCGCGAGGTGGCCGAGGAGACCGGCCTGCAGGTGCGCGTCGACCGGCTGGCCGAAGTCCTCACCGACGTGCTCGACCTGCCCCACCGGGGCGTCCAGGTCCACACGGTGCGGTGCGTCTACGACGTCACCGTGGTCGGCGGTCGCCTGCGGCCGGAGCCGGACGGGTCGTCGGAGCAGCTGCGGGTCGTGGCGCCCGAGCGGGCCGGGGAGCTGCCGCTGGCGCCCTACGTCGCCCGCGCGCTCGGCCTGCCCCCGGCCCCCTTGGGTCAGCTCCACCCCGACCTCGGCTCGCTGCAGCCCTTGTCCGGCGTGGGTGGGGCCGACCCCGCGGCCGTGAACCCGGGCCCCGAGGGGGCGGTCCCACGGCTGCGGATCGGCGTCTACGGGGTCGCGCTGCGCGGCACCGGACCCCGCGAGGAGCTGCTGCTGACGCGGCTGGCCGACCACGTCGGCGGCGACCAGCGCTGGACCCTGCCCGGCGGTGGCCTCGACCACGGCGAGACCACCGAGGCGGGGCTGCACCGCGAGATGCACGAGGAGACCGGGCTGCTGGTGACGTCTGAGACCTTGCTCGGGCTCAGCAGCACCCACTTCACGGGACGCGCCCCGACGGGTCTGCTGGAGGACTTCCACGGCGTCCGCCTGATCCACCGGGTGGACGTCAGCCCGGACGAACCCCGGGTGGTCGAGGTCGGCGGGTCCACCGCCGAGGTCGGCTGGGTGCCGGTCGCGCAGGTGGCGGACCTGGGGGTGGGCTCGCTCGTCCGGGACGCCCTCACCCTGCTGGACCACCCGCTCGCTCGTAGCATCGGGGCGTGACCACACCCGCGACCACGGCCGCCCAGTTCGGCAGCGAGACCTCGCCCAAGGGGGAGTGGACCCGGCAGACCAACCACTTCACCGGCCGGATCAGCCTCGACAGCACCTCCGCCCCCGGTGAGGGTCCCGACGCCCACGGTCGCTGGCCGGTCGAGGCCGGCCGCTACCGCCTCGTCGTCTGCCTGGCCTGCCCGTGGGCGCACCGGGCGCTGGTCGTCCGTGGCCTGCTCGGCCTGCAGGACGCGATCTCGCTCGCGGTGGTGGACCCGATCCGTGACGAGGCCGGCTGGCGGTTCTGGCTGGACGACGGCCACCGCGACCCCGTGCTGGGCATCGAGTACCTGTCGCAGGCCTACCTGGCGACCGACCCGGAGTTCTCGGGCCGGTTCACCGTGCCCTGCGTCGTCGACACCCTGACCGGGCACGTCGTCACCAACGACTACCCGCAGATCACGCTCGACCTGTCGACCGAGTGGTCGGCCCACCACCGGCCCGGGGCGCCCGACCTGTGGCCCGAGCACCTGCGCGCCGACATGCAGCCGCTGATCGACGACATCTACGCCGACGTCAACAACGGGGTGTACCGCTGCGGCTTCGCCGTCGAGCAGGACGCCTACGAGCAGGCCTACGACCGGTTGTTCGCCCGCCTCGACGAGCTCGAGGCGCGGCTCGGGTCGTCGCGGTTCCTGATGGGCGAGGAGCCGACCGAGGTGGACGTCCGGCTGTTCACCACGCTGGTCCGCTTCGACGCGGCCTACCACGGCCACTTCAAGACCAACCGGAACAGGCTGACCGAGATGCCGAACCTGTGGCGCTACGCCCGCGAGCTGTACGGCCGGCCCGGCTGGGGGAGCACGGTCGACTTCGACCACATCAAGCGGCACTACTACGTCACCCACCACCAGATCAACCCGACCGGGATCGTGCCGAAGGGGCCCGACCTGGGCGGCTGGCCCTCGGCCGTGCCTGCCGTGACCGGCTGATCACCGCTCGTAGGGTGGGGCCATGGCCATCCTCTACGGCGTCATCGTGGTCCTGCACCTCATCGGCATGGCGGGGGTGGTCGGGGGCTGGATGGTCGCGCTGCGGCAACCGCGCATCCTGACCGCGATGGTCCTCGGCTCGCTGGTCTCCCTGGTGACCGGCCTGCTGCTGGTCGGCCTCAGCTACCCGTTGTACGACGGCGACAACATCGACAACGCCAAGATCACCGTCAAGCTGGTCGTGGCCCTGGTGATCGCCGTGCTGGTCTGGGTGAACCGGGGCAAGGACGCCATCCCCAAGGGCCTGCTGCACCTGATCGGCGGCCTGGCCGTGGTCAACGTGGGCGTCGCCGTGCTGCGGAGCGACCGCTTCCTCGGCTGAGCGGCTGGTCCGGGCCGGGCGCCCGCAGACCCGGGACCTCGACCCGGACGGCCACCACGGCGCCGCTCTCGCCGCTGCTCGGCTCGCCCCAGTCCTGCGTGACCACGAACAGGGTCCGGCCGTCCGGGCCACCCAGCACGCACGAGAAGCAGCCGCGGTCGAGCTCGACAACGTCCAGCACCTCCCCGCCCTCCCGCACCCGGACGCACCGCCGGGCGGGCACGTCGGCGTACCAGAGGGCCCCGTCGGCGTCGGCGCAGATGCCGTCGGGCGTCCCCTCGCCCAGGTCGGCCCACACCCGACGCCGCAGCAGGGACCCGGCCGGGCCCACGTCGAACGCCGTGAGGCGGTGGCCGTAGGACTCGGCCACCACCAGCGTCGCACCCTCGTCGAGCAGCGCCATGCCGTTGGGGAACATCAGACCGTCGGCGACCCGCGTCGTCCGGCCGTCGGGGGACACCGTCGCGACGAAGCCCGGGCGCGGGTCCTCGGCGCCGAGGTCGAAGCCGATCGCGTCGACCCAGGCCGTCCCGTCAGGGGCCACCAGGACCTCGTTCCACGGCGGTCGACCGGCCTCGGCCAGCTCGGCGTGCACCACGAGGGAGCCGTCGGCCCCCTGCCGCAGCAGCTGCCCGGTCGCCGACGACACCACGAACAACCGGCCGTCGGCGTCCAGGTCGATGCACAGGGGGAACGAGTCGCACCGGGCGACCACGTCCACGTCACCGTCCCCGGCCAGCCGCCGGACCTCGCCGGCACCCCAGTCCGACACGTACAGCGACCCGCCGTGCCACCGGGGCGACTCCCCGAACGACAGCCCGGACATCACGACCTGACCCAGACGTGCCGCCACGGCGCTCACCTCACCCGTGTGGGGACCGGCGCCGGCGGCCGGTCGTGCTGGGGAGACCGTGGCCGGGCCCAGGACTGAGCGGTCTCAGCTGAGCTCGGACACCAGGTAGGTCTCGGCGAGGCGCCCGTCGGCCAGCCCGCCCAGGACCGCGTTGCGGCTGCCCCAGTCGCGCAGCAGGGCCTCCAGGTCGTCCATGTGCGAGGTCTGGCTCCGGTGCGCGCGCAGCGCGGCCAGCTTGCGCTCGAAGGTGTCGGTCACGTCGACCGCGTGGTCCGCTGCCGGGTGCCCGGCGATGAACACCTCGTTGACGATCCACGGCTCGAGGCCCTCGTCGGCCAGCATCTCCGGCCAGGCGAACGGGTTGCGGGCCGTCGGGTAGATGGCGCGGATCGCGGCCTCGCCGGCGGCCAGGTGGTCGGAGTGCGAGGCCGGCAGGCGCTGGTAGTTGCGCTCGGGCGACTGGATGATCATGCGCTGCGGCCGGACCTGGCGGATGACGCGGGCGATGTCCCGCTCCAGCTCGCGCGTCGGCTCCACCCAGCCGTCGCGGTACCCGTCGAGGAACCGGACGTCGGTCACGCCCACCGCCTTGGCGGCCTCACGTTGCTCGGCCTCGCGCAACGACGCCATCTGCTCGCGGGGGGTGTCGTCGAAGCCGCCCTGATCCCCCCTGGTGATCAGCAGGTAGGTGACCTCGACCCCGGCGTCGACCCACGTGGCGACCGTGCCCGCGCAGCCGAAGTCGATGTCGTCGGGGTGCGCGGCCACCGCCAGGGCACGCTCGATCTCGGTGTCGGGCTTCGGCACGGCAGGGCTCCTGTGGTAGTCACGGGTTCAACTTCCACCAGGGTAGGTGTACCCGGCCCCCTGGGCCCAGCGACGAGACCGGACGAGGACCCATGACCCAGGTAGGCCTGATGATCGAGGGGCAGGAGGGCCTGACCTGGTCGCGCCTGCTCCGCCTGGCCGAGGCCGCCGAGCGGCTCGGGTTCGCCTCGCTGCACCGCTCCGACCACCTGACCGGCATCGAGGGAGACACCGGGCGCGAGGTCCTGTCGCTGTGGCCGTCGCTGACCGCGTTGGCCCTGCGGACCTCCCGGCTGCGGTTCGGCCCGCTCGTGTCGCCCGTGACCTGGCACCACCCCGAGCTGTTCGCGATGCAGGCCCGGGACGTGGACGCCCTGTCCGGTGGTCGTCTGGACGTGGGGATGGGCGCCGGCTGGTACGCCGAGGAGCACCACCGGTTCGACCTGCCCTACCCGCGGTACCCCGAACGCCTGCGGCTGCTGGACGCCGCGGCCGGGGTCGTCCGCGCGCGGTGGGGTGGCGCCGGGCCGGACCTGGTGATGGGCGGGAAGGGACCGCGGACCCTGCAGGTGGTCGCCCGGCACGCCAGCGAGTGGAACTGCTCCTACCTGGGCGTCGACGGGTTCGCCGAGCGGTCCGCGGCCCTGGACGAGGCGTGCCGGGCCCAGGGTCGGGACCCGGCCGAGGTGGTCCGGTCGGTGATGGTCCCGGTGGCCGTCGGTCGGGACGACGCCGAGGTCGCCGACCGGGTCGCCGGTCACCGTCGAACCTTCGCGTCCCTGCCCGACGACCCGGCCGGGTGGCGCCGGGCCGGCTTCCCGGTCGGACGCCCGCACGAGGTCGTCGACCGGCTGCAGGCGTACGCCCGCGCCGGGGCGAGGAGGTTCATGCTGCAGCACAACGACCTGGACGACCTCGACCACCTGGACCTGCTGGCCACGGAGGTGCTGCCGGGCCTGCCGGGCGTGGCGACGACCTGAGGCCACGGTCGTGCGGCAGCCGAGGAGCCGGTGACCGGCCTGTGGGTGAGGCGTCCGGGCCCGTCCGGTCGCCGTAGGATCGAGCGAGCATGAGCACCCTCTTCGACGACCTGCCCCAGGTCCCCGTCCTCGGCGGGGTCCGCCAGCGGCACCCGGCCCCCGGCGGGGTCGCGGACATCGACCAGCTCCTGGCGGACCTCAACCCCGCGCAGCGCGAGGCGGTCACCCACGCCGGGTCGCCTTTGCTGGTCGTGGCCGGCGCGGGCTCCGGCAAGACCCGGGTGCTCACGTACCGGATCGCGCACCTGCTGGGCGCGCGCGGCGTCCGCCCGGGCGAGGTCCTGGCCATCACGTTCACCAACAAGGCCGCGGCCGAGATGCGCGAACGGGTCGAGGCGCTCGTCGGCCCGCGCGCGAGCTCGATGTGGGTGTCGACGTTCCACTCCGCCGCCGTGCGGATCCTGCGCTACGAGTCCAAGCGGCTCGGGCTGAGGTCGCAGTTCTCGATCTACGACGCGGCCGACTCCCAGCGCCTGGTGGGCATCACGGTCCGCGACCTCGACCTGGACCCCAAGAAGTACCCGGCCCGGGCGCTGGCCTCGCGCATCTCCACCCTCAAGAACGACCTGCTCGACCCGGACGACTACGCCGCCACGGTGTCCGACGGCACGGCCGACGAGCTGGTCCTGCTGGACGTCTACCGGGGGTACACCCGTCGCCTGCGCGAGGCGCACGCCCTGGACTTCGACGACCTGATCATGCAGGTCGTCCACCTGTTCCAGACCTTCCCGGAGGTCGCCGAGCACTACCGCCGCCGGTTCCGCCACGTGCTGGTCGACGAGTACCAGGACACCAACCACGCCCAGTACACGCTGGTGCGCGAGCTGGTGGGCGGTTACGAGAAGGAGCTGCCCGGCACCGACCGCGAGCTGGCCGACGCGGAGGCCGCGAGGCCCTCCGGGCCGACCGGGTCCGCCCCGCCGGTCGGGCCCAGCGAGCTGACGGTGGTCGGTGACGCCGACCAGTCCGTCTACGCGTTCCGGGGCGCGACCATCCGCAACATCGAGGAGTTCGAGGCGGACTACCCCGACGCCCACGTCGTGCTGCTGGAGCAGAACTACCGCTCCACCCAGACGGTCCTGGACGCGGCCAACGCCGTGATCGCGCGCAACCCCAACCGCAAGGAGAAGCGGCTCTGGACCGCGTCCGGACCGGGGGAGAAGATCGTCGGCTACGTCGCGGACTCCGAGCACGACGAGGCCGCCTTCGTCGTGGAGGAGATCGACCGGTTGCGGGACTCCCACGGCGCCTCCTACGGCGACGTGGCCGTGTTCTACCGGACCAACAACCAGTCCCGTGCGGTCGAGGAGGTCCTGGTCCGCACCGGCGTGCCGTATGTCGTCGTCGGTGGCACCCGGTTCTACGAGCGCCGCGAGATCAAGGACGCGATGGCCTACCTGCGGGCCCTGGCCAACCCGGACGACTCCGTCAACCTGCGCCGCATCATGAACGTGCCCAAGCGGGGCATCGGCGACCGGGCCGAGGCTCTGGTCGCCGGCTACGCCGACGGTCGCCGGATCAGCTTCGGCGCCGCGCTGGCCCAGCTGGACGACGTGCCGGGCCTGGCCGCGCGGTCGTTCAACGCCGTGAAGGCGTTCACCGAGATGATGGACGAGCTGCGCACCGTGGTGGAGTCCGGCGCCAGCGTCGAGGCCGTGCTGGCGGCGGTGCTGGACCGCTCGGGCTACCTGACCGAGCTGCGCGGCAGCGCCGACCCGCAGGACGAGGGGCGCCTGGACAACCTGTCGGAGCTGCTCGGCGTCGCCCAGGAGTACGACGTGGCCAACCCCGACGGCAGCCTGGCGGAGTTCCTGGAGCGGACGTCGCTGGTCGCGGACTCCGACGCCATCCCCGACCGGCCCGAGGGCGAGGACGGCGAGCCGATGGGCCCGGCCGACGCCGGCCAGGTCACCCTGATGACGCTGCACACGGCCAAGGGGCTGGAGTTCCCGATCGTGTTCCTGACCGGGATGGAGGACGGGACCTTCCCCCACATGCGCTCCCTCGACGACCCGGCCGGCATCGCCGAGGAGCGGCGACTGGCCTACGTGGGCATCACCCGCGCCCGGGAGCGGCTGTACCTGTCCCGGGCCGGGGTCCGCAGCGCCTGGGGCCAGCCGCAGTACTTCCCGGCCAGCCGGTTCCTCGACGAGATCCCGAAGGAGCTCGTCGAGTGGAAGCGCGACGCCTCGGCCGTTGACGCCGCGGGGATGGGTGTGAGGTCCGGCTCCGAGGCGTACAGCACCGGCCGGGCTCTGACCCCGGCGATGGCCCGTCTGGCGATGCGTCCCGGCACCCGCAGCACCGGCAACCGTGAGGTGGTCAAGCTCGAGCCGGGGGACCGGGTGAGCCACGACTCGTTCGGGCTCGGGTCGGTCGTCACCGTCTCGGGCGAGGGCGACAAGGCCGTGGCGACGATCGACTTCCGCGGGCTCGGGGAGAAGCGGCTGCTGCTGCGCTACGCCCCGGTGGAGAAGCTCTGACCCGACCCGCGACTCAGACGTTCTCGCGGACCCACTCCACGATGCTGGCCATCGTCGTGCCGGGCGTGAACACCATGGCCACGCCCTGCTCCTTGAGCAGCGGGATGTCGTCCTCGGGGATGATGCCGCCGCCGAACACGACCACGTCGTCGGCGCCGGCGTCCTTGAGCAGGGCGATCACCTTGGGGAACAGCGTCATGTGGGCCCCGGACAGGACCGACAGGCCCACGGCGTCGGCGTCCTCCTGGACCACGGCCGACACGATCTGCTCGGGGGTCTGGTGCAGCCCGGTGTAGACGACCTCGACGCCGGAGTCCCGCAGCGCCCGGGCCACGACCTTGGCGCCGCGGTCGTGCCCGTCCAGGCCCGGCTTGGCGATCACCACCCGCACGGGGGGTCGCTGCTGCTCGGGTGCTGCTGACCGGCCCTGCTCGGGTGCCTGGTCGCGTGCCGTCTCTGCCACGTCGTCCACCCCTCGAGACTAGACCGCCGCGCCGGCCCTCCGTGGCCCCTCGGAGGCCGGGGAGGGGTGTGAGGACCGTCTCGCCGCCGGCACCGGCGGGCGCGCGGGGACCGTCGCAACCGGCGATAGGGTTGCCACGCGCGGTCACGGCGCTACGTCGCGCCCGGACCGCCCCCCGACGTCGACGACCCAGAGGACGTGAACCAGACGTGGACCTGTACGAATACCAGGCGCGCGACATGTTCGAGAAGCACGGCGTACCCGTGCTGGCCGGCGAGGTGGCCACCACGCCCGAGGAGGCGCGGGCTGCGGCCGAGCGCATCGGCGGGGTGGTCGTCGTCAAGGCCCAGGTCAAGGTCGGCGGCCGCGGCAAGGCCGGTGGCGTCAAGGTCGCGAAGACCGCCGACGAGGCCGAGGCCCACGCCCGCGCGATCCTCGGCATGGACATCAAGGGCCACACGGTCCACCGCGTGATGATCGCCCAGGGTGCGGACATCGCCGAGGAGTACTACGTCTCCTTCCTGCTCGACCGCTCCAACCGCACCTGGCTGGCCATGGCCAGCAAGGAGGGCGGTGTCGAGATCGAGACCCTCGCCGTCGAGCGCCCCGAGGCGCTGGGCCGGGTCGCGGTCGACGCGTTGAAGGGGGTCGACGAGGCCAAGGCCGCCGAGATCGCCGCGGCGGGCGGCTTCACCGGGGAGCTGGCCGAGAAGGTCGCCGGCGTCCTGCAGAAGCTGTGGACCGTGCTGGTCGAGGAGGACGCCACCCTCGTCGAGGTCAACCCGCTGGTGTCCACGGGCGCCGGCGAGGTGCTGGCCCTGGACGGCAAGGTGACGCTGGACGAGAACGCCGACTTCCGGCAGGCCGCCCACGCCGAGCTGGTGGACTCCTCCGCCGAGGACCCGCTGGAGCAGGCCGCCAAGTCCAAGGGCCTGAACTACGTCAAGCTCGACGGCTCGGTCGGCATCATCGGCAACGGCGCCGGTCTGGTCATGAGCACCCTCGACGTGGTCGCCCAGGCCGGCGAGAAGCACGGCGGAGTCAAGCCCGCCAACTTCCTCGACATCGGCGGCGGCGCCTCGGCCGAGGTGATGGCCAACGGGCTGGAGATCATCATCTCCGACGCCCAGGTCAACAGCGTCTTCGTCAACGTCTTCGGCGGCATCACGTCCTGCGACGCGGTTGCCAACGGCATCGTCAGCGCGTTCGAGCTGCTGGCCTCGCGCGGCGAGCACGTCACCAAGCCGTTGGTGGTGCGCCTGGACGGCAACAACGCCGAGCTCGGCCGGTCGATCCTGACCGAGGCCGCGCTGGACGGTGTCGAGCAGGTCGACACGATGGACGGCGCGGCAGACCGCGCCGCCGAGCTGGCAGCTGGCTGAGAGGGCACGACGTGGCAATCTTCCTGACAGGTTCTTCCAAGGTCGTCGTGCAGGGCATGACCGGCTCCGAGGGGCGCAAGCACACCCAGCGGATGCTGGCCTCCGGCACTGCCGTCGTCGGTGGGGTCACCCCCGGCAAGGGCGGCCAGAGCGTCGACTTCACCGGGGCGGACGGTTCGCCGGTGCAGCTGCCGGTCTTCGACAGCGTCTCCGACGCGATGGCGGCCACCGGCGCCGACACGACCGTCATCTTCGTCCCGGCCAAGTTCACCCGCGGTGCGGTCGTCGAGGCCGTCGAGGCGCAGATCCCGCTCGCCGTCGTCATCACCGAGGGCGTGCCGGTCAAGGACTCCGCGGAGTTCTACCAGCTGGCCGCCGACTCGGGCACGACCCGGCTCATCGGCCCCAACTGCCCCGGCCTCATCAGCCCCGGGCTGGCCAACGCGGGCATCATCCCCGCCGACATCACGCAGGCCGGCCCCATCGGCCTGGTCAGCAAGTCCGGCACGCTGACCTACCAGATGATGTACGAGCTGCGGGACCTCGGCTTCACGACCTGCGTCGGCATCGGTGGCGACCCCGTCATCGGCACCACGCACATCGACTGCCTCGAGGCGTTCGAGGCCGACCCCGACACCAAGGCAATCGTCATGATCGGCGAGATCGGCGGTGACGCGGAGGAGCGTGCGGCGGCCTACATCAAGGACCACGTGACCAAGCCGGTCGTCGGCTACGTCGCCGGGTTCACCGCGCCCGAGGGCAAGACCATGGGCCACGCCGGCGCCATCGTGTCCGGCTCCGCCGGCACCGCGGCCGCCAAGGCCGAGGCGCTGGAGGCGGTCGGCGTCCGCGTCGGTCGCACCCCGAGCGAGACCGCCCGCCTGATGCGGGAGATCATCACCGCCGGCTGACACCGCCGACCGGCCCGGCCGGGTCCGACCTGCACGGGGTCGGACCCGGCCGTCGTCGTCCCCGGGCCGGTCGGGTCCGGAGGATCGCCCCGGTGTCGTCGCGTGTCGCTCGGCCGCCGCGGGCGTCGGCCCGCGACCATGGTGCGGTGAGTGGCGTCCGCACCGACCGAACCCGACCCGGTTCCGCAGGCCGACCGCGCAGCACCACCGCCTCCCGCCGCAGCGGGCCGACGACCGCCTCCGGCCCCCGTCCGGCCCCGCGCCCGGCGCGGCCCGAGGTCCACCGTGGACCCTGGACCACCGCGTTCGCCGACGTGCGGCTGGCGGTGTCGCACGCGGTGGGCGCCGTGGCCGTCGGGCTCCTGGTCTGCGTGGGCCTGGTGGTGCTCGGCTGGGCGACCGACGCCTCGTCCGGGACGTCGTGGTGGCAGGCGGTCAGGCTCGGCGCCGACGTCTGGCTGCTGGCCCACCTGGGCGAGCTGGCGGTCGTCAGCGAGGTCCTCTCGTCCACCTCGCCGGCCGACCCGCCGACCCTGGTCCCGGGCACGGTGTCCCTGGCCCCGCTCGGGCTGTCCCTGCTGGCGGCGGCGCTGGCCTGGCGCGCCGGCCGGCGCACGGCCCGACGCTGCAGCCCGGTCCGGTCGCTGCTGCTCTGCCTGGCGGTGGCCGCCGTGTACGCGGCGGCCGCCTGGGGCCTCGCCTGGGCCGTGGACACCGAGGCGGTGGCCCCGGTGCCGACCGCGAGCGCCGTCGGGGCGGCCGTCCTGGCCCTGCTGGGCGCCGGGACCGGGGTCCTGACGGTCCACGGCGGGTCCCTGACCGACCGACTGCCCCACGTGGTGGCCGTCCAGCTGCGGCGCGTGGTCCCCGCCGCGGGCGTCGCCCTGACGGCCTGGCTGCTGGCCGGGGCGGTGCTGCTGGCCGTCGGGCTGCTGCTCGACCTGCCCACGGTGGCCGGTGTGCACGGCGCGCTGGCCCCCGGCGCGGTCGGCGGCCTCCTGCTGCTGCTGGGGCAGGTCGCCTACCTGCCCGGGGCCACCGTGTGGTCGGGCGCGGTCCTGGCGGGGCCGGGCACCCGGTTCTCCGACGGCGTCGTCACGCTGTCCGGGTCCACGGTGGTCGACGTCCCCGCGGTCCCGCTGCTGGCGGCCCTGCCGACGCCGGGGCCGTTCCCGCTGTGGGCGTACCTGGGGCCGCTGCTCGTGGTGCTGGCGGGTGCGCTGGCGGGGTGGCACACCCACCGGCACCCCAGCAGCCGCGGGGCCACGCTCACCGACCGGCTCGCCGACGCCGTCGCGGTCGCGGCCCTGGTGGGCATCGTCGTGGCCGCCCTGGTGCGGTTGTCCTCGGGCGCGCTCGGGCCCTGGGCGCCGCTGGGTCCGGACCTGCTGCTCGTGGTCGCCGCCGTCACCGCCGAGGTGCTGGTCGGGGGCCTGCTGGTGGGGGCCGCCCTGCACCTGCTGTCGGGCCGACCGATCGGGCGACGCCGGTCCGACCTGCGTCGCGCGGGCGTCGCGGGCGCGGCCGGTGTGCGGGCCGCAGGAGCTCGAGCGGTCGGGGCGATCAGCTCCCGGGAACGCTGACGCCCAGCTGCTCGATGCGGTCGAAGAGCTCGTCGTCGCAGCGGTCGAGCGCCGTCCGGGTGAGCGCCCGGTCCCGGCAGGACTCCTGGTCCTGGACCAGGGGGTAGGCGGCCAGCATGACCAGCTGGACCACTGTGAGCACGACGGCGACCACGAAGCCCACCAGCACGAGCACGCCGCCCGTGGGCCCGGGGGGAAGGCCGCCGTGGTTGCCCTTGCGGTGGGCCCGGACCGCCCGCAGCGCCCGGGCGCCCTGCACCAGGGCCAGCACCGAGAAGACCAGACCGGCCAGCCGCCACGGCAGGGGCAGGGTCCGCGTCAGCTCGGCTGCCAGCAGGAGGAGGAACATCTCGAGGGCCAGCCGGACGTGCGGCTGGTTCAGGGTGCTCGCGACACTCGTCGTGCTGCCGCTGCCGCCGTCCGTCGCCACGCGACGATGGTCGCAGACGCCGTGGGCGGAGGCGCACCCTCGTCCCGTCTACCCTGGCGCCGTGCCCCGTCTCGTCGTGCTCGCCTCGGGCACCGGAAGCCTGTTCTCCACGCTGGCCGACGCCGTGGCCGCCGGGACGGTGCCGGCCGAGCTGGTCGCCCTCGTGACCGACCGGCCGTGCGCCGCGCTGGACCGGGCCGCCGACGCAGGGCTCGACGCCGTCACCGTGGCCCCTCGGGACTTCGCGGACCGCGCGGCCTGGGACGTCGCGCTGGCCGAGCGGCTGGTCGGGCTCCGCCCGGACTGGGTGGTGAGCGCCGGTTTCATGCGGATCCTCGGGCCGGCGGTGCTGGCCGCGTTCCCGCAGCGGATCGTCAACACCCACCCCGCCCTGCTGCCGTCCTTCGCGGGCGCCCACGCCGTGCGGGACGCGCTCGCCTACGGCGTCAGGGTCACCGGCTGCACGGTCCACCTGGTCGACGAGGGCACCGACACCGGGCCCGTCCTGGCCCAGCGGTCCGTCGACGTGCACCCCGACGACGACGAGGCCACGCTGCACGAGCGCATCAAGGTCGTCGAGCGCGAGCTGCTGGTCCAGGTGTGCGCGGGGCTGCTGGCCGACGGCACGACCGTGACGGGCCGGCACGCGTCCTGGTGGCCGTCCACCGCGGACGGGGACGCCGCGCCGCGTCGATAGGCTCGGGCCGTGACCCAGCAGACCTCCCTGTCCGAGGCGGGCCGCCGCCCCGTCCGTCGCGCTCTCGTCAGCGTCTACGACAAGACCGGGCTGGAGGACCTCGCCGCCCGCCTGCACGCCGCCGGCGTCGAGATCGTCTCCACCGGGTCGACCGCCGCGCGGGTCGCTGCGGCCGGTGTGCCGGTGACGGGTGTCGAGCAGGTCACCGGGTTCCCCGAGTGCCTCGACGGCCGGGTGAAGACGCTGCACCCCGGCGTGCACGCCGGTCTGCTGGCGGACCGCCGCAAGCCGGAGCACGTGACCCAGGTCGCCGAGCTGGGGATCGACCTGTTCGACCTGGTCGTGGTCAACCTCTACCCGTTCGCGGCGACCGTCGCGTCGGGCGCGGCGCCGGACGAGGTCGTCGAGCAGATCGACATCGGCGGCCCGGCCATGGTCCGGTCCTCGGCCAAGAACCACCCGAGCGTCGCGGTCGTCGTCGACCCGGCCCGCTACGACGAGGTCGTGGCCGCGGTCGAGGCCGGCGGGTTCACCCTGGCCGAGCGCACCCGGCTCGCCGCCGACGCGTTCGCGCACACCGCCGCCTACGACGTGGCCGTGGCGACCTGGTTCGCCGAGCAGGTCGCGGCCGCCCAGGACGTCGTGGCCGCCGCGGCGGCCGAGCCGGGCAGCGCGCCGGCCCGGGTGGCCCCCGCCTTCACGGGGATGGTCGGGACGCTGGTCGCCGGGCTCCGCTACGGCGAGAACCCCCACCAGCAGGCTGCCGTCTACGCGACCGGTGGTGAGGTCGGGGGTCTGGCCGGGGCCGAGCAGCTGCACGGCAAGGCCATGTCGCACAACAACTTCGTCGACACCGACGCGGCCGTGCACGCCGCCTACGACCACGCCGCGCCGGCCGTCGCGATCATCAAGCACGCCAACCCCTGCGGCATCGCGGTGACCGGACCGGCCGTCGGCCCGTCGGGCAGCACGGACGCGATCGCTGACGCCCACGCCCGTGCCCACGCCTGCGACCCGGTGAGCGCGTTCGGCGGCGTCGTGGCCGCCAACCGTCCGGTCACCCGCGCGATGGCCGAGCAGCTGGCCGAGGTGTTCACCGAGGTCGTCGCCGCCCCGGCCTTCGACCCCGACGCGCTCGAGGTGCTGACGGCCAAGAAGAACGTCCGCCTGCTCGTCGTGCCCGCCCCCGGCGGGACAGGCCAGGAGTGGCGACGCATCGACGGCGGGCTGCTGGTGCAGCAGGTCGACGAGGTCGACGCGGCCGGCGACGACCCGACCGGCTGGACGCTGGCCGCAGGCCCGGAGCTGGACGAGGCCGGGCTCGAAGAGGCGGCCTTCGCCTGGCGCGCGGTCCGCGCGGTCAAGTCCAACGCCATCCTGCTCGCGAAGGACAGCGCCTCGGTCGGCATCGGCATGGGGCAGGTCAACCGGGTCGACTCCTGCCGGCTCGCGGTCACCCGGGCGGGCGACGACCGGGCCCGCGGCTCGGTCGCCGCCTCGGACGCGTTCTTCCCGTTCGCCGACGGCGTCCAGGTGCTGCTCGACGCCGGGGTCCGCGCGGTCGTCCAACCGGGCGGGTCGGTCCGCGACGCCGAGGTCGTCGCCGCGGTCGAGGCCGCCGGCGCCACGATGTACCTCACCGGCGTCCGCCACTTCGCCCACTGACGTCCCCGGCCCGTGACGGTCTCGCGGCCCAGCCGCGTCGATGTGCGGTCGGCACCGGAAGGGGTGCGGGCCGGCGGGCCGGGTGCGGGACGGGGTGCGCCGCTCGCCGCTGCTTGGCTCGTCGCTGCTCTGCTGGTCGCCCTGGTGAGCGGGTGCGGTGCGGACGGCGCCTCGACCGGGCGCGCGGTCCAGCGGGCGGTGGCCGGGGCGGGGGAGTCGACCGAAACGCTCGACCTGGCCCGGACGGTCGGTGGGCCGGACGCCGAGACGGTGGTCGTGCTGTGCCCCTACGAGCCCGCCGACGTCGCCTCGGAGCAGGTGGGGGTCGACCTGACGCGCTGGGCCCACCCGGACGACGACACCGCCGCCGCGCTGGTGGCGCTGGCGGGCGAGGAGGTGGTCGCGGCGGTGGACCTGCCCACGTCGGCCGTGGACGCCTGCTCGGCGCTGCGGTCCGGGCAGGGGGCCACGGTGGTGCCGGCCGGGACGACCGTCGGTGTCGTCGCCGACGACCCCGGCGGCGCCGAGTGGCGACTCACCCGCTCCTGAGCCCGCTGAGCGGGTCCTCGTGACCGCCCTCGGCGGCGTGTCGCCGTCATCAGGGCACTCTCGTCGCTGCCCGAGCCCGCGCGTGGCTTCGAGGACGGCCGTCTGACGGCCTGGGGCGGCGTTCCGACGCAACGGCACTCTGCGTCGGACCTGTTCCGACGCAACGGCACTCTGCGTCGGGTAGATCGACGCAGGGTGCCGTTGCGGCGGTCCGTGGGCGGGTGGGTCAGGTGCCCAGGAGGCCCATGCCGGCTACGGCGTCGCGCTCCTCGGCGAGCTCGGCGACGCTGGCGTCGATCCGGGCGCGGCTGAAGTCGTCGAGCTCGAGGCCCTGGACGATCGAGTACGAACCGCCGGAGCAGGTGACCGGGAAGGACGAGATGAGCCCGTCCGGGACGCCGTAGGAGCCGTCGCTCGGCACGGCCATCGAGGTCCAGTCGGCGGCGGGAGTGCCGTGCACCCAGTCGCGGACGTGGTCGATGGCGGCGCTGGCGGCGCTGGCGGCCGAGGACGAGCCGCGGGCCTCGATGATGGCCGCGCCGCGCTTCTGCACGGTCGGGATGAAGGTGCCCTCGAGCCAGGCCTGGTCGTCGACGACCTCGGCCGCGACCCTTCCGCCGACCTCGGCGCGGAACAGGTCGGGGTACTGCGTGGCGGAGTGGTTGCCCCAGATGGTCATGTGGCGGATGTCGGTCACCGGGGCCGCCACCTTGGCCGACAGCTGGGCCAGGGCGCGGTTGTGGTCCAGCCGCGTCATGGCGGTGAAGCGCTCGCGCGGCACGTCGGGGGCGTTGTTCATGGCGATCAGGGCGTTGGTGTTGGCCGGGTTGCCCACCACCAGGACCTTGAGGTCGTCGGCGGCGTGGTCGTTCAGCGCCTTGCCCTGACCGGTGAAGATGGCGCCGTTGGCGCTCAGCAGGTCGCCGCGCTCCATGCCCTTGGTGCGGGGACGGGACCCGACGAGCAGGGCCACCTGGGCGCCGTCGAAGGCCACGGTCGGGTCGTCGCTGATCTCGATGCCCTGCAGCAGCGGGAACGCGCAGTCGTCCAGCTCCATCGCCACGCCCTGCGCCGCGCCCAGCGCCGGGGTGATCTCGAGCAGGCGCAGCTTGACGGGGGTGTCGGGGCCGAGCATCGCGCCGCTGGCGATGCGGAACAGCAGGCTGTAGCCGATCTGGCCGGCGGCGCCCGTCACGGCGACGGTCACGGGGGAGGTGCTGGCGGGGGTGGTCACGACGATCTCCTCGACGAGTCGGGTGCAGGGCAGCGGTGCGGAAGTCTCCCCCGCGACGCTAGCGGCTGCGCCGGGTGCGGGCGGCTCCGGGCGGTCGTGGGGTTCGTTAGGCTCCTCACGCAACCCACCCGATGAGGAGATGCATCCACCAATGGCGAAGATCAAGGTCAACGGGCCCGTCGTCGAGCTCGACGGCGACGAGATGACGCGGATCATCTGGCAGTTCATCAAGGACCGCCTGATCCACCCCTACCTCGACGTCGACCTCAGGTACTTCGACCTGGGCATCGAGAGCCGCGACGCGACCGACGACCAGATCACGGTCGACGCCGCCCGCGCCATCCAGGAGCACGGCGTCGGCGTCAAGTGCGCCACCATCACGCCGGACGAGGCCCGGGTGGAGGAGTTCGGCCTCAAGAAGATGTGGGTCTCGCCCAACGGCACGATCCGCAACATCCTCGGCGGGGTCGTGTTCCGCGAGCCCATCATCATCAGCAACATCCCGCGCCTGGTGCCGGGCTGGACCAAGCCGATCATCATCGGCCGTCACGCTCATGGCGACCAGTACAAGGCGACCAACTTCAAGGTCCCCGGCCCTGGCACGCTGACCCTGACCTACACCCCGGCCGACGGCTCCGCGCCGATCGAGCACGAGGTCGTGAACTTCCCCGAGGACGGCGGCGTCGCCATGGGGATGTACAACTTCAACAAGTCGATCGAGGACTTCGCCCGCGCGTCGCTGGCCTACGGCCTCAACCGTGGCTACCCGGTCTACCTGTCCACCAAGAACACGATCCTCAAGGCGTACGACGGTGCCTTCAAGGACATCTTCGAGGACGTCTACCAGAACGAGTTCAAGGCCGACTTCGACGCGGCCGGCCTGACCTACGAGCACCGCCTGATCGACGACATGGTCGCCGCGGCGATGAAGTGGGAGGGCGGCTACGTCTGGGCCTGCAAGAACTACGACGGCGACGTGCAGTCCGACACCGTCGCCCAGGGCTTCGGCTCGCTCGGTCTGATGACCAGCGTCCTGATGACGCCCGACGGCCGGACCATGGAGGCCGAGGCCGCGCACGGCACCGTGACGCGCCACTACCGCCAGCACCAGCAGGGCAAGCCCACCTCGACCAACCCGATCGCCTCGATCTTCGCCTGGACCCGGGGCCTGGCCCACCGCGGCAAGCTCGACGGCACGCCCGAGGTCGTCGGCTTCGCCGAGGCGCTGGAGCAGGTCGTCGTCGAGACCGGCGAGAGCGGCCAGATGACCAAGGACCTCGCCCTGCTGATCAGCAAGGACCAGCCGTACCTGAGCACCGAGGAGTTCCTCGCGGCGCTCGACACCAACCTCGCCGCGAAGCTCGGCTGAGGTCCCCGCACCCGCGCCACCGCAAGCACCCGCTCGTCGTCGACGGCCCGCCACCCCTCGCTGGTGACGGGCCGTCGGCGGGACCAGGACCGGACGATGGAGGCAGCACCATGACGGACTACGTGACCGAGGCGGGCAGCCGCTGGCTCAGCCGCGAGGAGCTCGACTCCGCCCGGGAGCGGATGCCGATCCTCTACGTCGACGCGCTCCCGGTGCGGGTGGACGAGACGGGTACGGTCACCGCGTTCGGCCTGCTGCTGCGGGCGACCGGTGCGGGCGAGATCAGCCGTGCCCTGGTGTCGGGCCGGGTGCTGC
The DNA here is from genome assembly GCA_038258055.1 of Actinomycetales bacterium. Classification (GTDB taxonomy): domain Bacteria; phylum Actinomycetota; class Actinomycetes; order Actinomycetales; family JBBAYJ01; genus Aquipuribacter. The sequence continues at coordinate 22,624 of JBBSQH010000043.1, forward strand.
ACCACGAGCGGGTCCGGGGTGCGCTGCTGCGCCACCTCGAGAAGGACCTCGGCCCGCTGGCGCTGCCCAAGCTGCCGGCCCACCCGCAGCCGTTCACGGTGGCGGAGTACTTCCCCGTCCCGGGCGTGACGCCGTTCCACGACCCGCGCCAGCACGCGGTGTCGCTGGCCTACGTCGTGCCGGTCGAGGGTGACTGCCACCCGCAGCAGGACGCCCTGCAGCTGACCTGGGTCACCCCGGAGGAGGCGGCCGATGCAGGCCTGCAGGCCGAGATGAGCAACGGTCAGGGCACGCTGCTGCGGCAGGCGCTGGCGGTCTGCGGGTTCTGACCCGGCGCCGGGCCGGGGCGAGACTTGCCCCGGCCCGCCGGTAGGACCACGGTGTGGGGATGGATCCGATCGAACCGGTCTACTCCGGGCCCGTCCTGCTCCTCATCGCGGCGGGTGCGGTCGCGCTCCTGCTGTTCCTGGTCATCCGGCTCAAGCTCCACGCGTTCATCGCCCTGGTGCTGGTGAGCCTGCTGACGGCACTCGTCACCGGCATCCCGTTCGCGGACATCCCGGCGGCGCTGCTCAGCGGGTTCGGCAGCACGCTGGCCTCGGTGGCGCTGCTGGTCGGGTTCGGCGTGATGATCGGACGGCTGCTCGAGGTGACGGGCGGTGCTCAGGTGCTCGCCGACACCCTGGTGGCCCGGTTCGGCGAGAAGCGTGCGCCGCTGGCCATCGGCGTCGCGTCGTTGATCTTCGGCTTCCCGATCTTCTTCGACGCCGGCCTCGTGGTGTTCCTGCCGATCATCCTCACAGTCGCCCGCCGCTTCGGCGGCTCGCTGCTGCTGTACGCACTGCCCGCCGCCGGCGCGTTCGCGGCGATGCACGCCTTCGTCCCGCCGCACCCGGGCCCGGTCGCCGCCTCCGAGCTGCTCGGCGCCAACATCGGCCTGACGCTGTTCGTCGGGCTGCTCGTCGCGGTCCCGTCCTGGTACATCGGCGTGTACCTCTACTCGCAGTGGGCCGGCCACAAGTTCTACATCCCGACGCCGGCCGTCATGGGTGGCGCTGCCGTGTCCGACGGCACCGGGTCCCCCGACGAGGGGCGCGACGGCAGCGGTGGCGGCACCGCGACCGCGACCGCCACCCGGCAGGAGACCGGCACGACGCAGGACCTGCCCACGTTCGGCACCGTCCTCGGCATCCTGCTGCTCCCGCTGGTCCTGATCGGGCTCAACACCGCGGTCACCACGCTCGGCACCGCCGGGGTCCTCGACTCCGAGCAGACGTGGGCCCAGGTCCTGGTGCTGCTGGGTCAGACCCCCGTGGCGCTGCTCATCACGCTGCTGGTCGCCATCGTGGTCCTCGGCCGCCGGCAGGGCCGCAGCTGGGGTGACGTCGAGACCCTCCTCAACGACTCCCTCGGCCCGATCTGCTCGATCATCCTCATCACGGGTGCCGGCGGCATGTTCGGTGGGGTGCTGCGCACCAGCGGCATCGGGGCGGCGCTGTCGGAGTCGCTGTCCGACCTGGGTCTGCCGATCATCGTGGCCGCGTTTCTCATCGCCACCGCGCTGCGGGTGGCCCAGGGCTCGGCCACGGTCGCGCTGACGACCGCCGCCGGTCTGATCGCCCCTGCGGTCGAGTCGACCGACGGCCTGTCGTCCCTGCACCTGTCCCTGATCGTCATGGCCATCGCGGCCGGCGCGACGGTGCTGTCGCACGTCAACGACTCCGGCTTCTGGCTGGTCAGCCGGTTCTTCGGGATGGACGAGAAGACCACCCTGAAGACCTGGACGGTCATGGAGACCACGCTCGGCACCACCGCGTTCGTCATCGCCTTCGCCGTCTGGGTGGTGATCTGAGGTGACGGACGTCAACCACGGCGTGCAACCGGACGCCCCCGTCCACCTCGTCGTGATGGGGGTGTCCGGGACGGGCAAGACCACCATCGCGCTGCAGCTGGAGGCGTTGCTGGGCTGGGAGTTCCTCGAGGGGGACTCGCTGCACCCGCGGCGCAACGTCGAGAAGATGGCGGCCGGCCACCCGCTGACGGACCAGGACCGGGCTCCGTGGCTGCAGGCCCTGGCGGACTGGACCGGGGTCCAGCAGACCGAGGGCCTGTCCACGGTGATGACGTGCTCGGCGCTGCGGCGCAGCTACCGCAACATGCTGACCGCCGACGCGCCGGGGACGTTCTTCGTGCACCTGGTCGGCGACCCCGCCCTGATCCTGGCCCGGATGGAGAGCCGCAAGCACTTCATGCCACCGTCGATGCTGGAGTCGCAGCTGAAGACGCTCGAACCTCTCGAGGCCGACGAGGCGGGGGCGGAGTTCGACGTGGCGGACCCGCCCGACGTGATCGCCGCCCGGGTCGTCGAGCAGCTCGGGCTCAGCCCTGCTGCGACTCCTGGAGCGGGGCCGGGTCGACCTGACGACCGAGCAGCACCCCGTAGCTGAGCCCGGCCACCGCCGCCCCGGCCAGGGGCGCGAGCACGAACAGCCACAGCTGCTCCAGCGCGACGCCGCCGGAGAACACCGCCTGGCTGAACGACCGGGCCGGGTTGACCGAGGTGTTGGTGACCGGGATCGAGACCAGGTGGATCAGGGTCAGCGCGAGACCGATGGCCAGCGGTGCGAACCCCTTGGGGGCCCGGGTGTCGGTGGGCCCCCAGGATCACGTACAGGAACACCGCCGTCAGGGCCACCTCGGCCACCAGCGCGGCCAGCAGCCCGTACCCGCCCGGTGACGCCTCCGCGTAGCCGTTGGCCGCGAACCCGGTGGCCCGGTCGAAGTCGTCCTGGCCGGACACGATGGCGAAGGTCACCGTCGCGCCCAGCACCGCGCCGACCAGCTGCGCGGCCACGTACGCCGGCACGTCCCGCCAGGCGAAGCGGCCGGCGACCGTGACGCCGAGCGTCACCGCCGGGTTGAAGTGGCCCCCGGACAGGTGGCCGACCGCGTACGCCGCCGTCAGCACGGCGAGGCCGAACGCGAGGGCGACACCCTGGTAGCCGACGTCCCCGCCGGCGATCACGGCCGTGCCGCACCCACCCAGGACCAGCCAGAACGTGCCGAGCACCTCGGCCCCGAGCTTGTTCGTCATGGGCGGACGGTCGTGGCTCGTCGGGCTTCGACGCCTCGTCCGGGGCGGATGAGGCGTGGCCGGCCGGGTGGTGGCCGTGGTCGGCCGAGGGTCGTCAGCGGAAGACGACAGTCCGGTTCCGGTCGACGAGCACCCGTCGCTCGGCGTGCCAGCGGACCGCCCGGGCCAGGGCCCGGCACTCGACGTCCTGGCCCAGCCCGACCAGGTCGTCCGCGGCGTGGGAGTGGTCGACGCGCTCCACGTCCTGCTCGATGATCGGGCCCTCGTCCAGGTCGGCGGTGACGTAGTGGGCGGTGGCGCCGATCAGCTTGACCCCGCGGGTGTGGGCCTGGTGGTAGGGCCGGGCGCCCGCGAAGCTGGGCAGGAACGAGTGGTGGATGTTGATGGCCCGCCCCGCCAGGGCCTGGCACGCACGCGGGCTCAGCACCTGCATGTAGCGGGCCAGCACGACCAGCTCGACGTCGAGCTCGGACACCAGGCCGAGCAGGGTGTCCTCGGCGGCGGCCTTCGCGTCCGGGTCGCCGGGGGCGACCGGTACGTGGTGGAACGGCACCTGGTAGAAGTCGGCCAGACCCTCCAGGTCGCGGTGGTTGCCGACCACGGCGACCGGGTCGATCGGCAGCCGGCCGGCCCGCTGGCGGAACAGCAGGTCGTTGAGGCAGTGCCCGGCCCGGCTGACCATGATCAGCGTCCGGGTCGGGTCGGTGATCGGGTGCAGCTGCCAGTCGAAGTCGAACTCCGCCGCCGCCCCGCGCAGGGCCGCGTCGAGCCGGTCCGGCGCCGCCGGGCAGGTGAACTGGACCCGCAGGAAGAACAGCCTCGTGTCGGGGTCGCCGAACTGCTGGGACTCGGTGACGTTGGCCTGGTGGCGCAGCAGCGCGCCGGTCACCGCGTGCACGATCCCGGGCCGGTCCGGGCACGACAGCGTCAGCACGTAGTGCGGGGCGTCCGCGGTCGGGGAGGAGGGCGCCGCAGCGGGGCCGGTCGGGAGGCTCACGGGGTGGCAGCGTACGCGGGGGCGGCGGCAGCCACCGCGGCGTCCGGTTGCTAGTCTCGTGCCACCGTGACTGGCGTTCAGGGGGTCACCCCCGGGAAGCGGTAGGCAGCCTGCTGGGTCGTTCGCCTGGGCCCAGGGACCGACCTGACGTCTGTGGAGACCCCCATGACCGACACCGCAGCTCCCTCCCTCACCAGCGCCCACCTGACCGACGCCCCGCTGTCCGAGGTCGACCCCGAGATCGCGGCCGTCCTCGACGGCGAGGCGGACCGCCAGCGCGGCACGCTGGAGATGATCGCGAGCGAGAACTTCGCGCCTCGCGCCGTGCTCCAGGCCCAGGGCAGCGTCCTGACCAACAAGTACGCCGAGGGCTACCCCGGCAAGCGGTACTACGGCGGCTGCGAGCAGGTCGACATCGCCGAGGAGCTCGCCCGCGAGCGCGCCAAGCAGCTGTTCGGCGCCGAGCACGCCAACGTGCAGCCCCACTCCGGCGCCAGCGCCAACGCCGCGGTGCTGCAGAAGCTGCTGACCCCCGGCGACACGATCCTCGGCCTCGACCTGGCCCACGGCGGCCACCTGACCCACGGCATGCGGCTCAACTTCTCCGGCATGCTCTACGACGCGGCCAGCTACGGCGTGTCCGAGACCGACCACCGCATCGACATGGACCAGGTCCGGGCCGTGGCCCTGGAGCGCCGGCCGAAGATGATCATCGCGGGCTGGTCGGCCTACCCCCGGCACCTGGACTTCGCGGCGTTCCGCGCCATCGCCGACGAGGTCGGTGCGTACCTGCTGGTCGACATGGCCCACTTCGCCGGCCTGGTCGCCGCGGGCGTGCACCCCTCGCCGGTGCCCTACGCCGACGTGGTCACCTCGACGACCCACAAGACCCTGACCGGCCCGCGCGCCGGCATCATCCTGTGCAAGCAGGAGCTGGCCAAGAAGATCGACTCGGGTGTGTTCCCGGGTCAGCAGGGCGGTCCGCTGATGCACGTCATCGCGGCCAAGGCCGTCGCGTTCAAGCTGGCCATGACGCCGGAGTTCAAGGAGAAGCAGGAGCGGACCCTGCGCGGCGCGTCGATCCTGGCCGACCGGCTGCTGGCCGACGACGCCAAGGCCACCGGCGTCGACGTGGTGACGGGCGGCACCGACGTGCACCTGGTGCTGGCGGACCTGCGCAGCAGCGAGCTCGACGGCCGGCAGGCCGAGGACCGGCTGCACGAGGCCGGGATCACGGCCAACCGCAACGCCGTGCCGTTCGACCCGCGCCCGCCGATGGTCACCTCCGGTGTCCGGCTCGGCACCCCGGCGCTGGCCACCCGCGGCTTCGACGACGCCGAGTTCACCGAGGTCGCCGACATCGTCGCGGGCGCGTTCGACCCCGCCTCGGACGTCGCGGCGCTGCGCGCGCGGGTGGACGTGCTCACCGAGCGCTTCCCGCTGTACTCCTCCGTCGGCAGCTTCTCCGACGGCTCCGTCGCGTGACCGCGCAGGTCCTGGACGGCAAGGCCACCGCGGCGACGATCCGCTCCGAGCTCACCCAGCGCGTCACCGCGCTGCGCGCGCGCGGGGTGGTGCCCGGGCTGGGCACCCTGCTGGTGGGGGAGGACCCGGGCTCGGCGTCCTACGTCGCCGGCAAGCACCGCGACTGCGCCGAGGTCGGCATCACGTCCATCCGCGAGGACCTGCCCGCCGACGCGTCGCAGGCCGACGTGCTGGCCGCGGTCGCCCGGCTCAACGCCGACCCGGCGTGCACCGGCTACATCGTCCAGCTGCCCCTGCCGGCGGGCATCGACCAGCAGGCCGTGCTCGAGGCCGTGGACCCCGACCGCGACGCCGACGGGCTGCACCCCACCAACCTGGGTCGGCTCGTGCTGCAGGTGTCCGGCGACATCACCTCGCCGCTGCCGTGCACCCCGCGCGGCATCGTCGAGCTGCTGGGCCGCTACGGCGTGCCGCTGTCCGGGGCGGAGGTCTGCGTGGTCGGTCGCGGGGTGACCGTGGGCCGGCCGATCGGGCTGCTGCTGACCCGCCGGGGTGTCGACGCCACGGTGACGCTGACCCACACCCGGACCCGGGACCTGGCCGCCGCGGTCCGCCGGGCCGACGTCGTGGTCGCGGCCGCGGGTGCGGCCGGGACGATCAAGGCCGACTGGGTCAAGCCGGGGGCGGCCGTGCTCGACGTCGGGGTCACCCGCGTCGTCGACCCCGAGACCGGCAAGGCGCGCCTGGTCGGCGACGTCGACCCGGGCGTGCGCGAGGTCGCCGGGTGGCTCGCGCCGATGCCCGGTGGGGTCGGGCCGATGACCCGCGCCATGCTGCTGGCCAACGTCGTCGACATGGCCGAGCGCGCCGTCGCCTGACCCGTCGGGTCTGCGCGGCCGTCCCGGGCCGCGGCGTGTACCGACCAGCGACACAGGACGGGGTCTCGGCGACCGTTGGCCGTCCTGGGCCCGCCCTTTGTCGCTGGTCGGTACGCCGTCTCCGGCCGACCTCCGCCTCAGCGGGCGAGCTGGTCCAGGCGGCGCTCGGCGAGGTGGGCGAGCAGCGCGGCGCCGTCGGGCAGCACCGAGTCGTCGAAGCCGGCCAGCGCCGAGTGGTTGTCCGGGGCGGTCTGCCAGTCCCGGCCCTCCAGCGCGGCGCCCAGGAACACCATGACGCCGGGCACCTCGGCGATGACGCGGCTGAAGTCCTCGGCCCCGGCGATCGGGTCGGGCATCCGCGTGATCCGGCCGGCGCCGAACAGCTCGCCCAGGGTCCGCTCGACGAACGCGTGCTCGGACGCGTCGTTCACCGTCACCGGGTACTCGGGCTCGAACCGGACCTCCGCGGTGAGGCCGTGGGCCGCCGCCACGCCCTCGCAGTAGCGGACCAGGGCGTCGCGGAGCTTCTCGCGGACCGCCGGGTCGACCGTGCGGATCGTGGCCTCGGCGTAGGCGGTCGCGGGGATGATGTTGCGTCGCGTCCCGGCCTCGACCTTGCCGAACGTGACCAGGCCGGTCTCGAACGGGCCGACCGTGCGCCCGGCCACGGCCTGGGCGCCCAGCACGATCTCGCCGATCGCCGGGACCGGGTCGGCCGCGTTGTGCGGGGCCGAGCCGTGCCCGCCCCGTCCGTGCAGGGTGACGAACAGCCCGTCGCTGGCGGCCAGCAGCGGGCCGGGGCGCGACGCGACCTGGCCGCGCGGGGCGAGCCCGGACATCACGTGCAGGGCGTAGGCCGCGTCGGCCCGGCGACCGGCGGCGTCCAGCACGCCCTCGGCGATCATGTGGCCCGCGCCGTCGAAGCCCTCCTCGCCCGGCTGGAACATCAGCACGACGTCCCCGGGCAGGGAGTCCCGCTGCGCCGACAGCAGGTGCGCGGCGCCGACCAGCGACGTGACGTGCAGGTCGTGACCGCAGGCGTGCATGACGCCGTCGACCTCGCTGCGGTAGGGGACGTCGAGCTCCTCCGTCACCGGCAGGGCGTCCATGTCGGCCCGCAGCAGGACCACGGGGCGCTGGCCGGGGTGGGCGCCGGGGCCGCTGCGACCGGGGGTGCCGCCGCCTCGCAGCACCGCCGTCACGCTGGACAGCGCGTCGCCGGTCCTGATCTCCAGGTCCAGGCCGGCCAGGGCCTCCAGGATCGTCTGCTGGGTGCGGGGCAGGTGCAGCCCGATCTCCGGGTGCCGGTGCAGCGCGTGGCGCAGGCGCACCAGGTCGTCGGTCAGGGCCAGGGCGTCGTCCGCGACGGTCATAGGACAACCCTAGGGTGGTGACTCGTGCTGGTCGTCGCGAGCGTCAACGTCAACGGGGTCCGTGCGGCCCACCGCCGAGGGATGCCCTCGTGGCTGGAGGAGCGTCGTCCGGACGTCCTGCTGCTGCAGGAGGTGCGGGCCGACGCCGAGATGGTGGCGGAGCACCTGGGCGAGGGCTGGCACGTGGTGGAGGCCGTCTGCGCCCAGAAGGGCCGCTCCGGGGTGGCCGTCGCCGCCCGTACGCCGCTGCGTGACGTCGTCCTCACCCTGCCGGGCTTCGAGACCGACGGGCGGTGGGTCGAGGCGACGGTCGGCGAGGGGGCCGACGCCGTCCGCATGGTGAGCGTCTACGTCCACTCCGGCGAGGCGGGCACCGACAAGCAGGTGTCCAAGGTCCGGTTCCTGGCCGCGGCGAGCCTGCGGATGGGCGAGCTACGAGCCGCGGAGGCCGCCGGGGGTCCGCCCGTGCTGCTGGCCGGCGACCTGAACATCGGGCACACCGAGCGCGACATCAAGAACTGGAAGGGCAACCGGAACAAGGCCGGGTTCCTGCCCGAGGAGCGGGCGGTGCTGGACAGCTGGTTCGCGGCGGGCTGGGTGGACGTCTGCCGCCGGCTGGCCGGGGACGTCGACGGGCCCTACTCCTGGTGGTCGTGGCGCGGTCAGGCGTTCGACACCGACACGGGCTGGCGGATCGACCTGCACGTCGTCACCGAGGCCCTCGCGGCCCGCGCCGTGTGGTCGAACGTCGACCGGGCCGCGACCTACGACGCACGGTTCAGCGACCATGCGCCGGTCGTGGTGGCGTACGCGGGCGACGGCGAGGGGGTGGCCGCCGGGGCGGGGGACGTCACCACCGCACCCGTGACGCCCGGGGACGTGACGGCCGAGGCCGTGACGCCCGGGGACGTGACGCCCGACGGCGCAGCCACGGTCGGGACCGTGCCGGGCGGGCCCGTGTCGTGACGTGGACCCTGGCCGACGCCCCACCGCAGCACGGTCGGGTGGCGGTGGTCACCGGCGCCAGCTCCGGGCTGGGCCTGGAGGCCGCCGTCCAGCTGAGCGCCGCGGGGGCCCACGTCGTCCTCTCCTGCCGGGACGCCGGGCGCGGGGAGCGGGCCCTGAAGCAGGTCCACGCCCGTACCCCTGGCGCCTCGGCCGAGCTGTCCCTGCTGGACGTCGCCTCGCTCGCGTCGGTCCGGCAGTTCGCGGAACGGACCCTGGCCGAGCACCCGCGCCTGGACCTGGTGCTGGCCAACGCAGGGATCATGGCCGTGCCGCGGGCCTGGACGGCGGACGGGTTCGAGCTGCAGCTGGGCACCAACCACCTGGGCCACTTCGCCCTGCTGGCCCGGCTCTGGCCCGGGCTGCGGGACACGGTCGGAGCCCGGGTGCTGCAGGTCACCAGCGTCGTCCGTCACACCGGTGCCGTGCCCGGTCCCGCCGACCTGGACCCGCCCCGCTACGACCCGTGGACCGCCTACGCGCGCTCGAAGACCGCGTGCGCCGTCACCGCGGTCGAGCTGGACCGGCGGATCCGGCGCGCCGCGGGGACGGTGGCGAGCGTCCTCGCGCACCCCGGCTTCACCCACACCGACCTGCAGCACCGCAGCGCCCGCGAGCAGGGCGGGCTCGCGGCCCGGTTCTTCTCCGCCACGGTGCGCTCGCAGGGGATGCCCGTGCACCACGGCGTGCTGCCCCTGCTGCGGGCGGTGCTCGACCCGGCGGTCACGTCCGGGCAGATGGTGGCCCCGCTCCTGGGCACCCACGGCGCTCCGGTCGTGCGGCGCCCGGAGCGCCGGATGCGCGACCCGCAGGCCGGGCAGCGGCTGTGGGCCCTGAGCGAGCAGGCGACGGGCGTGACCTGGGACGTCTGAGTCCGATGTCCCGGCGCCGACGGCCCGGCCTCCGGCGCCTGCGTCCCGCCGGGGTGTCACCCGCGACGGTCAGGGCCCACTGCCCTCGGCACCCATCAGCGTGATGAGCGGGTCTCGGCCCGTCCCTGACGACCTGCGTCGCTACGGGACGAGCGGGCTGATGGACCATCGGACCGCGTGCTCGTCACCCGGGGCGAGCAGCACCAGGTCGGTACCCGACCGGAACGCGTCTCCGGGGCAGGACATCGGCTCCACGGCGACCCCGGCGCGGAACCGGTCCCCGGGGACGGTGTCGGAGGTGAACACCTGCCACCACCGGGCCCACGACGCGTCGGCGCTGATGGCCGCCCCGTGGCCGTGGCCGTCGCGGAGCTCGGCGACGACGACGCCGTCGGGCCCGGGGGTGACGTCGGTCAGCAGGTGGTCCAGCTCCAGACCGGCGAGCGGTCGGGGCTCGCGCAGGTCGAGCAGGGTCCCGTCGACGGGGTCGAGGTCGCCGGTGGGCAGGCTCGCGGCGTCCAGCTCGGCGACCTCGGCCGCGTCCAGGCGCAGCGTCCAGGAGTCGACCGGGCCGTCACCTGCGACCAGGTAGGGGTGGGTGCCCACGCCGTACGGCGCCGTGCGGGCCCCGGTGTTGACCACGTGGACGTCGGCGACCAGACGTCCGGGCTCGAGGGCGTAGTCCACGGTGACGACCAGGTCGGACGGGTAGCCGTCGTGGGCAGGGAGCACCGCGCGCAGACGCACCCGGTCGGCCTGGGCGTCGACGACGTCGGCGACCACGTCGTCGACCAGGCCGTGGAGGGCGTTGTCGTGGTCCGGGTCGTCGGTCGGTGTCCGGTAGGTGACGCCGTCGACGGTGTACGTGCCGCCACCCAGCCGGTTGGGCCAGGGGACGAGGACGGACCCGGCGAACGCCGGACGTGGTGAGCCGTCGGGGTAGCCGAGGACGAGGTCGCGCCCGTCGGCGTCCAGGTGGGCCAGCGCTGCGCCGAGCGGGTCCACCCGGGCGGTCAGGCCGTGAGCCTGCAGCCGGACGTGACGGGGGAGGGCGACGTGGTCGCTCATGAGGCAGGCTCCGTCATCACCCAGGTCGCGCCGTCCGGGGCGTCGCGGACCTCCACGCCCAGGGCGGCCAGGGCGTCACGGACCCGGTCGCTGGTGGCGAAGTCCTTGGCCGCGCGGGCCTGGGTCCGCAGCTCCAGCAGCAGCTCGACGTACCCGCCGACCACGTCGCGCGGGTCGGCGGCGCCGGTGACGGCGAGCTCGCCGAGCCGGACGACCATGGCCCGCAGCACCCGCCGGGCGTGGTCATGGTCGTCGCTCTGCAGCATGTCGCCCGACCACTCCTGCATCGCCTGCTCGGCCGCGAGCGTCGCCGCGACCGCGGCCTCGACGTCGGAGGTCTGCATGGCGCGGTCGAACCGCTCGCGCTCGACCTCGACCGCCTGGCGCAGCGACGTGGGGGCGGCCGTGGCTCCGGGGGCGCCGTCCGCCGTGTCGTCCACCACCGCACCAGCGGGACCCGAGGCGGGCACCGCGTCGGACGGGGCCTGAGCAGGGACCGGGGGAGCGGCGCCGGGCTCGGCGTCCCCGCGCCCCGACACGACGTCGGCGAGCCAGCCCAGCTCGACCGTCCGCCCGCCCTCGAGCTCGACCGAGCGGTCCCGGTACCGAAGCGTCACCACGCCGTTGCCGGCCACGGTCGCGGTGCCGGCGGCGGTGTCCACGAGCAGGGCGGTGTGCTCGTCGACCCCCAGCACCCCGACGTCGTCGGGCAGCAGCTGCTCCATGGCCGCGAGCCGGGTGGCCCCCAGGTAGCAGTACCGCGTGTCGTAGCTGCCGCCCTCGGCGTTGTCGAAGTGAGGGACCAGCGCGGCCCGCACCCCGGTGACGGCGCCCAGGACGTCCAGGCCGTCGGCCCAGTGCAGGTCCGCCCCGGCCTTGTAGATCTCGTACACCGGCACCGCGTGGGCGCCGATCGTGCAGGCCGCGGCCGACCCGACCACCAGCGTGCCGCCGCGGCTGGTGACGTCGCTCATCGCGGCGGCGACGCCCGTGCCCCGCCACTGGCGCAGCGCGTAGGTGGGGCTGCCGGGCCCGGCGAACAGCCAGCGGGCCCGGCTCAGCTCGGCCAGGGTGCGCTCGGCCTGCGCCGTCGGCAGGTCGGCCCGGCGCCAGGAGGCAACGTCCACCTCGTGCCCGACGCTCTGCCGGAAGTACTGCACCGTCTTGCCCACGAGCTCGTCGGCGTTGTCCTGGAACCCGAACGTGGTGTCCAGGACCAGCGCCGTGCCGTGGGCGTCGCCGGCGAACGTGTCCGCCAGCACCGCGCGGTGGGTGCGGACCATGGTGGGGGCGGTCTCGCCGGACCCCATGACGACCAGTCGGCTCATCGGTGCTCCACGTCGTCGGGTGCGGGTAGGGGCGGTCCTGCGGTCCTCAGCAGGTCGAGGAGGTCGGCGGCCAGGCGCGCCGGGTGCTGCAGGTGCAGGTCGTGGTGGGCGCCGTCGTAGCGCCGTACCCGGGCGCGGGGCAGCGAGGTCGCGGCCTCGTCGACCAGGGCCGACGCGGGGCCGCTCCCGGCCGGGGCCAGCAGCACCGGGACCTGGACCAGCGGGTACGCCTCGCGCGGGTCGGCGTCGTACATCGAGCGCAGGATCTGCTCGTGGGCGGCGCGGGGCAGCACGTTGCGGACGGTGCCGTCCTCGTCGGTGGTGAGGTTGCCGAGCACGGCGGGCAGCGCGTGCGGGCCCCAGGCGGACAGCAGCCCGGTCAGCCGGTCGACGAGCTGGTCCCAGGTGGTGCCGTCCCAGGTGGGCGGGGCGAGCCGGCTCCAGAGCCGCTCGAAGGGCTCGTCCCGGTCGAACCGCAGCCAGCCGCCGTCGACCAGCGCCAGGGCGACGACGGCCGCCGCGGCCGCCGCGGCCGTCAGGACGACGTTGCCGCCCCACGACTGACCGGCCAG